>JAKFUS010000022.1 GCA_021732605.1 Betaproteobacteria bacterium | reverse complement strand
GCCCCGATGCCAAACCCGCCGCTGCCCCGCTCCGGCATCCTCGCGCTGATCGCGCTGTGCGTTGTCTGGGGTTACACCTGGGTCATCCTCAAGGAAGGCGTGCGTTTTGCCGATCCCTGGGATTACGCCACGCTGCGCACGCTGCCGGGGGCCATGCTGCTGTTCGCCATCGCCGCCTGGCGCGGCGAATCGCTGGTGCTGCGATCGCCGCGCCATGTCTTCATTCTCGGCCTGTGGCAGACCACCGGCTTCAATGCGCTGGTGTCGCTGGCGCTGGTCTCGGGCGCCGCCGGCAAGACCGCGGTGCTGGTCTACACCATGCCGTTCTGGATCCTGCTGATCGCCTGGCCGGTGCTGGGCGAACGCATCCGCGGCCTGCAATGGCTGGCCGTCGCGCTGTCGGCTGCGGGATTGCTGCTGGTGCTGGAACCGTGGAACATGCAGGGCACCTTCACCGCCAATGCGCTGGCGGTGCTGACCGGTGTCAGCTGGGCCATCGCGGCGGTGCTGACCCGGCGCTGGCGCACACACCTTGCAGTCGGCACGTTCGCATTGACCGCGTGGCAGATGCTGTTCGGCGGGCTGGTGCTTGCGGTGGCCGGATTTTTCCTGTCGGCGCGCCCCGTGGAATGGACACCGTACTTCTGGTTTTTGCTGACGTACGCCACGCTGTTCGGCACCGTGCTCGGCTGGGCGCTGTGGTTTTATGTGCTGAAACTGCTGCCGGCCGGTGTTGCCGGGTTGGCTGTGATGGCGGTGCCGGCGATCGGCGTATTGTCATCGCGCCTGCAATTGGGCGAGCAGCCGGGCGCAGTAGAATCCGCCGGCATGCTGCTGATCGGCGCCAGCCTCGCCGTATTGTCATGGGTGGCACTGCGCAACCGCGCCGCCGCACGCGAGACATAGAGCGCGTAAAAAAATGACTGAAAATTGCAGTCAAGATCACCCTCACCCTCGGTCCCTCTCCCGGAGGGAGAGGGATGAAAAGCCCTTCTCCCTCCGGGAGAAGGGTGGGGATGAGGGGAAACGGCATTTTGTTAGGCGCACTTAATATAATGAACATGAAACCCAGCCACTCCGCCTTTCACGAATTCAACGGCCTGCGCCACCACGTCCGCACCTGGGGACCTGCCGGCGCACCGCCGCTGTTCCTGCTGCATGGCTGGATGGATGTGTCGGCGTCATTCCAGTTCGTCGTCGACGAACTGCAGCGCGACTGGCAGGTGATCGCACCCGATTGGCGCGGTTTCGGGCTTTCGGCATGGTCCGCGCACGGTTACTGGTTTCCGGATTATTACGCTGACCTCGACGCGCTGCTGACGATGTACTCACCGGAACAGCCGGCGCAGATTGTCGGCCACAGCATGGGCGGCGTCATCGCCGGCGCCTATGCCGGCATTTTCCCGGAGCGGGTGTCACGGCTCGTTTCGCTGGAAGGCTTCGGACTCGCGCGCACCACACCCGCCGACGCACCGGGCCGCTACCGCCGCTGGCTGGGTGAACTGACGGAAGAAGCGCGTTTCCGCAGCTACCATTCCTTCGCTGCGCTGGCGGCGCGGCTGCAACGCGACAATCCGCGGCTGAGCGACGAAAAAGCGCAATACATTGCCCGCATCTGGGCGCATGAAACCGCGCCTGAAGTGATCGAGATGTTCAGTGATCCGCGCCATAAACGGGCCAACCCGGTGCTGTTCCGCGTCGAGGAACTGATTGCCTGCTGGCGCGAGGCCACGGCGCCGGCCTTATGGGTGTTCGGCCGCAACTCCGAAGGCACCGGCTACCTGAAGGACACGCCGGAGCAGCTAATCGAGCGCAAAAGCGCGTTCCGCAATTACCGTGAAGCGTGGGTGGAAGACGCGGGGCACATGCTGCACCACGATCAGCCGGCAGCCGTGGCGCAGCTGATTGAAGAATTCCTGCGGTGACAAATTAATCGCCCCATGAACAAAATCCCCGCATCCCCATTGCTCGGCGTCCTCGGCGGCATGGGCCCGCTGGCTGCCGCCGACTTCCTCACCAAACTGGTGGCAGAAACCCCGGCCACCCGCGACCAGGACCACATTCCCTATGTCGCCTGGGGTGTGCCGCAGATCCCGGAGCGTCCGGCGGCCATCCTCCATGGCGGTGCATCGCCGCTGCCGCAGATGTTGCGCGGTATCGCGGCGCTGAAACAGGCCGGCGCCACCGTCGTCGCCATCGCCTGCAATACCGCGCACTACTGGCATGACGACCTGGTGCGCGAGGGCGGACTGCCCATCCTGCATATTGCCGATGCCGTGTGCGACCTGCTCGCCGAACGCGGCATCACCGCGGGCCGCGTCGGCCTGCTCGGCACCGACGGCGCCGTCAAGGCGGGATTTTTCCAGCAGCGTTTCGCCGCGCGCGGCCTTGATTGCGTACTCAGCAGCCGCGCCGACCAGGATCAACTGGTGCTGCCGGCCATCGCCGCGGTCAAAGCCCACGACCTGCCGCGCGCCCACGGGCTTGCCGTGGATGCCGTTGCCCGGCTGCTCGACAGCGGCGCGCAGGCGGTGGTGCTGGCCTGCACCGAAACACCGGTCGCCATCGATTACGCCGACAGCCCCGTCAATGCCCGCTGCATTGACGCCACGCGCGCACTGGCGCGGGCCTGCGTACGCTGGCATCAAGGAACAAAGCAGGCGGCACCCCTGGAACGGCTTAAATTAACTCAATAAAAACAATTAGATAGATCTATTTTGGGTCGACTGACCGGTGCTCATCCACTCGCGCCGTCAGCCGCCGGCAGATCCAGTGACGCTGACGAGGATCTGCTGCGACCCAGCACGGCATGGATCACCACCGGTTCGCTTCTGCCGCGCACCGCGACTTCGCCCAGTGAACGGATATCGAATGCACGGCGGGATTTCATTACAGTCGCTGCGGTCGCAATGATGCGGGTGCCGTATTCGGCGCGCTTGGTCATGCCTTCGAGTCGTGCCGCAAGGTTCACACCGTCGCCGATCACGGTGTAATTCAACCGCTCAGGACTGCCCATGTTGCCGGCAACGACCAGCGCCGTGTTGATGCCGATGCCGATATCCAGCTCAGGCAGACCACGGGCGCGGAATTCCCGGTTGAGTTCGCCAAGCGCTTCGCACATGTCGATCGCCGCGTTGAGCGCGTTGCCGGCATCGTCTTCGTGCTTCAACGGCGCTCCGAACAGCGCCATCATGCCGTCGCCCAGATATTTGTCGACAACCCCGTTGTTGGCCTCGATCGCGCTACTCATGCGGGTGAAATAGGTGTTGAGCAACGTTACGACCTCCTGTGGTGTACGATGCTCGGATAACGAGGTGAAGTTGCGCAGGTCCGAGAACATCACCGTGACTTCGCGCTCCTCACCACCGAGCACAAAATCGCGGCTCAGGAGCTTCTCGGCGATTGCGGGTGACACCACCTTGCCGAGCAGGCTGCGCACACGATCACGCTCCGCGAGACCTTTGATCATGCGGTTAAAGGCGCCTGCCAGTTCTCCGAACTCGTCCTGTTGCTCGATGCGCACTTCCTGCCCGTACTCGCCGCGTTCCACGCGGCGCGCGGATTCCGCCAGCGCCCGCACCGGCTTGGTCACGCTGCGCGCGATGAAAAACGCACCGATCAGCGACACCAGCAGCCCACTGCAGGAAAGCACGAACACCGCGATGCGCAGTTCGAGGAACGGCAGCAGCTCTTCCTCCAGCGAGCGCAGCAGGATCACATCCAGCGTGGTATCCGCAGCCATCCGCAGCGCGGCAACAAGCACCAGATGCTCTTCCTTCTGCAAGGTGACCGGCTCGACATGGTTCTTCGCGCGCGTGAAAATGTCCGGGATACGCATGAGTTCGGCGCGCATCGCCGGCGGCAGTGACGACGCCAGGATGTTCACCGGACCACTGACTGACTCGTAAAAAAAAGAAACACCGAGCTTGGTGAATTGCTGCAGTTGCTGCGCAAGCCTGTCATCGATCCTGAAGCCGGCGACGATCCACGCCACGGGGACCGGCGCAAGCACCGGCAGCACCAGCACTTGATAAGGCTGCCCGTCGAGCGATATGACCGCCCATGCGCGGTCGTTCTGTTCCGCCACCCGGATGAGATGCCCCAGTGCCGGCGGCAGCGCGCCGCCCGCCTCGGCGCGCGTATCGGCAATCGGCGCGTTATCGAGCGACAGCAGCAGCATGACATCGGCGCCCACGCGCCCGCCGTGGTTCTCCAGCACCGAACGGATGGTGGTCCGCTCACCCGTGGCGATCGCCGTCTTGAACGCGAAATCTCCGGTCAGGATGCGCACCGATTCCGACAACTGCTCGGTGCGCAATTCGATCAACCGGCTGAAAGTGCGCGCGCCCAGCTCCAGCGCCGCCTCGATCTGCTCCCGCGCATAGCGCGTATTCGTGCGATCGACCGTGACGAACACGACGATCTGCACCAGCGACACCAGACCGAGGAAAAAGAATATCAGGCGGCTCTGGAAACGGCGGAAGCGGAACATCGCCTAGCGTTTCGGTTTTTTGCGCGGATCGGGCTTCAGCGTGATCGTGAACGACACCGGCGCCGCACCGGGGCCGGCAATGCTCACCCGCCGGGAGAGGCTGTCCACCTCCTCCTGCATGCGCGGATGCCAGGCACGCACCTCATACTCCCCCGCCACGAGGTTGCGCAGACTGACCTTGCCGTCGGCACCAGTGACACCGAAATGCGGCGTATCGACGGCCAGGATGTAGCCGAGCATGAAATCATGGATGTTGCAGCCGAGAACCACCGCGCCGGGTTTGTCCAATAACACCGGCTCCGCAGTCGTGCCGCGGTAGAGCTGGAGCGAGAAGACCTTGGCCGGCGAAAACGAATAGACGTTGTGGCGGATGTTGTCCTGGTTCGGAAACCGCACCAGCGTGCCAGACTGGACGGCCAGCACATGCGGCACGAACTCCTTGTCAATCTGGTCCATCACCGCGCTGGCCCCCTGGCGTGCGGGCTGCGGCTTGCCGGGGATTATGGCGTATACCACCGCCTCCGCCAGAGGCTTGCCTGCCGGATCCCTGACCAGGCTCTCCAGCGTCGCCGCTCCGGCAAAACTTTGAGTCCACAGGACGCAGCTTGCTAGAATCAATGCATGAACTGTCATTTATATTACCTTTTGATTACGATGCGTCGGACAAGCACCCACACTCCATCCCCCCCCCACCCACACTCGCAAATGCCATCTTAAGTGCCATCTTATCAATTGAAGATACGCAGCGACATGCATTTTGACCTCAATCACTGGATCTGCCGGGCCTTCGCCTGCTGCCTGGCCATGACTCCGGTCACCGCGTTGGCCGGCGGCAAACTGCTCGCAACGGGGGGCGTAAGCCAGATCGAGGGCACCGCCGGCGGTGGACTGACGCCATGGGCGCTGATCGGCGGACTCGGCACCGAAGACGAGATCGGCGCATCAGCGTTTGTCACACGCGTAGGCCTCAACGACTACCGCCTTGATGCAGCCGGCATCGCGATCGGCCTCTTTGATCGCGTGGAAATCTCAATAGCCCAGCAGCAGTTCATCTTGAACGGCCGCGTATTACCGGGCAACCGTATCCGCCAGAATATCTTCGGCGCCAAACTCAGAGTGTTCGGCGACGCGGTTTTCGACCAGGACAGCGCATTGCCGCAGGTGGCGATCGGTCTGCAGCACAAGCGCAACGACGATTTCGGTTTCATCCCCGCCGCGGTCGGTGCGAAAAACGCGAGCGGCACTGATTTCTACGTCGCTGCCACCAAGCTGTATCTCGGTGCTGTCGCCGGCCACAATCTGCTGCTGGGCGGCACACTGCGCGCCACCAAGGCGAATCAGTTCGGACTGCTCGGATTCGGCGGCGACCGCAAGAACAGCTACAGTGCCCACTTCGAAGGCAGCGCGGGCGTGTTCCTGACCGATCACTGGGTGATCGGGGCGGAGTATCGCGACAAGCCCGACAATCTCTCCGCCTCGCGTGAGCAAGCCGCGAAAGACGCATTCATCGCCTTCCTCCCCAGCAAACGCGTCGCGGTGATCGCCGCCTACGTGTCGCTGGGAGAGATCGCCGGCTTTCGCCAGCGCGGCTGGTATCTTTCGCTGAATCTAATCCATTGAATCTGAATCACTGAGCTCAATATCATGACCATCCACCCCATTGCATCGATATTTTTCATGATTGCAGTCACCTCCGGCTGCGCAAGCTATGAAACCATCCGCAACGACAAAAGCCTGTTTCATGACCTCGGCGGCAAGCCCGGCATAGCCGCCATCGTCCGCGACACCATTGACCTCGCGGCTGCCAACCCGGTGACCATGCGTCATTTCGAGAAAATCGACATCCCCGACCTGAAGAAGATCGTCAGCGAGCAGTTTTGCGCGCTGACCGGCGGCCCCTGCAAATACACAGGCAAGGACATGGCCAAGGCGCACAAAGGACTTGATCTGAACGCTGCCGAATTCAACATTTTCGTTGAAGACCTGCGCCACGCGCTCGACCGCAATCGGATTTCCGAGAGCGCGCGCAACCGGCTGCTCGCGCTGCTGGCGCCGATGAAACGGGACGTGCTGCATCAATGATGCCGGGAGCGGCGGCGGCTGGCCATGACGGTTTTCGGATGCTGGTTTTATGGCGCCGCTTTGCTTGCTCTTTTCACCGTCCCGCCGGAACTGGACAAAGCCCGCCGCTTCCCTTAGATTGATCTGCGCAACGCTGCCATGCAGTCACGCCGACGGCAGCCCCGATACCACCGCCATAAAGGAGACGCTCATGTTTCGCATTACCCATCTGCTTGCTGCCATTGCCGCCGCGGGCCTGTTCGCCGCGCCCGTGCAGGCACAGGAACTGACCGGCACACTGAAAAAAATCAAGGATACGGGCGTGATCAAGGTCGGCCACCGCGACGCTTCGATACCGTTCTCCTATCTCGATGACCAGCAAAAGCCCATCGGTTACGGCATGGACATCTGCGCGAAAATTGTCGACCGCATCAAGGCCGAGCTGAAAATGCCGAACCTGAAAGTCGAATTCGTGCCGGTGACCTCGCAGACCCGGATTCCCGTCCTCGCCGGCGGCAACATCGACATGGAATGCGGTTCGACCACCAACTCGGTGGAACGCCAGAAACAGGTCTCCTTCGCACCGACCTATTTCGTCACCGGCACCAAGATCATCATCAAGAAAAGTTCGGGCATCAAGGGTTATGACGACCTGAAGGGCAAGACCGTGGTCTTCACCCAGGGCACCACCAACGAACGCGCGATGAAGGCTTACAACGACGAGAAAAAGCTCGGCATCAACTTCGTCCCCGCCAAGGATCATGCTGAATCCTTCCTCGCCGTCGACACCGGCCGTGCCGTTGCATTTCCGATGGATGACATCCTGCTCTATGGCCTGAAAGCCGGCGCCAAGAACCCGAACGACTTCGAAGTGATCGGTGAATTCCTCTCCGACGACCCGTACGCCATCATGCTGCGCAAGGATGATCCGGCGTTCAAAAAGCTGGTCGATGACACGGTGAGCGGTCTTTACAAGAGCGGGGAAATCAGCAAGCTCTACACCAAATGGTTCGAATCAACGATTCCGCCCAAAGGCATCAACCTGAGTTTCCCGATGTCGGACGGTCTGAAAGCGGCCATCAAGAGCCCCAACGACACGGGCGTCGGCGCCTGCGGCCGCATGAAGTGCTGAACCCGGCACATTAATCCAGCAGGTAATACGATTAAATCGGGGGGCTGCGGCCCCCCGATTTTTTTGCCCAGACTTTCCGGTTGCGGCTACACTGCGTTCATGGACTTCGGCTTTCTGACCCAGCCGGCATTCTCCGGTGGCGGCACTTACCTCGACTGGGTCGTCTCCGGCGTCAAGTGGACGCTGCTGGTTTCACTCTGCGCCTGGGTCATCGCCTTCACCCTCGGCTCCGTACTCGGGGTGATGCGCACCACCAAACTGGCCTGGCTGAACGGACCCGCCACCATTTACGTCGAGCTCTTTCGCAACGTCCCGCTGCTGGTGCAGATGTTCATCTGGTACTTTGTGGTGCCGGAAATCGTGCCCAAGGCGCTGGGCGGCTGGATGAAACAGGGCATGCCGATGCCCGAGTTCTGGAGCGCCGTGCTGGCACTGGGCTTCTATACCGCGTCCCGCGTCGCCGAGCAGGTGCGCTCCGGCATCCAATCCATTCCCACCGGCCAGACCCACGCCGCGCTTGCCACCGGACTCACCATGCCGCAGGTTTACCGCCATCTGCTGCTGCCGATGGGTTACCGCATCGTGATCCCGCCGCTGACTTCGGAATTCCTGACTATCTTCAAGAACTCCTCGGTAGCGCTGACCATCGGCGTGCTCGAACTCACCGCCCAGGCTCGCACCATCTCCGAATACACCTTCCGCACGTTTGAAATTTTCACGCTGGCTACCGTGGTTTATGTGCTGATCACGATGGCAGTGGTCGTCGTGATGCAGCTACTGGAGCGCCGCGTACGGGTGCCCGGCTACATCGGCACCGGGAAATAACGCATGTTCAATCCTGCTTCAGCGCATCAGCGCCCAATATCTCCCCTCTCCTTCCCTCACCCCCGACCCCTCTCCCAGAGGGAGAGGGGAGGCAAATGCTTCCCTTCTCCCCCCGGGAGAAGGGGCAGGGATGAGGGATCGAAGGGCCGGGGGTGAGGGAAAATGTTCTCGAACTTCGACTTCGACGTCATCCAGCGCGCCCTCCCCTACCTGTGGCAGGGCATGATGACCACGCTGTGGCTGACGCTGCTGGCGATGGTCGGCGGTATCGTGCTCGGCACGCTGCTCGCATTGATGCGCCTCTCCAGCATCAAGGCCATCAGCGTCCCTGCCGGCCTCTACGTCAACTTGCTGCGCGCAACGCCACTGATCCTGGTGATTTTCTGGTTTTATTTTCTGGTGCCGATTGCCGTCAAACACATCAGCGGCGACAGCTATGCCCAGGGCATCGGACCGTTCTATTCCGCGCTGATCGCGTTCACGCTGTTTGAAGCTGCCTACTACTGCGAAATCATCCGCGCCGGCATCCAAAGCGTGCCCGCCGGTCAGGTCAATGCCGGCTACGCGCTGGGCCTCAGCTACCCGCAGGCGACCCGGCTGGTCGTGCTGCCGCAGGCATTCCGCAACATGGTGCCGATCCTGCTGACGCAGGGCATCATCCTGTTCCAGGACACCTCGCTGGTGTATGTCGTCGGGCTGACCGATTTCATGGGTGCGGCAAGCAAGGTTGCGCAGCGCGACGGGCGTCTGGTGGAAATGTACCTGTTCGCGGCAGTGATCTATTTCATCCTTTGCTTCCTTGCGTCGTATACCGTCAAGCGGCTGCAGTTGCGCATCACCCCGCCGCGCTAAGGTCTGTTAAAAAGAAGGCAATCCATCATGGCCATGATCGAATTCAAAAACGTCAGCAAGTGGTATGGCAGCTTCCAGGTGCTGAAGGACTGCACGACCCAGGTCGAAAAAGGCGAGGTCATCGTTGTCTGCGGTCCGTCGGGTTCGGGGAAATCCACGCTGATCAAATGCGTCAACGGACTGGAGCCGTTCCAGGGCGGCAGCCTGATCGTCAACGACCAGTCGGTGGGCGACAAAGCGACCAACCTGCCGCAGTTGCGCGCCAAAATCGGTATGGTGTTTCAGAATTTCGAGCTGTTTCCACACATGAACGTCACCGCCAACCTGAATCTGGCGCAGGTCAAGGTGCTGGGCCGCAGCGTCGAGGAAGCCACCGTTAAATCGCAGGCCTTGCTCAAACGCGTCGGCCTGACCGACCATGCGCAAAAATTCCCGGGACAGCTCTCGGGCGGCCAGCAGCAACGCGTGGCCATTGCCCGCGCGCTGGCGATGGACCCGATCGCCATGCTGTTCGACGAACCGACCTCGGCGCTCGACCCGGAGATGATCAATGAAGTGCTGGACGTGATGGTCGAGCTTGCCCAGGAAGGCATGACCATGATGTGCGTGACCCATGAGATGGGTTTCGCGCGCAAAGTCGCCCATCGGGTGATTTTCATGGACCGCGGCGAAATCGTCGAGGATGCCACCAAGGACGAATTCTTCGGCACACCGCGCTCCGAGCGTGCGCAACAGTTCTTGTCTAAAATCCTTCACCACTGATCAGGCTCACGCGGGTAGAATGCGCGCTTACCCAAGGATGCGCTGCATCAGCGGCGCATAGTAATCAAAAATGAGCAACATCAGTTCGAGCAAGACCGCAAAAAAATCCGCAGTCCAGTATGACTGCAGCAAATGTCCCGGCTATTGCTGCAGTTATCCCCTGATCGAGGTCGGCAAGCGCGACATCTCGCGGCTGGCCAAACACTTTGACATCACCTATGCCCAGGCGGAATCCAGCTACACGCGTTTCGACCGCACAGAGAAAGTGCGCTCACTGAAGCAGCAGGACGACAAACACTACGGCAAGATCTGCAAGCTGTTCGACACCAAAAAGCGCCAGTGTACGGTGTACGAATCACGCCCTGCCGTGTGTCGCGAATATCCGGACGCCAAGCGCTGCGGCTACTACGAATTCCTCGAGTTCGAACGCGAGCAACAGGGTGATGAGAAATTCATCGCAACCACCCAGAACAACTAGGGTCTGTAGTTCGGTTGCCGCAAATCTTTAAAAAAACAATAAAATCAGATACTTACGTATCATCCTGCGGCGAGGCGCTGAAACAGCCGCCGCAGGAAAATTTCACACTGCGCGACCTGCGCCAGCGTGACGAACTCATCGGGCTTGTGCGCCTCGCGGATTGAGCCCGGTCCGCAGACGATGGTCGGCACCCCCGCCACCTGAAACTGCGACGCCTCGGTGCCGAACGACACCTTGGCAATGTCATTGCTGCCGGAAAACTCCTGCGCCAATGCGGTGATCTCGGCTTCAGCACCGGTATTCAGCGCAGGGATCTCGGACATTTTGACGATTCTGAATCCGCTTTTCGGATCGACCGCATGCATTTCCGGCTCGATGACTTCGCGCACATGCGCCTCGAATTCTTTCAGCAGCGTATTCGGATCATCCCCCGGCAGGTTGCGGAACTCGAAATCAAACACGCAGTCGTGGGGCACGATATTGAGCGCCGTGCCGCCGCGGATCACGCCCGTGTGCACCGTCGTATAGGCCACGTCAAAACCACGATCATACGGACCGCGGTCACGGTGCCGACGCGCCAGTTGCTTGAGGAACGCCACCGCCTCCGCCGCCGCCTCCACCGCATTGACACCGTAGGGAGCGTACGCCGAATGTGACGCGAGCCCGCGCACCGAGCAGCGATAACTCTGCTTGCCTTTGTGCGCGATCACCGGTCGCATTTCCGTCGGTTCGCCGACGACGCACGACAGCGGCTTGATGCCCGCCTGCGCCATGTCGGTCAGCAAATCACGCACGCCGAGGCAACCGACTTCCTCGTCATAGGAAAACGCCAGGTGCACAGGGGTCTGCAACCCGCGCTGCACGAACTCCGGCGCCAGCGCCAGCGCGCTGGCAATGAAACTTTTCATGTCGGAAGTGCCGCGGCCATAGAGCCGGCCGTCGCGCTCGGTCACTGTAAACGGATCGGTGGTCCAGTCCTGGCCGTCCACCGGCACCACGTCGGTGTGGCCCGACAGCACCACGCCGGGTATGCCGCGCGGACCCAGCGTCGCGAACAGGTTGGCCTTGCGCTTGTCGCGGTCGAAGGTCATGCGCAGGTCGGCATCGAGCGGCCGCAACAGCTCGCGCACGTAATCGATCAGTTCGAGGTTGGAATCGCGGCTGACCGTCGGAAAGGCGATCAGCGTGCGGATCAAGTCCAGCGTCTCCGCGCCGGGCGCGACATGCGGTTTCATCGGAACGTCCGTCGTTAAAGGATCAGCATAGGCAGGCCGTTCTGCACTGTCAACGCAGCGCACTACGGTCAACAACGGATTGATACGGTATGCTAGCCGCACGTGCCAGCTGCACATCGCCATCCGCGGAGAAAAGACCATGAACATGCGCAACATGGCAGTTGCAATACTGTGGGCCACGGCCCTCGCCGTAACACCCGCAGCGGCCGCTGATCTGAGCATCGGACTCAGCGCCGACGTCACCAGCATGGATCCGCATTTTCACAACCTCACGCCCAACAACAATGTCGGCAATCATGTCTTTGAAACCCTGGTTGCCAAGGATCCGCGCGGCCGGCTGATGCCGGCGCTCGCCGAATCGTGGCGGGCCGTGGACGAGCTGACCTGGGAATTCAAGCTGCGCCGCGGCGTCAAATTCCATGACGGCGCGGACTTCACCGCCGCCGACGTCACCGCAACACTGGACCGCGTACCCGGCGTGCCGAACAGTCCGTCTTCGTTCGCGACCTACAGCAAGCAGATCACCGAGCGGATCATCGTTGATCCGTACACCATCCGCCTCAAGACCGCGAAACCGTACCCGCTGATGCCCAACGACATGAGTACCATCATGATCATCCCGGCCCGCGCCAAAGGCGCCACCACCGATGACTTCAATACCGGCAAGGCGGCCATCGGTACCGGGCCGTTCAAATTTGTGCGCTGGCAAAAAGGCGACCGTGTCGAACTCGCGCGCAACGACAATTACTGGGGCGCCAAACCGGCCTGGGACAAGGTGATCTTCCGTGTCATCACCTCCGCCCCGACGCGGGTCGCGGCACTCTTCTCCGGCGATGTGCGCGCCATCGAAAACGTGCCGACCTCCGATCTGGCCAGGGTGGTCAAAAATCCCGAGTTATCGGTCTATCGCCAGGTCTCGCACCGGGTGATGTACCTGCACATCGACAGTAATCGTGATCAGTCGCCAATGGTCACCGACAAAGCCGGCCGCCCGCTCGACCGCAACCCGCTGAAAGATGTGCGCGTACGGCAGGCCATTTCCAAGGCCATCAACCGCCAGGCGCTGGTCGAACGACTGATGGAGGGTGCGGCTGTCGCCACCGGCCAGGTCATGCCCGATGGCATGTTCGGCTACGACCCGAAAGTGAAGCCCGAAGCCTTTGATCCTGAGGGCGCGCGCAAATTACTGGCGGCCGCCGGATACCCCGACGGTTTCGGCCTGACCATCCACGGCCCGAACAACCGCTACGTCAACGACGATCAGGTGGCGCAGGCCATCGCGCAGATGCTGACCCGCGTCGGCATCCTCACCAAGGTCGACGTGATGCCTTCTGCGGTGTATTTCAGCCGCGCCAACAAGCTTGAATTCAGCCTGATGCTGGTCGGCTGGGGTTCGGACACGGCGGAAGCCTCCTCGCCGCTGAAAGCCCTGCTCGCCACCTTCGACACCGCCAAGGGCATGGGCAACGCCAACCGCGGCCGCTACTCCAACGCCAAAATGGATGCGCTGCTCGACCAGGCGCTGGCCACGGTCGATGACGCGAAGCGCGAACGGTTGTTGCAGGACGCCACCGCGGTGGCGATGTACGAGCTGGGCATCATCCAGCTCTACCACCAGGAAAGCGTCTGGGACACGCGCAAAGGTGTCGCGTATGCGCCGCGCGCGGACGAACGCACCAATGCCTTTGAATTCCGGCTGCAATGAGCCGGCCGCAGTAGTTGCTGATCGCTCGATCCGCGTTGTGCCGAAACTGACGACACGACAAGTCGCGAGTTCACGCCGCCTGCGAAGCGATCCAACCGATGCCGAAAAATGGTTGTGGCAACACCTGCGCCATAACCAGATTGCCGGCATCAAGTTTCGACGGCAACACCCCGTTGGCCGCTATGTCGTGGACTTCGTCTGCTTGGCCAAAAGACTTGTAATTGAAGTAGACGGTGGCCAACATGCGGAGATGAAATTGCAGGATCAACAACGTGATGCATTTCTGGTGCAACAAGGTTTTCGCGTGCTGCGATTCTGGAACAACGAAGTGCTCGGTAACATTGAAGGTGTCATGGAAAGAATATGGGCAGCTATTTCTGGGAAATGATTGCTGGAACCACCCCCGCCCTAACCCTCCCCCTGAAGGGGAGGGAATCCCAAGGAACCCCTTCCCCTTCAGGGGGAAGGCGGGGATGGGGGTGGTTCATAAAACGCTGGCCCATCCTCTTCAGCGCGATTGCGCTCGCCATAACTACAGGCAGCACCCCCGCCGCTGAACTGCGCATCGGCCTCTCCGGCGAAGTCACGTCGCTTGACCCGCACCTGCTCGCCTCGCAGCCCAACCTCACCGTTGCGCGCCATGTCTTTGAATCGCTGACCGACGTCGATCCTCAGACCCGGCTGATCCCCGGCCTCGCCGAAAGCTGGCGAGCGATTGACGCCACCACCTGGGAATTCAATCTGCGCCGCGGCGTCAAATTTCATGACGGTTCCGACTTCACCGCCGAAGACGCCGCGTTTTCACTGCAGCGCCCGTTGTCGATCAAGGGCAGCCCGGGCGGTTTTGCCTCCTATGTGCGTGCCATCGCTTCGGCCACCGCAGTGGATGCACACACGTTGCGCATCAAAACAAAATATCCGTACGGCGCACTGCCCGAGGACATCAATTCGATCCTGATCGTTTCCAGAAAAAACGCGCTCAATGCCGGCCCCGAGGATTTTGATGCGGGCCGCGCAATGATCGGTACCGGGCCGTACAAATTTGTGCGTTACCAGCGCGGCGACCGGCTCGAACTCGCGCGCCATGACGGCTGGTGGGGCAAAGCCCCGGCCTGGCCAAGTTGGGACAGGGTCACGCTGCGGGTGATACCGGCGGATCCCTCTCGTACCGCCTCGCTGCTCTCGGGCGAACTCGACGTGATCGAACACGTGCCCTCGGCGGATATTAAAAAAATTAATAAAAACAATAACTTACGAGTAACCCAAACCACGTCCTGGCGCACCATCCTGCTGCACCTCGACCAATACCGTGCGCAACCACCGGGTATCACTGATGTCAGCGGCAAACCGCTCGCCAAAAATCCGTTCATGGACCTGCGCGTGCGCCAGGCGATCTCCAAGGCCATCAACCGCGCAGCCATCGCCGAACGCGTGATGGAAGGCCTGGCAGTGCCCGCCGCCAACATCGTGTCGCCGGGTGTATTCGGGCACAACGCTGCGCTGAAAGCCGAAGCCTACGATGTCGAAGGCGCAAAAAAGCTGCTCGCTGCAGCTGGTTACCCGAACGGTTTCCACGTCACTCTCGCCGGCCCCAACAACCGTTACATCAATGATGAACAGGTGTTGCAGACTGTGGCGCAACTGCTGACCCGCGTCGGCATCATCACCCGCGTCGAAGCGATGCCGATGTCGGCTTTCCTCGGGCGGGTGCGCAAGGAAGAAACCAGTTTCGCGCTGCTCGGCTGGGGTTCCTTTGCCGCCGACCTCGCCTTGCGCTCGCTGGTCGCCGCACCGAATCCAGACAAAGGTTACGGCGCATGGAACTGGGGGCGTTATGCCAATCCCAGGGTCGACGCGCTGATGGAGCAGGCATTGGGCAGCGTTGATCGCAACAAGCGTGAAACGCTGGCACGTGAAGCGAACACCCTGGCGATGAACGATCTCGCCTTCATTCCATTGCACCACCAAGTCGTCAGCTGGGCAATGCGCACCGGTTTGAATTACACGCCGCGCACGGACGAATTCACCTTTGCCCACCACTTCACGCCGCGCTGAGGCCGCTGTTTCATGCTGAACTTCACCCTGCGCCGCCTCGCCCAAAGCGCGGTGACGCTGTTCGTGATGTCGCTGCTGGTGTTTACCGGCGTCTACGCCATCGGCAACCCGGTGGACATCCTGATCAACCCGCAGGCCGACCAGGCGGAAATCGCGCAGACCATCGCGCGGCTCGGCCTCGACCGGCCATTGTGGGAGCAATACTGGATATTCCTCAAGGGCGCCTTAACCGGTGATCTCGGCAAATCCTTCGCCGCCAGCATCCCCGCCATCGAATTGATTTTCGAGCGCATGCCGGCAACGCTGGAACTGGCATTCATGGCCATGCTGATCGCCATCGTGCTGGGCATCCCCCTCGGCCTGCTCGCCGGACTGAAACCGGACTCCTGGATCGGCCGCAGCATCATGGCCGGCTCCATCCTCGGCTTCTCGCTGCCAACGTTCTGGGTCGGACTGATGCTGATCATGGTGTTTTCAGTACAACTCGGCTGGCTGCCGACCACCGGCCGCGGCGCCACCGTCGATATCTTCGGCATCCCTGTCAGCTTCCTGACCTGGGATGGCATCCGCCACCTGATCCTGCCGGCGACCAACCTCGCGCTGTTCAAACTGTCGCTGCTGATTCGTCTCACCCGCGCCGGCACGCGCGAGGCCATGCTCCAGGACTACGTGCGCTACGCACGCGCCAAGGGCGTACCCGAGAGCAATGTTGTTCGCATACATGTGCTGCGCAATATCCTGATCCCCATCGTTACCGTTGTCGGGCTCGAGCTCGGTTCGCTGATCGCCTTCGCCGTGGTCACTGAAACCGTATTCGCATGGCCGGGCATGGGCAAGCTGCTGATCGATTCGATCAACGTGCTGGATCGCCCGGTGATCGTCGCCTACCTGCTGGTGATCGTGTTTTTATTCATTTTCATCAATCTGCTGGTCGACCTGCTCTACACCGCGCTAGACCCGCGGGTGCGATTAAAAGGTTCGCGATGACCGCTGCGCTGTCCCCCACTCGTGAATTCACCACCGGCTTTACCCGCGACCGCATCGCGTTGGGGGCATTCTGGGTGCTGTGCGCGCTGCTCGTCACCGCCTTCATCGCGCCATGGATCACGCCACAAAACCCGTACGACCTCGCACAACTCGACATCCTTGATGCCAAACTGGCGCCAGGCGCGGCCAGCGCCGCCGGCTACACCCACTGGCTCGGCACCGACGACCAGGGTCGCGACATGGTCTCCGCCATCCTCTACGGCCTGCGCATCAGTATCGGCGTCGGCGTGCTATCGACGGTGGCGGCACTTGGACTGGGACTGGTCATCGGCCTGGTCTCAGCCCGCGCTGGGGGCTGGGTCGACGCACTGATCATGCGCATCGTCGACCTGCAACTGTCCTTCCCCGCCATCCTGGTCGCGCTGATCCTGCTTGCCCTGGCCGGCCAGGGTGTCGACAAGATCATCATCGCGCTGGTCGTCGTGCAATGGGCCTATTACGCGCGCACCGTGCGCGGCGCGGCACTGGTCGAACTCAAAAAGGAATATGTCGATGCCGCGGTCTGCGCCGGCTACAGCGGCACACGCATCCTGTTCCGCCACGTGCTGCCCAATGTGCTGCCGCCGCTGATTGTCGTCGCCACGGTGCAGGTCGCCCACGCCATCGCATTGGAGGCCACGTTGTCCTTCCTCGGCCTTGGCATGCCGATCACTTCACCCTCACTGGGTCTGCTGATTGCCAACGGTTATACCCATCTGCTGTCGGGAAAATACTGGATCAGCTTTTTCCCTGGAATCGCGCTGCTGGTGACGATTGTCGCGATCAATCTGGTCGGGGATCAGTTAAGGGATGTGCTGAATCCACGGTTGAAATAAGCACGACCGATCCGGACATTTCCGGTCCGGTCATTTCTTCTGCGGGAGCTTAACCCCACTCAGAATATCCATACCGGGACGGTAGGCTGCGGATTCGACCTCAAAAAACCCGAGTATGGTATGAAACACGTTGTTGTGGGTGAAACGCATTTTGCTTTTCATGCGCAATAGCGATGGGGTTACGGCATGGAAATTCGCGCCAAACCACATCACAGCAGGTACGTTGAGCTGAGTATCGGGTGCGATGGCCTTGGGCAATCCGTGCAGATAGAGTCCGTTTTCACCCAGCGATTCCCCGTGATCACTGACATAGAACAGCGCCGTCTCGAATTTACTGTCATTCTTTTCGAGCACTGCAATGGCCTTGGCCAGGAAATGGTCGGTGTAGAGGATGGCATTGTCGTAGGCATTGCCGATTTCCTCCCGGCTGCATAGACTGAGATCGCTGCTCTTGCAGACCGGCCTGAATTTCTCGAACTCCGGCGGATACCGGCGGAAATAGCCTGGGCCGTGATTTCCCATTTGATGCAAAACAATCAGGATGTCACCCTTGGGATGAGCGTCAATGTACGTTTGCAGCCCGGCGAGCATGCCTTCGTCGCGGCATTCGGTATCGCAGACCGGGTTGACTTTCGATGATCTGAAATCATGGTATTCCACGCGACTGGCGACGCCCTTGGAGTCGGAATTGTTGTCCAGCCACAGCACGTTGACACCACTGCGCTGCAGCACGTCGAGCAGATTTTCATCGGTCATGATCGCCGATGAATTTTTGGAATCACCACCCCGCAAAAACATGCACGGCACGGAAACCGCCGTGGACGTGCCGCAGGCCCAAAAGTTGGTGAAGCTGATGACATTTTTTTGTTTTAGCTGCGGATTGGTCTCTCGCGCATAACCGTTGAGGGAAAAGCGGTCAGCCCGTGCCGTTTCTCCGACGACCATGATGACCAGTTCCCGCGACACATCCGACGCGGGAATCATCGCATCCGCACCCACCGTGGTCATCGCTGCATGCGCACCGGTTTTGAACACTTCGGCGGCATATTTGATCGTCGAATACAGGTAATAGCCCGGGTTGGCATGCTGGCGCAGTTCCTTGTGCTCTCTGAAAAAAGACGCATAGAAACTGCCGAACAGCAACACAGTCCCGGCAACAAGCACGATGGTTACGCCGAGGAGTTTCAAGCGGGAAATGACTTCGCTGCGCCAGCCATTCCAGAGCAGCGGCACCTTGCAGACCACCAGCGCAGGCAGGATGCCCAGAACAAGCAGGTAAAGCAGCAGTTTTACGTTGAATAACTCAAGCGCTTCGGCGGTGTCGCTGTGCGTAACATTCCGCAGCATGTCATCACTGATGATGACGCCGTAACTGTCCATGAAACAGGCGGCCAGCGAGGACAACAGCAGTACGATGATCAGCACCGGTTTCGTGGAGCGTTTGAAACACGCTGCACCCAGCAAAATAACGGTGACACCGCCAAAAACGATGATCAGGGACAGCAGCGCCCATGCATTGCCGCCGCTCGGCGGATAGGTTTTGAGGACGTTTGCAACGAATGTGGCGTTGCCGAAAAGGCTCAGAAATGCGCTGACCAGAAGAATCAGGCTGTTGCCGGTCAGGCCGGCATTGGCCATCAGTGAACGACCCTGCATGGGATTGGGTGCCTGTTGAGATTTAAGGGAGGAGCAAAACCACGGCTCCCGTCACCGAGTACGGCGTGCAGGCACTCAAGGGGGCCGGGCGCCGCAGGATTCAGTGACTCTGCCCGGCAGTGTACAAAACAGCTTGTGAAGAAAGTGTTATCGAGGCCCGCAAAGCCCCGGCCGCTTCAGGCAAATCCAAGCGTGCTAATCAGACAAAAAGCCCGATCTCGATATCAGGCCTTAAGCGCACTGACGAATTCTTCAACGGATACGCCAGCCTGCTTGAGCACGCCAGCGAGCGTCCCGGTTTTAAGTTCGCGATGATTGGGAACAACACAGCCTTGAGACGCGCTACGGAGAATAATGTGACTGCCACGCTGGCGGGCAACTACGAAACCGAGACGCTCCAGTGCACGAACCGCTTCGGCACCAGACACAACCGGCAAACTAGGCATGCACGGCTACATGAAAAGTCGTGAGCAGGGAACGGCCCGTCACACTTAACGGAAACTCCTCAAGGTAGAGCTCGGTGGCCTCACGTAAGTTCGCAAGCGCCTCTTCAACGGTTTCGCCTTGGGTAGTTGTCCCGGTTTCCGGATTCAGCGCAACAAAGCCGCCTTCGGCGACGGGTGTCAGAACGGCAGAGAGTTCCATGGCGTCTCCTTTGGCAGCACGCAGTATAACTTAGCCATTTTTCTAAAAGTCTAACTTTGCGGCCAACGGGCCCGTGTAGACAGGCGCAGCCGGTCGGAATGGGGCGAATCAAACTAAGGGTTGGCTCTCAACGCGGGATGCATTTCTTGGAAAGCTGCCCTAAGTCAACAGGATCGGTATCTGGGAATAGTTCTCGCAGTTGTTCAGTCGTAATTGCGTTGAGAGCACGAGCGAACTCACGGACGCGGCGCGCAGCCACAAAGGGACCACCAGGAAGCGCACGAACCAATTCAAGTGCCTCGAAGTATGGGCCTGAGTTAGGGGTCTGAATCTGCTGGAGTCTACACAAACTCTGCGCATGAACCGAGAACGCAACGGCCACACCTTCTTCGAGCCAGTTCGTATGGCCTACAGTCGGATTCAGGAGGTGTATTGTCTCATGCGCCATCTCGTACACGACGGTCGGCCAGTAGACTTTACTACCTCTGCCGAGCTCAACGAAAGCGCCGTCGAGTGTGGGCGTGTTGCGTAGACGGGGGCCGTCATCGTGAAAAGACGGCTGGTAGATTGTCTTAGTCCGATCTCGTTGACCGACAAGTTGCTCGGCTAATGTTATTAGCTGCCCCTGAAGCGCCCAGAGGCCAGATGGATCGGTCTCTGGAACCGTTGTTGGGAGTTGCATCGTGAGATATAACGTGAAAACCGTTGAAATTATTCACTGCAAAGCCTACGTGCCGTAATTGCTGATAGAAATATCAATTATTACGAGCGCTTCTTACACTCAGCCCAAGTTCAGCGCAACTTTTATACTCAAGGCTTGATCCCCGAAGCCTTGACCACCTTGCCCCAGCGCTCGATCTCTTCCGCCAGCATCTTGCGGAAATACTCCGGCGACTCGGCAATCGGATCCGCACCCATCTGTGCCAGCTTGGTGCGGAAATCCTCGCGCTGCACGGCTTTGACGATGACATTGTTCAGCGTGGTGATCACCGACTGCGGCGTGCCGCGCGGCGACAGCACGCCGTACCAGGTCTGGGTGATGAAGCCCGGCAGGCCGCCTTCAGCCATGGTCGGCACCTCGGGCATCAGCGGCGAGCGTTTTTCGCTGGTAATGCCCAGCACGCGCATCCGGTTCAGCATCGGCTGCGCCGCAGGAATGTTGCTGAAAGAAAACTCCACCTCGCCACTGATCAGCGCCGTCAGCGACGGGCCGGTACCCTTGTAGGGGATGTGCGTGAAGTCACCGCTGATCATCAGCTTCAGCATTTCACCCGACAGGTGCTGGGTGCTGCCGCTGCCCGACGAGGAAAAATTCATCTTGCCCGGATTTTTCCTGATGACCGCGATGAATTCCTTGACGGTCTTCGCCGGCAGCGACGGATGCGTAACCAGCAGGTTGGCGCTGGTCGCGAACACGGCGATCGGCACGAAGTCCTTCACCGGGTCGTAATTGAGCTTGGGATAGAGGCTGGCATTGACGCCCAGCGCTGCTGAACTCAAGAACAGCGTGTAGCCGTCGGCCGGCTGCCGGATGATGAATTCGGCAGCGATGTTCTGTGCCTGGCCGGCGCGGTTCTCGACAATGACCTGCTGGCCCAGCGCCTCGGTGATTTGCGGCGCGATCAATCGGCCCATGATGTCGCTGCCGCCGCCGGGAGCGTAGCCCACGATCATGCGGATGGGCTTGTTCGGATACTTCTCCTGCGCAACTGCAAATCCGCTGCAACCCAGCGTCGCGACCAGCGCAGCAGTAATCAGTTTATGCATCACGCCCCTCCAATATAAATTTATAAGTTATTGATTTTTAAAGTATTTATTACGGATTACCGAGGTAGTCGCGCTTGCCGACCGGCACCCCGTTGTGGCGCAGGATGTTATAAGCCGTCGCGACATGAAAATAAAAATTCGGCAGCGCGTGGCCGAGCAGGAATTGCATGCCCTTGTAGGTGGTGCTTTTTTCGCCGCGCCGAAGCGTAATCTCGTTGTCTTCGCTGCCATCAATCTGTTCGGGCTGGATCGACTGCACAAAGGCGATGGTCGTAGCGATCCTTTTTTTCAGTTCGGCCAATGTCTGCTCGGTGTCTTCGTTGACGGGGATGTCCACCCCGGCCAGCCGCGCCACTGCACCCTTGGCGGTATCACAGGCGATCTGCACCTGGCGCGCCATCGCAAACATGTCGGGGAACAAGCGATAAGTGGTCAACGCCGTGGCATCAATTTTGGTCGCATCGACGTGGGCCTGCGCCTTGTCGAGAATGGCGGACAGGTTGGTCAGGATGTTGACGAAACGCGGGACGCTCACTTGGTACATGGAAATGGTCATGTGGAATTCCTGTAAAGAAAAATTTTTCGGAGTACGGATTGAGATAGCGATTATGTACCCATTCACCGGCACCAGAGTTCGCCGCCCTGCCAGTGGCGCATAGGAACCCACGAAGATTATCAAAAAAATCAGATACTTAAACAATCGTCAAGAGCGCTGTAGGATATAACTCCAACGATATTCATCCATGCCATCAACGGGACAGAACATGAAGCGACACGATCACACAGTGCTGGTACTGCAGGGCGGCGGCGCGCTGGGCGCCTACCAGGCCGGTGTTTACGAAGGCATGACGGAACGCGGCATCGCGCCGGACTGGGTCACCGGAGTGTCGATCGGTGCGATCAACGGCGCGCTGATTGCCGGCAATCCACCGGAGCGCAGGCTCAAGCGCCTGCGTGAATTCTGGGACCTTGTGTCATCCGGCATCCCGCTGACCGGCGGGCTCGCGCAATTCGATCCGTTGCGCGTCGGACTGAACCGCTTCAGTTCGCTGGCCGCGGCCATGTTCGGCGTACCCGGTTTTTTCTCGCCGCGCCTGCCACCGCCCATTTTCGCGCCCAACGGCTCACCCGGCGCGCTCAGCCTGTACGACACTTCGCCGCTGCGTGAAACACTCAATGAACTGGTCGATTTCGATTTGCTGAACCAGCGCAAAGGCGTGCGGCTCAGCGTCGGTGCCGTGCAGGTGGCGACGGGCAATTCGGTCTATTTCGACAGCCGCGACGGAGAAATCAAGGCTGAACACATCATCGCCAGCGGTTCGTTGCCGCCAGGCTTCCCCGCCGTCACCATCGACGGCAAGCAATACTGGGACGGCGGCATCGTGTCCAACTCGCCGCTGTGGTACGTGCTCGACGACGGGCTGGACATCAGCGCGCTGATCGTTCAGGTCGATCTGTTCAGCGCCCGCGGCGAACTCCCGGAAAATCTCGACCAGGTGCAGGAACGCGCCAAGGACATCCAGTATTCAAGCAAAACGCGCTTCAACACCAAACGCGGACAGGAACTCGAAAACATGCGCCAGGCACTCGATCGCCTGCTGAAAAAAATTCCGCCTGAGCTGCATCAAGATGCGGATTACAAAATGCTGCAGCAGCGCATCGGCCGCAAACGGCAGATCACCATCGCCCACCTGATCAACCGCCGCTTCGGCCACTCCACCCATTCCAAGGATTACGAATTCTCCCGTGCCACGGTGCGCCAGTTGTGGGAGGCCGGACTGGAGGATGTGCGCCGCACCTGCGCCCATGCCGACTGGGCCAAGGCACTGATACCCGTCGACGGCTTACGGATCTACGACCTGACGCGCTGACGGCTGGCTGAGTCTGCCTGCAGGGCTTGAATATCCTGCGCAGAACCGCCATATGCAGCCATGGCCACCGACCCAACCCGGAGAAACAGCATGAGAGCAATCCGCGAAATCCATCGTGCCGGCGAACCCCACTGGGTGGGCGACGGTTTCCCGGTGCGCTCGATCTTTTCGTACGACGGCCTGGGCCGCGAACTGAGTCCTTTTCTGCTGCTGGATCATGCCGGGCCGGCAAAATTCACACCGACGGATCAGCAGCGCGGCGTCGGTGAGCATCCGCATCGCGGCTTTGAAACCGTCACCATCGTCTATGAGGGTGAACTGGAGCACCGCGATTCTGCCGGCAACGGCGGCCGCATCGGCGCCGGTGATGTGCAATGGATGACGGCGGCATCCGGCATCCTGCACGAGGAATATCATTCGCCCGATTTCACGCGCAGCGGCGGCACCATGGAAATGGCGCAGCTCTGGGTCAACCTGCCAGCGCGTTCGAAAATGGCGCTACCGGGTTACCAGACGCTGCTCAATCGCGACATCCCGGCGGTGACGCTGGACGGCAACGCCGGCGTGCTGCGCGTGGTCGCCGGCGACTATCAGGGCCATCAGGGACCTGCGCGCACCTTCACGCCGATCAATGTCTGGGATCTGCGGCTGAATGCCGGCGGTCGAGTCGTGCTGCCGCCGCCTGACGGACATACCCTGGCACTGGTGGTGCTGCAGGGCACTGTGCTCGTCAATGATGCTGAGACTGCCAGCGTCGATGAGGTGGTGGTGTTCGAGCTGGGCGCCGGTGACATTACCATCGCCGCCAGCACGGAGGCCAAAGTGTTGTTGTTAAGCGGCGAACCGCTGAACGAGCCCATCGTCGGCCACGGTCCGTTTGTGATGAATACCAATGACGAAATCCGCCAGGCGTTTGTGGATTTTCATCAGGGCAGGCTCGGCAGGCCGGCGGCTTGATGCGTTACGCCAGCGGAGGACATTCAGCCGCCGACTAATTTATCAATAAAATCAAATACTTAAATAAAATGGCCGGGGATGACCCGGCCATTTTTTACATACACTTGATCCGCGCTTACTGCTGCTCGATGCCGATCTGTGCACCGACTTTTTTGTAGCGCTCCAGTTCGCTGCGGATGCGCAGAGTGAATTCCGCCGTGCCCATGGTTGTTGTTTCTGCGCCGCCGACCGTGGCATAACGCTTTTTAACGTCGGGATTTTTCAGCACATCGGCGGAGGCCTGGTAAATCTTCGCCACCACATCCTTCGGTGTGCCCTTGGGTGCAAACAGCCCGACCCAGATCGACGCGTCGACGCCGGGAATGCCGGCTTCCTGCGCCGACATGTAATCGGGCACCTGCGGCGAACGTTTCGCCGTGGTCACGCCCAGCACTTTCACCCGCTTCGCCATCAAGTGCGGCAACACGCCGGGCAGTCCCGCGACAGTGAACACCACTTCGTTGGCAGCGACGGCCGTCACCGCCGGCGCACCACCCTTGTACGGCACATGCAGCGCTTTCGCACCCGCGGCATTGATCAGCCATTCGGTGGCCATGTGGTTGACCGAGCCGGTGCCGGGCGAACCGAAGGTCAGCTGGCCCGGCTTGGCTTTTGCGCCGGCAATCAGGTCCTTCAGCGTGTTGAACGGCGAAGCGGCATTGACCACCACCAGCATCGGCGCGTCGCTGACCATGATGATCGGCGTGAAATCGCGCTCGACGTCATAGGGCATGGTCTTGAACAGGACAGGGTTCACCGACATCTCACCGGTGTGCGCGGCGAGCAGCGTGTAGCCGTCGGCAGTGGCGCGGGCGGTGGTGCCGGTAGCGAGAAAACCGTTGGCGCCGGGCCGGTTGTCGACGACGAACTGCCAGCCCTTTTCCTCGGCAATCTTGTTGGTCAGGATGCGCGCCGAGGTGTCGACGACACCGCCGGGCGCGAACGGCACCAGCACGCGGATCGGTTTGCTCGGGTAGTCGGCGGCATGGGCTGCCGTGGCGAATGCGGCTGCGGCCAGCAGCGCGGTAAATCGGGTCATGGTGCTTCCTCCATTAAACATTTTTATCAGAACAGGTCTGTCCACTTGGCTTTTACTTTTTCCTGCAGTTCCTTGCTGGCTTCGGCCACCGCCGGGAATTCGTGCAGGTGGTCGTACGGCCGGCAGGCGTCGATGATGGCTTTGGAGTTGTACGGCGCGTTGTAGCGGTAAGCGACGAACATCGGATCGTTTTTTGAACCCATGCCGCGCTTGATGATGTCGATGTCGATCTCGGGATCGGTGCGCGTCGCCACCGCCCACATCACTTCCTGCAGGTTCGATGGATCAATGTCCTCATCGACCACCACGGTGTAGCGCGACATATAAGCGCCGACGCCGCACTGGTTGAGAATGTGACCGGCCTGGCGCGCGTGACCGGCATAACGCTGCTTGATCGCCACCACATTGAACATGCGCGCGCCGCCGATTTCATGCGCCCACACGCTAACCACGTCCGGCACGCCCGCGGCGATCAGCGCATCAAACAGCAGCGCCGAACGCATCACTGCCTTGGAGTAGGAATAATCATTCGGCGGCTTGGCCGGCGGGCTGCCGACGATGATCGGATCATTGCGGTAATACACGCGTTCAATGGTCACTACCGGTGCGGTGCCTTCCTTGCCCGGGTAATAGCCGTGGAACTCGCCGAATGGACCTTCGATCTTGACGTCACCGGGATGGCAGTAACCCTCGAGCACGATTTCAGCACCCGCCGGTATCGGCAACCCGGTCAGTTCACCGTGCACCACCGCCACCGGTTCGCCGAGGATGGCGCCGATGTAGTTGTATTCGCACATGCCGAACGGCACTTCGATGCCGGAGATCAGAAAACCCAGCGGATCGCAGCCAATGACGATGGCCACCGGGAACGGCTTGCCGGCTTGCATGTACTTGTCGTACTGAATCGCGCCGTGTTTGCCGGGAATCATGTCCAGACCGACATGGTTTTTGTCATGCGCCATCACGCGGTAGGTGCCGACGTTGACCCAGTCGGAATCGAAATCCTTGGTCACCACGCAGCAGCCGGTGCCAATATACGGCCCGCCGTCTTTTTCATGCCACAGCGGCGACGGGAAAATGTTGATATTGACGTCCTTGCCCGACTGGATGTTCTCCAGCACCGGACCGGTCTCGACCACCACCGGTTCATATTTCGCCGCTTCCGCCTGCCAACCCTTGGGCAGCCCGCGCAGCTTCTGCACCAGGCCGTGATGATTGCGCTCCACCGGCAGGCGCAGGATGGAGGACAGCCGCGCCGGACTGGCCGTGGTGCAGGTGACCACGCGGAAGCCCTTGGGGTAACCCTGGATATCGTCAAAGAGCAGCGCCGGCGCGCCTTCAATCTTGACGTTGAGTTCACTGATCGCGCCGAGTTCCAGCTTGGCGTCAGCGCCGCGCACGTCCTTTAATTCACCCAGCGAACGGGCGGTGTCCAGCCAGGCGCGCAGATCGAGGGGATTGCCGGCAGGACGTTTCATAATCAGCCCTTGCGTTTTTTCGCCGCCAGCCGCACGGCCTTGATGATTTCAGTATAAGCCGCACAGCGGCACAGGTTGCCCGCCAGGTAATGACGGATTTCATCCTCGGTCGGATTCGGATGCGCATCCAGCAGTTGCCGCGTCATCAGGATAAAGCCGGGGGTGCAGAAGCCGCACTGGAAGGCGCCAGCGTCGATGAAGGCTTGCTGCACGGCATCGAGCTGGCCGTCGGCCTGAGCATCTTCGATCGTACGAACATCGGCACCATCGACCAACGTCGCCATGGTCAGACAACCCGATACTGCCGTGCCATTGACCACCACCGTGCAGCAGCCGCACAAGCCCTGCCCGCAACTCTCGCGCGCGCCGTAGAGGCCCTGTCCCTGCAGCAACTCGACCAGGTTCTGATGGTTGCCGGCATGCACCGTGACCGGACGGCCGTTCAACTGAAAGGAAATATTTTTGTGTGTTGTTGTCATGCTCAACCTTTCAGCGGCTTGCCCGCATTCGCGCGCAACCCTCGATAAACCGCTTCCGCAGTCAGCGGCAAACTGGTCAGCCGCACACCGACCGCATCATCGATCGCGCTGGCGATCGCCGGAGACACGCCAAAGGTGCCGCTCTCGCCGACACCCTTGGCGCCGAACGGCCCGGATTTCTGCACCATGTCGACAGCTTCGTTTTCCATGACTGCCGGTATGTCGCGGATGCCGGGAATCTTGTAATCGGCGAGCGATGCATTGGTCACCTGCCCCGCGTCGAAATCCATGCGCTCGGACAGCGTGAAGCCGAGCTGCATGATGGTCGCGCCGGAAATCTGCGTTTCAACAATCGCCGGATTCACCGGGCGGCCGACATCGACCAGGTTCACCAGCCGCGTGATCTTGAATTCGCCGGTTTCGGTATCGACTTCAACCTCGGCGCCGGTGGCGCCGATCATCCAGAACGGCGTTGCGTCCTGGGTCAGTCCGGTGCCCGGCTCCGGCGGCGTATACGGCGGAATGAAACTGCCGATGCCGACGATGTTGCCGGCCTGCATGCCGTATTTTTTGCGAAAAATGTCCGGGATCGGCGTGGTTTCTGCTGACAGACCAACATCACGCGCAAGAGCGAGCAGCTTGTCGCGCGCATCTTCAGCGGCGAGTTTGACGGCATGGCCCATGTGATAAGTCGAGCGCGAACCCAGCGTCGCCATGTCGTAGGGCGTGACATCGGTATCGGGATGCACCAGCGTCACAGAGGCCACCGGGATGCCCAGCGCTTCGGCGACGATCTGCGCCATGGCAGTATCCGAGCCCTGCCCCATGTCGACGGTGCTGCAATGGACCATGCAGCTGCCGTCGGCGCCGACGTTGACGATGGCCACCGAAGTCGTCGGCGAAATGCTCGCCTTGAAACCGATGGCGATGCCGCGGCCGCGGCGGATGGTGCCGGAGCCTTGATCGAAGGGTTTTTCCCAGGCCATGCGTTGCGCCAGGCACTCCAGTACCGGTGCTATGCCGGCATCGCGCATCACGGTGCCCGTGGCCTGCGGCCGGCCCTCGCGCAGGATGTTCTTGCGGCGGATCGCCAACGGATCAATGTTCAGTCCTTTGGCAATCAAGTCGGTATGGCTTTCGTAAGCCCACACCAGTTGCGGGATACCGAAACCGCGCAGCGCACCGGCCGGCGGCAGATTGGTGTACAGCGCATAGGAGTCGATGCTGACATGGTCGATGTCGTACGGTCCCGCCGCAGTGAACCCGGATTTCTGCGTGATCCGCGGGCCGATGTCGGCGTAGGCGCCGCCATTCCACCACACCTCGCACTCGCGGGCGGTGATTTTCCCGTCCTTGCTGACGCCGCTCTTGATGCGCAGTGTCGTCGCATGCTTGGTCAGCGTGTAAAACTGCTCTTCCATGGTCAGCGCAATTTTCACCGGCCGTCCCGCGATCAGCGCCGCAGCCGACACCAGCGCTTCGAGCTTGATATAGAGCTTGGCGCCGAAGCCGCCGCCCAGGTACGGCACTTTGACCCGCACCTTGTTTTCCGGCCAGCCGAGCAGGCGCGCGATTTCAATGCGAACGAACGACGGGCTTTGCGACGCAGTGTGGATCACCAATTGGTTCGGCGTGGGATCGGCCACCGTAACAAAGGGCTCCAGCGGCAGATGCAGCACCTGCTGGGTGCGGAAGGTATGTTCAAACACATAGTCGGCCTCTGCAAAGGCCTTCTGCGCGTCACCGCGGCGCAGATGGAAATCGAGCGCGATGTTGGTGTCGCGTTTATCTTTGAGGTGTTTCAGGTCGGGAAAGGTGCCCGCCGGCTTCAGAACCTCGTGTACCACAGCTTTCGAGGTCATGGCTTCGACTTCGTCGAATACCGCCGGCAATTCTTCGTACTCGGCAACAATCAACTGCGCCGCCGCCTCGGCAACATGCGGATCAGCGGCCAGCACCAGCGCCACCGGTTCGCCGACGTAATGTACCTTGTCGATCGCCAGGATCGGTTGGTCGTGGAAAGCCGGGCCGTAATAAGGCTCGGGAATCAGTTTGATAATGTCAGCCGCGGTGTACACGGCATGCACACCGGGCATCGCCTGCGCCGCTGCAACATCGATGCTGTGCAGGCGCGCATGCGCCACCGTGCTGCGATAGACCTTGCCGTACAACATGCCGGGCAAGCGCAGGTTGTGCACATACTCCGCTTTGCCGGTGACCTTGGCCCGCGCTTCGACGCGGGGAATCGACCGGCCGACGGACGAAAATTCGGCCGCGCCGCTGTTGTTCTTGCCCAATGTAATTGCCAAAACCTGTGCTCCTGAATTTTCTTAAGCGGCCAGTGCCTTGCGTACCGCACGACCCGCATACACCCGCAGCAGTTCGGTCTTGTACGCCGCCGAACCATGGGCATCCCCCGTCAGTTCCGCTTCTGCCACAGCCGCCTCACCCACCCGTGCCAGCACGGCATCACTGATGGTCGCACCGCGCAGTGCCGTCTCCACCGACGGCAGTCGCAGCGGTTTTTCAGTGGCGGCGCTGACCACGAACCGCGCATCCTGTATGACCTTGCCGTCGGTCTGCAGCGATACCGCGATACCCAGCGTCGGCCAGTCATCGGCGGCGCGCGTGGTCAGCTTGATATAGGCCGAGCGCCATCCGGTCTGGGACGGCACGATGATTTCACTGATCAGTTCATTGGGTGCCAGTGCGGTTTCGAAATAACCGGTCAGCAGGTCAGCAACCGCCAGTGTGCGTGAACCTGTAGTCGCCGCAGTCACCACCTGTGCGCCCAGCGCAATCAGCACCGGCGGCAGATCCATGTGCGGATCGGCGTGTGCCAGGTGCCCGCCCAGCGTGGCGACATTGCGCACCCGCACATTGGAAAGCGTGCGCAGCGCATCAACAATCACCGGCGCGCGTTTTTTGACCATGGCCGTACGGCCCAGCGCACTCAGGGTGATCAGCGCACCGATGTGCAGGCTGCCGTCCTGGCCCGACGTCACTTTGGCATAGCGCTTTTCGATGCCGCGCAGGCTGATCAGCCGCGTCGGCTGGAACACCCCCGCCTTCATCATCAGCATCAGCGCAGTTCCGCCGCCGAAGACGCGCACCGACGGGTCATTGGCATCAAGAATTTTCAATGCCGCTTTCAGCGACCGCGGTTCGGCCAACTCAAACGGGCTCATGCCGCCCCCTGCGCAGTCGCAAAGGCCGCGCCCAGATTTTTCGCAAACTGTTTTTCCATGTCTTTTGCTTTGGCTTTCAGTACCGGCTGTCCGATGCTGCCCAGCTTGCCGGTCAGTGCGGTATCGATTTCATACTGGATGGTGGTCTGATCACCCGCTGCAATCAGCCGCGTCGATGAAGTCGCGGTCAGCCGTCCGACCAGCCCCATCGGCGCGCCTTCGATTTTGGCAGCGATCAGTTCCGGCGACACCACCTCGGTCAGCTCCACGGTGACCTTGAACTTGAAGGTCATATAGGCAACCTTGGTCTCAAGCACCGCATCAAAACGCCGCTCGTCGAGCGGCACCAGATCGCGCACACCATCGATGCAGGATGCAAAAAAATGGATGTCCTGCAATTTTTCGAACACGGCGTCGCGTGATGCCGCGACTGCAATCTCCCCGCTAAATTTCATTATTATTTTGCCACAGTGAAAGCAGGCTACTGTAATGGCAGCATGGATGAAAATCAATGCGCACAGCCATGCTGATAAGCAAGAAAATCCCCCGGCACCTTGCGGCAGCGGGGGATTTAACGGGTGAGGCAGCGATCAGTCGGCGTAGACACCAGCCCGCTTGATGATCGGCCCCCACTTGTCGATTTCTGCCTTCAGGTGTTTCGCCAGCGACTCCGGCGTCGCACGATCCGGCGTCACCGCCTCAGCACCGAGTTTCGCCAGAGACTCCTTGAACTGCGGATCCTTGATCGCAGCCACCAGAGCCGCGTTCAGTTTGTCGAGTACCGGCTTGGGCGTGCCCTTCGCAGCATAAAGCCCGTGCCAGACAGCAACCTCGAAATCCTTCAGCCCCTGCTCATGCAGCGTAGGCACATACTGCAGCGACGGGACGCGCTTTTTGGTAGTGACGCCGAACACCTTCACCCGGCCGGACTGGATCGCCCCGGTGGTATTGGTGGTCTGATCGCACATCAGATCAATCTGGTTGCCCATCAGCGCCGACATCGCCGGGCCGGTACCAGTGTAGGGAATGGTCTGGATGTTGGCTTCGATACGCGACATGAACAGCAGACCGCAGAGGTGAGAGGCTGCACCCAGGCCGGCATTACCCATGTTGAGCTTGTCCTTGTTCGCCTTGACGTAGTTGACGAAGTCCTTGTAATTGTCTGGTGGCAGGCCGGTGCGCGCAATCAGTGTCATCGGCACGTCGGCCACCTGGCCGATGTATTCAAAATCGGTCAGCGGGTTGAACGGCAGCTTGCGATACAGCGTCGGCGCGGTGGACATGCCGATGTGGTGCAGCAGAATCTGGTAGCCGTCGGGCTTCGACTTGGCAATCACGCCCACGCCCAGCGTACCGCCGGCTCCCACACGATTCTCAACGATCACCTGCTGCTTTAGCGTCTTGGTCATGTGCTGCGCCAGGTTGCGCGCCAGCGTGTCGGTCGGGCCTCCGGCCGCAAACGGCACAATTATTGACACCGGCCGCGTCGGGTAGTCCTGTGCAGCGACGCCGGTCACGGTAGCCAGCACTGCTGCTATAACAGCGATTAAACGTAACATATTGATTTCTCAGGAAAAAAATACATTTTTAATTTGTCTGCACTGCCATTGTAAAACGACGCGCAACAAACCGTCTGTCGCGCGTCGCCGCAGCGGGATAGTCTCACCCCGCCACAATACTACTGATGAGCTGCAGCCGCGCTTAGCGCGAACCGCCGGCACTGCGCCGGTTGTTGTCCGAACGGAAACCGCCGCGACCGCGTGCATCACGCGCCGGCGGCGCGCCACGGCGTGCGCCCGGACCCGGACGACCGGTGCGTTTGCCACTACCGCCGTCGCTGCGGATCGGGTTTTTCGCCTCAAAACCCGGCACGCTCCAGCGTTCGATGGTGCGGCCGATGTAATGCTCGATCTGTTTCAGCTGGCGCACGTCTTCGGAAGACGCAAATGAAATCGCTGTGCCGGTGGCGCCGGCGCGGCCGGTGCGGCCAATACGGTGCACATAGTCCTCGGCCACTTTCGGCAGATCGTAATTGAACACATGCGAAATGCTGGCGACGTCGATACCGCGCGCGGCGACATCGGTGGCCACCAGCACTTTGACCGCGCCACTGCGCAGACGCGCCAGCGTGCGATTGCGTTGCGACTGGTTCATGTTGCCGTGCAGGGCAGCCGCTTCATGTCCCGCGTGAAAGAGCTTGTCTGCCAGGCGATCTGCGCCATGTTTGGTCGCGGTAAAGACAATCGACTGTGCATTGCATTCTTCCGAACGCAGCACGTGGTCGAGCAAACGGTGCTTGTGGCTGCCGTCATCGACGTAATGCAGGCGTTGCAGGATGTTTTCGTGCTGTTCTTTGGGTGCGGTTACCGCAATCAGCTTCGGATCGCGCAGCAGTTCGCGGCCAAGTTTCGCGATGTTGCCATCGAGCGTCGCCGAGAACAGCATGGTCTGGCGATTGCCCGGGGTTTTCGCGGCGATGCGCTTGACCGGCTCGATAAAGCCCATGTCAAGCATGCGGTCGGCTTCGTCGAGCACCAGCAGTTCGAGGCGCGAAAAATCAACCTTGCCCTGGTCGATGAAATCGATCAGCCGGCCGGGCGTCGCCACCAGCACGTCCAGCGATTGCTCGAGCAGGCGACGCTGTTTCGGGTATGGCATGCCGCCCAGGATGGTGCCAGTGCGCATATGGCGCAGGAACTTGCAGTATTTGTCGACGGCATCAGTCACTTGCACCGCGAGTTCGCGGGTCGGCGTCAGCACCAGTACACGCGGACCGCGGCCGTTTTTGACCGGCGCCAGCGCCAGGCGCTGCAGTGCGGGCAGCACGAAGGCTGCGGTCTTGCCGGTACCGGTAGGGGCCGAAACCATCAGGTCAAAGCCGGTCAGCGCGGCGGGAATGGCCTGCGCCTGCACGGGAGTCGGTTCGGTATAACCCGCGGCGGCCAGGGCCTGCACAAGGGCGGGATTCAGATTCAATGAGTCAAAAGACATGAGTGATTACTTTCAAAAAGCAGATCAACTGAACAGCCGCACTCAAGGCACAGGGCAATAAGCTCTGTAGCCAAAATGCTGGTTCAGCATTCACCAATAAAACAAAACGCGCAGGAAATGCCACTGCTGCTTAGGCGAGCTGCGACATCAGAGTCGCGGCTGCGGCCACCGGCGCACGGGTATCGTCGCTAACCGTGGCGGAAGCAGCTTTTCAGAGAAGGGAGCTGAAATCGAAGGGGTCAGGGACAGATGCATCTTGCAACGCACAACAACTGAAAACGTCGCTGCAAGGTGCCGGCACTATACCCGCAAGTGCCGGATAGTGCGAGGTTTTTTGTGATCCATCAGAGGAAAAGTCCCTTTCACACCGGCCGCCATTGCAGGGAAAAGTCAAAAAATTCAAGGTAATAGCGGAGTGCGCATGCTACAATCCGCCCCTTTTTTCAAGGCCCCATCCCGTGTCCGCCACCGAGCAACGCCCGCTACGCAACATCGCCATCATCGCCCACGTCGATCATGGCAAAACCACCCTCGTCGACAAACTGCTGCGCCAGTCCGGCACCTTCGCCGCACACGAGCAGATTGCCGAGCGCGTGATGGATTCCAACGACCTCGAGCGCGAGCGCGGCATCACCATTCTTGCCAAGAACTGCGCGGTCACCTGGAAAGGCACGCTGATCAACATCGTCGACACCCCCGGCCATGCCGATTTCGGCGGCGAAGTCGAACGCGTACTGTCGATGGTCGACGGCGTGCTGCTGCTGGTCGATGCCGTCGAAGGCCCGATGCCGCAGACCCGTTTCGTCACCCGCAAAGCGCTGGCGCTTGGCTTGAAACCCATCGTGGTGGTCAACAAGGTCGACCGCCCCGGCGCGCGCGCCGATTGGGTGGTCAACCAGACCTTCGACCTGTTCGACAAACTTGGCGCCACCGAAGCACAACTCGATTTCCCGGTGGTTTATGCCTCGGCGCTGAATGGTTATGCCGGTACCGAACCGGAAGTACGTGAAGGCACGCTGGACCCGCTGTTCGAAGCCATCCTCAAATATGTGCCGATGCGCGAAGATGACCCCGACGGCCCGCTGCAACTGCAGATCTGCTCACTCGATTACTCCAGCTATGTCGGCAAAATCGGCATCGGTCGCGTCAACCGCGGCCGCATCCGCCCCGGCCAGCAAGTCGCGGCCCTCAAAGGGCCCGGTTCGACCCCGGTGATGGCCAAGGTCAATCAGGTATTGGGCTTTCGCGGCCTTGAACGCGTCATCATCACCGAAGCTCAGGCTGGCGACATCGTGCTGCTCAACGGTATTGATGAAGTCGGCGTCGGCATCACGCTGGTCGACCCCGAGTGCCTGGAAGCTCTGCCGATGTTAAAAGTTGATGAGCCGACGCTGACCATGAATTTCCAGGTCAACACCTCACCGCTCGCCGGCCGCGAAGGCAAATTCGTCACCAGCCGCCAGCTGCGCGAACGCCTGCAGCGCGAAACCATGAGCAACGTCGCGCTCAAAGTGGTCGAAACCGCCGATGCCGATGTGTTCGAAGTCTCGGGGCGCGGCGAACTTCATCTGACCATCCTGCTTGAAAACATGCGCCGCGAAGGCTACGAACTGGCGGTGTCGCGGCCGCGCGTCGTGCTGCGCGAAATCAACGGCGAGAAACAGGAACCGTACGAAATGCTGACGGTGGACGTCGACGAAACCAACCAGGGCGCGGTGATGGAAGCGTTGGGCTCGCGCCGCGGCGACCTGCAGGACATGCAGTCCGACAGCAAGGGCCGGGTACGTCTCGACTACCGCATTCCGGCGCGCGGCCTGATTGGCTTCCAGTCCGATTTCATGACCATGACGCGCGGCACCGGCATCATGAGCCACGTGTTCGATGACTACGGCCCGTTGAAGCCCGACATGGAAGAACGCCGCAACGGTGTGCTGATCTCCGCCGAGGACGGCACCGCGGTCGCCTACGCGCTGTGGAAACTGCAGGAGCGCGGACGCATGTTCGTCAGTCCCGGTGACCCGCTGTACACCGGCATCGTCATCGGCATCCACAGCCGCGACAACGACCTCGTCGTCAATCCGATCAAGGGCAAGCAGCTGACCAACGTGCGCGCCTCCGGCACCGACGAAGCCGTGCGCCTGGTACCGCCGGTGCAGGTCACGCTGGAATCAGCCATTGAATTCATCGCCGACGACGAACTGGTTGAAATCACCCCGAAGTCGATACGCATCCGCAAACGCCATCTGAACGAACACGACCGCAAGCGAGCGAACAAGACTGAACAGGCTACCGCCGCCTGAGGCCATGAGCAGTCCGGCGCCGGCAGACGACACGCCGTACGCCCTGCTCGGCGGCGATGCCGGCGTGCGCCGCCTCGTCGATCGCTTCTACGAGCTGATGGACGGAGTGCCGGAATACCACGGCATCCGCAAGTTGCATCCGCAGGATCTCGCCGGCTCCAGCGAAAAACTCTACCTGTTCCTCTCCGGCTGGCTCGGCGGCCCGCCGCTGTACGTCGAAAAATACGGCCACCCGATGCTGCGGGCACGCCACCTGCCGTTTGCCATTGGTATCGCCGAACGCGATGCCTGGCTGGCCTGCATGCTGCAGGCGATGGAAGACACCGGCATAGCTGAACCCCTGCGCGCCGGCCTGCTGAAAGCCTTCTTCGGCACCGCCGACTGGATGCGCAACCGTCGGGAATCCACTCCTCCCGCGACCTGAAATCCGCCGATTGCGTAGCCCCCCTTGCCGGATATACAAGCGCCGGCAAGTTCCATAAAATGGGCCACCACATACCAAAATCGATCGGAGGAGCTCATGTTGAAGAAAATGGAGAAAAGCGGGAAGTTGCTGGTGCTGGGCATGGCGGCACTCAGTGCCGCCGCGCTGCCCGGACTCGCTGCAGCACAGGAAGCCTGGCCGACCCGCGCAGTACGTATCATCAATCCCTTCCCTGCCGGAGGCGGCACCGACGCCTTCGCACGGCCACTGGCGGCAGTCATGCCCAAAGACCTTGGACAGCAGGTGCTGATCGAAAATCTTGGGGGCGCCGGCGGCACGCTGGGCGCCAACGTGGCGGCGCGCGCACCGGGGAATGGTTACACCTGGTTCATGGGTGCGGTGCACCACACCATCGCTGAAACGCTGTACACCAAGTTGAGCTACAGCCTGGTCAAGGACTTCGTCCCGGTCACCCTTGCCGCCTCGGTACCGAGCGCTGTCGTCGTGCACCCGTCGGTGCCCGCCAAGTCCATCAAGGAACTGATCGCGCTCGACAAACGCACACCCGGCCAGATCAATTACGGCTCTGCCGGTTACGGCACCACGCATCACATGAACGGTGAACTGTTCAACCTGATCACCGGCACCAAGCTGGTCCACGTACCGTTCAAAGGGGCCGGTCCGCTGACCCCGGCGCTGCTCTCCGGTGAAGTCGCGATGGCCTTCGACGGCATGGGCACCGCGGCACCGAACATCAGAGTCGGCAAACTGCGGGCGCTGGCGGTGACCACGGCCAAACGCTCGGAACTCCTGCCCGAAATCCCCACGCTGCAGGAATCCGGTGTCAACGTTGACGTCACCACCTGGTATGCGCTGTGGGGCATCAGAGGCACGCCGCAGCCGATCCTCGACCGCATGTATCAATCCGTGTCCAAGTCGCTGCAACTGCCCGAGGTGAGAAAGGTATGGGCAAGCCTCGGCGCGACGGCGGGCGGACAGTCGCCTGCCGAGTTCGACAAGTTCGTCAGGCAGGAAATAGAAACCTGGGGCAAGGTCGTCAAAGCATCCGGTGCCAAAGTCGACTGACATCGCCACCGTTCCGGCGGCGGGCGGCATGATCGCCCGCCTCTGGCGCGGACTCGCCCAGCGCGGCCGCACGCTGCGCGAGCGGCGCATCCAGCAATGGCTCGCACAGGCCTCAGAAACCCTGCGTTCCGAACTCGGTGAAGCCTCCGGTGCCGCGCTGGCGCGGCGCATCCTTGAACGTTACGCAACCCTGCCGCCCCAGGGCAAACTAGATTTCCTGCTCGAACTCGCCACACGGTTTTCTGTTGATGGCCCGCGCCTCGAAGCTGCGATCCGCCACTACACTGAGCATCCTGGTCCGGCAGCCGCCCGGCAATTGCATACTGCGGCCGAGTCCCGCCGCCAGGAAGTGCTGCGTCGGCTCAATTTCGCGCCCAGCGGCACCGCCGGCCTGCTGCACATGCGCGAAGATGTGCTCGAACTGCTGCGCGAATATCCCGTGCTTGCCGAGGTCGATGCCGACTTCGAGCACCTGTTCCATTCCTGGTTCAACCGCGGTTTCCTGCAGCTGCGCCCGATCGACTGGCACACGCCTGCAGTCGTGCTCGAAAAAATCATCCGCTATGAGGCCGTACATGAAATCTCCGGCTGGAGCGACTTGAGGCGGCGCCTCGATCCGCCGGATCGCAAGTGTTTCGCGTTTTTCCATCCGACGCTGGCTGACGATCCGCTGATTTTTGTCGAAGTCGCACTGACTGTAGACATTCCGGATGCGATCGCGCCACTGCTGGCAGACGGACGCCCGCCGCTCGACATCAAATCAGCGCGCACCGCCGTGTTTTATTCGATCTCCAACTGCCAGAGGGCGCTGAAAGGTGTGACCTTCGGCAACTTCCTGATCAAGCAGGTCGCCGCCGACCTGAAACGCAATTTCCCGCAGTTGCGCAACTTCGTCACACTGTCACCGGTGCCGGGCTTCGTGGCCTGGCTGAAAAGCACGCATCCGGGAGCGCCAGAACTCCAGCAGCTCCTGCAGCCCGGATGGCAGACCAACCCGGCAGCCGCAGCCGAACTGCGTCCACAACTACAAAGCCTGCTGGCGACCTATCTGTTCGAAGCCAAAAATGCCGCGGGCAGGCCCGCGGATCCGGTCGCCCGCTTCCACCTCGGAAACGGCGCCTGCATCGAACACGTGCGCTGGCTGGGGGATGTTTCGGAGAAGGGTTTACTCAACGGCGCCGGCTTCATGGTCAACTACCTCTACGACCTCGACCACATCGAGGCCAACCACGAAGCCCATATCAACCACGGCACCATTTTCGCGTCGCGCCAGGTGCGCGCACTGCGCCCCGAAGGAAGTCACCTTGGGTGGCGCCCTGAAAGAAGTCCCCTTGGGGGGCGTCCCGAGAAAAACGCCCGCGGCTGAATCAGCCGCGGGCGTTTTTTCGGTTCTTATCAGCGTTTCTTATTACCCGCTTCTTGCGACTATTTATTCCCGAGCAGGGTATGGCGGCATTTGCGCGCGCCGCAATGACAGGGATGGTCGCGCTTCTGTTTTGCCGTGTGCCGCTCTTCCAGCACCAGGTTGTAGTCGTATGCCAATTCCTGGCCCGCACCGATCGCGCGGATGGCATCAATGAACACCCGACCCTCTTCCTCGCTGGCCTCGCAGTTTGGCGTACAGGAATGATTGATCCAGCGCGCCGGCCCGCCGCGTTTAGTGGCATCAATGACCACCTTGTCGGTCGCTGCAAACAACATCGTGTGCGAAGAGCCGTCATGCAAATCGCCATAAAGCCGGTCCGCCTTCGCGTGCGACATGCGCTCGCCGGTGTATTCGAGAATGCGCGCGCCCTTGGCAATCGCGGTCACGGCGAACACGCCTCGGCCATGGATCGGCGAATTGCGCACGGCCACTTTCGGCACAAGCTTTTTGACCGCCGTTTTTTTGGTGGCCGCTTTTTTGACGGCGGCGCTTTTAACTAACTTATTGTTTTTTAACGGTTTTTTAATGAATTTACGTTTTGTACTGCGGGTCTTTTTTTGTTGAGTCATCGCTTGCGGGGAGCCTGTGTGGTGATTTCGGGTTGCAAAAAGGAAAAGTCGCAGCCCTCATCGGCCTGCGTAATCTGATCCATGAACAATTTGCGGTAACCGCGGTTGTCATCTTTGCGCGCCGCTGGCGCCTTCCAGCGTTTGCGCCGTGCCGCGAGTTCGGTATCACTCACCAGCAGTTCGAGTTTGCGCCCCGGCACATCAAGCCGGATGCGGTCGCCGTTCTGCACCAGCCCAAGCGTGCCGCCCATGGCTGATTCCGGTGTCACATGCAGCACGATGGCGCCGAACGCGGTGCCGCTCATCCGCGCATCGGAAATCCGCACCATGTCCTTGACGCCCTTGGCTGCGAGTTTTTTCGGAATCGGCAGATAACCCGCTTCCGGCATGCCCGGCGCCCCTTTAGGTCCGGCATTTTTTAGCACCAGGATGTCATTGGCGTTAACGTCGAGCTTGGGATCATCAACGCGGTTCGCCATGTCCTCCAGCGATTCGAACACCACCGCGCGACCTTCATGGCGCGTGAGTTTCGGATCCATCGCCGCCTGCTTGATGATCGCGCCGCCCGGTGCCAGGTTGCCGCGCAGCACCGCGATGCTGCCGCCGGCGAACACCGGATCCTTGAAGCGACGCACCACTTTCTGCTCCCACGCCGGCGGTGCAGCGGCAAGTTCTTCGCCCAGTGTCTTGCCGGTAACCGTGAGCGCTTTCAAATTCAATTGGTGCTTCAGTTCGCGCAGGATCACAGCCAGACCGCCGGCCTTGTAGAGATCCTCCATGTAACCCTGTCCGGTCGGCTTGAGGTCAACCAGCACCGGGGTTTCGCGGCCCATTTTATCGAAGGCATCGAGATCGAGCTTGATGCCCAGCCGCCCGGCCATCGCCGTCAGATGCACAATCGCGTTGGTCGAGCCACCGACGGCAAACAACACGCGCAGTGCGTTTTCGAACGCTTCGACGGTCATGATCTTGTCCGGGGTCAGGCGCTCTTTAGCGAGCGCAACCGCGCGTGCACCGCTTGCCTCGGCCTGGCGCAAACGATCCGCCATCACCGCCGGCACGCAGGAGCCGCCGGGCAGCATCATGCCCATCGCCTCTGTGCACAGCGCCATGGTGCTCGCCGTGCCCATCACCATGCAGGTGCCGGCAGAGGGCGCGAGCTTGTTGTTGATCTCGCCGATTTCCTGCTCGGAAATTTCAGATGCACGGAACTTGCCCCAAAAGCGCCGGCAGTCGGTGCACGCGCCCAGCCGCTCACCCTTGTGGTCACCGGTGATCATCGGGCCGGTGACCAGCATGATCGACGGCACGTTGGCGCTGGCCGCACCCATCAGCAACGCCGGTACGGTCTTGTCACAACCGCCGATCAGCACCACTGCATCGACCGGCTGACCGCGCATCATCTCCTCGGTATCGACCGACATCAGGTTGCGCAGGTACATGCTGGTCGGATAGGCGAACGACTCATGCAATGTTATGACCGGAAACTCCACCGGCAGACCTCCGGCGAGCATCACACCGCGCTTAACCGCCTCGATCAGATCCGGCACATTGCGGTGGCAGGCGTTGAAGCCGCTGAAGGTGTTGGTGATGCCGACGATCGGCCGGTCCAGTGCGTCGTCGGTATAACCCATGGCCTTGACGAAGGCCTTGCGCAGGAAAAGCGAAAACCCCTCGTCGCCATAAGCTGTGAGTCCCTTGCGCATGCCGGTTTTTCGGGAAGCGCTTTTCGGTTTCTTTTCAGCCATGGCAGATCAGCATGTGAGGTGAGTCAAACCCAGAGTCAAAATCAGGAACGCACGATAGCTGAAGGACCTTAACGAGGCAAGGTGCGGCGCGCCACGTCTGTGCTAGGATTAATTGGATAGACCCAATGGCAACGACAACCATCACACCACAGGCACCGTGGACACCGGAACGAATCGCCGAGCAGACCCGGCGCTTTTACGAGATCTATACCCGGGATGCCGCCGCGATCCGTGCCCGTCACGCTGCGCAGACCGCCCCGGAAGCCGCGGCATTGCGCCACAAATACCAGCAACCGGTGTTTGGCGAAATTCCCACCTGGACGCTGTTCGAAATGATGGCACGGGTCATCGACACTGCCGATGACCGTCTCTACTGCACCAGTCAGGAAATCCACATTCTGCAGGTCATCGAGGCCATGGCCACCGACGGCATGGCCCGCGAGGAATTTGTGCTGGCCGCATTGGTGCATGACCTCGGCAAGGTCTGCATGCTCAAAGGGGAGTCGGCCGAGAATGCCACTTACATGAACAGTCTGCTGGCTACGGCTGATCCCGGCGCCGGGCTGGAGCAATGCACGCTGCAATGGAGTTGCGACGACCTTACCTGGTCGAGGTTGAAGAATTACCTGCCGCCGCACGTGGCTTGGCTGGTGCGTTACCACGGCATTTCGCCCCGCGAAAGCGCGCCTTACATGGATGCCCGGGATCGCGACTATGCCGAACGCTTCCTCGCGCCATTCCAGATGTACGATCTGTTCAGCAAATCGCCCTTTGGCCGGCCGCGCACCAGGCTGGAAGATTACCGACCGATCATCGAGAAATATCTGCCGCCGCGCATCGTGTTCTGACCGAAACAAAAAACTGCCTGCCACTACACGCCGCGAAACACCGGCGGCCGTTTTTCGATAAAGGCACGCAATGCCTCCCGGGTATCTCCGGTATTGCGCAGCTTGCCGTTCATGGTGTTCTGCATCTCAAGGTGCTGCTCGGCGCTCTGGTCATAGGCGCGGCGAAGTGCCATCTTGGTCATGCGCACCGCCAGCGGCGCCTTGCTATTGATACGCCGGGCCAGCGTCATCGCCTCGTCCAACAGCTTTTCGTGTGGCACCACCGCATGAAGTAAACCCCAGGATTTGGCCTTCGCGGCATCAAACGGTTCACCGAGCAGACAGATCTCGGTGGCGATCGCATGCCCCACCAGGCGCGGCAGGGTCCAGGTCGAGGTTTCACCCATCAGCCCGCGCTCGATGAAATTAACACCAAAATTGGCCTGCTCGCTGGCAATGCGGAAGTCCGCTGCGAACACCATGTTGCATCCCGCGCCGCGGGTTACACCGTTGACTGCGGCAATCACCGGTTTGGTCAGTTCGCTGAACACGATGGTGTAGTAATACTTCGGTTCGAACAGCGGCTGCGGATTCATGCTGCTGTTTCCGCTTTTCTCGGCTTCGGCCCGCGCCTTCAAATCAGCCCCGGAACAGAATCCCCGGCCGTTACCGGTGACGATGATGGTCCACACCTCGTCATCAGCCTCCGCTGCGCGCAGTGCCTGTTCGATTTCGCTGCGCATCACGTTATCAATGGCGTTGAGTCGTTCCGGGCGGTTCAGCGTCAGCACGCCCGTGTGATCGCGGATTTCCCACTGGATGGTCTGATACATGCCGTCACCTCTTTTGTATGTGTCGTAAATTCAAGCGGCCGCTGCGAAAAGCCCGCACCATACCGGCGCAGGAAGACGCGTGCAACCCCAATCCCCAGTACGTGGATGCGGACGCCATACTTTAATAACAAGCCACGAGAATACTTTGCAGCGAACCCGTCAGGGCGCATACTTGCAAACCATCAACTTGACTAAAATGCGGCTCCGCCCGGCGCGCCGCAGCATGAGAGGCCAGCAATGAACGAAGCAGTCACCGGCGCCGCACTGAATGCACTCAACGAGCAGGAAATCAGCCGCGACACGCTGATCGAGAAATACGCCAAGGGCAAGGAAACCAGCATCACCGAAGTGCGCCGTCGCGTAGCACGCGCGCTGGCGCAGGCCGAAACCGAGGACCAGCGCGCTGTTTGGGAAAAACGCTTCCTGCAGGCCCAGGAAGACGGCTTCATTCCGGCCGGCCGCATCAACTCCGCCGCCGGTGTGCAACTGGCGGCAACGCTGATCAACTGTTTTGTGCAGCCGGTCGGCGACTCGATTTCGGAGACCGTTGACGGCCGCCCCGGCATCTACATCGCGCTTCAGGAAGCCGCCGAAACCATGCGCCGTGGCGGCGGTGTGGGTTATGACTTCTCGTCGATCCGGCCCAAGGGCGCTGCAGTTAAAGGTACGCAGTCCAACGCGAGCGGCCCGGTGTCGTACATGCGTGTGTTCGACCGCTCCTGCGAAACCGTGGAATCCGCCGGCTCGCGCCGCGGCGCGCAGATGGGCGTGCTGCGCTGCGACCATCCAGACATCGAGGATTTCATCCACGCCAAGGACAAGGGCGACCTGACCAATTTCAACATTTCCGTCGGCGTCACCGACGTGTTCATGGAAGCCGTCGAGCAGAATAAGGAAGTGGAACTCGCCCATCGCGCCAAGCCCAATGCCAAACAAATGGCCGGCGGCTCGTACCAGCGCGAAGACGGTCTGTGGGTCTACCGCAAGGTGCCGGCACGCGACCTGTGGGAACAGGTCATGCACTCGACTTACGATCACGCCGAGCCGGGCATCCTCTTCATTGACCGCATGAACAAGGACAACAACCTCAATTACTGCGAAACCATCGAGGCCACCAACCCCTGCGCCGAACAGCCGCTGCCGCCCTACGGCTGCTGCTGCCTGGGTTCGATCGACCTGACCAAATTCGTCAAGCAGCCTTTTGCTGAAAATGCCACGTTTGATTTCGAACACTTCGGCAAAGTCGTCGCCGTTGCCACGCGCATGCTCGACAACGTGCTCGACGTCACCGCCTGGCCGCTGAAACAGCAACAGGAAGAGGCCGCGAACAAACGTCGCGTCGGCCTCGGTTTCACCGGACTGGGGGACGCACTGATCATGCTGCGCCTGCGCTACGACACCGCAGAAGCACGGCAGATGGCGGCAACCATTTCCGCTGCCATGCGCGACCACGCCTATCGCGCATCCGCCGAGATCGCCCGCGAAAAAGGGGCGTTCCCGATGTTCAACGCGGATCTGTATCTGAGCGGCAGCAGTTTCGCCGCACGCCTGCCGGAAGACATCAAACAGGTGATCCGCAAACAGGGCATCCGCAACAGCCACCTGCTGTCGATCGCGCCCACCGGTACCATCAGCCTGTCTTTTGCAGACAATGCGTCGAACGGCATCGAGCCGCCGTTCTCGTGGACCTACACCCGCAAAAAACGCATGCCCGACAACACCATGCGTGAATTCGCGGTCGAGGATCACGCGTGGCGGCGGTGGAAAGCACAGGGTGGCAACACCGAAAAATTGCCGCCGTGGTTTGTCACCGCACTCGAGATTTCGGCGAACGCACACGAAGAAATGGTCGCCGCCGTAGCACCCTACATCGACACCAGCATCTCCAAAACCGTGAACGTGCCGGAAGATTATCCGTACGGTGATTTCCAGGATCTGTATTTCCGCGCTTGGAAATCCGGCCTCAAAGGTCTCGCCACCTACCGCCCGAACAGCATCCTCGGCTCGGTATTGTCGGTAGAGCCCTCCGGCAAAGACAAGGCGCCGCAGGATTTCCGCAGCGACGACGTCAACCGCCGCATCCTGATCCAGAACCTGCCCGCCCCCGTGCTGTCCAGCCTGCGCTGGCCCGGCCGTCCGGCAATGAGCGGCGGCAATCCGGCATGGACCTACATGATCGAACATCCGCACGGCGCCTTCGCCGTGTTTGTCGGCCATGTCGAAAGCAGCGTCGAAAGCGGCACCAAACAGGCATTCGAAGTCTGGGTCAACGGCAGTGAACAACCGCGCGGCCTGGGCGCCGTCGCCAAGACATTGTCGATGGACATGCGCGCCAGCGATCCGGGCTGGCTGCAACTGAAACTTGACACCCTCGCCAAGGCCGGCGGCGACGAACCCTTCGACATGGCCTTCCCGCCTCTGGGCGCAGTCAAACGCATGCCGTCGGTTGCCGCCGCATTTGCGCAAGTCGTGCGCTGGCGCGTGGATCAACTCGGCGGACTCACACCGCCGGGCGCACCATTGTTTGGCCAGTCGCTGACTCCTGTGTTCGACGCGATGTTCTCGCTGAAAGAACCGAAAACCGGTACGGACGGCACGATGTCGTGGACGGTCGACGTGCTGAACCCGCGCACCGGGGACGACTTCGTGCTGGGCCTCAAGGAAATCACCCTGCCCGGCGACGGCAAAAACCCCGGCGTCACGCGGCCGTACTCGATGTGGCTGTCGGGTGAATATCCGCGCGCCCTCGACGGCCTGTGCAAAATCCTGTCGCTGGACATGCGCGTCATGGATCCGGCATGGATCGGCATGAAACTGCAAAAGCTGCTCGAGTTCCCGGAACCGCTGGGCGACTTCATGGCATTCGTGCCGGGCGAACGCAAGCAGGCCACCTTCCCCTCGACCGTTGCCTACGTCGCGCGGCTGATCCTGCATCGCTACACCATGCTCGGCATCCTCGACGCCAGCGGCGCACCGCTGACGCAGATGGGCATCCTCGAAACACCTGAGCGCAGCACTGCACCGCAGGTGATGAAAGGCCGTCGCTGCGATGAATGCGGCAACCACACGCTGATCCGCAAGGACGGTTGTGATTACTGCACGGCTTGCGGATTTACCGGGGCCTGCGGCTGAGAGTTCGGGCCTGATTTTTTCAGGCCGGCGTTTTCAGTAATTCAGCCGCGGCTTTCCCGCAGTCCACATGATTGGGTTACTACGCGCCGCCTCCGCGGCGCGTAGTAGTATTCTCCGCTCACCCGGAGGAATAGCAGCCATGCCCAAAACCACGCTCGGCAAACTGCCCCGCGACGTCATCCGCATGCTGGAACTGCCGCGCGTCGCCTCTGAAATCCTCGAAGGTTTCCGCAACCTCGTAGACCTCACCGGCACCCTGTCCGATGCCTGCGATGAACTCGGCATCGTCGCGGTGATTCCTGGTTACATACTGCCGCCGGTCAACAGCGGCAAACGCATCGTCGGCCCGGCGCTGACGGTGCGCAATATTGCGCACGCCACGCAGATTCACAAAGCGGCAACGGACAAAACCAGCGGCCAGGGCGAGACCGAAGCGCACAACCTTGCCGAGCCCGGTGACGTGCTGGTTATCGAAGGCGTGATGGGCTGCTCCAACATGGGTGGCCAGTCCGCCACCATTGCCAAGCGCCAGGGCTTCATTGGCGCCATCGTCGACGCCACGGTGCGCGATCCCGAACAGTACCGCGGCATGGACTGGCCGGTGTGGTGCAAGGGTTTCACGCCGATCACCGGAAAATGGCGCACACAGACCGTCGAGATCAACGGCACGGTGCAGATCTGCGGCATTCAGGTCAGACCCGGCGACATCGCCTGCGCCGACGAAGCCGGCGTCGCCTTCATCCCGCGCGATAAAGCCGCGCTGGTGCTGGAAGCCGCGCGCAGGATCGACGCCGGCGACAACAAACGCAAGGCCGACATCGATGCCGGCACCAGTGTTGCCGATTTGATCACCAAAAAATATAAATAATCCGAAACATTCCGCTGCGAGGAGCAACAGCATCATGAGTGAAGCCACCAACCTGATTTTCATCATGTCCGACGAGCACAACAAGCGCGTGCTCGGTTGTGCCGGCCATCCGATGATCAAGTCGCCGAACCTCGACGCGCTGGCCGCCCGCGGCACGCGCTTCACCTCCGCATATACCAACTGCCCGATCTGCGTGCCGGCGCGTGCCGCCTTCGCCACCGGCCAGTACGTGCACAAGATCCGCTACTGGGACAACGCCATTGCCTACGACGGCAAAATTCCGACCTGGGGCCACCGCCTGATGGCGCAGGGTCACCACGTCGCTTCGATCGGCAAGCTGCATTACCTGGATTCGGATGCCAAGCGCAACGGCTTCGATGAAGAAATCCTGCCGCTGCACATTGTCAACGGCGTGGGCGACCTGCTCGGCCTCATTCGCGAGGAACTGCCGAGGCGTTCGGGCTCGGCCAATCTCGGCCCCGAAGCGGGGCGCGGTGAATCGGAATACACCAAATATGATCGCGACATCGCCACCGAGACCGTGAAGTGGCTGAAGACCAAGGCACCGGCGCTGAAAGCCAAACCGTGGGCTTTATACGTGGGATTCGTGTCGCCGCACTTCCCGCTGATCGCACCGCCGCAGTTCTACGACATGTATCCGGAAGACGCCGTGCCGTGGCCCAACATGTATGACCACGACCAGCGCCCGCATCACCCCTTCATCGACGCCATGCGCAAAAGCATGTGTTACGACGATCCTTTCGATGCGCCGATGGTGCGCCGCGCGATCACCGCATATTTCGGCCTGACTTCGTTCATGGACGACAACGTCGGCAAAATCCTGCGCACACTGGAAGAAACCGGGCTGATGAACAACACCCGCGTGGTCTATTCTTCAGACCACGGCGACAACCTCGGCACCCGCGGCATGTGGGGCAAGTCGACGATGTATGAGGAATCCGCCGGCATCCCGATGATCATCGCCGGCTCCGGCGTACCCGCCGGCAATGTCTGCGACACTCCGGTGACGCTGGCCGACGGCTTCCAGACATTTATCCACGCCCTAGGTGCGAAAGCGCATCCCGACGATGCCACATTGCCCGGCGTATCGCTGATCGATGTCGCGCAGGGCAAGGTGCCTCCACGCACCATCCTCTCCGAATATCACGCAGCGGCGTCGATGTGCGGCGCCTTCATGATCCGCCATGGTCAATGGAAATACATCCATTACGCAACGGTGCCGCCGATGCTGTTTGATCTGAAAAATGATCCGGAGGAACGCCGCGATCTCGGCCGTGATCCGGCGTACAAGGCGGTCATCGCCGAATGCGAGCAGGCGTTGCGCAAGGTGGTCAACCCCGAAGCTGCCGACAAACTGGCCAAGGCCGACCAGAAAGCGATGATCGACAAGTTTGGCGGGGAGGATGCGATCCTCAAGCGCGGCACCTTTCGCTATTCGCCGCCGCCCGGCGTCGAGGCCTCCTATCACCAAGCCAATCAAGAATCGAATCAAAATCAGAAATAACAACAACCAGGAGAAATTTATGCGTCATTTCCTGCGTTACATGGTCACCGGCACTCTGCTGGTACTGGCAGTCCCGGCGACGGCACAAGGGTATCCGAACAAGCAGATCCGCTTTCTGGTGGCGAGTCCTCCCGGTGGTTCGCCGGACATCCTCGCGCGCATCGTCGGCGCCCGTCTGTCGGAACAGATGAAGCAACAGGTGATCATCGACAACCGCTCCGGCGCCAGCGGCATCATCGGCGTGGAAATCGTCAAGAGCGCAGCCCCTGATGGATACACGCTGCTGCTGGCCACCTCGACCCTGTTTGCTGCGTTACCGGCGCTGAAAAACAATCTGCCCTACGACGCCGAGCGCGATTTCATACCGCTGTCGCGTATCGCAGAGGTTGCCAACGTGTTGACGGTGAATACCAGCCTTGGCGTCAATTCAGCCGCAGATCTTGTCAAACTGGCAAAGGACAAACCGGGCAGCCTCAATTACGGCTCTGCAGGTAACGGCTCGCCGGCGCATCTGGCCGGCGCCATGCTCGATGTGCTGGCGCGGATCAAGACCGCACACGTTCCCTACAAAGGCGCAGGGCCTGCGCTCATCGACATCATCGGCGGACAGATCCAGTTCATTATCACCTCACCTCTGGTCGCGATGCCCCATAGCCGCGCCGGCCGCGTCAAGGTACTCGCAACCACCGGCGCAAAACGTGATCCTCTGCTGCCGGAGCTGCCGCTTATGGCGGATACCGTTCCCGGATACGAGATCGTGCAGTGGTGGGGCATCACGGTGGTGAAAGGCACACCGACAGCGATTACCCAGCGACTGCACAAGGAGCTGATGGTTGCGCTGAATACACCCGAGGTCAGGGCGCTGATGAACAAAAACGGCGCGACCCCCACTCCGGAGAGTCCCGCTGAATTCAGTGCGTTCATGAAAGCCGAACGCGTCCGTATCGCCAACGTCGGCAAGCAGGCCGGGATCACCCTCGATTGAGCAGCGCCATGACGCGTGGCGGCGCGTCCAGGGCGCCGAAAACTCCGTCCGGCACCGGCCGCGAACTGGGCGGGTGAAGCTGGGCCCCGCCAGTTCCCTCCCCAAAACCCCTCCCAAAAAAATGGGCGCCGGGGAGGCGCCCATGAGGATCTTGCATGCGTTTGTTCACGTTTTACACAGGCCATTGATTTTGCGGGGAATTCAAAATCAACCGCGGCCCGGCTCAACGCTCACAGTAACTAGACCGGGGGTTTCCGGTAAAGTTCCGGCGCCATGACCCTCACCGAATTGCGCTACATCGTCGCCGTCGCCCGCGAACGGCATTTCGGCCGCGCCGCAGAAACCTGCTTCGTCAGCCAGCCCACCCTGTCGGTGGCCGTGAAAAAACTCGAGGAAGAACTCGGGGTGCAACTCTTCGAGCGCGGTCCCGCTGAAGTGACGGTGACTCCCGCCGGCGGCCGCGTTGTTGAGCAGGCGCAGCGCGCGCTGGAAGAAGCCGAAAAAATCCGCAACATCGCCAAATCCACCGGCGATCCGCTGGAAGGCACGCTAAAGCTGGGTGTCATTTTCACCATCGCGCCCTACCTGCTGCCACAGCTGATCCCGGTGCTGCGCCGGCGCGCGCCGAAGATGCCCTTGATTCTTGAGGAAAACTACACCGCAACACTGTCCGAGCGATTGAAACGCGGCGATATCGACGCCGCCATCGTCGCCCTCCCCTTCAGCGAAGCCGGCATCACCGTGACGCCCCTCTACGACGAAATTTTTGTCGTAGCCCTCGCCAAGACCCACGCCTGGGCCATGCGCAAAACCATCCCCGCCGACGAACTCGCCAACGAAAACCTGCTGCTGCTCGGCAGCGGCCACTGCTTTCGCGACCAGGTGCTCAATGCCTGCCCGGCGCTGAACCGCTCCAGCGCCACGCCGGGCTCACTGCAAAAAACCGTCGAAGGCTCCTCCTTGGAAACCATCCGCCTGATGGTGGCCTCGGGCATGGGCATGACCGTGCTGCCGGCGTCTGCCGTGCCGGTGAAGCGCACGGCAGCCGATCTGCTGACCTATATCCCGTTTTCGCGCCCGGTGCCCGACCGCCGGGTGGTTCTGGCGTCGCGCTCGAGTTTCCCGCGCAACGCGGCGCTGGACATCATCCGCGATGCGGTGGCGGCTTGTGATCTGCACGGCGCCACCCCGATCAAGAAAAAATAATGTTTAAAAACAAACGTTTATTTCCACACCCTTTATATAGTTAATTACTATCAATTTATTCGTAACAATCAATTGAATTAATCTGCTGCCGGCGACCAGAATGCACTCCAAACGTTGCAAGACGCGCCCTTTTTAATCACAGGAGATGCAGATGAAACCCGAGTCCGTCACCGTCAAGAACATCGAAGCCGCCTTCGCCGGCGAATCCATGGCGCACATCAAATACATGTATTTCGCCAGGATCTGCCACGAACAGGGCGATATTGAAACCGCCAAGGTCTTTGAGGACACCGCCGCGCAGGAAGTGCAGCACGCCTTCGGTCACCTCGACCTGCTCTACCCGAAAACCGAACTGACTCCCGCCAAGGCGCTGGACATGGCGATTGCCGGCGAAACCTACGAATACACCGAAATGTATCCGCAGTTCCGCCACCTCGCCGAGCAGGAGGGCAACCACGCCGCAGTGAAGGAAATGGACGAGCAGATCGAGGAATCGAAGGAACACGCCTCGCGTTTCCAGCAGACCCTTGCCAAAGCCGCCAAGCGCTTTGCCGCACTGGCCAAAGCCGAGGAACGCCACGCCAACCACTACCGCGCCACGCTGGCTCGGGTTAACGCTTAAGGAGTCAAGGAAAAATGAACATGAATAGCGAATTGCGCACTTGGGAATGCATTGTCTGCGGCTACGTTTACAACGAAGCCGAAGGCGATCCGGAACACGGCATCAAGGCAGGTACGCGCTGGGAAGACATCCCGGAAGACTGGACCTGCCCGGAGTGCGGCATTGCCAAGGCCGACTTCGAAATGGTGCTGAAAGCGGCTTAAATCCGTAATTAAGTAATTAGGTAATTAAGCAATTGGCAAGAACAACACGCAATACCCCGTCCCGCACTCCGCGGGACGGGTGCTGTACCCCGCAATACAGCAAGGCAGGTCATGGCGCCGTTTGATACCATCCACCGCTGATTTTCAATGGAAACACAATGAATCCGATCATCATCATCGGCAGCGGCCTCGCGGGTTACAACACCGCCAAGGAACTGCGCAAACTCGACACCATCACCCCGCTGATCATCATCGGCGGCGACAGCAGCCCGTTTTATTCCAAGCCCATGCTGTCCAATGCGCTGGCCTCGAAAAAAACCTCGGAATCCATTGCACTGAACACGCCGGAGCAGATGGCGACACAATTAAACGCTACGGTGCGTGCGCACACCGCCGTCGATGCCATCGACACTACAGCGCATACGCTGCTCATCGGGGACGAAACCCTGGCGTATTCAAAACTGGTGCTGGCGCTGGGCGCCGACCAGATTCGCCTGGCTATGGACGGAAATGCGACCGGCAGCATATTGACGGTGAACGACCTCGACGACTATGCAAGCTTCCGCACCACCATCGCTGGCAAAAAACGCGTCGCCATCATCGGCGCGGGACTGATCGGCTGTGAATTCGCCAACGACCTCGCCAGCAGTGGTTATGGCGTGGACATCATCGACATTGCGCAGCAGGCGCTGGGCCGACTGTTGCCGCCGGAAGGCGGCGCGCTGCTGCAGGCGAAACTCGCCGCGCTCGGAGTGCAGTGGCATCTCGGCACCAGTGTGCAAGCCGTCGATCGCACCGAGAACGGTTACGCGGTCACACTCGCCAATGGCAACGTGCTGCGGGTCGATGTCGTGCTCTCCGCCGTCGGCCTCAAACCGCGCACCACGCTCGCCGCCACCGCCGGCATCCAGGTCAACCGCGGCATCGTCGCCAACCGCCACCTCGAAACCAGCGCGCCCGATGTCTACACGCTGGGCGACTGCGCCGAAATCGAAGGCCTGGTGATGCCTTATGTGATGCCGATCATGCACGCCACGCGCGCGCTGGCGCAGACGCTGGCGGGCAAGCGCACCGCCGTTTCTTTTCCGGCGATGCCGGTGATGGTCAAAACCCCCGCCTGCCCGACCATAGTCTCACCACCCGCAACAGGCTCCGAGGGCACCTGGCAAGTCGAAGCCACAGCAGACGGCGTGAAATCCCTGTTCGTCGCCGCCGACGGCAAACTGCTGGGCTTCGCACTGAACGGCAGCGCCACCGCTGAGCGCGCGAAACTTGCGCCGCAATTGCCCCCCGTATTAAATTGAACAATAAGTTGAACAATAAGCTGAACATTCGCCTGAACCCCGTGCCGTAGTACCATTGAAGCATGTTTGTGCCGCCCATCACGCGCCTGCTGCTGATCATAAACCTCGCGGTTTACCTGTTGCAGCAGGTGTTCAGCGACCCGCTGATCATCTGGTTTGCGTTGTGGCCATTTCATACGCCGGCATCTTTTGTCTCCAGCTTCCAGCCGTGGCAGGTCATCACCTATGGCTTCCTGCACGGCGGACTGCTGCATATCGGCTTCAACATGCTGGGGCTGTACATGTTCGGCGGCCAGATCGAACAGGTGTTCGGATCCAGACGTTTCCTGATTTATTACCTGGGCTGCGTGTTTGCCGCGGCGCTGGTCCAACTCGCCATGTCGGCCCTCAGCGGCGGCCCGGCGATGCCGACAGTGGGCGCCTCCGGCGGCGTATTCGGCCTGTTGCTGGCCTACGCCCTGTTTTTCCCGAAGCGCACGATACTGCTGATTTTTCCGCCGATCCCCATGCCGGCCTGGTTGTTCGTCACAATCTATGGATTGCTTGAACTCTATCTCGGCGTCACCAGCACCCAAGCCGGTGTCGCGCATTTTGCGCATCTGGGCGGCATGCTTGGCGGGTATATTTTGATCCGGCAGTGGCGGTCAACGCGGTAATTGGTAACTGGTGATTGGTAATTGGCAAACCGTGGCATTGGTTGCGCGATGCGCATCAAACAAAAATCCAGATGCCTGAGAACCACGCCTGCACACCACCAGTCACCAATCACCAGTTACCAGTTACCAGTTACCAGTTACCAGTTACCAGTTACCAGTTACCAGTTACCAGTCACCAGAACTTCAGCAGTAAGTCGCGGATCCACGCATGATCCGCATCCAGCGTCGAATATTCCAATACATCCGTCGCAGCGAGTTCGCTGCGCAGCCTATGCAAACGCGCTGCACGGACATTGGCTTCATGCACCGTGTAGCCGTAACGCGTGTAACGGTCGATTTCAATCGCATTGTCTGCAGCCGGTGCCGAACGAAGCCAAAACCATTCGGCGACAAAATCCTGCGCCAGCCGTTCGAGTTCCGCATACAGTACCGGATCCACTGACTGCAGCAGTGCCGCACGCTGCGGTGTATCAGTCAGCGAGCTCAGCCGCCAGACATAAGCCCATTCCGCAGCGCCTTCGGTGGTGCGCAATTCGACGGCATCGCCATCACGCGTGATACTGAACACCACATCGCGCTCGTGGTTCATCGCATAGCCTGCCCATTCCCCGCGGTCACGCCGCAGCAGCGCAAAGGCCAGTTTCATCGTGCCGTCGGGCGCGACCAGCAGGTAACGGTTGCGGGTTTCAGCGCTGCCGGCAACCAGGGGCTCTTCGACATGTTCCGCGATGGTGCCGTTGGTCAGCAAGGCGCGGCCTTTGCGGCCGGCGGCAACATTGACCCATTCCGCAGCAATCTTCAGCTCTGGAAATTCCATTGATGCGGCGGCGAAGGCCGGGAACGGAATGCCGCCGTGGACCTTGAAGTCATACGACAGCGCGTCATCGCCGTGATGCTCCTCGAATTCGCCGACAAAAATTTCCTCGACCAGCAGCGCCTTGATGCGCGCGTCGGCCGCCGGCAGCTGTTCGCGCGCGCCGGTAACGGTCAGTGTGGCGTGTATCAGCAGATCCATGAGCCCGGCGATTCTAGCATTCGTTGTCGGCGCACCCTGCGCTAGAATCCGCAAGAACATGCCCGCCCGCAAACTCCCCCCCACGCTGAAACTCGCCGACTACTACATGGGTCGCGACAAGCTGCATCGCAGCGAACTTAGCCGCGAAATACGCGCTAATGCGCGCGAGACACTGCGTCGCGTCAACGGCCTGATGCGCCGCGCCGGCCTGATGCGCAAAGTAACTTCGGGCTGGCGGCCGGCAACGATCAATGCCACGGTGCCCGGCGCCGCCCGCGGCAGCAAACACCTGAGCTGCCTCGCCATCGACCTCGAAGACCGCAACGGCGCGCTCGACGCCTGGTGTCTGGCGCATCCCGATGTTCTCGAAGAATTGGGCTTGTGGCTGGAACATCCGGACGCCACACCCGGCTGGTGCCATCTGCAGACGCAACCGCCGCGTTCGGGCAGTCGTGTGTTTTACCCATAAGTATTTGATTTTATTAATATTTTTATTAATCGGCGTAAGTCGCATATTCATCGAGTGTGATGCGCGAAGGCTGAAAGGTATTCACCACCGCGGCACCATCGGCAAAACCCATGGCCATGCCGCAGATCACCACCCAGTCGTCACTCAACTTCAACTCGCGTCGCACTACATCGGGATAACTCGCAATCGACGCTTCGGCACAAGTGTGCAATCCCTTCGCGCGCGCCGCCAGCATCAGGGTCTGCAGAAACATGCCGTAGTCCAGCCAGCTACCCTTTTCCATTTTGCGCTCGATAGTGAATATCAAACCGGCGGGCGCGCCGAAGAAAGTGTAATTGCTCGCGCGGTAGGCTTTTGATTTTTCGTGGTCACCGCGGCCGATGCCCAGAATGCCGTAAAGCCCCCAGCCGCATTCGCGGCGCCGCTGCAAATAAGGCTCAAACACCGGATCGGTGTAATAATCGTAATCGCGTTTGTGCCCGGGCTCATCATTCAGAAATGCCGATTGGATCGCCGAGCCGACACGTTTTAAAGTAGCGCCTGTCAGCACATGCACCCGCCACGGCTGAATGTTCGAACCGCTGGGCGCATGGCGCCCGAGCTCGACAATATCGCGCAACAGCTGCGGCGGCACCGCTTCGGATTTGTATGCGCGGATCGAACGACGGCTGCGCGCCGCCGCGAATACGTCGGGCGAGGCCTGGTTGATATCGGTCATGTGTTTCCTTGAAATTGATCCTTGTTTGTGCTTATTCAGCCTTGATGCCGGCGTCGCGGATGACTTTGCTCCACACCTCGATTTCGCGCGCGAGGTAGCGGCGCAAATCGTCGGGCGGACCGGGCAAGGGCTCCGCGCCCTGTGTCAGCAGCCGGTCACGCGTTTGCGGCTCCTGCAGCAATGCCGAAATTTCCGTGTTGAGCCGGGCAATGATCGGCTGCGGCGTTTTTGCCGCCGTAAACAGACCAAACCAGCCCACCGCGTTGAAACCCGGTACACCGGTTTCCGCCAGCGTCGGCAATTCGGGAAACACCACTGAGCGTTTCGCGCCGGTGACGCCGATGCCGCGCAACTGCCCCTTGCGGATGAAGGGTGCCAGCACCAGCACATTGTCGATCGCTGCATCAAGACGACCACCGAGCAAATCCGGAATCACCGCACCGGTGCCCTTGTACGGCACGTAGAGCATGTCGATACCGGCCGTCTTCTTCAGCAGTTCACCGGCGAGACGCTGCAGCGATCCCGGGGTGGAGCCGGCGTAAGTCAGCTTGCCCGGATTGGCCTTGGCGAAGCTGATCAGGTCGGCCACGGTCTGCACAGGCAACCGGGGCTGCACCACCAGTACATACGGCGAAGTCCCGACGAAAGCGACCGGCGCCAGATCCTTTTGCAGGTCGAACGGCAGTTTGTAGAGCGAACTGATCGTGCCCCAGGAACCCGCGGCCATGATCAGTGTGTAACCGTCAGGCTGCGCATTCACCGCAAGCGTGATGCCGATGATGCCGCTCGCCCCAGGCCTGTTATCGACCACCACCTGCTGGCCGACTCTTTCGGCGAGCTGTGCGGCAACAATGCGTCCCATGACATCGGTGCTGCCGCCCGCCGGCAGACCGATCACCATGCGGATCGGCCGCTGCGGATAATTCTGCGCATGTGCAGCACCGCAGACCATTGCCGCGCACAACAGCGCAACCCGGCGAAAGCTGTTTGTCATATTTTTTCCTCCGTGCTGACTGCAATTTACCATTGATCAACCGCATTAATCGCCGTGATTGACCGCCCGCGATTGACCTCAACAGCGCGCTTCGTCACACTGCGGACGCGACCATGAACACGATCACACCACGCATCGGTATTTATTTCGCACTGCTGCAGCTGTTTTTTACGCTGGCGTGGACGGTCTACGTCATTTTTCTGCCGCGGCTCGCCGCCGAAGCCGGCATTCCCAAATTGTGGATCCTGTGGATCCTCATCGCCGATCAGCTGATATTCATGATCGCCGACTGGTTGATGGGCGCAAAAGCGGATCGCATGTCGCGCATCGTCGGCCGCCTCGGCCCGCGGCTGGCGCTGATCACGCTGTTCTCCGCGCTCGCCTTCCTGCTGCTGCCGTTTGTCGCACCACTCGCCAGCCCAATGCTGTTTCTTGCCCTGACTTTCCTGTGGACCGTCACCTCGTCGGCACTGCGCGCACCACCCTTGATGCTGATCGGCAAATACGCCGGAGCCGGTGCGCAACCGGCGATCGCCGGACTGTGGCTATTCGGTTTCGGCATCGCCGGCGCGATTGCGCCCTATCTCACCGGCGTGTTGCGCGATACCGATGCGCGGCTGCCGTTCGCTCTGGCATCGATCGCAGTGGCGGTTACCGCTTGGGCGCTGAGCTGGGCCGAGCGCCATCTTGCCGTCGCGGCTGTACCGCTGGCTGAAACGCCCGCGCACAAACCGCTGCCCATGGTTGCGTTCCTCGCCGTGGTCGCACTCGCCGCGCTGGGCTTTCAGGTGCATTTTTCGCTGAGCTCGGCGCCGCAGTACCTGCGTTTCGTGCAACCCGTCGAACTCGGCCAGCTGATGCCCGTGTTCTGGGTGGGCTTCAACCTGGCGATGCTGCCGCTGACCTGGCTGATACGCCGCCATGGTGATTTCAAAGTGCTCGCTGTCGGTACAGGTGTCGGTGCCGCCGCCGTGCTCTATGCCACGCAGGCGGGATCGCTGGGCCTGCTGATTGCCGCGCAACTCGCCGCGGGCGCGGCATGGGCTGCCGTGATGTTCGGCACTTTCGGCGCCGCCATCCAGCTCGGCCGCACCGGTCACGAAGGCTATGCCACCGGCGGCATGTTCTCGATGTTTGCGTTCGCCGCGATGCTGCGCATCCTGATGATCGCCACCCAACTCCACCAGGATGTCAGCCTGCAACAAACGCTGGCGTATCTGCCCGCCGCCTGCTGGGGTGCGGCTGCGCTGCTGCTGGTGTTGCTGCTACGTACCAATCGCGGCAGCCGTCCTGCCACCGCCTGAGGCCAGCACCAGCGCGAGTTTTTCCGTGCGACTCAGCTGCTTGATCTGATATTCACGTTTGCTCGCCGCGGAACGATCCGCCGCCGGCTCACAGTACACCAGCACCACCGGCCGCCGTGCGCGCGTGTAATTCGCACCGTTACCTTTGTCGGCATTGTGTTCGGCAATGCGCTTTTCGACATCACGCGCAATGCCGGTATACAGCGTCCCGTCGACACAGCGCGCGATGTAAACCTGCCATGAACCCAAATCCGACTCCGCTGTCTGAACTGATATCCACGTATCATGACGCCAATGAAAATATTCCGCCATCTGCCCATCACCCCGCTTCTGCTGGTTTCCATCCTGCTGGTTTCCACGCTGTTTCCCACTCACACTCACGCCGCCGATCCCGCCAAAACCATGTTCGGCGTCGAACTCGGCACCAGCTTCCTGATTTCCCCCTGCGCCCGCGGCGAAGACACCATGGCCAAGCGTTATTGCTATGCCGAGGCCCTGACCGCGAAAACCGCCTGGGGCAGCGAAGAACACCATGTGTTTTATCCGCGCGCCGAAACCGTGCCCTGGGCCCGCGGCGAAATGGTCGTCGATGTCGTTAGCGGTATCATCGAAGCCATCCACATCAATACTTGGGGCATCGAAGCACAGACCCTCGCACTTGATGCAATGACCAAAAAATACGGCCCACCCACCCTCAGCCGCGTAGAAAAAATCAAGGGACTTCGCTCGCGCTGGCCCACCAAGTACGCTGAATGGGAGTTTAAGGATTTTTCGGTCAGACTCGACGGCACCACTGGCAGTGTCGATTGGGGACGCGTCACGCTGGCGACGCCGCGTTATCAAAATATGCGCAAAGGTACCGGTAAATGAGGGGCTGATAGGTGCGGCGCGCACAGGGCATACCCGCGGCTTATAATTCAGTCTCAATCTGAACAAGGAAGCCCCATGGCATCGACCACCACCGCAAGCGGACTGATCATTGAAGAACTCGTCACCGGCGAGGGCGCGGAAGCCACCACCGGCATTGAAGTCACCGTGCATTACACCGGCTGGCTCACCGACGGCAAAAAATTCGATTCGAGCAAGGATCGCGATGATCCCTTCGTGTTTCCGCTGGGTGGCGGCAGCGTGATCCGCGGCTGGGACGAAGGCGTGCAGGGTATGAAAGTCGGTGGTAAACGCAAGTTGACGATCCCGCCCGCGCTCGGTTACGGCGCGCGCGGCGCTGGCGGCGTGATCCCGCCGAACGCCACGCTGGTGTTCGAAGTCGAATTACTGGCCATCGATTGAACCTGCCCATGGCCGGTAAAACCATCAAGGTCCGCTCGCGCAACAACGGCGAATTCGACTGCTATATCGCCAAACCGGACGGCAATAACAAGGCACCAGCCATCGTGCTGGCCTCTGCAGTGCATGGCGTCAATGCTGACATCTGCGGTATTGCCGACGAATTCGCAGCTGCGGGTTATCTCGCCGCAGCGCCCGATCTGTTCTGGCGCACGATCCCCGGCCCCTTGCCGCGCAGCGATGAACGCGCCGGCCAACGCTCGCAACCGCGTATGCCCGTGCTCAAATCCGGCGAAACCGACATGGCGGACACGCTGCTCGCCGTGCGCCAGTTGAAGCAGCACAACGGCCGCGCAGTCGCGATGGGTTTCTGTTTCGGCGGCCCGTTCGCGATCCTCGGCCCGAAACGCCTGGGCTACGATGCCGGCATCGGCTGTCACAGCACGCAGATGAAGGATTTCATCCAGGAGTTCGACGGACTGACCAAACCGGTATGCCTGATCTGGGGCGACCAGGATGTCGCAGCATCACCGGAGGTGCAGGCCGCGTACGTGGCCAAAGCCAAAACCCTGGACCGCCTGGAAGTACACATCTTCCCCGGCATCCAGCACGGCTACATGATGCCGGAAAATGCCCAGGCCTATAGTGCAGACACGCGTAAATTCTCGATGGACAAGGCCTTGGCGTTGCTCAGCGCGCTGCGCTAAGCCTCGTGATTGGTAACTGGTGACTGGTAATTGGTAGTGGAGTGGCTCTGCCATTTCACCAATTACCAGTCACCAATCACCAGTTACCCGATTACCAATCACTCCGCTTTAATCCCCGCCTCCCGAATCACCCTTCCCCACTTCTCCGACTCGTTGCGCCAGAACGCCGCAAACTGTTCCGGTGAATTCCCGACCACGTCGGCGCCCATGCCGGCGATCCTTTCGCGGATCTCCTTGTCCTGCAGCACTTTTGTGAAATCGCCATGGATGCGCGTGATCAGTTCTTTCGGTGTGGCTGCCGGCACCACCAGTCCGAACCAGTTGGTCAGTTCGTAACCCTTGACGCCCTGCTCGGCAATGGTCGACACATCAGGCAGCGCTGCAGCGCGCTTGCCACCAAGCACGCCCAGCGCCACCAGCTTTTTGTCGCGGATGTAGGGCAAGGCCTGCAGCATGCTGTCGTAAGTCAGTGATACATGCCCGCCCAGCAGATCGGCAAAACTCGGACCGCTGCCTTTATACGGCACATGGGTGATTTTGACGCCGGCGAGGCGGTTAAATAACTCACCGCCCAGGTGCGGCGCACCGCCGGCGCCGGAAGATGCAAAGGTGATGTCACCCGGCCGCGATTTGGCTAGCGCAATCAGTTGCGGCACGTTTTTCGCCGGCAGCGACGGATGCGCCACCATCACAAAATGCACATCCACCACCTGCGTCACCGCCGCCAGATCCTTCAAGGGATCGACCACCATTTTCGCGTAAAGGTGTTTGTTCGCTGCGAGATTGCCCAGTGTCGCAATCGCCCAGGTGTAACCGTCCGGGGCAGCGCGCGCGGCAAATTCAGTGCCGATGATGCCCGCCGCACCGGCGCGATTCTCGACAATCACCTGCTGGCCATATTGCGCTGCGAGTTTTGGCCCGACCACGCGGGCGACAATATCCACGCCGCCGCCAGGCGGAAACGGCACCACGATACGTACCGGCTTCGCCGGGAAATTCTGCGCCAGAACTGCGCAGGAGAAAGCCGCGCATACCGCACCGGTAATTACTTTCAACATTAAACTCATCTTCACTCCTCGCTTTTTATTTATGCTTTAACAGTCCCTTTGCCCGCCAACACCCGCTCCGCATGCCAGGCCGTGGCCTTGATCGACGACCACACCGGTTTGCCGAATTCGCGCTCAAGCCGCGGCAGGATGTCGCGGGTCGGCAATTGTGAACAAGCAATGAACAACGCATCGGCATCGGACGTCATGGTTTCGCGCGCCAGCGCAGCAATCTGCTCCGGCGTGATCGCTGCGAGTTGGTCCGTTGTTTCCGCCTTGAAACTGGCCAGATTCAGCACCGTGATGCCGGATTGCTCCAGATAGGCGCGCAGTCGATTGTTGACGAGATCCAGGTAGGGCGTCACCACGGCAATACGTTTGGCGCCGATGTGGTGCAGGGCTTCGATCATCGCACTGGCGGTGGTCACCACTGGTTTGCCGGTGATGGCGGCAAGTCTGGTCTGGATTTCCGCATCCCGCGCCGGACCACCGATAAAACCCGCTGCGGTGCAGCCATAAGCCACAATGTCGGTCTGCGTCGGGTCGTAATTCCGGGCGAGTTCCAATGCCTGCGCAACGTAAGCGGGAATTTCTGCGGGACCCAGCAAGCCTTTGCCGCGCGGAATCCGCAACGTGCGGCATTGCGAACCGGGCAGCCAGTCGAGCAGCTCCGGTTCCATGGTCGTGTTGTTGGCGGGCACCATCAAGCCCAGCTTCACCGTCATGATCCCTCCTTTCCGAACAGGCGCATTCAAGGCATTCTATCGTGCCGCTGAAACGTCACGCTGCATACAGTAACTAATTGTTTTAATTAACTATTTAACCTTCGGCCTGCTGCTTGCGGATCAGACATTGCAGCAAGCCGCGCTGCGCCTCGCTCAATCCTTGCGCGCTGTCGCCTCTGACCGCATCTTCCGCTGCCCAACGCCGCTTGAACGCTGCCACCGCCGACCACGGCACCGTCACGTCGTAACCCAGCGCGCTCAGCAGCATTGCATCATCAGCACCTGCAGGCACCGGATCAAACGGCGGCTCGCACCACAACCCGAAACCTGCCACGGCCAGGCGCTGCCATGGGAACCATGCACTCGGATCCACCTTGCGTCCCGGTGCGACATCGCCGTGGCCCAGCACGTTCGCTGCAGGGATGGCCCAGCGCGCCTTCAAATCACCAAGCAGCGCCACCAACGCAAGGATCTGCGCCTCGGCAAAGGGCTCACGCCCGTTGTTGTCGAGCTCAATGCCGATCGAGGATGAATTGATATCGCGATTTCCGCCCCAGTACGAATCGCCGGCGTGCCAGGCGCGCTTGAGCTCATCGACCAGATAAAAGATCCGGCCGTCGCGCGCGATCAGGTAATGTGCGCTGACTCCGCGCGCAGGGTCGGTCAGCGTGGCCAACGCGCGTTCGACCGTATCGTTGGAGGTGTGATGCAGGATCACATAATTCGGCCGCCGCTCCCCGACGTTGGGCGAGGGCCGTACATACACCGGGAGCGTGGTGTGCACCGGTAATTGCACGCAGGCTGTCAGCAGCCATCCCGCTGCTGCCAAGCCCGCCGCCGCCAGACCTTTGCGCCCGCTTATTTTGCGCCCACTCACCCACCACCGGATCACCCGCTTAGCCATGTCATCTCCGTCCCGCGTCATCGCCGATAATGACTGTACCACGCACGCCGCCTCTTACCCGCACCTGTTACCCTCCTACCCCTGATGAATAACCCCAGCCCGCAATCCGAAACCGCACGCGCGATCTCTCGTGACGACCTCAACATCCTGCCGGTACGCCGCTACGAAGGCCCGGTGACCTTTATCGACACGCCGGCACTGCTGTTCGCCGCCCTCACCGACATCCGCGGCGAACGCGTGGTCGGCCTGGATACCGAAACCCGGCCCGCTTTCCGCAAGGGCGAGAGTTACCTGCCGAGTATCGTACAGGTGGCGACTGCGAACATGGCCTATATCTTCCCATTGCGATATCCCGATACCCACGCTGTGATCTCCGAGATGCTTCAGGCCAATGGCACCGCCAAGGCCGGCGTCGCGCTGGCTTATGACCTGCGCACGCTGAGGCAGGTGTTCCCGTTCAGCGAAAAAAGCGTCGTCGACCTCGGCATCGTCGCCAAACGCCATGATTACGGCCAAAGCGGCGTGCGCAACCTCGCCGGCATATTCCTCGGTTACCGCATCCCCAAGGGCGCCAAAACCACCAACTGGTCGGCAGCGCAACTGACACCCGCGCAGATTATTTACGCCGCAACCGATGCCTGGGTATGCCGCGAGCTGTATCTGAAATTCGAGGAGGTGGGAATTTTGCGCTAACCGCTCGACGCGCTACCGGCCCGCTGCACCGCCGCGGCGAGCGGATGCCCTGCAGTGAGTTGCTCAGGCCTCAAATTGCAGAAGGAACGAAGTTCTGCAGAGCATCCATTGCGGCTGATTCAGAACGGAGCTTTATTCCGCGCCTTACTTTCACTGATTGCGCATTGCACAAATAAAGCCAGCGCGATGGACGTATTAACGTGAAAAACACTTCTCAACCGCCGCTTGCCGCGCACTATTCCTGTGTATGATAAGCGCGCCCCCCAACACCGAGGGGCAGGATCCGCGGGTCCGGCAATACAAACCCGCACTTAATTTGGGGGAGTACATCAACATGTCTAAACTTTTATCGCGCTTCATGGCGGGCATCGTATCGCCGGCAGTCCTGTCTGGGGCCTTTGTTTTGAGCGGGTTCGCCCTGTCGACACCCGCAGCGTTCGCGCAGCAGGGCACCAACACCACCCCACCAACAGCGGCAGAGGCTGAACGGCGGCGCGCCATGGGCGGTTACCAGCCCGAGCGCATGCAAAACCCCAACCTCACCAGCAATCCGCCGAAACTGACTGTCACACCGCTCGAAGAAATTCCGCTCAATAAAATCCAGGTCCCGCCCGGCTTCAAGGTCGAGGTGTGGGCACACGGCATCCCCGGCGCGCGAATGATGGCGCGGGCTCCCAACGGCACCGTGTTCGTCGGCACGCGCACCATCGGTCGGGTCTATGCGGTGATGGATAAAGACGGCAAGCGCACCTCAAAGATCATCGCCGAGAAGCTGAACCAGCCGAACGGCGTGCTGGTGCATCAGGGCACGCTGTACATGGCGGCCATCAACCGCGTGTTCCGCTACGACAACGTCGAAGCCAATCTCGACAACCTGCCGCCGCCGGTGGAAATGACCGACAACTTCAAGCTGCCGCCGGACGTGCACCACAACTGGAAATTCCTCGCCTACGGGCCCGACAAGAAAATCTATTTCCAGGTCGGCGCGCCGTGCAACGTCTGCGAGATCAACCCTGGCGTGCATGGCCAGATCCGTCGTTACAACCTCGACGGCACCGGCATGGAGATCGTCGCGCGCGGCGTGCGTAACAGCGTTGGCTTCGACTTCCATCCGAAAACCGGCGAATTGTGGTTCACCGACAACGGCCGCGACTGGGCGGGCGAAACCGGCTTCGAGGAAGAGTTGAACCGCGTGCCGGCCGACAAGATCGGTGGGCATTTCGGCTTCCCGTACTGCCACGCCAACGGCCAGCCTGATCCGGACATCAAGGTGCCGAACCCCTGCGCCAACGTGATCCTGCCGGTCACCACGCTGGGCGCGCACGCCGCAGCACTGGGCATGCGCTTCTACACCGGCAAGATGTTCCCGCCGGAATACCAGGGCGCCGTGCTGCTCGCGCGCCACGGTTCGTGGAACAAGACCGAGCGCCTTGGCTATGACATCCTGCGCGTCAACGCCACGCCAGACGGCAAGGACGCCAAGATCACGCCGTTCGTCACCGGCTTCATGGACAAGGCAACCAACACCTACTGGGGCCGCCCGACCGATGTCATGCTGATGCCGGATGGTTCGGTGCTGATTTCCGACGAGGAGCAGGGCGCGATTTATCGCGTCAGCTACAACAAATAAATGCAGCAATCCCAAGTGGCGCGCTGGACGGAATCCGTCCGGCGCGTTTTTTTAGTACTCGGATTGGCAGCAATATCTGCAAGTGCCTTTGCCCAAAGCAAGGGAGATCCGGTGCGCGGAGCCGCCAAAGTAGCCATCTGCGCCGCCTGCCACGGCCCTGAGGGCAGCAAGCCCATCGCCGGAATGCCGGCGCTCTCCGGCCAGCAGGAGGAATTTCTGGTGCTGCAGATGATCCTGCTGCGGGAAGGCCTGCGCGACGTGCCGGCGATGAGCGGTATGCTCAAAACCTTCAACGACCGCGACCTGATCGACATCGCCGCGTACTACAGCGCCGCCAAACCGTTTACCAACAGTGGCAACGAACGCAATCCGCAGCGCTACGCGCTGGGTGCGGAAATTTCAAAAGCCATGGGCTGCGGCAGTTGCCACATGGGCAATTACGCCGGCCAACGCCAGGTACCGCGCATCACCAGCCAGCGCGAAGACTACCTGACCTCCGCGCTAAAAGCGTATCGCGACAACCAGCGATCAGGGGTCGATACCAGCATGAATGCAGTGATGTACAAGGCAACGGATGCCGACATCGCAGCGCTGGCGCACTACCTCGCGCACCAATAATCAGACGCCCTGCGCGGCCCCCCTCCTCCTTCAGTAAATCACCTCGACGGTCACGCCTGCCATCAACGCACGACCCGGTGCCGGCTCGTAAAAACGGCCGTTGTTGTCGGCAACGATCACCGAGCCGATGTAGGCGCGATCGGTCACGTTGTCCACCCGCACAAACTCCGTGAGCCGCCAACCCTTGCCACGCTGCGCGAATCCGGCGCGCAGATTGCCCACCGTATACGCCGCAGCGGCTTCGCTGTTCTGGTCGTTCACAAACACCTGGCCGCTGTGACGCAGTTCGACGCCGGCATGAAAACCGCTCGCCGCATGGCGCCACACCAGTTCGCCATAGAACAGGTTCGCCGCCACTCCAGGCAAACGGTTGCCTGCCGCCACTGTCGTCGGCGGCGTGCCCGACGTGAACGGCTGGCGGAATTTGGCATCGAGCAGCGTCCACGCCAGCGCGGATTCAAAACCTGCGCCGTAACGCTGCTGCCACGCCACTTCCAGGCCGTTGCGGCGCGTACCCGAAGCATTGCGAAAATCGGTACGCCCGCCGGCGGCGCTGTTGACAACGATTTCGTCCCGGGTGTCGATGCGGAACAACGCCACATTGACATGTCCGCGCTCCCCTGTCAGCGCCTTCACACCCAGCTCGCGATGCAGGCTGTTGGACGGTTTCAGCGCAAAGTTGAGCCCCGTCGCGCCCCCCGACCGGTACGCGAGCTCGGCAAAGGTCGGCGTCTCAAAGCCGCGACCGGCATTGGCATAAATATTCATCACCGGCGACAAGCGGAACGTCGCGCCAATTGCAGGTGTCGTGCGCACAAAATCCACCGCGCCGCTGTCATCTCCATTGATTCCGGCGATGAAGTAATCGCGCGACTCGAAAGATACACGGCTGTGGCGCAGGCCGGCCAGCAATGACAGATTCGGCAGCACCTGCCACTCAGCCTGCGTATAAAAGTCAGTGTTGGTGACGGTATCGTCCTCGTTGCGCTTCAACGACCCGGTGATGCCGTTGTTGTTGATAAAGCCGCGGCGGCGTTCTTCCATACGGTCGTGATCAACGCCGGCGCTTACTGTGAATCGCCGCGCCACAATTTGCCCTTCATGCGTCCAGCGCAATCCGACTCCGCCGTAACCACGGTCAAGATCCACCACGCCACCCGAGTGCGTCGGCGCATTCTGCACTGCGACCGGGATGGCGAGGTGCTGCGTCACCTGGCGGTCCCCGATGTAAGCGCGTGCCTGCAGCGAATGCCCACCGGCCAGATTTACTTCATAAGTCATGCCAGCCTGACTCTGGGTGATGCTTTTCCGGGTGTTGAACAGGTAGGCATTGCTCACCGCCTGACGCGGATTCTGCGCGACCTGCGCTGCCGTCAAGCCCAGCGGGTCCCCGGTTTCGGGCTGGTCCAGCGCATTCAACACCAGCGTCAGCCGCCCGGCACTGCCCAGGTCATAGCGCAGCTTTGCGTTGGCCGTGTCACGGCGCGCAGAACTGTGGTCGCGGTAACCGTCAGTTGCGAAACGCGACACATCGACGATGGCGTTGAGCGGCCCGTGCTGGCCGCCGTACTGCGCACCCAGTTTCCAGGTTCCGTAGCTGCCGGCAAGCGCGCTCGTCGTAAACGTCGGCTCTGGCGGCCCGTCCGCAGTAAAGATCTGCACCACGCCGCCGGCCGCGTTGCCATACAGGCTGGAGAATGGTCCACGCAGCACCTCGATGCGCTGCGCCGAAGACAGATTGAAGTTTGCGGCCTGACCCTGACCGTCGGGCATCGTCGCCGGGATGCCGTCGGCGATCAGCCGGATGCCGCGCACGCCGAATGCCGAGCGAGAGCCGAAGCCGCGCGAGGAAATCTGCAGGTCCTGCGCATAGTTCTGGCGGTTCTGCACCGCAACACCGGGCACGCGGTTCAGCACTTCCGACAGATTGACCTGCGGGTTTGCCTCGCGGATCGCACGCCGGTCCACGGTATCTATCGACCCCGGCAGATCCATGTTGTCACGCTCGACACGCGTCGCACTGACCGATACCTCCGGCAGCGTCGGCAACTCCTGCGCGAACGCCACCCAGCCGGCAGCCAGCACCATCGCGCCAAAAATCATTTTAGTGAATTGCAATGCCCCTCCGCAGTGAGTGGTGACAGAAAACCCCGCGGCATCCCGCACCGCCGCTGCAACCCTACACAAACCCGGACCAAATGCCAACGCCTTAATATCCCGCCTGCTGCGGGTCAGGAATGAACATGGATCCGCGCAGCGCCCGGACCCCAAAGTGGGGTAGAGTCTTCCGCAACAAGAATACCGTTTGATCACGCATTGTTCCGGGGGAGAGTTCCATGACCTGTCACCGTTTGCCAGCGGGGCCGTTGGCCTGTGCTGTCATTGCCGCAGTATTGCTCGTTGCCGCACCTGCGCAGGCGCGCGTCACCCGCATTGTCATCGACGAAACGGTTTCGCCCGCCTTCTGCAAAGGCGACAACTGCAATAGCTACGGCAGCGCCGGCCAGTACGAACAGATTGCCGGCCGCGCATTTGGTGAACTTGATCCCGCCGACCCGCTGAACCGGCTGATCCAGGACATCGAGCTCGCCCGCGACCCCGACGGCAAGGTGCGTTACGTCGCCACCTTCGTCATCTCCCGGCCGGTGGACATGAGCAAGGCCAGCGGCCTGCTGTGGCACGAAGTGCCCAACCGCGGGCGGCCGGTGCTGATCTCGACCCAGGAACGCGAATTCGGTGACATCGGCCTCGCCACCGCATGGCAGGGCGACAACGCCAGCATGAACCCGACACTGGGCACCGCAGTGCGCGCCACCATGACGGCCGGCGGCAATCACTGGTTGCAATTACCGATCCCAAAAAACGCCGACAGCTCACCGCTCACCGGCCCGGTGTTCGCGCGCATCATCAACCGCAGCGGCAGCGGCGCGCAGCCGCTGATCGTGCAGACCAATCCGGTGCCGTACATGCCGGCCAGCCTCGACACCGGCAAAGCCACGCTGGTGACACGCGACCACGAAACCCTCGACGGCAAAGTAAAGGGCGAAACCGCCATCAACGCCACGGACTGGAAATTCTGCGGTGGCGGCACATACGACGAACCGGTACCCTTAACCAGACTTCCGGTGCAGATCTGCCTGAAGGGTGGTTTTAATGCCGCAAAACTGTATCAAGTGGTTTACACCGCGAAAGATCCGTATCCGCTCGGCATCGGTTTTGCGGCCTGGCGCGATCTGGGCGCATTTTTCAAATACGAAAAACAGGATGACGCCGGCACACCCAATCCGCTCGCCGGACGCATCACCCACAGCATCGCCCGCGGCCGTTCGCAATCCGGCAATTACCTGCGCGGCTGGCTGCACCTCGGCTTCAACCAGGACGAAAATAAACAGGGCTTAACTGCGCGCCGTGTGCATGACGGCATGTGGCCGGTCATCGCCGGGCGGCGCATTGCACTGAATTTCCGCTGGGCGCAACCCGATGGCGTGCTCGAGCTCTACCAGGCCGGCAGCGAAGGCCCGCAATGGTGGCAGCCCTGGCCCGACCGCGCGCGCAATTTGCCCGCACGCAGCATCCAGGATCGCTGCATGGCAAGCAACACCTGCCCGAAAATCATTGAACACTTTGGTGCCGCTGAAATCTGGGCGTTAAAACTTGGGCCCGAATGGGTGGGCACCGATGCACGGGAAGATATTCCGTTGCCCGACAACGTGCGCCGCTATTACATCGGCAGCAGCACCCACGGCGGCGGCTCGGGCGGTTTCAACGCGAGCCTCACTGAATTCCACAAAGCCGCAAAACCGGTCGACTGCCCCGGCAACAACTGGGGCAATGCGGTGCTGCCGGCCAACCCAATGTCACATGACGAACCCTGGCGCGCCATCACCGTGCATTTCCGCAACTGGGTCATGAAAGATGTCGCACCACCACCGAGTCGTTACCCGACCATCAGCGCCGGCCAGCTCGTCGCACCCAACAAGACCGCGATGGGTTTCCCTACTCTGCCCGGCCTGCGCGCCACCGCGCCCGAGCCCGACCTGATCAACCCGCTGCTTGATTACGACTGGGGCCCGCAGTTCGATCCCAATGACGCCTCGGGCGTGCCGAGCCTGGCGCCACCGAAAATCAAACAGACCTTAAAAATGCTGGTGCCGAAAGTAGACACCGACGGCAATGAAGTGGGCGGCATACCTACCGTGTTGCTCGAAGCCCCGCTGGGTACTTACCTCGGTTGGAACATCACCGCCGGCGGTGCGCGCTCCTTCCATGCGGGACAACTCTGCAATTACGCCGGCGGCATGATCCCCTTTGCCAAAACCAGAGCTGAACGCGAAGCGAACAAGGACCCGCGGCCATCACTCGAAGAACGTTACGGCGATCACGCCGGATTTGTGGCAGCAGTGCGCAAGGCCACCGAAACCGCAAAGGCATCCGGATTTCTGCTGGAGAGAGACGCCGCCGCGCAGATCAAGGCGGCGGAAGCGAGTAATGTACTAAAGTAAGGTACTCAAGTAAGGTACTCAAACAAGATACTGAAATAACCAGGGACTGGAACCGCTAGGACCTGACGGTTTCCAGACCCTGGATCATCCGCCGCAGCTGGTCACCGGCGATGAGTTCGATGTCGATGCGGTTTTCCTCGACAAAGCGGCGTGCTTCGTCGGTGAACGTGCCTGAGGTCACCACAAACACGCCCGCCGCGTTCTGTGCCGCAGCCACGCCGCAGATTTCGCGCACCACTTTCACCCCCACCCGCTGCACCCGCCAGTGCTTGCATTGCACCAGATAACGATCCTCGCCGATGCTTGCCACCAGATCAACACCGCCATCAGGTTCGGGCCCGCCGTGCTGCTCGACGCTGAAACCCTTGCGCCGGAAAAACTCCCCCACCAGATGTTCGAACTCGCGCCAGGTCAGCAGTTCCAGTGCTGCATGCCCGCGCTCGCCGGCAACATCGGAATAATTTTTATATTGTTTGTAGCGCAGCCATGCCGACAGCGCGGCACCCGCGAGGAACATTGCCGGCAGCAGAAACTGCAATGCCATCGCCACGCCGCGCAGCACCGGCAAAATCAACACGCCTGACGGAAATGACAACGGCGGCGGCGTCCGCAGCAACCCATATAACGCCGCCCACGACAGCAGCGCCGCAAGCACACCGACCCACCATGGCAATTGCGTGGTCAGCTCGAAGATGTCTTCAATCAGATTTTTTCTGCGCCCTGCCATTAGACAGACATTCTGTCTCTTTCATCACCCGGACACCAAAGCAATACCGCACACTCCCCACACCCAATCACCAATCACCAGTTACCAGTTACCAGTTACCCCAGCGGCGCCACCCCGATCAGCCACAGATGCAGTCCCGACACCAGCGCCGCCCACACGCCGACGCCAATGGTCACCGTCAGCACCGTACCCAACGCATCACCAGCGGGATACGCCGTGCCGGCCGCGCGATCCCGTTTGCGCGACACCACGAATCCGGCAATCGCCCAGATGAGAAAAGCGCCGAACAGGATCACATCAGCCAGCCGGCCATTGGAAATCAAATGCGCCACAGCCCAGACCTTGATGCCCGCGTACATCGGATGCCCGAGCGCCGCCTTGAAGTGATTGCGCGGCACATAGGTCGCGGCAACCAGCACCAGCGAAATCAGCATCAGCAGGACGGCAACATGGCGGGTGAAAAGCGGCGGGTTGTAGAGCGCGGCGGACGCGTGCCGTGCCTCGCCATAACCCCACACCAGCAGCACGAAGCCGACGACCGAAGCCAGCGCATAAACACCCTTCCACGGCTGAAGGCCGACGCGGGCGATGGCGCGGGTGCGCCAGCCGTCGGACACGATGCGCAGCGAATGCACACCGAGAAAAATAATCAGGCCGAGCCCCAGATAAATCATGTGCGCCTCATGCTGACTTTCAAAGCCGGTCCTTGCGCCCCGGCGCCCGATCCTTCGAAGGCGGCCCCCACACCACCCAGGACAACCAGCCCGATATGATCAGCAGGCCAATGACCAGCGCCAGCAGCGCCTCGTTGAGCAGCGAATCCTTGACCTGCGCGGGACGCGGAGCCGCTTCTACGGTCGCGAGCGGTGGCGGTGCCGCCACTGCCGGCTTGTCCGGGACTGCCACCGGCGTGGCCGTCACGACTGCAAATGCCGGCTTCACCACGTCAGGATTGAGCGCGGGTGATGTTTGCGCGGATTTCACCGCCGCGACCACCTCCGTTTTTTCCCACTTTCGCTGCAATTGCTCAACCGCCAGTTCCAGCGCCGCAACACGCTCAAGCATGTCAGCCAGTGCTTTTGCATCCGCGTCCGATAATTGCGCTTGGCGCGGCGCCTGTCGTGGGCTTGCCCTGCGGCGCTCTGCCACCGGTGCGCGCACGACCGCGGGAGTCGCCGTCGAAACAGTAACGGGAACCAGCGCAGGCAAAAATTCTGCAGCGGCAGCTTCACGCGATGATCGATAACCCGGCGGATCCAGCAATGCCGTGTAGCCGCGAACCATCCGCGTCGCGTTGGATTCGAGCTCGACTAGCAGATGCACAAACGGTTCGTTAAACGGCCGGTCGGAAATGATTTCGATGACGGCTCGGCCGTTCGGAAGGCTGCGGATACTCAGGCGTGCCCCGGTGAGTGCCGGGTTGTAGCGAAAGCCTGCAAACGGGTAGATCTCGGGAGACGCCAGCCGTGGCGTCAAAGTGATGCGTTCTTCCGAAGACCGGGCCACACTGAGCAGATCGATTTCAGCGCGGAAGGGTTCCCCCATCGCCGACAACACGACGAGTTTTCCCAGACCTGCGGCGTTTGCCGCCGACGCGATCACCAGCAACAAAGCTGCTGACAAACCGCGCCATGTCAGGATGGATCTAACGATGCCGCCTCCCGATCTACGAATTACGCCGAAAGGTACTCCCTTAACCTCAGAAACGCAACTAAGCCATTAAAAATATTGAAGAATTCAGGGGTAAGCCGCCACCAACGGCAGCCTGCCATGCCCCATCCGCAGCACACCGGGCAACCGTTATGGACTGACCCGGGCTAACATGCTGTGCAACAGCAAATCCGATGCGCCATCCACCAAATCGGACATGTGAAATCGCATGGGCTACTCGCCCGGCGATCACAAATACAGGTGCACCTATGCGTTCACGGAGAGGAGAATCGAAACACCGCCCGGCGAACCCAGCTGGCAGTGGCGCTGCGCCTGCCGCCGAGTCAACCGGCAAGCAACCCGCTGTCGCTGCCACGCAGGAAACAGCAGGCCCGCGCTTCCAGTCGTTGTTCGACCAGATTGCCGTCGGCATTGCCTACACGACCATCGACGGCAAGATACTCGAAATCAACCGCAAGCTGAGCGAGATGCTTGGCTATTCCGCCGCCGAGCTGCTCGGCATGACCACTCGCGACCTGACGCACCCGGACGACCGCGACCAGCATGACCACATGCGGCGCGAGCTGCTTGACGGCGCCCGCAGTCATTTTTCGGGTGACAAACGGTATGTGCGCAAGGATGGCAGTGATTTCTGGGTATCGCGTACGGTGGCTCTGGTTCAGACACCTGGCGGCGATTCGTACCTGATCCAGACCATCGACGACATCAACGTCCGCAAACACGCCGAGGCCAGCCTGCTGCGCCTGAGCCGGGCGCGGCGGGTTGTGGCGGAGTGCACCCACATTCTCGTCCACGCAACCGACGAGGTCGAGATGCTGAACAACATCTGCCGCGTCGTGACCGGGTCCGGTGGTTATAAACAGGCGTGGATCGGATTTAAAACCAGCGATCCGGCACGACCGGTGCGCCCCTTCGCCCACGCCGGTTACGGCAATGACGCGCCGATGACCGCCCCCGCAACCTGGACTGCCGGCGGCAACTATCAGGGCGCCGCGGCCAGCGCGTTCATGTCCGGCGAACCCCATATCGTACGCGACATCCTGCATGACCCGCGCCATGAAAATTTGCGCTCCCGGGCAGCGCAACTGGGCTACCAAAGCTCCATCGCCCTCCCCCTCAAGGGACGCGGACAAACGGTCGGCGTGATGGTGTTGCACAGTAGTGAGCGGGTCGCCTTTGACGAACAGGAAATCGGACTGCTGAACGAACTCTCAGGTGACATCGGTTTCGGCATCACCAGCCTGCACGCGCGTGCGGCACAGGAGCAGGCGGAACAGAGCGCCCGCGAAAACGAAAAACGCTTCCGCGAAGTCTTCGAGCAGGCTGCGGTGGGCATCACCAGGGTAGACCTGAACGGGGTGCTCATCGACTGCAACCAGAAATTCAGCGACATGCTCGGTTTTCCCAGAGATGAACTTCTTGGCAAGCCCATGAAGGCAATCACCCACCCGGATGATTACGGGCAAGGTGCGCAATACCGCTCTCTATTGACCAGTGGCGGCGGGGGTTCGCGGACCGGCGAAAAACGCTTCATTCGCAAAGACGGCACGCATTTGTGGGTACGGCGCACCATGTCCACGGCCTGTGACGCCGCCGGCAAGCCGCAATACGTGATCAGCATGGTCGAGGACATCAGCGACAAAAAGGAACTCGAACAGCATCACCAGGAAACGTTCGACCAGGCTGCCGTGGGTATCGTCCACACCTCCATCGAAGGCCGCTATCTGCGGGTCAACCGCAAGTTCTGCGAAATGCTCGGTTACAGCGAAGCGGAACTGCTGGGGCGCAAGGCCGCTGATTTCACCCTCCCGGACGATCACCAGAGCGACACGAACAAACGCAGCCTGATGTGGGAAGGGAAGATCGACCATCTGAATGAAGAAAAAAAATATATCCGCAAGAACGGAACAACCCTGTGGAGCAACCGCACGGTTTCACTGGCACGCGATGCATCCGGAAAACCGCTGTTCTTTATCCGTGTCATCGAAGACATCACTGCGCGCAAGGAAGCGGAAGTACGCTACCGGGCAACTGTTGACAACGCGCCGGTAGGCATCATGCATACGGCCATCGATTCCTACAAAATCCTGAGTGCGAATCCAAAACTCTGCGAAATGCTCGGCTACAGCGAAAACGAGTTGCTGAGCATGACCAGCACGCAAATAGTCCATCCGGACTACCAGTTCAAGGATCGCTCCAAGTACCAGACCTTGGCGCGGCCAGAAAATTCGCCCACGTTTTCGTCAGAACGCAAGTTCGTGCGCAAGGATGGCTCCGTGTTCTGGGGTAACCGTTCGGTATCCATGGTGCGCGACGCTTCGGGCAACCCGCTCTACCACCTGAGGATCATCGAGGACATCACCGAACGCAAACAAACAGAGGAAGTGATCGTCCGCGAACGCGCCTTGATGCGCACCATTATCGACACCCTTCCCGATCACATTTACGCCAAAGACAAAACCGGGACTTACCTGATTGCCAACAAGAGCTGGCTCAATGCCCGTGGCACACAGAACACCGATGTTTCGGGGAAAACCGTCAAAGACTTTTTCTCGCCAAAGCTGGCCGAAACGCTGGCCAATCAGGATCGTGAAATCATTCAGACCGGGATGTCGTTGCGAAACGCCGAACACAAACTGATGATTGAGCACGATATAAATGGAAGTGAGCCGGACAAAATCCGCTGGGGCTCGACACTGAAAGTGCCGTTACGAACCGCCGACGGAGAAATCATCGGCACCGTGGGCATCAGCCGCGAGATCACCGACGAGAAGGACGCAGCCACCCGACGCAGCATGTCGCATGCGGTGACTCAGGTGCTCGCGGAGTCGGTAACAGTAGCCGAAGCCATGCCCAAGCTCATCCGCACCATGTGCGAAGCCATGGGCTGGGCTTATGGCGCAAGGTGGGTGCTGGAAGAAAAAACGCAACGGCTCTCCCGCGTCGAATACTGGTGCGAATTCGAGCCGGAGTTCGACCCCGAAGACCGGGAGTCCTGGCTCATCGCCAGCAACACCGGCAGCGGACGACTGCTGCGCCGCGCCTGGATCGACAAGACCGCGACCTGGCTGCCCAACCTGCATGACGTTCCGTCTTTCCGCCGCAGGACCAGCGCCGTCAAATTCGGATGGGGAAGCGCCTACGCCTTCCCGATCCAGATCGGCGGCGATGTGGTCGGCATCATGGAATTCTTCGGACCCGGCATCCGCAAGCCCGATGAATCGCTGGTGCAGACGACGGTCTCGATCAGCAGCCAGATCGGCCAATTCATCCAGCGCAAGCAGGCCGAGGACAAGCTGAGTTTTCTCGCACGATTCGATACCGTCACCAACCTGCCGAATCGTTATCTGTTCACCGACCGCCTGAGCCAGATGCTGGCGCAGGCACAGCGCAACGGCTGGTCGGCAGGCATCCTGTTTGTCGACCTCGACCGCTTCAAGGCCGTAAACGACACCTACGGTCATGCCGCCGGCGACCAACTGCTGTGCGAGGTCGCGGCGCGCATGCTGGCGTGCGTACGCAGCAGCGACACCGTCGGCCGGCTGAGCGGGGACGAATTCGCCGTGATGCTGTCGAACCTGGCAAAAACCGAAGATGCCGGCATGGTCGCGCAAAAGATCGTGGAAACGCTGGCAGCGCCGTTCAACCTCAGCGGCCAACAGGCCCACATTTCTGCCAGCGTTGGCATTGCCCTCTACCCGAGCGATGGCCTTGATCCCGACACGTTGCTCAAAAACGCCGACACCGCGATGTATCGGGCAAAGGCACAAGGCCGCAACGGCTATCAGTTCTATCTGCCGCAAATGAACGAGCGGCTGATTCAGCGCCAGCAGCTCGAGGCGCAACTGCACGGCGCGCTCGACCGCAAGGAATTCCTGCTGCACTACCAGCCCAAGGCCGAGCTGGAGGGTGGCGCCATCACCGGATTCGAAGCCCTGCTGCGGTGGCAGAACGGCGGGGTACTGGTTCCGCCGGTCGAATTCATCACTGTCCTTGAAGAAACCGGCCTCATCGTGCCTGTCGGCGAATGGATACTGAACAACGTGTGCTCACAGATCAAACAGTGGGAACAAGCAGGCATCCCCGTACGCCCCGTTGCAGTCAACCTGTCCGCGCGCCAGTTCCAGATCAAGAATCTGGTCGATGTGGTGGCACAGGCGTTGCGCAACAACAACGTCAAGCCCGCCCTGCTCAAACTGGAACTCACCGAATCGCTGCTGATGAGTGATGCGAAAGAATCCATCGAGACCCTGCATCAACTGAAGCATCTGGGCGTGCAGCTCTCGGTGGACGATTTCGGCACCGGGTATTCAAGCCTGGCCTATCTCAAACGCTTCCCGCTGGACGAACTCAAGATCGACCGTGAATTCATCCGCGATGCCATCAGCGACCCGGATGACGCCGCGATCGCGGTCACTATCATCAACCTCGCCCACAGCCTGAAGCTCCGTGTCGTGGCCGAGGGCGTCGAGAGCGAAGGTCAGCTCAATTTCCTGCGCTTTCACGGCTGTGACGAAATGCAGGGATTTTATTTCGCACACCCCCTGCCGGCGGATGCCTGCGCGCGCATGCTTACTGAAGACAAACGCCTGCCGCAACCGCAGAACCCGGTCGCCGGGGGTTCCGTGTCCTTGCTGCTGGTCGTCGAAAATGAAAACGAACTGCAGTTGCTGTCGCAGGCCTTTAATTCCGACGGCTTCCGTGTCCTGAGCGCCAGAAACGCCAACACCGGCTTTGAAGTCCTCGCCGGCAACCGCGTGGATATCGTGATCAGCGACAATGACATGACGGGGATGAGCGGCATCCAGTTCCTGACACGGGTGCGCAAGCTCTACGCCAACACACTGCGTGTACTGGCATCAAGCGGCGACGACACCCCAACCCTGACCCGTGCCACCAACATGGCCGGCATCCATTTATTCCTGCCGAAGCACTGGACCGCAGAACGGCTGCGCGCTGAAGTACGGGACGCGATGGCAATAAACACCGACACCCTGAGCATCAGCGGGCCGCATCCGATACTCAAATCCAAAAAGGATTGACCAGCGCTGAAGCCGCCCATAAAAATATCAATAAAATCAAATACTTATAAAATACCACCCATCACCCATCACCCCTCACCTAATCACCTAATCACCTAATCACCAGTCACCAGTCACCAGTCACCAGTAACCAGTAACCAGTAACTAGCAGTCACTCCCCGCCGCAACCCCCGAAGCCCAGGCCCACTGGAAGTTGTATCCCCCGAGCCAGCCCGTCACATCCACCACCTCGCCAATGAAATAAAGCCCCGGCACACTGCGCGCCTCCAGCGTCTGCTGTGACAGCGCATCGGTATCCACGCCGCCCAGCGTGACCTCGGCCTTGGCATAACCGAGCGTACCCGAAGGCTGGATCGGCCAGCCCTTCAAGGTCTCTGCGATGGTGCCCAGCACCGCGTTCGACAACTGCGCCAGCGGTTGCGTCCAGCCGTGCAGCTCGGCAAAGCTCACGGCGAAGCGCCGCGGCAGATGTTCTGCCAGCAAGGCACCCAGCCCCTGCTGATCACGACGATGCTCATTCAGCCACGCGCCGGCATCGACATCGGGCAGCAAATCCATCGCCACCGGCCCGCGCGCACCGCCCGACTGCCAATACGAAGACACCTGCAGAATGGACGGCCCCGACAGGCCGCGATGGGTGACCAGCGCCGCCTCGCGAAACGCCGGCCAGTCCGCACCGCGCGGCACCTCGACACAGGACATGACTGCATCAAACGACGACCCGGACAGCGCGCCGAAGCGTTCCAGCCACTCCGGCGGCAAGGCCAGCGGCACCAGCGCAGGTTTGGGCGGCACGATGTTCAAGCCGAATTGCTCGGCGAGGCGATAACCAAAGGGGGTGGCGCCGATTTTCGGGATCGACAGCCCGCCGGTGGCCACCACCAGCGCGCGGCTGCGATGGCTGCCCTGTGTGGTCGCCACTTCAAAACCCTGCTCACCATCTGCAAGCCGCGCCACCCGCTCCACCGTCACCGGCATCGCCCACTGCACACCCGCGGCATCACACTCCACCTTCAACATGGCGATGATCTGTTGTGCGCTGTCATCACAGAACAACTGACCGAGGTTGCGCTCGTGATAACGGATGTTGTGGCGCTCGATCAGCGCAATGAAATCCCGCGGCGTATACCGCGCCAGCGCCGAGCGGCAGAAATGCGGATTTCGCGACAGAAAATTCTGCGGTCCGACGTCACGATTAGTGAAGTTGCAGCGCCCACCGCCGGAGATGCGTATTTTTTCGGCGAGCTCGGTTGCGTGATCGATCAGCAGCACGCGCCGACCGCGCTGCCCGGCGATGGCAGCGCACATCATGCCGGCAGCACCGGCCCCCAGAACAATGACGTCGAAATCCATGTGCAACCCGATGCGGAAGGGTGAGCATGATACCGCGCCGGGCAGCGCTGCCCCTCATCCCACTCCCCGCGCCGCATTGCGGGGTCGTGCAATCTTCCGCGTTACGAGCCGTGCCGCAGCATCGACAACAGATTCAGGCAGATCAGATGTGCGATGCGCTGTTTCTCGCGGGGCGTCTGCTGGCGCCGGAGTTGACGGCAGAGTACGCGGGCCGCAGTCAATTCAGGTGGTAGCCTGCGCTTGAGCAGCGGAGCGTTCCGGGCGTATGGCAGCTTCCCGAACAAGTCGCCGGATTGCCCGGTAGTGCTTGTGACAGTTGCCATGATCCGCCTCGCAAAGAAGTAACAGCTTGCTTTCAGAATATGCACCATGGATACGATGCACACCCAACTTCGACCGGAATCGTCAACATTAGTTTCTGCTTTGCAAGTTGTACCCACTGTGCGCTATAGAACATAGCGCAGTGATTCCTGCTCTGAATTGTCCCGAGAAAGCGCGCCGCGTTGGATCGATGGCGTGCTTGGCCCTCAGCTCGCGCAGAACAATTGATGATGGATCAATTACTTATTTGCTGCAGCTCGGGTAAGGCATCAGACTCCCAACGTAACTTCCATCATGCGCGCAGTTCACCCACCCGCAAGAGTGGGTTCCTGCCTTTACTTCAGCGTCGCAGCGATCTTGCGAATCTCCTCCGCCGAACGCTCACCCGCCAGAGGCTCGCGCGGCTGCAGGTGGCGGCCCATCGCCAGCCCGCCGATCAGCACCGGCTCGTAACCGATATCGCGGATCAGCGCTGAGGCTGTCGCAATCGCCTGCGCATCATCACCCGCGATCGGCATGCCCACCTTGCCCGGCTCCTGCCACGCAGCACCCATGCGCGCCGCACCGATCGCGTTGAATGCACGCACAATGCGCGCACCGGGCAGGTACTCGGCCGACGCCAACCCCGCGCCTTTTTCGCGCGCGCGCACACCCACTTCGCCATCACGCTCGGCGAACGGGTTACAGGCATCGATAACCACCTTGCCTTTGAGCAGCGCACCGAGATCCTTGCCCACCGCAGGCAGCGCGTGGTACGGCACGGCGATCAGCAGCACATCGCCAAAGGCCGCCGCGTCGCGCGACGTGCCTGCGCGAGCGTTATTGCCCACCCGAGCGGCGAGCGCCTTGTCTTTTTCGAGATCAAGCGAAGAGAACATCACCGTATGACCGGACTTCGCCCAAGTCGTGCCGAGCGCGCTGCCGACATTGCCCGAACCGATGATGCCGATTGTGAGCTTTGCGCCGGTGGTGACGGATTGCGCGCCTGCGGGCAGGCTGGCCAGAGCCAGTGTGGCTGCGGCAGCGCGAAGGAAGTCACGGCGATTGGATTTGCTGAAGTTGTTCATCAAAAACTCTCCTTTGGGTAGTCAAGCGGAGCGCAATGGTGGCTCCGGAAAAATCGGCTGGGTCAGCAGCCTCACTTTAATACAGGGCATCAGAATGCCACAGCACTGCGTTTTATTCGTGTCTGCGGCGCCACAGCCGCGCAGGCTTAATCGGCCCGCGCTCCCGAAGCAGCCACCACCTTGGTCCATTTCTCGATATCGCGCTTGATCACCGCCGCAAAATCCTCGGGAGTGCCGCCGACGATCTCGCCGCCCTCGGCGAGCATGCGTTTTTTCATGTCGTCGGTGCGCAGGATTTTTACGGTCTCGGCATTGAGACGAGCGATGATCTCGCCAGGTGTGCCCGCGGGTGCGAGCAGGCCGTACCAGGTCCCTGCGTCGTAACCGGGCAGCCCTGACTCGGCGATGGTCGGCAACTCCGGCACTGCGGATGAACGCTTGGCTGTGCTCACACCCAGCCCCTTCAGCTTGCCGCTTCTGACATGCGGCAGCGCCGGCGGCAGATTGAGAATAGCCAGAGAAATTTCACCGGTCATCACGCCCAGAACCGCGGACGGCGCGCCCTTGAACGGCACATGCACCATTTTTACCTTGGCCATGGTGCGGAACAATTCGCCTGACAGATGCGCCGTGCTGCCGTTGCCACCGGAACCGAAAGTCAGATCACCCGGACGCGCCCTGGCAATGGCAATCAGATCCTTGGCCGATTTGACCGGCAACGAAGGATGCACGATCAGGATGTTCGGCGCCGTAGACACCAGCACGATCGGCGCAAAATCACGCACTGCGTCATACGGCAGCTTGGGATACAGCGCAGTGTTCACCGAATGTGAACCGGCACTGCCCATGATCAGTGTGTAGCCGTCCGGCGGCGCCTTGGCGGCAATCTCGGCACCGAGGCTGCCTCCCGCACCCGGGCGCGGATCGGTCACTACCGGGCGGCCCAGCGCCTCGGTTAGTTTCTGTGCAACCAGGCGCGCAATCAGTTCGGGCCCGCTGCCCGGCGCCGACGGCACGATCATGCGGATCGGCTTGGCCGGATAGGCCTGCGCATGGGCGGCGATGGATGCAAAGACCAGGACTGCACCGGCAGCCGCTTTTACAATTAATTGCTTGTTCACAACATTCCCCCTTTTGATCAATGCGAACATACCTCGCCTCGCTGCCACCGTCACCCCAGCCGTTCATCCAGATTGGCATTCGCCGGCAAGCGCCGATAAGGATGCAGTTTTAGCACAGCATCATTCAGCGTGAGACCAAGGCCCGGCGCTTCCGGCAACTCAAAGCAGCCGTTGACGAGTCTGGGCTTGTAGCCCCCCGCTACCTCATAAAACAGCGGACTTTCCGCCAGCTGGTGCTCCAGGATCAGAAACCCCGGCGCCACCGCGCACAACTGCATGCTGGCGAGATTACACACCGGGCCGGTGGGATTATGCGGCGCGAATCCCACGCCGCGCTGGGCGCAGCGCTCGGCGATACGCAGCATCTCGGCATAACCACCGGCGTATTTGATATCGGGCATCACCACATCTAGCAGGCCGTCATCGACGAACGGCGCTAATCCGCCAAGCCCGATCTGGCGTTCGGCACCCGCGAGTTTCATGCCCAGCGCACGGGTCTGCTGATGAATACGCTGCAACAACGCAAAGGCATCGGGGTTTTCGGAAACAGGACATTCCAGCCAGTACAGACGCGCCGGCTGCAGATCACGCATCACCTGCCGCGCACCGGCCTCATCAAAACGCCAATGGCAATCGACCATGATCTGCACATCGGGACCGACCGCCTCGCGGATGGCCAGCACGCGCTCAACACCGGCGCGCGTGCGGCGAGCGACTTCGGCGGTATCGGCATCACCCCAATACACTCCATCAAAGGGCGCAATCTTCACCGCGCCATAGCCCTGATCGACGGCATGGCGTGCCGCTCGGGCTATACCCTCTGGAGAACGATCACGCGCACCGCGGTTGATGTTGGCATACACCGGAACCGAGAGGCGCAGGGCCTTGCCCAGCAGTACATGCACAGGCACGCCGGCGTATTTGGCGCGAAGATCAGTGACGGCCTGCTCCATGGCGCTGATGATCGAACTGGCGATCAAGCCGCCGGGCGAATGGGGAAACACGCGCAGCAAGGGCAGCAGCTCATCCACCGTCTTGCCCACCCATTCCTCGCGGAGGTCTTCAGCAACGGCTATCTGCGCCGTCTCCCAGCCGTTCAACGAGGCTTCGCCGACGCCGGACAGTCCATTCTCCGCGGTGACACGAAGGAAAAACCAGTTGGTCTTTTCGGAAACGTTCAGGATCAGCGGTTCGATGTTTGCGATTCTCATGTCCAGCTCCAATGCCCATGCCTGTACTGCAGAACAGTAAATCACAAACCACTGTTCATGGAGGTTTGGCGGACCAAATCGCGGACTTAAGTAATTAATAGCCATCACCGCCCCGATCAGGGTATTTTCTGTGCCACAACACGGAGGAGTTGTTCATGAACATCGCATTCCGCACGCTGCAGCCCGCACTGATGGCCGCCCTGCTCATCGCACCACTGGCCGCGCTCGCCGCGGGTTACCCGGAACGCCCGGTGCGCATCGTTGTGCCGGTCTCGGCGGGCGGCGGCGTCGACAGCCTGGCACGGCTGATCGGCCAGCACTTCAACGCGGTATGGGGCCAGCCCTTCATCATCGACAACCGCACCGGTGCCGGCGGCAGCATCGGCGCTGAAATCGTCGCCCGCGCGATACCCGATGGCTACACACTGATGGTGAGCAGCAGCAGCTACCTCACCAATGCAGCCATCCGTGAAGTGCGTTACGACCCGATCCGCGATTTCCAGCCGATCACCAAGCTCACCACCAATCCGTACATCATCGTGGTCACGCCATCGCTGCCGGTTAAATCCGTCACCGACCTGATCAACTTGGCCAAGGCCAAACCGGAACTGGTGACTTATGCCTCTTCAGGCACGGGCGGCATCCTGCACATGGGCGGGGAACTGCTCACGGCCATGACCAACACCAAAATGACCCATGTGCCGTACAAGGGCGTCGCCGATGGATATCCCGCGGTGATCTCCGGCCAGGTGAACTGGATGCTCGGCAGCCCGATCTCCGCACAGCCGCTGATGAAAGCCGGGCGCATGCGCGGCATTGCCGTGACCACCGAAAAACGCCTCAAGGCACTGCCCGATCTGCCGACCATCGGCGAAACGGTGCCCGGTTATGAAGTCAGTGCCTGGTTCGGCCTGTTCGGGCCGGCAAAACTTCCGCCCGCCATCATCGAGCAGCTGTATAAAGAAGCATCCAAAGCCGTCAACGAACCCAAGGTTGCGGCCAGCATGGAAGCCGGCGGCACCGAAGTGGTCGGCAACACGCCGAAAGAATTTACGCAGCAGGCGAAAAACGAATACGACAAATGGCGGGGGCTGGTCAAAAAGACCGGTCTGAAACTGGAATAAGGAAAAGCCATGCAAAAAATCATCCCTTTCTTCTGCGCACTGCTGTTGGCTACAACAGCAGCACACGCACAAACGTACCCAAGCAAACCCATCCGCTTCGTCGTGCCCTCCTCTGCCGGTGGTGGCAATGATTACCTGGCGCGGCTGTTCGGTGCCAGGATCACCGAGAACTGGGGCCAGCAGGTATTGGTGGATTTGCGCCCGGGTGCGGCCGGTATCCTCGGTTCCGAGATCGTGGCCAAGGCGCCGCCCGACGGCCACACCATCCTGATTGTCGCCACCGGCTACGGGTTGAACCCCAGTCTCTACGCCAAGCTGCCCTACGACACCATTGATGATTTCGCGCGCATCAACCTGCTCGCCTTCTCACCCAATGTGCTGGTGGTGCATCCTTCAGTGCCGGTGAAATCGGTCAAGGAGCTGATCGCATTCGCCAAGTCGCGTCCCGGCCAGCTCAACTACGCCTCTTCAGGCGCCGGCACCGGCGGCCATCTGTCAATCGAACTGATGAAGTACATGAGCAAGATCGACATGGCGCATATCCCGTACAAAGGCGCGGGTGACGCCACCATGGCCGTGGTCAGCGGCCAGGTGCATATGCTGATGACCGCACCCGGCGCCGCGATCCCCTTCATCAAGGCCGGCCGCCTGCGGCCGCTTGCCGTGGGCTCGGCAAAACGCGTCAAGGCGCTGCCGGAAGTGCCGACCATGGCCGAAGCCGCGCTGCCGGGCTACGAAGTGGACGGCTTCTACGGCATCCTCGCGCCGGGCAAAACGCCGCGCCCCATCGTCGACCGGCTGTATGCCGAATTCGACCGCATCCTGAAGCTGCCGGATGTCGTGAAACAACTGGAAGCGCAGGGTTTTGATCCGGTGAGTTATACGCCGGAGCAATTCACCGAACACGTCAAAAAAGAAATGCAGAAATGGCCGCCGGTGTTCAAGGCGGCTGGGATCAAAGTTAACAACTAGGTCAACAATTGTTATTGAACAAGTGAAGGAGCAGTCATGGGCAAGATTTTCCTGGTCGTACCGGATGCGCCGGTTGAAGCGGCCGCAGAATTGAAATCCAGCCGCACCCTCGGCAGCGCCGGTATCCGCCTCGGCGTACTCGACAACAGCAAGGGTAATGCCGATCACCTGCTGAACCTGATCATCGAAGGCGTCAAAAAGGATTTCAAGGTGGATTCGGTGGTGATGACACGCAAGCCCTTCTCCAGCAAACCGGCGACCGATGTCATTCTCGACCAGCTGGCGAAGGAGGCAGACCTCGTCGTCAGTGCCATGGCCGATTGAGGGTCGTGCACGTCGTGGAGTGTCCACGACATGGCGCAATTAACCAAACGCGGCCTCCTGGCCGCCGTGGTGGTTTCGGATTCATTCATGAAACTGGGCAAGGCACAGGCCAAGGTATTCGGCGTGCCGGATCTGCCTTTGCTCGAGATCAAACATCCGCTGGGCGGGCTCAACATGGACCAGGTGCGTGAACGCGCTGCCGTGGCCATGCCGCAATTGCTCAAGTTCATAAACACGTCCAAAGAGAAGCCAGCATGAGTTCCATCGCCACACTGCTGCAAAAACCCGGCGCACTGATCGAATGCGACGACGACCCGGAAGCCGTCTTCGACATGCTCTGCGCCAAAGGCTGGAGCGACGGCTTTCCCGTGATCCCGCCGACGCCCGAGCGCGTCGAACGCATGCTCGCGTACTGCGATCGCGACTTCGATGAACCCGTCATCAAAATCCCGCCGCGCTTTGGTGCGGCCACACCGATACGCGTCGCCGCCAATGCGGTGATGGCCGGCTGCAAACCAGAATACTTCCCGCTGGTGCTGCTGGCACTGGAAACACTCGCCGAAGACCAATACAACCTCTACGGCACGCAGGCGACCACCCATCCCTGCACACCGATGCTGATTTTCAACGGCCCGGTGGCACGCGAGGTCGGCATCAACTCGGGCCACAACGTGATGGGCAATTATTTTCGCGCAAATGCCACCATCGGCCGCGCGGTGCGCCTGGCACTGGTCAACATCGGCGCCGCCATTCCCGGCACCGGCGACATGGCCACCGCAGGCACGCCGGCCAAATGGAGTTTCTGCGTCGCCGAGAACGAAGCGGCGAGCCCCTGGGAACCGCTGCACGTGGAAATGGGTTATACCAAAGACACGACCACAGTGACTGTGGTCGCCGCCGAAAGCCCGCACAACGTCAACGATCATGAAAGCCTGACGCCTGAAGGCATTCTGAAAATGGTCTCGGGCACCATGGCTACGACGGGATCGAACAACGCCTATTACGCGGGACAACCGGTGCTCGCCTTCGGACCCGAACACGCCGCCACAGTCGCCAGCAAGGGGATGACCAAAGCCCAGGTCAAACAATGGCTGTACGACGACGCGGTGATTCCGCTGTCGCGATTCTCCGAAGAAAACATCGCACGGCGTTTCCGCCGCAGGAACGCCGAGCAATACGCCAACGCCCCGCTCGATACGCCCGTGCACATGTGGCAAAAACCCGACGACCTGATCATCATCGTCGCCGGCGGCGCCGGCAAACACTCGCAATACGTACCGACCTTCGGCATCACGCGTGCAGCGACCCGGCCGCTGAAACGCGCGGATGGCGAGTTGGTGAAATCGATCGAGGAATTGAAGCGCGGTTAGTACTGCCGACATAGCACGCTTAAAACACTGAAGGCGGCGCATCATAGATGCCTCGCCCTCAGTTTATTTGTAAGTATTTGATTTTATTATATTTTTACTCAGCCTCATTGCGCCTTACGCGCTAAACATTCCCCCGATCACGCCAGTAGTCCGGCTTGCGGTGCAGATGCATGACCGCCAGCACAACGATTCCCTCTGGCTCCGGCGCATAAATCACCCCATAGGGAAATCTGCTCAAACGGCATCGCCGCACATTCTTGCCTAGCGGATGCCAAGCATCGGGATAACGAGAAATCAGATCAATCACGCGTAGCGTCTCCAACAGAAACGCGTCACCTAGCCCCGCTACCTGGGCTTCGTAATAAGCGATCGCCTCATCCAGTTCGTGCTGCGCTGGCGCGAGCAGACTAACGGATTTCACACGCGATACTTGGCCAAAACCTGTGCCAACGGAATCGCTCGAATCTCGCCTTTGCGGTAAGCGGCAAGGCGATCCTCCGCCTCAACTGCCCAAGCCGCATCGACGCCATCATCCGTACGATCAAGGTCGTTCATCAGTGCCTCAACCAATTCCAGCTTTTGCGCCGGAGCCAAGGCCTTTGCCTGCTTGAGCAACTCTTCAGTGGACATCGCAGACTCCTCTACTCTTGCTACTTCCGAACCGGCTCAATCGGCTTCGGCTTCAGAAACCCGCCAGCCACCGGCACGGCCTTCTTGTCCTTCTTCGGCTTCTTCTGTTCCTTGTTGCTGCGTTGCTGACCTTTGGCCATGATCGTTCTCCTTGTAGTGTGTGTATGTTAAACCCATTCCGGGTTGATGCGTTGACACCATAGTGGCCTTGCTCTAACTTGCCTGCAAGGCTGCAACCCACAAAACAATAAACCACCCATCAGTGGAGGAGTACGTCATGAACGCAACAGCCATCACCACGGCATGCCTGCTCGCGACCAGTGCGCTGGCGCTGGCACCGGTCAACGCAGTCGCACAAGCCTACCCCGTCAAACCGATCCGCATGATCGTGCCCTTCCCGCCCGGCGGCGGCGTCGACTTTATCGGCCGCATCGTCGGCAAAGGCATGTCCGAACGCATGGGCCAGCAGGTGCTCATCGAAAACCGCGCCGGCGCCAACGCCATCGTTGGTCTCGAAGTGCTGAAGAATTCAGCGCCCGACGGCTACACCATTGCCGCGGCCTCCGCCGGCCCGCTGGCCGTCAATCCGCATATCTACCGCAAACTCGCCTACGACCCGCTGCGCGACTTCACCGCCATCTCGAGCATGGTGAACTTCCCGCTGCTGCTGGTTGCGCACCCCTCGCTGCCGGTGAAAAACGTCAAGGACCTGATCGCACTCGCCCGGTCACGCCCCGGCGAGATCACCTATTCCTCACCGGGCGCCGGCAACTCCGGCCATCTCACTGCGGCACTGTTCGACTCGATGGCCAAGGTCAAGACCATCCACATCCCGTACAAGGGTACGGCGCCTGCGGTGGTCGCGGTGCTCTCGGGTGAAGCGCAACTCACCTGGAGCAGCATCCCGTCAATTCTGCCGCATGTGAAGAGCGGCCGCGTGCGCGCGCTGGGCATCGGCAACAAGGAGCGGTTGACCGCGTTGCCGGAGTTTCCGACGATCGCCGAATCGGGCCTGCCCGGTTACGAAGGCTACGCCTGGGGCGGCATGATCGGCCCGGCCAACATGCCGAAAGACGTGGTCGCGCGGCTGAACAAAGAAATTGTCGCCACCCTCGGCCAGAAGGACGTCATCGAAGCGATGCTGTCACAGGGCACGGTGCCGACGCCGTCGACGCCGGAGGCATTCACCGCCTACATGAGCGCCGAACTGAAAAAATGGGGCGAAGTGGTCAAGCTCGCCGACATCAAAGCAGAATGATCACGCTTTAATTCGTGAAGTCCGATGAAAAAAACCAGATGAGCACAGCAACAACCCACGCGCCGCGCCGCACAGCATTCGTCACCGGCGGCACAGCCGGACTCGGCGCTGCAATCGCCATCGCACTCGCCGAAAAAGGCTACGACGTCGCAATCTCCGAACGGCCGCAGCTCGTCGACAGCCTTGCTGCCACACTCGCCGCCATCAAAAAAACCGGCGGCCGTGCACTCGCGGTACCGCTGGAACTCAACGCCATCGACAGCATCGAGGCGGCCGCAGCAGCCGTGTTCAACGCCTTCGGCCACATCGATGTGCTGGTGAACAGCGCCGCAGCCCCCTTGCACAAGGCGGCACTCGAACTGACCCCGGACGAGTGGGACTCGATCATGCAGCCCAACCTGAAGGGCAGCTTTTTCCTCACCCAGAAAGTCGGCCAGGGCATGATCCAGCGCGGCACACCCGGCACCATCATCAGCATGGCCTCCACCCACGGCATGGTGGCGCTGGCCAACCGCTCGACTTACGGCATCGCCAAAGCCGGAATCATTCACATGACACGCATGCTCGCCATCGAGTGGGCGCCACACCACATCACGCTGAACGCCATTGCGCCGGGCACCATCGAAACGCCCTCACGCGCGGTGACGCTGAATGATCCGAAATTCCGCGAAATGATGCTGGGCCGCGTGCCGCTCGGCCGCTTCGGCACCATGGATGAAATCGCCGCGGCTGCGGTCTACCTGGCGAGCCCGGAGGCGAAGTTCATGACCGGCCAGACGCTGGTGCTCGACGGCGGGCTGACGTCTTACTGAATACGCAATAACCGTTCGCCCTGAGCCTGTCGAAGGGTGAACATTTCCAACGCGCTATAACGCCGCCACCACCGCATCCCCCATCCCGCGCGTCCCCGCCTGACCGCCCAGATCCGGTGTCAGGCAGCGCTTCTCGTCAATCACCCGCTCCATCGCCGCCGCGATCAACTGCGCCGCCGCAGTCGCCTTCGGCTCACTGCGATTGCGCCCCAGCCATTCCAGCAACATCTGGCCGGACATGATCAGCGCGTACGGATTGGCGATGTTTTTGCCGGCGATATCCGGGGCCGAACCGTGCGTGGCCTGCGCCATCGCCTGCCGCACACCCACGCACAAACCGGGTGCCAGACCCAGGCCACCGACCAGACCCGCCCCCAGATCGGTGACGATGTCGCCGAACTGGTTGGTGGTGACCACCACGTCATACACCTGCGGCTTCATCACCACTTTCATTGCAAAGCCGTCGATCAGCACTTCGTCATAAGTCACGTCAGGATATTCCGCGGCAACCTTGCGGCATTCCTGCGCAAACATCCCGCACACCAGGCGATAGACCGGCTCCTTGTGCAGGGCGGTGACTTTCTTGCGCGGGCGCGTGCGCGCGATCGCGAACGCCTCGCGTGCAACACGGTTGGCGCCCTTGCGCGTGGTCACGCGCGTGCCCACCGCAATCTCGTCATTGGGCTGGAATTCACCGTTGCCGGCGACCACGGTGTCGCTGGATTGCAGCCCCTCCGTCACCTCGCGCAGGAACACGATGTCCACGTCCTTGTGTACTGAGGCAATGTTCGGATACGACTTCACCGGCTTGATGCTGGCATAGAGATCCAGCCGTTTGCGCAGCGGCGGCATGATCCAGGTCGGGTCATTGCGCGGATAAGCGCCATGGCCGATGGGGCCGCACAAAAAACCATCGGTCTCCTGCAGCGCGCGCACCGTGGCCTCCGGCATGGTGTGGCCGTGCAACTCATGACCGAGACGCCCGATCGGGTGCTCACTCCACGCCACATCCAGCCCGCATTTTGCCGCCGCAGCCTTCATCACCTTGACCGCCTCGGGCACGACCTCCAGCCCGATGTCATCACCCAGCAGAATTCCGATTTTCAGCACGGTGATACCCGATAATATTTATTATTAAAATCAATTACTTACAACAAAACACCGGCGCCCGCCTCGAGCGCCGGCGATTCGCTTCAATCCACCGTAATCCCGGTCGCCTTCACCAGCTTGGTAAATCGATCCACCTCGCTCTTGATGTGCGTGGCGAACTGATCGGGTGTACCGCCCACTGCATCGAAGCCCAGCTTTTTCAATGCGGCGCCAACATCGGGCAACGCCAGGGCTTTTGTCGTCTCGGCATTGATGCGGGTCACGATGGCAGCGGGTGTGCCCGCGGGTGCCAGCAGACCGAACCACGAAGTCACCTCGAAACCCGGATAGCCGGCCTCGGCCATCGTCGGCAGTTCCGGCATCAGGGGCGCGCGTTTCGGCGTCGTGACCGCCAGCACCCGCGCCCTGCCGGATTTTGCGTGCGGCTCGATCCCGACCACAGTAAAGAACATCACCGACACTTCACCACTGACCAGTCCGGTCAGCGCGGGGGTGGTGCCTTTGTAGGGCACATGAATCAGCTTGATGCCCGCCATCATGTTCAGCAGCTCGCCGCTCAGGTGATGGGTGCTGCCGTTGCCAGCAGAGCCGTAGTTGAGCTCGCCCGGCCGCTTCTTCGCCAGCGCGACCAGTTCCTTCACCGTCTTCACCGGCAGCGACGGGTGCGCCGTCAACACATAGGGCGTCGACGCGATCAGGATGATCGGCGAAAAATCCTTGATCGCATCGTAGGGCAGCTTTTTGTACACGGCGGGGTTCGAGCCGTGCGTGGAATTGTTGGCCATGAACAGCGTGTAGCCGTCGGCCGGTGCGCGCGCCGCCGCTTCCGTGCCAACCGCACCGCCGGCACCCGGCCGCGCCTCGATCACAAGCTGCTGGCCCAACGCCTCGGCGAGCTTTCCGCTCAGCACCCGGCTCACATTGTCGGTAGCGCTGCCCGGCGCCTGTGCAATCAGAATCCGGATCGGTTTTACGGGATAGGTCTGTGCCACAACCGGCTGCACCATCAACGCGGCGATGCAGGTGAACATCGGGACTTGAATACGCATTACTCCTCCGTTTTTATTGGAAAACTTGCGCCATGCTATACGGAATCCGCTGCGAGCGCCGCAATCTCCTCAATGCGCGCACGAACGCGGCGAACCCGATCCTCGTGAATCTCGTCATAGGTCACCAAGCCCGGCAGCGTATTGGAAAAATCCGCATGCCGCGCAATCTCTCCGAAACGAGCGGACAGGTATTGCATGAGATCAGCGTCAGCAGCAGCCACCTCAGCTTCAATACCGGGACGCCCATCCAGCACATGGATGATGTCCTCGAAATCGTGACTCGATAACAGATCGCCCCGGCCGCGCGTTGCAAACGCTTCGAGCTTGGTTGCCAGAAATGCGGGCGCCGAGATCAGGCGGATCAACCGGCCACTGGGCAGCGCGACGCGCAAAGCACTCGCGATAGCATGCGGATACCAGCGATTTGAGAAACCGAGAATTTTTTCATCGCTCGGCATCAGGTCAACACACAGATCCCGCAATCGCCAGCGGCAGATCGGCGCATCCTGCGAAACATCGCGTGTGAAGCCGCGCTGCTCGAACCGCTTTTCCAGCGCGTAATACCCGGCCAGCGCAGCTACCTCGGCTACCACATCCACATCAAACGTCACCCGTGGTGGTGCGGCACTTGGTGAAGTACACAGCAGCCCGGCGGCGCAGCCACCGACCAGCACCACCTCATCACACAAATCGCCCAGCGCCTGCGCGACCGTCTCAACCGACTGAATATTGGGATCGAGCGGATTCAAAACCGTTGCCCGAACAATTCTTCGGCCAGACTGCGCTCGCGTGCGCTGCCCATGCGCAAGGCATCAAACAGCGCGAGATTTTCGTATAACGCGGGATTGCGCAACGCGGCGGCCGGCGCGCTCGGATACAAGGGCACCAGGGCAAGGCCACGCGCTTTGCCTTCGGCATGCGGCCATACCGGCGGCGGATCGGACGACGGTGCGATCAACGCGTCAAGCGGCGCAGCTGCATACGCCGTTGGCACGCCGCCCACCATGCCGCCACGTGCGGCCGGAAATGCATAACGCGCACCATGAAACAAAAACTCCCTGAACGCCGGCTTGATCAGGCCGGGCTTGCCATCGACGAACGACAGCAGACGCGCCAACTCGGCGCGCCGTAATGCACCATGCACTTCAGAGATCGACACACCCGCAAAGGCCGCAAGCTCGGGATACGTCACCGGCTCATCCCCACGTGCGAGCAAGGCCAGCAGCAGATACAAATCCTGCGGCTTCAAAGCGGGCTGACGATTGACCGGGCGTCGCATGGGTAATCCCTGCAATATTTTCGCAATTCGCGAAAATCGAAAATATCATTAAATACAATGGTCTGCAATGATATTCAGCGGCCGGGGCCGTCTGCCGCAACGCCACTAATACCTGTGCTGGAGGGCAATGAATTTATTCAACAAAAACAATAACTTATCTCTTTCCTGTCTACCGCCCCAACAATCCCAATATCCCGGAAACAATGCCTTTACTGGCACCTGGCTTGTTTGCCTGATTGACCTGTTGAATCCGGTTGACGAAGGGCGACTCCTTGCTGGAAGTCAGGATCAATTGGTCCATCGCTCGCGTCATCGCTACATACAGCAGCTTCGCTTCCTCGTGAATGCCGTAATCCCGGTGCGGCATGTAACCCAGCCCGGGAATCGCCACCACCGGAAACTCCAGCCCCTTGCTGCTGTGCATCGTGATCACTTTGACGCTGTCCTCTGCGGGATCAAAACGTTTCTTGCCACCGGGGCCGCCCAGCCATTGCACGGGGATCCTGGCCATCTTGAGTTGCTTGGCCATTTCCTCACCAATAAAAGCCGTGCGATCAAATCGCCCCGCTCAGTTCGGGCATGCCATCCCACAGTTGCCCCTGATATTCGCGTCCGTTGGCACCCTTGGAGCGCTTCTGCCCATCGGCACCCCAAGTGCCCCATTGCTTGAAAAAGAACGCGACATTTGCGTCATCACACTGGCGCTTGATGCCATCAACCCATATCGGATTCATTGGGCGTGCTTTACGACCTGACTCGCCGCCGACGATAACCCATTGAATACCAGTCAGATCAATCTCGCCCAAATCCTCCAGCAACGGCTCGATGGAAAGAAAGCGAATGAAGACATCGACCTCGCGCAGCACATCGATTCGAGGCACACCGTACTTGCGATTCTCCACTGACACCCCCAGCCAAACATTCGGCGGCACATCAATGCCCCGGCAAAACCTTGCCATGCGTGCAGCACGCTTGGTCAGCAACTGGAAGGTATGCTGCTTCGCCTCCGCCATCACATCGAACACCTTGCGGATGTAGGCAAACGGCACTTTCTCGTGAAATAAATCCGACATCGAATTAACAAAATAAACGGTGGGTTTCCGGCGCTCCAAAGGCTCCAACAGGCGCTCCGGCATCAGCGTCAACTGAAAACCGTTTTCATAGCCATGCATACCCATGCCATGCAAGCGCTTCGCCATTGTTTCAGCGTAACAATGCTTGCATCCAGGAGAAACTTTCGTGCATCCCACGGTCGGGTTCCACGTCATCTCAGTCCACTCGATATCACTCATTGTCGACATAGTTTCTCCTTTAAAAACCCAGCAATTTCTGATTGGTCACACTGCGAATTTCTTCCCAGAATTTGATTGCCAAGTTGTGTCTGGCAACGAACACCAGCCAATACAAATGCTGATTTTTGGAACCAGTCACCTCTTCAACGCCTTCCGCTGCTTGCATATCGCACTCACGGATCAATGCAAGCCAGTGTTGCAAAATCTTACCGCGAACCACATCGTCGCCACGCATCTCATCTATAGCCTCCCTCCAACCCGGCGCAAAGGCATCAAGTGGAGATTGTGGCATCCGGATATACCGTCGCAGGTTACGCTGCAAATCCTGCTGACTGAAATGAATCAGCAAGTCCATGTGTTTTATCTTCGCCAACTGCCGAATCACGTCAAACGGCAAACTCTTTAAATCGTACGGATCAAGCAGTGCAAAATGCAGGCCATGCTGATTTATCGCAGAAAGAATACGAGGTATCGAGTCTTCAGCGGCGCCGGTATAACGCTTTACCTTCACGCCCAATTTAATCAGCCGCTTCTCCGCAATAATCAGAAAGTCTTCATTAGTATCGGCAATATGGATTTCCGTAAAAGGAACACCGCTATCAATCGCTTGACGAGCAGCGACTACCGCGCTTCCATCAACAACCCGCTCAGTTCCACGTATGCGCGCACGACCGGGGCCGCAGTAAGGGTCAATATAGGTCGCCCCACCTAATCCGTCTGTGAATTTGCGACGTGCAGCGCGGCTGATATCGACGTACTTGCGAACCCTGGCATGTTTGTCTTCCGCCCATTCGCCAACACAAGCCAATAGCAACCCATCGTCGAGATCCAATACCGAACAAGTCTGGTCAGTGGAGTTGAACTGTCCACCGACAGGACAGAGTTCACAGAAATCTGCCTTTGCTTTAGCCATGAGCACCCCATTGACTACCGAACGATCGTTCGCTATCGTAACCACATGTCAAACGACGGTCAATATCTGACGAAACTACAGGACTACTATGCCCACCACAGGGTATTGCCGTCCTACGCCGGCATCGGATCACTGATCGGACTCAGGTCCAAAGCCTCAGTAGCTGGAATGATCACGAGGCTAAAAGCTGAGGGCTTTCTCGAAAGCTCGCCCGACCGAAGACTCAAGCCCGGCGCGCGATTTTTCGAGCGCCTACAAGCCGAAAGTGTGCGCGCCGGACTGCCCAGCCCCGCAGCCGACACCCGGCCCGACGGCTTGAGCATTGATGAATACCTGGTCGGCAAACCCTCGCGCACCATCCTGATCACCGTCAAAGGCGATTCGATGATCGACGCCGGCATCCATCCGGGCGACCGCGTCGTCGTCGAAAAACGCGTGGCAGCCATGCCCGGCGACATCGTCGTCGCCATCGTCGACAACGAATTCACACTGAAACGCCTGGCCCGTGAAAAAGGCCGCCTCGTCCTCAAGCCGGAGAACAAGGCCTACCCGGTGATCCGCCCGAAGGAAGATGCCGAGATCTATGGTGTGGTGGTGGGGTTGGTGCGGAAATACAAATAGCGGTTTATCACAGCGTTGATTCGTAAGACTGCCTGATCAGATTGAAGGCATAACCTACCGCTCGATTGTAGCGGCTGATCTTCGCAGCACCGGAAAAAAGTCACACGAGCGTTCCACTCTCAGCAACGACTGCCTCACCAGTAAAGAATGCTTGGCATTGCCCATGATGCGGAATTATAAGTATTTGTTTTTATTGAATATTTTTAAAATACTTCTGGAGTGCAATTCACACCCCACAACCTACCGCACCTTGAGCACCAGCTTCCCCCGCAAATGCCTTCCCTCACTCACCCGATGCGCAGCCGCCGCATCCGCTAGCTCGCCAGCAGTTCCGGCTTGTGTGTCTTCAACCACTGCATGACCGCCTGCTGCAAAGCCTGCGCCTGCGCGAGGCAGGCCTCCACCGCGGCAGGTGTCACGATGTCACCGGAATAATCCGCCACATTGCGCTGCTTGCGCAGGGCATCGAGTGCGATGACGGTCTCGCGCGTGAGGCCGACGGTCTGGCCGAGCGTCTGGATCATGGTCATGTGGTGGCCGGGCTTGCTCGTCAGCGTTCGATAACCCTGCGCCTGGAGCGCGGCGTTGGCCAGTTGCATGATGGCTTTGTAGGCGGCGTCGAAGCGGTTTTCGGCGCTGATCGCATTGACTTGCGCATCGGCAATGTTGCGCGCGGCCGCCGTCAACAAACGGCCTATGGCGGTCGCATCCGGCATCACCCGATCCAGGCTGATGCCGACCAGATTATCGAGACTCATGATCCAGACCCATGATCAGATGCGATGCCACTCCCGATCACGTCCAGGCGCGGCCTGGCCATGACGCCGATGGCAAAGGCATCGCGGGCGTTGAGCAGCCCGGCCCATTCAGCGCGGCGGTAGATCTTCGGGTTGACCTCGCGCCCCAGCGCCTCCTGCAGCGGGTAGAGTGCATTGACCACTTCATTGAATCCCGCTTCGCCGATGATCATCAGGTCAATGTCGCTGCCCGGTGTCTCTTTGCCGCTGGCCGCGGAACCGAACACAAAGGCCCATTCAATCCTGTCCGACAGCGGCGACAGCGCTTCGTGGATCGCCTCGGTGAATCCGAGCGTTTTGCGAACGATGGCGAGCAGTTCATCATGGATCGGGCAAGCCGGATCGGCCTGGTAGTGGTGCTGGTTGCCGATGCGGTTCATGCGCAGCATGCCGGCCGCGCGCATGCGGTCGAGTTCGCGTTTGATGGTGGCCACGCCCATTCCGGTCATGCGCAACAGCTCCTTTAAATAAAAGCTTCGCTCCGGCTTGCCATACAGCAGGCTCAGCAGCCTGCGTTGGGTTTCGTTAAACAGTGTGTCGCCGAGCTGGCTCATGGCGGGCCTTTACGATAGTTCATTGATAGTGAACTATAGTTCAACCCTGATGAACTTTCAAGCAAGTCCAGCTCGCGACGAACAACCCTTTAATTAATTATAACTATATGATTTTATTACAATTTTATTCACGCACCTTGAACACCAGCTTCCCCCGCAAATGCCGCCCCTCACTCACCCGATGCGCAGCCGCCGCATCCGCCAGTGCATAGGTGGTGATCTGCGGCAGCTTCACCGCACCGGACGTCACCAGTGAAACAATGCGATCCAGATGGGCGCGCTTGCGGCTCGCGTCCGGCTTCAGTGATGCAAAGTCCGCGCCGGGCGGTGTGGGTGCCGGGCCGTTGATGAAGGCCGCACGGCCGCCGCGGCGCAATACCTTGAAGGCGTTTTTCGCGACCTCGCCGCCCACGGTGTCGAACACGGCGTCGCAGTCCTTCACCACTAGTGTGAAATCTTCCTTGTTGTAATCAATCACCTGATCAGCGCCGAGGCTTTTCACATAATCGGCGTTGGCCGCGCTGCAGGTGGTGATGACCCTAGCGTCTAGGTGTTTGGCCAGTTGCAATCCAAAGCTCGCAACACCACCCGCCCCGCCCTGCACCAGCACGATCTGACCGGCCTTGACCTGGAGTGCGTTTTCAATCGAGACAATGGCGGTGAGCCCGATCAGCCCCAGCGCGGCGGCTTCGATGTGGCTCCATTGCGCAGGCCTTTTGCTGATGATGGCGGCGTTGATCGCCACCTTCTCGGCGTAACAGCCGTCGTCACTGGCCTCCACTACGCCGAACACCGCATCGCCGATTTTGAAATCCGTCACACCTGGCCCGACGGCGCTGACGATGCCGGAAAAATCCCGTCCCGGGATGTGCGGAAACTTTTTGGTGGGTGCGTGGTAGCCCGAGCGTGTTTTCCAGTCGGCGCCGTTGACGCTGGCAGCGTGGATGTCGACCACGACCTGGCCGTCACCGGCAACGGGGTCCGGCTGCTCGCCGTACTGCAGGACTTCGGGGCCTCCGTTTTGCATGAAATAAACGGCTTTCACTTTTTTATTGTTCCTTGTCGGATGGCTTTGGATGACAGCGGCCCGCCGCTGCGCGGGCGATATTGGTTTGTAACACGGACGCGCGCGGGCTGACTCCCTGTTCTCAATAGGTGGATATAGACTGCGGCAGAGAGGGGGATTACATAAATATATGTTTTTATTGATATTTTTATTCGTAATCAGCGCCCGGTTCGCATCGCCTTGATCATCCGCCAATCGCCCTGCCCCGGCATACGGCATTCCCAGAACGTCCAGCCATTCACCGGGCTGCCGGTGATCGCCATAGCCGCCGACGACGGCGTGTCATAACGCTTGCCGCCAAGCACCAACGCGCCCTTCTCCACCCGTGCGAGGTGGGTTTCGCCTTTGTAATGCGCGCGGAATTCCGTGCCAGCAGGGAAACGCACCCCCTTGCTGAGCCAGCGATCCGGATCGAGAGGCGGCACAATGACAGATGCCATGCGGGAAGCGTTCGGACTGCGATGTGCCGGCGACAGCCCCAGCAGTTCACGCAACACGTCGTTTTCCGTGACGTTCTCTGCCGGGCGGCGCAGGGTCAAGGCCTTGAATACGTCGAAATCGACTTCGATGGTTCTCATGGTGTCGTCCTCGGAAAGTGGATTGCGTCAATATAGTGCTATAGTTCTATTTTAAATGTCAAGTAACCCTGTCTGCCTCTGCCAGGCCTCTTGAAATAACCCCGGATTTCATTATGATGTTCAATATATTGAACATTTTGGCAAACGTCCATGCGTTTACAGGAAATCGGCTTTCGCTTGCGTGCGGCACGGCTTGAGCAAAAACTCACCCAGGCGCAGCTCGCCAAAGCCGCCGGCGTATCGCGCACCACGCTGAACCAGCTCGAGAGCGGGCTGGTGCTGGATCTCAGCGTGCAGCGGCTGCGCGCCATACTGGATCAGCTGGGCCTCGCACTGATCATTCAGCCCGCGGAGAAAACCGTTGCGCCGGATTTCGTACGTATGGCCTGCACCACCGCAAACGTGAGTTATCGAGAAACGCTGTCGGAAGATGAACTAATCCGCGCCCTGCTCACCGGCAAAATTCCGGCCGGTAGACGCCCGCACTTCAGAACGCTGCTCGACGAAGCCACGCCCGCCTTGCTGCAAGGTCTGGCGCAGGAAGTCAGCCGCTGGACCAAACCCGGGCGGCTGGAGAAAAATCTCGGCATGATTGCCAAAGACATCAAACCAAGACGCGGGATCAGCACATGGCTGAAGACCGGCTGAAAACCTGGGAAATACTGTTCCAGCGTGCGCTGGAACTGATCGATTCAGCCAACGCCGGCGGCGCAAAGCTGGACGATTGGAGTTTCGGCGGCGGCACGGTATTGATGCGGCGGCATCATCATCGTTTCAGCAAGGACATCGATATCTTTGTGCCTGATCCGCAATATCTCGGGCTGTTTAACCCGCGGATCAGCACCCTGACCACGCATTACCTGGAGCAGTCTGGATTTCTGAAACTGTATTTCCCGGAGGGCGAAATCGATTTTGTCGCATCAGGCCCGCTGACAGAAAACCCGACCATCAGCGAAAACCTGTTCGGCCATGTTGTGCAGGTCGAAACCTCGACTGAAATTGTCGCAAAGAAGGTCTGGCACCGCGGCATTGAATTTACGGCGCGCGATATTTTCGATCTGGCGATGGTGATCGAAAAAGAACCCGCTGCACTGACGGCGATCCGGCCGATACTGCGCGACAGGCGGCAGGTGATACTGGAGCGTATTGCGCAACACGGCGAGGGTTTGCGTGAAGTATTCGATGCTCTGGAAACGCTGGACTACAAACGCGGCTTTGATGAATGCGTTGATCTGGTCACGATTGCGCTGGATACCGCGTAGCCCGGATGGAATCCGGGGGATGAGTCGTTGCAGTTTGTGATCATGCCGGCATACCCGTTCGCTCGCGCCCGAAGCAAGTCCCCTTGGGGGGCGAACCCGGATTCCATCCGGGCTACAACTGCTCTTGCTAAAATCTCTCCTTCTAGTAACTACAACAACATCCGGAGGAACGCATGTTCACTCGCCTCATAACGCTCAGCCTCGCCGCACTCGCCCTCGGCACCTCCGCCCTCGCCGCTGCACAGTCCGCGGACAACTACCCCACCCGCCCCGTGCGCCTGATCGTCGGCTTCGGCCCCGGCGCGCCGGATACCGTGGCGCGGCTGGTGGCAGCGCAGGTCTCGACGCAAATCGGGCAGCAGTTCATCGTCGACAACCGCCCCGGCGCCAACGGCATCATCGGCGCCGACCTGACAGCCAAAAGCTCGCCTGACGGTTACACACTGCTGCTGACTTCGGCCTCGTTCGCGACCAATCCTTTCACCCAGAAAAAACTTCCCTACGACGCGCGCCGCGATTTCACGCCGATCACCAATGTCGCCTCGGGCGGCGGTTATTTCCTGGTGGTGCATCCCAAGGTGCCGGTGAATTCGGTGCAGGAGCTGGTGGCGCTGGGCAAGAATCCCGCGTCCAAACTTTCATTTGGTTCGGCCGGCCCCGGCAATACGCTGCACCTGGCAGGCGAGCTCTTTAACGCACGCACGGGGACGCGCATGGTGCATGTGCCGTACAAGGGCGCTGGCCCTGCCGTAGCGGCGCTGGTCGGCGGCGAGATCCAGGTGATGTTTATCACCACACCGCTGGGTCTGCCGCAGATTGAGGCCAAACGCATCCGCCCCCTCGCCTACACCGGCCCCAAACGCGCGCCTTTCATGCCCAATGTGCCAACCATTGCCGAAGCCGGCGTGCCCGGTGCCACACTCGACAACATGAGCTGGTACGGCGTGTTCGGCCCGGCCAAGCTGCCGGCGAAGATCACCACCAAACTCCACAGCGAATTCGCCGCCGCACTCAAAGTGCCGCAGGTGGTGGAACGCATCGAGGGCCTGCAACTGACGCCGGTGGCGAATACGCCCAAGGAGTTCACGGCGTTTATTGAGGGGGAGTTGGTGCGGTTTGCGGAGATGGTTAAGTTGGCGGGGTATCAACCTGAGTAACTAGGTGATTAGGTGACTCGGTGATTGGTCACTGGTGATTGGTCACTGGTGATTGGTCACTGGTGATTGGTCACTGGTGACTGGTAACTGGTAACTGGTAAATGGTAAATGGTAAATGGTGATGGGTGAGGACGTTACTCCGCAGTCACCCGCAGCTTTACGCGGGTTTTCTTTTGCAGGGCGCTGACTATTCCGAAGAAATTCTCGGTGCTGGGATTGCCGCTTGGGCCCAGCATGCGGTGCAGGCTCTTGCTGGGGGCTCCCACTTCCGCGGCCAGCCCCTCAAAACCAACCGTTGCATTGACCAGGTCACGCAGCATGGCCTTGCCGGTAGCGGTATCTCCCGCGAGGTAGGCGTTAATCGCCTCCGTAAACAGGGCTTCGCGGTATTTTGTGTCGCTCTGTGCGCGCGCAAATACGGTTTCTTTGAAATCCCGGGTCAGTGCCATGGCCGTTTCCCTGTCGTTTCCATTTCTAGCGTTGTTCGCTTTTGCGCCGCTTGCAGACGATCCAGGCATCCACTGCTGCCGTAATCGCCAGTTGTTGCCGTTTTTTCGTGCTGCCACCGAGCAGGATCACCACGGTATCGCCGTCTTTGCCAAAGTAGATCCTGTAACCCGGGCCAAAATCGATTCGATATTCAAATACGCCGCCACCCACACCTTTAACGTTCGAGAAATTGCCCTGCGCCAACCGATAGAGCGCCGTCGTCACCTTGGCCGCAGCTTCAGCATTGAGATCCTCGAACCACCGGGCAAACGGCGATTTGCCTTGAAGGTCGAGGTATTCGACGACACGAATGGCAGGCATGTTTATGGTAACTTTTATGTTACTTTACGGCAAGCCGCATTAATCCCTCTAGCGACTTGCCGCAGTAAAGCGCAGCAGAATCCGGGGAAGCTCGGGCTGGAAGGTCAGCATCAACATGTATAGAAAATCGGATTTTCTATACATGTCCTTGGCGACATGCATAAAATAATAAAATATTTTAATAAAATCATATAGTTATATACCCTTACATTCGTTCTTTTTATTGCTACAATTGAAGCAATTTAGAGAACGATAAATGTTCATGGCCAATACCGTCAATACCACCGTCACCAATTTCCTGCTGGGCAATACCCGCGCTGCGGTGCTGCGTACCCTGCTGCTGCAGCCAGTTGCCGCTCTGCATGTTCGTGAACTCGCGCGCGTGACTGGCGCCTCGCCGGGATCGTTGCATCGGGATCTGCGCACGCTGACGGAACTCGGGCTGTTGCTGCGCGAGGAAGTGGGTCGCCAGGTGCATTACCGCGCCAATCCTGCATGCCCGGCGTTTGAAGCACTCACCGGATTGCTGCGTGATGCGGATGCCGCCATGCCCGCGCCGCAAGCACACGCACCGGACGCCCGCGTACTGCACAGCCCGGTTGCAACGTATCGCGTGGCACCGCGCGAGAAGCTGCACATTCCCCGCGGCCAGCTCGCGGCACTATGCCGCAAACACCATATCCGCAAGCTGAGCCTGTTCGGCTCCGCTGCGCGTAACGAGATGAGCCTAACCAGCGATGTGGATTTACTGGTCGAGTTCGAACCTGGCAGCGATGCATCGCTGCTCGAAATCCCTGCGTTAAAGGAAGAACTCTCTGCGCTGTTCGGGGGCCGCAAGGTTGATATCGCCACACCGGAAATCCTCGACAATCCGTTCCGGCGAAAAACCATACTGCCGGAGCTGATGACGCTTTATTCCGCGGGTTGAAATGCGCTGCCGATGATGCCGAGCGCGTTATAAAATCCTTGAAGTCACTACCCTGAGTTCAAATCTAGCTCACGTCATGAAGATACCTTTCATCAAGACATCGCAGCATGGATCTAGCGCGCACCCGATGGATTGCGCAAATCATTACAACCAGTTCATCAAGGATGCACTGGTTGCCGATCACGCGATCGACACCGGAGAGCAATACAGCGCGAGAGACGTCCACACTTGGCTGGAACACTTGGCACGTGATGGCAAGGCTGAACGACCAAAACCTGATCGCAAATAATCCAAACACCGTAGGGCGGGAGGAGTAAAAAGCATCCCGCCGTTTTAGTGTGATCACCGAAGGCGGGATCCGCCCCGAAGGAAGTCCCCTTGGGGGGCACTGCTTTCCTCCCCCCTACGGTTACTGCTGGCGGGTCATCGCGCTGCGACGGCTGCGGCGTTCAGCGGCCGCTCAACCGGGCCTCGGCCCAGGCCGCATCGCGATAAAGACCGATATCGTTGCCGCCGGCCGCGATGAGTTGCACACCCACCGGCAGGCCAGCCTGCCCGAAGCCGCAGGGCAGCGTCATGCACGGCATCTGCAGCAGGGTCCACATCAAGCCGAAGGTCGGTTCGCCGGTGCCGGCAATGTCCGGTGCTTCGCTGGGCGCGCTCGGCGCCATCAACAGTTCATAACCGGACATCGCTTCTTCCATCCAGCGCTGGCAGCGTTTCGTCAATGCAACGGCGGCTTCGTACTGCTGCCGTGTCACCTGTCCGCCGATGGCGATGCGCTGTGTCAGGCTGGCGGAGATCAGCTGCGGATGGCGGATGCGTTCGTGGCTCAGCGCGCGGAAAAATTCGTAGGCGCTTAACCGAATCTGCACATCGTTGAGTTCGGCAAACTCCGGCGGGAGTTCGATTTCCCTCACCGTGGCGCCCGCTTTGCGAAACCGCTCGGCGCATTGCAGCAGCGACTGTTGCACGGACGGCGAGGCTTCGCTCCACCAAGGTGTGCGGCACAGCCCGATACGCGGCGCCTTGTCGCCTTTGAAAGAATTCGGGCCGACTGGCAGCCCGGACAGCAACGCGGCGAGCATGCCGGCATCGGTGACGGTGCGCGACAGGATGCCGACGGTGTCTAGCGATTCTGCGAGAAACTTGAGGCCCGCTCGATTGATCAGGCCAAAGCTCGGCTTGTAACCGACGACGCCGCAGTACGCGGCGGGCCGGATGACGGAGGATGAAGTCTGCGTACCCAGCGCCAGCGGCACCATGTAATCCGCCACTGCAGCACCCGAGCCGCTTGATGAGCCACCCGGTGTTTGTGTGAGGCGATGCGGATTGCGCGTCTTGTTGGGATGGCGCGTGGCGAATTCGGTCGATACGGTTTTGCCGAGGATCACGCCGCCCAATTCGCGGATCTGCGCAATACAGGCGGCATCGGCCGCGGGCCGATGGCCCGGGTAGATCGGTGATCCGTAGCTGGTCGGCATATCACAGGTGTCGATGACATCCTTGATGCCGACCGGAATGCCATGCAGCCAGGAGCGCGGCGGCTCGCGGTCGAGCACCCTCGCCTGCGCCAGCGCCTGTTCGGGATCGATAAATGCCCAGGCCTGTACGTTGTCCTCGCGCTGCGCGATGCGCTCGAGGCAGGCCGCGACCAGCGCCTCCGAAGTCAGTGTGCCGGCATGGATCGCGGCGCTGGCTTCGGCGGCGGACAGCAACTGGTGTCCGGTTTGCGGTGGAATCAGGTCTGATGCGCCGGGCATCGGGATTGTCCTTGTGCGCTCATTTGCGAGTGCTCATTTCCGTTGATTATTCGCCGGTGATGTTTGCGGCCTTGATGACCTTGGCCCATTTATCCTGCTCGGCGGCCATGATCCTGGCGAATTCCGCGCTCGACATCTTATTGACGTCGATACCCTGTTCATTGAGGCGCTTGATGGTATCTGCGCTCTCCAGCGCACTGCCGACGCCGCCATGCATCGCAGAGATGATCGCCGGCGGTGTGGCCTTGGGCGCGAACACACCAAACCAAATCTGCGACACATAGCCGGGCACTCCAGATTCGCTGATCGTCGGCAGACCGGGCAATGAGGGATGGGGCTTGAGGCCACCCACGGCGATGGCTTTCAGGCGCTTGGCGCGAACCTGGCCGATGACGGTCGGAATCGAGCCAAGCTGCAACTGCGAGTGCCCGGCCGCGGTGTCGGCGATGGCGGGGCCGCCGCCCTTGAACGGCACGTGCGTCAGGTTGATTCCGGCCATCAGCTTAAAGAGTTCGGTACTCATGTGCGGAAAACCGCCCACGCCGGAGGAGGAATACATGATTTCGCCGGGGCGCTTTTTGGCCAGAGCTATGAATTCTTTTACGGAGTTCACCGGGAGGTACGGATGGACGACCAGCGCGCTGTCGGAGAATCCGATCATGGCAACCGAGGCAAAGGAATTGACGAGGTCGATATTCGAGTTTTTGTTGATCAGGAAACCGTAACCCGTCGATGTCAGCAAAAAGGTGCCGCCGTCAGGCGGCTGCTGCGCGGTGAACTGCATGCCGACAATGGCGCCGGCCCCGGCGCGATTCTCGACGATGAACTGCTGTCCGAGGCGCTTGGTCAGGTCGGCCGCGAGTATGCGGGTGACGATGTCGGTGCTGCCGCCGGGTGCCCAGGGCACGACGATACGCACGGGCCGCTCGGGCCATGCCGCGCCGGCACTCAGGCTCGTAAACGCGACTGTCACCGCAACGAAAATTGCACCCGCCAACCCACCTTTTGCAACTGCTTTCATGTGGTCTCCGTTTTTTTTCAGGATTGCATAGGTGCGCCGTTGATGCCGGCACCCGTTTTTAACCTGTCTCTTATTGCAAGAATCTCTCATTGCAAGAATCAGTCCTGCCACTACTGTTGCTTTGTTTGTTTAGTTTTTTATTGTTGATGACTTGTTTGGAGGGCCGGCTCAGGCCGGAAGCACCGGATGCTGCGCCGTCCACGCCGTTGCTGCTTCATAAGCCGCACCAACACGATACACCGCCGCCTCGTTATAGGGCGCCGCGACGATCTGGATGCCCAGCGGCAGGCCTTCCCTGCTGAAACCGGCCGGCACCGCAATGGCCGGACTGCCGGTGACATTAAAGGGCGCGCGCGCCTGGCGGCTGTAGATGAATTCGCAGGCTTCGTGGTCATCGATGCGGCAGGCCGGGTCGTGTGCGCTCGCGGTAACGATGACATCAACGTCATTGAACAGCGCATGGAAATCCGCGGTGAATTTACTGCGCATGCGCAGTGCATTGATGTAGTCACTGGCACTGTACATCGCACCGTACAGGAAGCGCTGGCGCGTGATGTCGCCGTAATCCTGCGGCCTTTCGCGCAGCCATTTCTGGTGGATGGCATACGACTCGGAGCGCATGATGATGCGGTTGCAGGCCTGGAACTGGCTGAGCGGGACGGTTTTGACCACGGTCACCTGCGCGCCGAGTTCCTGCATTTTGAGCACCGCTGCATCGACAGCTGCGCCCATCTGCGGGTCGGCCTTGATGTCGTCGTGGTAAAAATGTTTGAGCCATCCGATGCGCACGCCCTTCAGGCCTTTTTTGATCTGCGCGGTGTAATCGACGCCGGACCGGGCAATGCTGCCCGGATCGAGGCCGTCATGCCCCGCCAGCACATTGAGCACGGTGGCGTTGTCGTGCACGGTGCGCGTCAGCGGCCCGACATGATCCAGCGAAAACGCAAGCGGAAATACGCCACGGCGGCTGACCAGACCGTACGTGGGTTTGATGCCGGTGACGCCGCACATGGTGGATGGATTGCGTATGGAGCCGCCGGTGTCGGTTCCGATGGCGAAAGGCACGAAGCCGGCAGCGGTGGCGACGCCGGAGCCGCTGGATGAACCGCCGCAGAAATAGTCGCGGTTCCAGGGGTTCCGTGCGGGCGGCCACGGCAGATCGAAACAGGGCCCGCCGATGGCGAATTCGTGGGTGGAGAGTTTGCCCATGAAGACGGCGCCGGCAGCGCGCAGCCGCTGGGTGACGAAGGCGTCGGCGGTCGCGATGTTGTCCTTCAGGATCGCGGAGTGCGCGGTGGTCGGCAATCCTGCGTAATCGATGATGTCTTTCAGTCCATAAGGCACGCCATGCAGCGGGCCGCGCCAATAGCCCGCGCTGATCTCGGCTTCGGCACGGCGGGCGTCGCTGAGCGTGTTCTCTGGCATAAAACGCAGGAAGGCATTGAGCCGGCCGTCGTATTGCCCGACGCGGGCGATGAGCGCCTGCGTCCATTCGACCGGAGAGAGTTTTTTATCGCGGATCAGCACCGAGCCTTCCGCGATCGACAGATAGGCCAGGTCACTCACAGCGGTTGCCCCGTGGCCGGAAGTCGAAACACCAGCGCCGGCTCATCGGCGGGGGTCAGGCCTGAGATGTCGAGCGCGTCGCGCCGGACATTCGCTACGCGGGCCGCATTGAGCAGCTTGATCAGATCCTGATCGGACAGCTTGCACAGACCCAGCTGGTCAGCGAGCCGGCGCGCCTCGAGTGCGTCTTCCTTGGAAAGTTTATTCATGGATACCCATCAACGTATGTGGATGCCTGCCGCGCAGCGTTTCGGGCGGCATTCGTTACGGAGAGAGAATAACCCGCCGCCCGTCTTTTCTCGCAAGTTCGCGCATATTGGACTCGACATGCGCCGGGTTTAGGTTAAATTCGCGTCTTGATTCCTCAGGAGAATTGCAACATGAACGGAAAAATCCGCCGCGTAGTCACCGGCCACGACGATAACGGCAAGGCCATCGTCATCGAGGACGGCCTCGCCCCCGCGGTGCGCAGCAACCCGCTGCGGCCGGGGCATATCTCTGTCGATCTATGGAAAACTGCCGCCACGCCACACATCCTGCACGCGACCGAACCGGATCCGACTGGTGGCCCGAAGCAGATTCATCCCCTGCCCGGCGGCACGGTGTTCCGCATCAGCGAGATCGCACCCGAGACCGAAGCCATCCGCAACATCACACCGGAGCAATCCAAAGCGGTGTTTGAAGCGATGGGCAATAAAAACGCCACCACCGCCGGTTCAGCCAAAGGCCGGCATCCTTTCATGCATCGCACGCAGACCGTCGATTACGCCGTGGTGCTGAAGGGTGAGGTCACCATGCTGCTCGACGATCAGGATGTCGTGCTGAAAGAAGGCGACGTCGTGATCCAGCGCGGCACCAATCACGCCTGGAGTAATCGCACGGATAAACCGGTGCTGATGTTGTATGTGCTGATCGACGGCAAGTTTGATGAGGCGCTGCAGGGGCACTTTGGTACTGCGGGCCACTGAGACTTGGTGATTGGTAACTGGTAACTGGTCAGTAGTGTCCCAACGTTTTCACGAGAGACGGTTATAAGTTGATGATTGGAATGTGGAAACGAGCGATTTTGTCTGGTCTCGATTTGAATGTCGAGGTGCAGACTTTAGGCCTTTTGCGGCCATCC
>JAKFUS010000013.1 GCA_021732605.1 Betaproteobacteria bacterium | reverse complement strand
ATTTGGACCTCCCGTCCCTCATCCCTGACCCTTCTCCCGGAGGGGGAAGGGAAACATTAGCCTCCCCTCTCCCCTCGGGAGAGGGGCCGGGGGTGAGGGCGGTGAACACCGGGAAGGGCAGGGTTTTCTCGTCACCGGGATTGACCTTGAACTTCACGCGCATGCCGATCTTGACGTCCATCGCATCGATGTCCTCGACGCGGCTCATCAGGCGATAACCCTCATCCATGTCGATCATGGCCACGTTCAGCGGCGCTTCGCCCTTGTAATAAATGACGGTGGTCGTATAGACCGTGCCCAGTCCCTTGGACAAGCGCCACTCAATGTTCTCGCTGCCGGTTTCCGGCGCGAAGGCACGCGGATAAAAGAACGCCTTGTTGTTGTCCTTGCAGACCTGGTAGGCGAGCTCGCCTTTTTTCAGGTGCTCGACGTAAACGCCGAGCGGAGACTGTTTCATCAAATCAGACATCGAATACCCCTTTTCCTGTTGGAACAATTTGCTGCGTTCAAAGTGCCGCTCAATCCTCAATCCTCGATCCTGATGTTCAGTCCACCTTCATCCCTGATGTTTTTACCACTTTGGCCCATTTCTCTATTTCGGCATTCAGCTTCCGCGAAAATTCTTCAGGCGGCATGCCCACCGGTTCAGCGCCGCCGGCCAGCATGACTGTGCTGATCTTCGGGTCACGCAGTGCTGCCGAAAATTCCTTGTAAAGACGGTCCACCGCCGGTTTGGGGGTGCCGGCCGGCGTAAAGAGGCCATGCCAGCCTTCCGATTCATAACCGCGCAGTCCCGCTTCACTGATGGTCGGCACATCGGGCAGCAGCGCCGAGCGTTTGGCATTGGTCACAGCGAGCAGGCGCAGCCGGCCGGATTCCACGTGCTGCATTGAGCCCGGAGCGCTGATGAATGACAGTTGTACATGGCCGCTGATCAGATCAATCAAAGCCAGCGATGCGCCCTTGTATGGCACGTGGAGCATTTTGACGCCGGCCATGCTTTTGAACAGTTCACCGGCAAGGTGCGTCGGCGCGCCGTTGCCGGTGGAGGCATAACTCAGCGCATCGGGTTTGTTTTTGGCAAGCGCCACCAGATCCTTGACCGATTTCGCCGGCAGCGAGGGATGCACGACGAGGATGCTGGTGATGATTGCGACCATCGATATCGCGGTGAAATCCTTGCGGATATCGTAGGGCAGGTTTTTCACCAGGCTGACGTTGATGGCGTTGCCGGTCGTGCACAGCAGCAGCGTGTGGCCGTCGGCGGGGGATTTGGCGACGATGTCAGAGCCGAGGATGCCGCCGGCGCCGCCGCGGTTATCGACCAGTATGCGCTGACCCAGGGTTTCGGTCAGCCGCGGGGCCAGCGTGCGCGCGGTGATGTCCACCGGTCCGCCTGCGGGGAAGGGCACCACGAGGCGTATCGGTTTGTTCGGGTAATCCGCGGCGCTTGCTGCGGGCAGCGTGCTGCAGTACAGCAGCGCAGCCAGCGTGAGACGTATATTCATCGTGGTTGTTTCCGTTGTTATTGTTTGGTCAGTTCAGTCGGCCTTGGCGCCCGAGGCCTTGACGACTTTGCCCCATTTGGCGATTTCCTGCCGCAGGTAAATGCCGAACTGTTCCGCCGTGGTGCCCACGGCTTCGACGCCATCCCCGGCGAGGCGCTGCGTGACATCCGGCATTTTCATCACACGGTTCATGTCATTGTTGAGCCGGGTGATCAGTTCGCGCGGTGTTGCCGCCGGCGCGAACGCGGCGTACCAGCCGCTGGCCTCGTAACCCGGTACGGTCTCGGCGATGGTCGGCAGTTCAGGTGCTGCGGCCGAACGTTTGATGCTGGTCACCGCGATGGCGCGCAGCCGTCCGCTTTTGACCTGCGGCATTGCCGACAGCATGTTGTTGAACATCAGTGACACCTGTCCGGCGAGCAGGTCGGTGGTGGCTGGCGCCGCGCCCTTGTACGGGATGTGAACCATCTTGACGTCGGTCATGGTGTTGAACAGTTCGCCGGCGAGATGCGGCATGCCGCCGGCGCTGGCCGATGCGTAGTTGATCTGGCCGGGGCGGCTGCGCGCCAACGTAATCAGATCCTTCACCGTTTTCACCGGCAGTGTCGGATGCACGACGAGGATGAAAGGCGCCGCCGCGACCTGTGCCACCGGCGCCAGGTCTTTGACCGCATCGTAGGCCATTTTGGGGAACAGGCTGGGCGTGACCGCATAGGTCACTGGCACCATCAGCAGTGTGTAGCCGTCGGGAGCTGCGCGTACCGCGACTTCGGCGCCGATCATGCCGCTCGCGCCGGGACGGTTATCGACCAGCACCTGCTGGCCCCAGGATTCCGTGAGTTTTTGCGCGACGATGCGCGCCAGAAGGTCGGTCGGGCCGCCCGGCGGATAGCCGACGACGATGCGCACCGCTTTTGCCGGCCAGGTTTGCGCGGCAGCGATGCTGCAGACGATGGTGAGTACGAATGCGCACAGCAGATTGCGGATGGCGGTGGTGATCATAAGGCCGCCTTGCTGTTTTTTTGTTCGTCGAGGAATTCCAGCGTGGCCTGCGCGCAGCGATCGGGATAGGCGCCGGCAGCGTGCCAGGCATCGCCGTCGAGGATCAGCAGCCTTGCGGGTTTGACGCCGGCAACCCAGGCCTTCACGCCGTCCACCGAGCGCAGGCCGCTGCCGGTGGTGGTGATGATCAGCGTCGGGCAGCTGATGCGTTTGACGTCTTCGCGGATATCGAGTTTGGGAACCCAGCGCAGATAACCTTCCAGCGTGGATATCGGCGTTTTGCCCTGCAGGTTGTGGATCCACCAGTCAACTTCGGCTTGTGTTGCCGCCGTGCCCAGCCGGCCTTGCATGGTGTGAGCAGCCCAGTCGAGCACGCCCTTGGCGGCAATGTGTTTGACCCAGTCATCGACGCCTGCCGCAGGCAGCAGCGGCGGGGTGACGCCGATCAGCGTCTGTACCAGTGCGGGACGGTTGGCCGCCATCGCCAGCGCCATTGAGCCACCGCTTTTTGCGCCGACCAGATGCACGCGCGTGCAGCCGAGATGACGGATCAACGCCTCGATGTCGTCGAGCAGTTCGTCCATGGTCCATTCGTGCGAACCGGGCATTGCGGTGGAGCGGCCGAAGCCGCGCAGGTCGATGCGCACCACGCGGTAGTGGCGAGCAAAATGCGGCACCCAGGCCCGCCAGGCTACACCGGATTCAGCGAGGCCGTGCACGAACAGGACGGTTTCTGCCTTGCGCCACGGGTCGGTGAAATCGTCGATGGTGTAAAAAATTTTACAGCCGTCGGGGCGTTCGAGTGCATGTTCCACTGCGCGTTCTCCGTTCAGATTTCAGGTATCCGGCAAATAATTGCCGGATAATAAAATACTAATATAATCATATACTTAATGTATATCTACATGGCTGTGCGACGGACTCCGAAGATCAGGTCTTTTTCTGTTCTTCAAGGCCAAAATCGATCAGCGCCTGCGCGCGCAATTTGTTTTTCTGGATTTTTGAACTGCCGGTCATGCCGATTTTCTCGAAGCTGTCGACGATCTGCACATATCGCGGCACGCGGAAATTCGCCAGTTTCTCTTTGCTCCAGGCGATGATTTCCTGCGGCGTTGCGGTCTGACCTTCGAGCAGGATGATGTAGGCCGCCGGCACTTCGACCAGCCGCGGATCGGGCACACCGATGACCTGCGCCTGCTTGATTTTCGGATGCCTGTGTAGCACGTCCTCGACTTCCGCCGGTGCGACGTTTTCGCCGCCGACACGGAACACATCCTTGATGCGGGTCAGGAATTTGAGCCGGCCGTCTTCATCCATGATGCCGAGGTCGCCGGTGTGCAGCCAGCCGTCGGGCGTGATGGCCTTGGCGGTCTCCAGGGGCAATTTGTAATAACCCTGCATCACGCTCCAGCCGCGCACCTGGATTTCACCAGATTTACCCGGCGGCATCACTGCACCGCTTTCGGGATCGACCAACCGCACTTCGACGTCGTCGAGGATGTGCGCCCAGCCTGCGATGCGCTTCTCGATGTCATCGTCGTACTTCGACATGCAGACGTTCGGCGAGGCCTCCGACAGGCCGTAGGCCTGACACAGTCCCTTCATGCCCATGCGGTCAATGACCTTGCGTGACACTTCCGGTCCGGCGGAGGCCCAGCCGTTGCGCAGCTTCAGCGGATATTGGTCGAAGTTCGGATGATTCAGCATCATCAGGAACATGGTGTCGTTGCCCGAGGTGTGGGTGCATTCCTCGCGCCACATCGTTGACAGCGCTTCCTCGGGTTCGAACGAGGGTGAGGACAGCAGGCAGGCACCGGTGGTCAGCGCGGCGAGCAGCGACAGCGTGGTTCCTGCCACATGATAGAAGGGGCGCGCGCTGTAATAATGGTCGCCGGCTTTCAGGTTGAAACGCGCCGCGATATGGGTCGCATTGCGCAGCATATTGTCGTGGGTCAGCATCACGCCCTTGGGATGGGACGTGGTGCCGGATGTGAACTGCATCAGCAGTACGTCGTCCGTGCTGACCGCCGGGGGCCAGGGTTCTGCATAGACGGCCCCCTTGCTCAGCAGTTCGGCGAAACCGATGGCGCCCGCCGGCACATCGCGGCCGAGCACGACTACAGTCTGCAACAGCGGCAGTGCGGCGTCCGGCAATTGGCGCTCCAGGGCCGGACAGATGCCGCGCAGCATGTCGATGAAATTGATTTTCAGGAAACGGTCGGTGACGAACAGCAGCTTCACATCGGCCTGCTTCAGGCAGTACAGCATTTCGTCGGCCTTGAAGCGGGTGTTGACCGGTACCGTGACTGCGCCGATGCTGGCCGCTGCGTAAAAGAAAATCACCCATTCCAGCGAATTGCCCATGCATACCGCAACATGGTCGCCGCGCCGGATGCCCAGCGCACGCAGTCCTTGCGCGACTTCGCGCACGTTGTCGCGCAGTTCGGCGTAGGTCAGGCGCCTGCCGGAGATCACCAGCGCTTCGTCCTGCGCGTGCGCATCCGCCGTGGCGGCGAGGATTTCGGCGAGGGTCTGTTTTTTCCAGGTGGTCATGAGTTGCTGTCCAGCTTATTTTCCTTTGAACTGCGGTTTGCGTTTTTCCTTGAAGGCGGTGACGCCCTCGACATGGTCGTGGGTCATGCGTGCGCCGCAGATCGCCAGCACTTCCATTTCAAGTAATTGTTCCAGCGTCGGCACATACATGTACTGAAACATGCGTTTCGCCAGCGTCAGCGCGTAGGTCGCGGAACCGGCGATGTCGCGCGCCAGTGCCATAGCTGCTGTTTCCAGTTGATCGTCGGGCACCACCTTGCTGATCAGCCCCATGTCGCGCGCTTCGGCCGCCGGCAGCTTGCGCGCGCTGTAGACGATTTCCTTGGCGCGGGCGAGTCCGAGGTGCTGGGTCAGGAAATATATCGCGCCGCCGTCCGGCGGGATACCGACATTCTTGAAGGCCATCAGCAGGTACGCGGTTTCGCTCGCGACAATCAAGTCACAGGCCAGTGCCATGCTGGCGCCGATGCCGGCGGCCGGGCCGCGGATGGCGGCGATCACCGGTTTTTCCAGGTGATGCAGTGCGAGGATCATCTGCTGATGGCCTTTCGAGCGCTTGCGCCCGCTGACCACATCGTAACCACCCATGGAGCCGACATCGCCGCCCGCGCAGAAGGCGCGCCCGGCGCCGGTGAGCACGACAGCGCGTGCTGTGTCATCTGTATTCAGTGCAGTGAAAATGTCAGCCAGCTCGTGGTACATCTCGCCCGACAGCGCGTTCAGCTTGTCGGCACGGTCGAGCATGACAGTGGCGATGCCTTCGTTGATGCTTACTTTAATACTCATGTTTTGATGCTCATGCGATCATTCCTAAAGAGAGGTGATACCCGCGCGTTCGATGACTTTTTTCCACTTGGCGATTTCATCGCGCAGGAAGGCGGCGTATTCCGGCGTGCTGCTGCCCACCGGATCCGAGCCTTCGCGTTTCAGGTGTTCGGCAAGTTCCGGTGATCTCATGATGCGCGCGACGGCATCGGCGGTTTTGGCGACGGCTTCTTTCGGCATGCGCGCGGGGCCGGTGAGGCCGTTCCAGGCCACAGCCTGGAAGCCTTTCAGTCCCTGCTCGTCCAGTGTTGGCATCTCCGGCAGTGCGGCTGAACGATTCAGGCTGGTCATGCCCAGCGCGCGCAATTTTCCTGATTTGATGAAGGGCAGCGCCGAGGTCAGGCCGTTGAACACGATATCGACATGGCCGCCGACCAGATCAGCCAGCGCTGGTGCATTGCCCTTGTACGGCACGTGCACAACTTTCACGTTGGCCATGGCGTTGAACAGTTCGCCGGCGAGGTGATTGGAGCCGCCGCTGCCGGAGGAGCCGAAATTCATTACGCCGGGTTTTGCTTTGGCCAGCGCGATCAGTTCCTTGATGTTTTTCGCCGGCACTCCAGGATGGACGACAACGACCAGCGGCGTGGTGTTGATCAGTGTGATCGGTTCGAAATCCTTCGCCGGATCGTACGGCAGTTTTTTGATCAGGCTGGGCACGATGGTGAACGGTGCCGGTGTCACCAGCAGCACATGACCATCGGGCGGCGATTTGGCGACGATGTCGGTGCCGATCACTGTGCTGCCGCCGGGCCGGTTGTCGATAATGACCTGCTGGCCCCAGGCCTCGGTCAGTTTTTGCGCCAGCACGCGGCCGATGATGTCGGTGCTGCCGCCGGCGGCGAAGGGCACCACCAGACGCACGGTTTTGCTCGGGTAATTCTGGGCTTGGGCAGCGCCCAGCGTGAAACATGAAAATATAAATAAAAACAATGACTTATAATTTTTCATCAATACTCCTCCGGGGATACTCACGCTGCGCGTCCGGGGGCGGTCGGCAACGCACGGTAAATGTAATGGAGCCGGTCCATCGCCGCGCGGGCTTCGATTTCGAGGCGATCCACAATCGCGGCCAGTGGTTCGATTTTATCGGCGAACACGACACCCTGACCGCAGGACAGCATGGCCATTTCGTAGTCGCCGCTGTCGTAGGCCTTGTGCGCGTGGGTACCCATGATGTGCGGCAGCAGCGCCTTGGTATCGGCCTGTTCGCGCTCAAGCTGCTGGATCATCGCCACATGTTCGGTCTTCAGCGCGCGCTGCGTGTTGCGCATCGACTGCAACAGCAGCGTGGTGTCGGTTTCGCCGGCGGCGACCAGGCGCTCCTTGTATTTACGGTGCGCCCAGATTTCTTCGGAGACCAGGAAACGCGTGCCCATCGCCACACCATCGGCACCCATGGCCAGCGCGGCCACCATTTGCGCACCGGTACCGATTCCGCCGGCGACGATCAGCGGAATCGTGATGGCGCGCGCGGCTGCTGCTGCGGCGACCATGGTGCCCACCGGTTCGATGCCTGGATGGCCGCCGGCTTCCGCGCCGACAACAGTAACGGCATCCACGCCCAGCGATTCGGCTTTTTTGGCGTAACGCACCCCCGGCACCTTGTGCAGCACGATGATGCCGGCGTCTTTCAGGCGCTTCAGATAAGCCTCGGGATTGTTGCCCGCGGTTTCCACATATTTCACGCCTTCGTCGATCACGGCATCGATCAGCGGCGTGACGCGATCAGTGCCGTCACGGCTGACGCGGATCATGATGTTGACGCCGAAGGGTTTGCCCTCGCTCAGATCACGGCATTTACGGATGCCCGCACGCAATGCTTTCGGGTCGGGAAAACTTGCCGAAGTCATGAAGCCGATCAGTCCGGCGCGCGCCACCGCGGCGACATACACCGGTTCCGCCAGCCACATCAGGCCGCTGGCGATCACCGGCAAGCGGATGCCGTAGAGGTCGGTGATGCGGGTTTTGAAAGGTATGTTCATGAGTTCAAGGTCAAAGGCTTTTAGCCACAGAGTTCACAGAGGACATAGAGAAAAGCGAAAAACAAACCAACAGTTCTTTTTGTGTTCTTGTCTTTGGGGTTCTCTGTGAACTCTGTGTCCTCTGTGGCTAAAGGGTTTAAGGTTTTCAGTCTTTCAGCACCACCAGTGCATCCGCCGCGACCACACCATCGGCGTTGACGAACAGCGGATTGATGTCGATTTCAGCGATGCGGTCGGCGTGATCGGCCACCAGCAGCGACAGCCGCGAGATCGCATCAGCCAGCGCGTCGATATTGCAGGGCAGTTTGCCGCGGTAACCCTGCAATAGTTTGACGCCCTTGATGCCGTGGATCATCGCTTTCGCGGTTTCAACATCGAAGGGCGCGTAACGGTGGGTCACGTCATGCATGATTTCGGTAAATACGCCGCCGAGGCCGAAAGCAATCACCGGACCGAAGTGCGGATCGTTGACCGCACCGAGGATGACTTCTTCGCCGCCGGCCATCTGTTGCACCAGTACGCCGGCGATGCGCGCATCGGGTTTGTACTGTTTGGCCGCAGCCAGTACTTCGCGCGCCGCCCGTTTCAACGCATCGACACTATTGATGTGCAGGCGGATCACGCCGGCTTCGGTCTTGTGCGGGATGTCGGCGGATTCGATTTTTACCGCCAGCGGGAAGGGCAGTGGTGTTGCGGTCAATTTTTCGATGGTCTCCGGCGCCAGCAGCTTTTCTTCAGTGACCGTAATGCCGTAGGCCTTGAGCAGGGCCTTGGAAGCGTGCTCGCCCAGCGTGCCGGAAGCTGAAAGATCGAGTTTTTGTGGCGCGATGGCGCGTTTGCCGCCGCGCGCACGCGCGGCTTCGAAAACACGGCGCTTGTTGGCAAAGTCGGTCAGTGCCGCCATCGCGTCAACCGTGCGACCGGGCGCGAGTATGCAGGGCACGCCATTACGCTCCAGGTATTGCATCGCTTCGCGGTTGTCGTCGGGTGAGGTCGGCCAGTTCAGCAGCAGCGGTTTGTCCACGCCCTTGAGCATCTCCACCAAACCCTCTGCCCAGACCTGCGCCACGGTGCCGCGCGGCGAACGCGCGACGATGGAATCGATGTTGGGATCAGCCAGCACTTCACGCATGGTCTTGGTGTACGAGGCGAAGTTGTCGTTGTAGCCTTGCGCCGTGGTGTCGATCGGGTTTTCGATGGAGGCATAAGCGACGACGATGCCGCGCAGTTTTTCGCGGGTGGCATCGCTCAATTTGGGCAGCGTCAGGCCGTGTGCGATGCAACGGTCGGCGAGCAGCACGCCGGCACCACCGGACAGCGTCATCACACCGACACCATTGCCGCGCGGCAGTTTTTTGCCGCGGAAGGCCTTGCAGTAATCAACCAGATCATCAACATCCTGCACTTCTATAAAGCCGCCTTCGCGGAACGCGGTGCGGAACAGTTCGTAATCTGCCGTCAGGCGCGCGGTGTGCGAGGTTGCCGCTTTACTGCCGACTTCGCTGTTGCCGACTTTCCAGATCAATATCGGTTTGCCGAGTTCCAGCGCGCGAGCCCCAAGCTGGCGCAGGCGTTTGCCCTCGGTGGTGCCTTCGAGGAAGGCGGTGAGGATTTTGACATCGGGGCGTTCGATCAGGTGCTCCATCCAGTCGAGCGCGGTCAGATCGACTTCATTGCCGGTGGAAATCACATGGTTGAAACCAAGTCCGTGGTAACAGGCAACGGCGACCACGCCGAAACCAAAACCGCCGGATTGGGTGACCATTGCGATCGGGCCGGGCTTGAGTGTCTTCAGTTGCAGCGTGCCGCCGAAGCCGAGGCGGAAATCCTCGTCGAGGTTCATCAGGCCCAGGCAGTTGGGGCCGACCACGCGCACGCCGCTGGTTTTGATTGCTGCCAATAGTTTGTCGTTGAGCAGCTTGCCGGCATCACCGGCCTCGCTGAAGCCTGCCGACAGGATCACTGCGAATGGGATGCCGGCCTTGCCGCATTGTTCGATGGCGCCCGGCACCAGCGCACCCGATACCGCGATCAGCGCGATATCACAGGGCTGTGGTACGGCGCCGATGTCGGGATAGCAGGTCAGGCCTTTGACTTCCTTGTATTTCGGATTGACCGGATAAACCTTGCCCTTGTAACCGTATTCGGTGAGCAGCTTGATCGGCTGGCCGCCGATGCGTGTCAGATCAGTGGAGGCGCCGATGATGGCGACACCGCGCGGATTGAGCAGGCGTGACAGGTCGGGTGCTGCGGAAGGGCTTTTGAGGACAGCGGACATTGTTTGTTAATCCGTACGCATATTGGCGGCTTTCACCAGCTTCGCCCATTTTTCAATTTCACTGCGCACGAAGGCGGTGAATTCCTCCGGCGTGTTGCCCACCGGTTCGGCGCCCTGGCTCGAGAGTTTGTCGATGACGTCCGGGACGCGCAGTGCTTTCACGGCTTCGGCATGCAGTCGTGCAATGATCGGTTTCGGTACAGCGGCCGGCGCGAGCAGGCCGTACCAGCCGCTGGCACTGTAGCCGGGCAGGGTTTCGGCGATGGTCGGCAGATCGGGAAACAGCGCGGAACGTTTGGCGCCGGTGACGGCCAATGCCTTGACCCGGCCGGATTTGATATGCGGCGTGATGATCAGGCTGTTCTCATACGTCAGATCGACTTCGCCCGACACCAGCGCAGTCAATGCCGGAGAGCCGCCTTTGTACGGCACATGGGTGATGCTGACCTTGCCCATGTATTTGAGCAGTTCGCCGGCGAGGTGGGTGATGGTGCCGTTGCCCGAGGAGCCGTAATTGAGGCTGCCCGGTTTCGCGCGTGCCAGTGCCAGCAGTTCCTTGACGTTTTTCGCCGGTACCGAGGGATGGGTGACGAGGATGCTGGTGACGGTGACGCTTTGCGTGATCGGCGCCAGGTCGCGCAGTGTGTCGTAACCGCGGTTGGGATTCAGGCTCATCGCCACGGCCACGCCGCCGATGGTGCCCATCAGGATGGTGTAACCGTCAGGTGCGGCCTTGGCCACCTGTTCGGTGGCGATCATGCCGCCGGCGCCGCCGCGGTTGTCGACAATGACCTGCTGTCCCAGCGCTTCGGCCATTTTCGGTGCCATCAGCCGCGACACGATGTCGGTGGGGCCGCCAGCGGGAAAGCCGACGACCATGCGGATGGCGCGCTGCGGGTACTGTTGTTGTGCCGAAACCGGCAACGCGATCAATGCCAGCAACGGCAACAGCGCGATGGATTTATTCATGGTGTGTTCCTCGGCTTAGTGTTGTTGTTATTGTTGTCATTGGTCGACATGCGCCGTCAGGGTCATCGACGGGCGCTGCGCGAAGTCGTCATGCCAGGCGGCGATGCGGTCATGCCCCGTATCACAGCCCGCCCGCCAACCCAGATGGGCAAAGCGGAAATCAATATAGCCCAGCGCGCAGGCAATGGCGACGTGACCGATGCTGACCGGATCGTTCGCCAGTGCCGCAGCCTCGTGATCCAGTGCGGCCACTGCATTGCGCACCTTCAGTTCAAACGCGGCCAGCGTTTCCGCCGATTGCTGCGGCTGCGGACGCAGCATTTCATTGCGCCACAGCATCAGGTTGTCGGTCAGGTTGTTGCCCAGCGCATGGCGGCGCAAGGCAGTCCAGCGCGACGGTCCTGCTTCCGGAAACAGCAGGCGGCCTTTGTGCAGGCTGTCGAGGTATTCGCAGATCACGGTTGAATCGTAGAGCACACTGCCGTCGTCCAGCACCAGTGTCGGAATCTTGCCCGTCGGATTGACCGGCAGCAGGTCGGCATTGGGGCGGTTCATGGCCACCAGCGTGCGTACACATTCGATGCGTGCGGCCAGCCCGCATTCATGCGCAAAAATCATCACCTTGCGCACAAAAGGCGAGCGTGATGACCAGTACAGCTTCATGCGCCGAGTTTTTTCATGTAGGCAATGATGGCTTCAGCCACCGCAGCCGGCTGTTCGGGCAGCAGCGCATGTGCGGCGTTGTCGATTTTGGCGATGGTTACGCGGTCGGCGCCCCATTGGTCGCGGTAGTTGTAGATGCTGTCCGGCGGTGACAGTGGGTCCTTGAGCGACAACACATCAAGCACGGGGGCTTTGCCGGCGGTCCACCATTCCGCTTTCGGCGTGGCCTCGGTGGCATCGCGTTCGGCATGCATCACCTCGTCGTCCCAGCCGTCGAGCCAGACGCGGGCATCATTGCCGGGCGCAAAAAATACGTGCTGCAGATGTTTAAGTCTTTCCTCTTCCGGCAGATCCATCTGATGGCATTTGTTGATTGAGTCGCGCAGCTCCGGCGCCAGCGGCCAGGTGTGTGTTGCGGCGAGCAACACCACGGCACGCACCAGTTGCGGATGGTCGGCAGCCATGGTGCGGGCGACAAAATTGCCGAAGGCATGGCCGGCAACCACGGTGGGTTCGCCGCCGTCATGTTCGATCACCGCGGCGATGTCTTTCGCGAAATCATGCAGCGTGATGCTGTGCAGCGGGCCCTTGCTGCCGCCGAGGCCGCGCGGTTGCGGACACAGCACGCGATAACCGGCACTGGCCAGACGCTGCGCGATGTCGAAAAAATCGGAGGCCGGACGGCCCAGCGAAGGCATCATCACGATGCGCGGGCCGCTGCCGAAAGCGTGGACTGTAATATGGACTTCGCCGTGCTGGGCGATGAACGTCGGGGTGGCGGGCATGTGGATCCGTTTTCTCGATCACGATTTAGCCGGTGATTCTACCGCGCCAGCCGTCAGTGTCGCGATGCTCTTCCAGTATATGGAGGAGGCGGGTTTTCTCACGGCCGTCGTTGTGTGCTGCTGGTGCCGCTCCTATAATCGGAGCCCGGCATTGCGGGAAGCCGTAAAACAATAAAAAAAATCTTCAAAGCAGTGAATCCTGGAGGAATGTGATGATCAAGGGCTATGTCCGCACGTTGCAGGCACGCGTGCAATACAGTTTCTGGCTGGGCATGATGGCGTGCTGTTTTGTCGGCGCGGCCGGTGCGCAGGATTGGAAACCCGAGAAAAACGTCGAGATCGTGGTTTCTTCCGGCGCCGGTGGTGCGGCGGATCGCTCGGCGCGGGTGATCCAGAAATATCTGACGTCTGTCCCGGGTATGCCCAGCGTCAGCGTCAACAACAAGCCGGGTGGTGGCGGCACGCTGGCCTGGAGTTCGCTGAATCAGCATCCGGGCGATGCCCATTACATCTCGACACTGAACACCGCGCTGGTGACCAACCAGATCATGGGCTTGAGCACGCTGCGTTATCAGGACATCACGCCGCTCAACATTGTCATGCACGAATACGTGGCGGTGTGGGTGCGCAGTGCCTCCGGCATCCTGAACGGCAAGGATCTGGTGGCGAAATTGAAGGCCGACCCGGCATCCGTCAGCTTCGGCATTTCACCGGCGCGCGGCAACCAGAACCATATCGTGCTGGGCATGGTCGCGCGTGCGGCTGGCATTGATCCCAAGGCGCTGAAAATCGTTGTCTATTCCTCGGGCGGTGCCGGTACTACGGCCGCGCTGGGTGGCCATGTTGATATCTGGGCGGGCACCGTGGGCAACGCGCTGCCACTGGTGCAGGACGGCCGCATCCGTGTGCTGGGTATCAGCGCACCGGCGCGCCAGTCCGGTGGTTTCGCCGCGGTGCCGACTTTCCGCGAGCAGGGTATCGACGCCGTGTATTCGGCATGGCGCGGCTTCCTCGCGCCCAAGGGTTTGACGGCGGCGCAGACCGGTTACTGGGATCGCGTGTTCTCGCGCATGGTCGATGACCCGGACTGGAAGGATGAACTCGAGAAAAACGCCTGGGGCCGCGACTTCAAGGGCGCGGCAGAAACCCGCAAATTTCTGGAGGCAGAACATCTGTTGCTCGAAAAGATGATGGCCGACCTCGGCCTCATCAAGCGTTGAGTCTGCGGAATCCAGGTTTGCATCACCCATTACCAATCACCAGTTACCAGTTACCAGTTACCAGTTACCAGTTACCAGTTACCAGTTACCAGTTACAAGTTACCAGTCACCAATCACCAGCAACCACACGGAGCGCTTCATGCCTGACAAGTCCGCCACCCTGTCGTCTGCCAAAATCTCCCAGCCGCAGGACTGGAAACTGATCGTCGAAAAAGACGTTCCAATCAAACTGCGCGATGGCGCGATCATTTATTGCGACGTGCTGCGGCCGGACTGCAAGGAGAAGGTGCCGGCGCTGATCAACATCGGGCCCTACCAGAAAGACAAGCTGTGGCGGCCGCCGGCAGACCTCGGGGAGAAGGCGAATCCCTACCTGAACTGGGAAACCGCGAACCCGATGTGGTGGTGCCCGCGCGGTTATGCACTGGTGCGTGTCGATTCACGCGGTTCGGGAAAATCTCCCGGCTTGTCCGATCCGAACTCGTACCAGGAAGGCGTGGATTTCCACGATGCCATCGAATGGGCGGCGAAGCAGCCCTGGTGCTCGGGCAATATCGGCGCATCGGGTGTGTCCTATCACGCCAACTGTCAGTGGCGCGGGGCCAACATGCAGCCACCATCACTGAAGGCGATCCTGCCCTGGGAAGGTCGCGCTGATCTCTACCGCGATCAGGCCTATCACGGCGGCATATTCGCGATGGGCTTCATTTCCAGCTGGCACAACACGCAGACTGCGCACCATCTGCTGGGCCGGCCGCGCGAATATAATCCCAACGCATTCCGCAACGACATGCTGTGGAACTGGATGAGCAACAACCTTGATTCCGAATATTGGAGAGCGCGCAGTGCACAATGGGAAAAAATCACCGTGCCGGTGTTCAGTGCCGGCAACTGGGGTGGTTTTTCACTGCACCTGCGCGGCAACATCGAGGGATTCGTCAATGCGGCGTCGAAACACAAAAAGCTGCGCGTGCACACCGGCTCACATTTCCATCCTTTCCATTCGGAGGAAGGGCGTATCGACCAGTTGCGCTGGTTCGATTACTGGCTGAAGAACATCGACACCGGCATCATGGACGAACCGCCGATCAAGATCGAGATTCGCACCGGCGGCAGCACCGAGCCCTACAAATTCCGCTTCGAGAACGAATGGCCGCTGAAGCGCACGCAGTGGACGAAGATGCACCTGAACATCGAGCGTGCGCAGGGCACGGACATCGACAGCGTTGAGGGCTCGTTGTCGGCCAAGACGCCGGCGAAAGAATCCAAGCTCAGTTACTCCGCCAGCGGTGTGACCAAGGCGGGGGTTGCCTCATCGTCCACCGCGCTGATGCTCGCCGCGCAGAACAAGATGGGTGTGGCCTTTGAAACCCCCGTGCTGACTGAGGACACGGAAGTCACCGGTCCGCTGATGATGAATCTGTGGGTGTCGAGTTCGACCGAAGACATGGACATCATGGTCACGCTGCGCAATATCGATGCCGATGGCAAGGATGTCTGCGAAGTCGGTCAGCAGGGGCAGTCAGTGCCGGCGGTGACCAAGGGCTGGCTGCGTGCTTCGCACCGCAAGATCGATCCGGCGCGTACGCTGCCGTATCGGCCTTTCCACGCGCATAACGAGCGGCAGTGGCTGACGCCGGGTGAGATCGTCGAATGTCAGATCGAGATCTGGCCGACCTGTATGGTATTCAAGAAGGGTCACAAGATTCGCATCGACATCCAGTCGCGCGACGGCGCCGGCAGCCAGATGTACGGGCATTACCACGCCGACTACAACCTGGGTGCTGAAAACACGATCTACTCGGGCGGCGACAAACCGTCATACCTGCTGCTGCCGATCATTCCGGCGAAAGCGTAACTGCATTACGGAAATTTTCATCACATGCCACACACCACGATTAACGGCATCAACATCAATTACGAAATCGCCGGCTGCGGCACACCGCTGCTGATGTTCGCGCCCGGCGGTTTCGGCTCGACCATCGCGCGCTGGACGGCAGCCGGCGGCAAGCGTGAATGGCAGGAAATGGACGGCCTGGCCACGCTGGCGAAACACTTCAAGGTCATCGCCTATGACCGCCGCGAGGCGGGATTTTCCGGCGGGCGCATCGAGCCGCTGACCTGGGAGCATTACGTGCTCGAGGCGAAAACGCTACTCGAATTCGCCGGCGAGAAAAAAGCACTGATCCTCGGCAGTTGCATGGGCGCCGCCCTGGCCACGGCTTTTGCCGAGCGGCACCCGGCGCTGTGCCTCGGGCTGTACCTGCACTGGCCGGTGGGCGGTTACCGCTGGCTGCTGAAGGGGCAGACCTTTTTTCAGCGCCACTTGGATTTTGTCCGCGCCCAGGGTTTTGCCGCCGTGGTCAAACGCGCGCCGGAGAAACGCAGCTTTTGGGAAGACGCGGAAATCGGGCCATGGGGGCCGCCGACGGTGCACGACGCGGAGTTTGCTGCGCAGTACGTGAAGCAGGACATGGACCGCTATTTCGCGATATGCGCGCAGACCCGCAACACACTGTTCAACGACACCCAGTTTTCCGGTGCCGGCCCTGCTGCACTGATGAAAATGGACATCCCCACGTTTATCCAGTCCGGCAACGATTCCTCACACGCACATTCGGCGTCCTGGGCGACGAAGGAGTTGATGCCCGATGCCGAGTTGTGGGATGTGCTGCCACCGCATCAGAATGGCAAAAACACGCTGGAACAGATACTCAAATTTAAAGCTAAATTAAGCTTGTAATGCGCAGGCTTGTAGTTCGTCGGCTTGTAAGCACAACAGGAGGAAAACATCATGCATAAAACAGCAATCGCAATGGCAGTGTTTCTGGCGGGCACCGGTACTGTCGCGGCACAGGGCAAGGCTGCGACCGATTTCCCGACCCGGCCGGTGCGCATCGTCGTCGGCTTCACGCCCGGTGGCCAGCCCGATATTTTTTCTCGGCTGATCAGCGTCAAACTCGGCGAAGCGCTGGGGCAGACCGTCATCGTCGACAACCGTCCCGGCGCCGGTGGCGCGATCGGCACCAAGATCGTGGCTGACGCGACGCCGGATGGACACACGCTGCTCTGTGTATCGACTTCGCATGTCATTGCCCCGGCAGTACGCAAGCTGAACTACGATCCGATCAAGGATTTTTCCGGTATCACACAGATGTACAGTGCTTCGTACATGCTGGTGGTGGCGCCGGGACTGGGCGTCAAAAACATCAGGGACCTGATCGCCATGGCGAAAGCCAAACCGGGCGCACTCAATTTCAGTTCGGCCGGTATGGGCAGCGGTACTCATTTTGCCGGTGAAGTGTTCAAGGACGCGGCCAAGATCAATGTCGTACACGTGCCTTACAAGGGTATCCCCGAAGCGATGAGCGACACCATGAGCAATCGTGTGCAGTTTTTCATGGCGCCGCTGGCCAGTTCGGTGAACCAGGTGCGTGAGGGGCGACTGATCGGTCTGGGAGTTACATCGCTGAAGCGTGCAGCGATTTATCCGGAGATCCCGACGATTGCCGAATCAGGACTCCCGGGCTTCGAGTTTGATTCATGGGGCGGTTTGCTGGCGCCGTCAAAAACATCGCGCGCCATCATCAACCGGCTCAATCTTGAAGTCGGCAAGGCCTTGAGTGCGCCTGACATCCAGCAGCGCATGCGCACCATGGGCGCCGAGGCGGCGCCGAGCACGCCCGAGGCTTTGGACAAGCAGATCGCGCGCGAGATTGCGCTGATTGGCTCCATTGCCAAACGCGCCGGCATCAATCCCGAATAATGTCGGAAGCACTGTTTCTCAACGAGGCCTCAGTCAGGCAGCTCGTCACGATGGAGGATGCGCTGGCGGCGGTTGAGGAGGTGTTTGCTGCGCAGGGGCGCGGGGGCGTGTTCAACGTGCCGCGGGTGCGTGCCCCGGTCAAGGGTGGCACGCTGCGGATCACTGCTGCCGTGCTGTCGTACCGCGGTTATTACGGCGTCAAGGTGTCCAGTACCGCGGTGTTCCACAGCAATGCCGGGCGCATGTTCTGTCTGTATCGTGAAGAGACTGGCGAACTGTGCGCGATTGTGCAGGTGTTTGCGATGGGCGCGCTGCGCACCGGTGCGGCCAGCGGTATCGCCACAAAGTATCTTGCGAATGCCGATGTGGCGGTACTGGGCGTGCTGGGTTCGGGGCGGCAGGCGCGCACCCAGGTCGATGCCATCTGCGCAGTGCGGCCGATCCGTGAGATCCGCGTCTGGAGCCCACGTCAGGCGAGCCGCGAGGCGTTTTGCGCCGATGTTGAAAATATTAATAAAATCAAATGTTTACCTGTTTTTGCCGCGGAAGCTGCAGTGCGCGGTGCTGATGTGCTGATTACCGCGACCACGGCGACTGCACCTGTCGTCCACGGTGCGTGGCTGAAGCCCGGTGTGCATATCAATGCCATCGGCGCCAATTTCGAGCACCGGCGCGAGCTGGATACGGCAACGGTTGCCGCGGCGAAATTTATTGCGACGGACGACACCGAGCAGGTGCGTTATGAATCGACCGATCTCGCAGTGCCGGCAGCCGAAGGCAAACTGTCCTGGGATCAGGTGCACAGCCTGGGTGACGTCGTCTCCGGCAAACTCAAAGGGCGTCAGTCGCATGAGGACGTCACGCTGTTCAAATCACTGGGTGTGGCGATTGAGGATGTAGCGCTCGCCGCGCGTGCCTACGAAAAAGCGCTGCAGCTCGGCATCGGCATGACACTGCCGGACCTGACGCGATAAGACGATAGGACAAATTCATGCCCCGCATTACGCCCATGGCAACCGCCAACGAACCCGCCGAATTAAAACCGGTGTTCGACCAGTTGCGCGCCACCCGTGGCAGTGTGCCCGGCATGTACCGCACGCTCGCGCACCAGCCGGCAATCCTCGCCGCACACCGCGCTTATTTCCATGCCGCACTCGACGCCGGCGTGCTGCCGCGTCCGTTCAAGGAAAAAATCGCCTGGCGTGTCGCTCGGCTGCGCGGCTCGGAGTATTCTTCAGCGTCACATCGCCGTTATGCGCTGAAGCATGGCGTTGCCGAAAGCGAACTCACTGCCATCGACCGTGGTGATTACGCAGCACTTCCGCCACGGGAAGCTGCAGCGCTGCGTTTTGCCGAGGCCATGGTCAAAGGGCAGGGCACCGTCAACGACGCGATTTATGTCCCGCTATCGCACCATTTCAATCCGGCGCAAATCGTCGAAATTGCCGCGCTGGTCGGCATCATGGAACTCGCCTCGACGCTGGGCGCGGTGTTCGAACTCGCCCCAGACTGAATCGGGTGCGGCAGGGGGGCGTAGAATGCCCTGATGAAAGCTCCCAAACGCCTGCAATCCCTGATCGAAGAAGGACTGATTGATTCGGTCGTGCGCCAGTTGATGAGCGGCAAGGAGGCGACGGTCTTCGTGGTGCGCAGCGGTGGCCAGACCTTGTGCGCGAAAATCTACAAAGAAGCCACGCACCGCAGCTTCCGTCAGGCCGTCGACTACACCGAAAACCGCAAGGTCAAGAATTCACGTCAGGCCCGCGCCATGGCCAAGGGCACCCGCTACGGCCGGCAGCAGCAGGAAGCGGTGTGGCAGCGCGCCGAAGTCGATGCGCTGTACCGGCTGGCCGACGCCGGCGTGCGGGTGCCCAAACCGCATAACTTCCTCGACGGCGTGCTGCTGATGGAGCTGGTGGCCGACGAAATGGGCGAGGCCGCGCCGCGGCTGAACGATGTGGCGCTGACTGCCGAGCAGGCCCATGAGTATCACGCAATGCTGTTGCAGCAGGTCGTGCGCATGTTGTGCGCCGGCATCATCCACGGCGACCTGTCGGAGTTCAACATCCTGCTCGCGGCAGACGGCCCGGTAATCATTGACCTGCCGCAGGCGGTGGATGCTGCCGGCAACAATCACGCCTGCCGCATGCTGCTGCGCGATGTCGACAACCTGCGCGACTATTTCGGTCGTTATGCGCCGGAACTGTTGCCGACTCGTTATGGCCCCGAAATCTGGGATCTCTACGAACGCGGTGTGCTGACGCCTGACACCGTGCTGACCGGCCATTTCGAGCCAAAGGCCGGGACCGTGGATCTGGTGAGCATCATGCGCGAAATCGACGATGCCCGCGCCGAAGAGGCGGCACGCCTGTTGCGCATGCAGTCCATCTGACAGCAGTTGCAAAAAGCGAGTTGCAAAATAAAAGGGCGGGTGCTCGCGACCCCGCCCTTTTTTGATCTGCGCGGAATCAGGGTTTGGCGATGTGCCACGACTGGTTGACGCCGTCGCCTGTGCTGTCTCCGGGTTTCTGGTCCTTGATCCAACGGTAGAGCGGTTTTCCCTTGTAGGCCCACTGCTTGCCGCCGTCGTCGCGCGTGACAACGCTCCAGTCGCCGCTGCTGGTATCGGCGGCGCTGGCCATCTGTGGCGGCCAGTTCTGCGCGCATCCACCGTTGCATGCGCTTTTACCGCTGCCGGTCACATCTTTGTCAAAGGTATACAGCGTCATGCCTGCCGGATTGACGAACATGCCGCCCTGGGTTTTGAGGGGTGCCGGCGCCATCGACATGCATGACGACAGCAGGATCGCAGCACTTAATGGAAGCAGATTGCGGAAATTCACGCGGATTTCCTTTTATCAAAATTGGAAGAGATGGCGCAATACTGATTTGTAAACAAAAATGCGGGTCATCTCTTCCATCCTGCTGGGTTGATTACTGCAAGATTACTGCAAAGATTTTTTCCGACGCACCCCGACCATGCCCATCAAACCCAGCCCGGCCAGCATCATGGCGTAGGTTTCAGGTTCCGGTACTGCGGTAACGGCTGAGACTGCCGAGAAACTTTCTGCTCCGCCGCCAACACCGGTAATGGTGGATTCCAGCGCGATGCGGAAAGCGGAGGCACCGGCCTGATTAAACACGGTCGAGTTAAGGAATGTCTGCTGAGGCGCATCCACGCTGATCAGGAAACCTGAACTGCCATTGCCTGTAATCGTGCTAAGCAGACTAAAATTGCCGTCGATGGCCGCGATCACGTTATTGCCGTTATAGAATTTCAACGTCACATCGGTGACAGTGAGTCCGTCGCCGCCGGGTTCGGTCGCGTTGAACAGCAGATTTACGTTAGCGGCGGTGGTCCAGTTCAGTGAGCCGAGTGTCGGGATACCGAATTTCTGATTGTCCGACAGTGGACTCACGGTGTTGCCGCCCGCATTCGTTACACCGTTTCCGCTGAACACCGATGCGTCGGCGATGCCGGGCGTCAGGGCAACGAGGTTGCCGCCAACAATACCGATAGCGCCAGATTCCGTGGTGCCATTGCCTTGGCTCTCGATGGTCAACAGCCGTGGGGCGTTACCGAAACCCTGGGCGCCGGACAAGAGTTGCCCGTTTAGAACAAGATTAGCGTTTGCACCTGCAGACATTCCTAATAGCACGCTGGTCAGTGCAATGGAGACAGGTAACTTGCTGATTTTCATCGTAATTTCCTTATATTCTGAAGTGAGTGGTGAAGAAATAATTACCCAAATAATTGACCCAGTACGCTCATCAGTCTTCTGCTGAGGGGGCAGCAAATCTAGCATCGACTGAGAGTCGGTATTTTCGTAACTTCAATGCGCTTCACTCTGTACGCTGTCACACAAAATGATCTGAAAATTTATGACCCGCTTGTCGGCTCATCGGGGCGTTATGGTGCACACCGCACAGAGGACGCTTGCTTTTGCGCCCACGTTATCAATTCATTTGCTGCTGCACCAAGTCAAGGGGAAGAGGGGTTTTAGGAGGTTAAAATGAACGCTAATAAATGGATGTCAACGTTGTTGTTGGTAATGGCCTGCAGCCCTGTTCCGGGATGGGCCGCTGGAATTCTGGGTCCGGAACTGTCGAGCTTCGCGGTGCTGGGCGCTTCAGCAGTGACCAATACCGGAGCAACGATCCTCACTGGAAATCTGGGCATTGCGCCGGGCACGGCGATCACGGGCAAGGAGACCATTACCGTCAACGGAACGAATGCGGCGACTCCCGGCGATCCATCGGTACACGAAGGCGATGCTTTTGCTTTGCTTGCCCAAACGCAGTTAACAATGGCCAAAGTTAGTTTGAGTCTGTTGGGGCCAGGAACTGTGCTCGGTGCGAATTTGGGAGGACTGACGCTCACCCCGGGTGTCTATACCGTCCCCGCGGCAGCCAGTAATTTGACCGGTATATTGACTCTCGATGGCTTGGGTGACCCTAATGCAACATGGGTATTCCAGATGCCCAGTACGCTGATCACTTCATCCGGCTCGATTGTTAACGTCACCAACACCGGCGCGGACGCCGGGCTGTTCTGGAATGTCGGCAGTTCCGCGACTCTGGGCACCAGCACATCTTTTGCAGGCAATATTCTCGCGTTGGCCAGCATCGGTCTTAATACCGGAGCAAGCATAGGCTGCGGCAGTGCGCTGGCCAGTACCGGTGCAGTGACCATGGACGCCAATACCATCGGCTGCCTGGCCAGCAGACTGAACGGGGGTCTTGCGATTGCAGAGGGTGGCGGTACCCCCGTCTTCCTTGCGCTGTCGCCGGTGCCGGAACCCGGCAGCTTTCTGCTTTTGGGTTTTGGACTGGCCGGTTTGCTGGGCTACAGAAAATGGCGTGCTGTCTGACAGCAGGTTTGTCCTTCGTTATTCCGCCTTGATGTTCGCTTCGCGGATGACCTTGCCCCAGCGCTCGTTCTCCGCGCGCAGGAACTCTCCCGTCTGTTCCGGCGTGCCGGTGGCGATATCGCCGCCCATCGCGGCGAAACGTTCACGCATGTCGGGGGCGGACATGGCTTTCACCGATTCTGTGTTCAGGCGGTCGATGATGGCGCGCGGCGTGCCGGTGGGCGCGAGGATCGCATACCAGTTGATGGCCACCAGTCCCGGCAGTCCGGCTTCTTTCGAGGTCTGCACGTCCGGAATTGAAACGTTGCGCTTGTTGTCGAGAATGGCCAGTGCGCGCATCTTGCCGGCGCTGACAAAGGGCACCGCGCTGGAAATCACCACGATCACCATGTCCACTTCTCCGCTCAGTGCGCCGGCAATGCCGTGGGTCGCGCTTTTATAGGGCACGTGGGTGAATTTTATTTTGGAGAACGACTGCATCAGTTCTGCAGCGAGATGGTTGGCCGAACCGAAACCGCCGGAGCCGTAGGCGATCTTGCCGGGCGTGCTGCGGGCGATGGCGATCAGTTCGCGCATGTTCTTTGCCGGCACCGAAGGGTGCACAATCACTACGTTGGGGATCGTTGCCAGCAGCGCCACCGGTGCGAAATCACGGATGCCGTCAAAACCGACCTTGGGATTCAGGTGTGGATTGGTCAGCACCGGCACTGCGCCCATCAGCAGCGTGTAGCCGTCAGCGGGCGATTTGGCCGCAGCGACATAACCGATGTTGCCAGTGGCGCCGACGCGGGGTTCGGGAACCACCTGCTGGCCCAGCGCGGCTGACAGCTTGGTTGAGACCAGACGGCCGACGGTATCGGTGCCTCCGGCGAAGGGCAGGATCATGCGCACGGGTTTGGTCGGGTAGTTCTGTGCCTTTACTGCGGGCACAGTGGCCAGGACGATAGAAGCGGCAATCAAAATGCGGCGGGCTGTGTGCGACATGGTATTTCTCCTGCGGTTTGCTGCGATTGAATGCTTTTTTTCTGAGATTTGGAACCGCGGCTATTTGTGCATCTGCTCGCTGTCGCTTTCCACCAGCGCCCACACCCGCTTGAAGGGACCGCGGCTTTTCAGCAGTTCACCGCCGGCATCGGCCGCGAGTTTTTCTTCAATCCAGATCGGTTTACCCATGCTCGCAGCGGTATGCGCGCGCCGGGCATTTTCTTCGAACAGGAAAGTGCCGCCGACACATTCCTCGATATCCGCGCCGGTGATCGCGGCGCCATGCGCACGCAGCAGCACGGCGCGGTGTGTGCCCAGTGCTTTGGCCAGAGCGCTGCCGCGGTCGGGATTGCTGACCAGCCGCGGATCGTTGTAGGTGGGGATGCCGTCATGAAACAGCGTGCCCATCAGGTGAATCGCACGTAGCTGGTGTTCGCTGGTGCTGAACGCGGTCGAATGCAGGCCGTGGTAATGGAAAATGCTGTTGATGTCCGGGCGCGCGCGCAGGATTTCGAGGTGCAGTGGATATTCGCCGGGAATGGCGCCCTTGCCGGAAACGATCCGTCCTTTCATATCGATGATCAGGAAATCCTCGGGATTGGCGCGCGGCCCCAGCGAATGGCGCGGCAGCAGGAACAGTTCGGGATCGTCGGGCAGGCGGGCGCTGATGTGACCAAACCCTTCGATGAAGCCGCGGCTGTAGAGAAAATGCCAGGACTTCAACAGTTTGGTGAGCAGTTCTTCGGGTACGGGATTGAACATGGCGGGGATTGTAGTTTGGGAAAAAGGAGTTTACCCGGACCTGCACTGGGCCGGACGGGGATGTAAGGATTTTTTCCCGACGCGACTAATCGTCAAACAGGAGTAAAACATGTCATGCAAAGTGCATCAGTGCGAGGATTACGATCAGGATCCGGTTCGGCGGCCCGGCAGGCGCGATTTTCTGTTCAAGGCGGCGGGCAGCGGGGCTTTACTGGCGTTTCCGGCAGCGACAGCGGCGGCCCAGCTGGGAGAAGTGATTGGAGAGCTGTATGTCAACGGATTTCGCGCTCCTCCGGGCGCCACAATCAAGCCGGGCGACAGCGTGCTGACCGGACCCGAAACCAGGGTTACTTTTGCCGTAGGCCAGGACGCATTCATGCTGCGCCCGCTCACCTCGTTGAAGATTGACGGCAGCGTTTTGATCTCAGGACTGCGGGTGCTGACAGGTGGGCTGCTGGGGGTATTTGGCAAAGGGACTGAGCGCACGATACGCACGGCTACGTTGACCGCAGGTATCCGCGGCACCGGTATCTATGTCGAGGCGAGTTCGATCGTGAGTTATTTTTGCACCTGTTACGGAGAAGTGGACCTTGAATGCGTGACTTACCAATCACGCCTCAACGTCAAAACCAAAAATCACGCGGCCCATTTCATTTACGGCAAGGTGGATTCCGGCCGTTCGATCGTCAAAGCACCGGTGGTGAATCACACCAATGCCGAGCTTGCGGAGCTGGAGAAAATGGTCGGCCGGACGTCTCCGCTGGGTTGAGCGGAGCGCGGCTTAGAGAACTCTTTCTCCAAACTTCTTCAGTGCTGCCGGTGACAGCGTCAGGCCGAGACCCGGCTGTTCCTTCAGGTGCAGCATGCCGTTGGCGATTTTCGGCGGATCCTCGAACAGCTCCGCCTGCAGCGGGTCGCGCTCGGGATCGGTGAAGGATTCGACGATGCAGCCGGCGGGGCTGCCGGCGACGATGTGGGCGTGGATGAAGCAGTCGTGGTGCGGGGCAACCTGCACCTGGTTCAGTTCACACAGTGCTGCGAGTTTGCGACCGGTGGTGAAGCCGCCCATCATCGTGCAGTCGAACTGCAGGATCTGGATCGCGCCGTCTTCAACGAGGTCGCGGCAGCCGTAGGCGGTCAGTTCGCTTTCGCCGGCGGACAGCGGGATGTTGGTCTGCTGCGCGAGTTTGATCAGTTCGCGGTGGTCGTCCGCCCAGCGCACCGGTTCTTCAAGCCAGCGCGGGTTCAACGGCAGCATTTCACGCGCTGCAGTGATCGCAGTTGGCAGGTCCCAGGCGCGGTTGCAGTCGACCATCATGTCCTTGTCGGGACCGATGATGTCGCGGATCAGCTCCAGCCGTTTCATGTCTTCCTTCAATGAGACACCGCCGACCTTGGCCTTGAAGCCCTGATGGCCCTGTGCCTTCAGCATCTGCATTTCGTCCTTCAGTTCCGCCATGTCCTTGCCGTCGCGGTAATAGGCGCAGGTCACGTAGCAGGGGATTTCACTGCGGAAGCCACCGAACAGGCGGTAGAGCGGCAGCTTGGCGGCTTTGCCGATGACATCCCAGGCGGCGATGTCGATGGCCGCGGCGATGCGTACGATGGCCTCGCGGGTCCAGCCTTTTTCGGAAGCGACTTTTTTCGCGGTCAGCCAGAAAATCCGGTCATGCAGTTTTTCCGGTGCCAGTGGATCCTCGCCGATGATGTAGTCGGAGATGCCGGTCTTGAACGCCTTGATTGCGGCCTCGATCGGCGTGTAGCTGGTGGCAATGCCGATGCCCTCGATGCCTTCGTCAGTAAACATGCGCACGAGGATTTCATTGGCCTTGGGCACGATGAAGTTGCTGACCCAGTACGGACGCAGGCCTTCGTCCGGCGCGCGCAGGATGTGGATTTCGAGTTTGGTGATTTTCATGAGAGTTCCGGTCGGCGAAGAGTGGGGAGTTTAACGTTTTCCGTTGGCCATTTGCGTGGCCTCGGGCATGCGGCGCAAGCGCCAGGTCGCCACCGGGCTGAACAGGGCAATCACACCCAGCGAACACCAGGCGAGGCCCCAGGTAACAACGGGAGAGGCTTCAGCTGCGCCTGCAGCGTCGAGCACCAGTCCGAACACCCAGGGTGCAATGGCGCCGGCGCCGAAGCCAAGCACTGAACGTACTGAATAAGCGGCGCCGATATGGCGTGGTGGTACCAGTTCGGTGACCGCCGTCGAAAAAACTGATGAGTCGCCGACGGCGGTGAAGCTGTAGAACGCGCAGATCATCACCAGCAGCCACAACGGCAGCCCGATAAGCCAGCCCAGCGCCAATGAGCAAGTGGCGCTGGTGGTCGCCAATACCAACATGGTCCAGGTGCGCCCCATGCGATCCGACAACCAGCCGCCGGTGACGCTGCCGCCCATGCTGCCGATATAGGCGATGGCGGCGAGTCCCGCACCGAGGCTTGCGGATGCGGTGGCATTGCTGCCGGTGGAATAAGCGGCTGCCGCCGACAGGAAGGCCGGCATCCAGGCTTTCATGCCGAGCATTTCCCAGGAATGGAAGGTATAGGCCCAGGTCACCAGCATCGCCGGTTTGTTGTTGAGGATCATCGCCACCGGTTTTTCGGTGGCCTGTTCCGCGCTGCGCGGATGGATCACGTTCGGCGTGGCACGCAAGGCATATAAGGCGAGCAGCGTGCCCAGCACCGGCCCGGCGGCGTTGACGATGAAAGCGCCGCGCCAGCCGATGAACGGCGTCAGCGCACCGGTGATGACCAGTGCCAGCGCGTAACCGCCGGAGGCGGCGGCGAGGTAAAAACCCATTGCACGGCCGCGGCCGGCGGACTGGAACCGTTCGGCGATCAGCGTCAGGCCGGGTGTGTACGAACCACCGGAGAACAGCCCGGTCAGGCCGTAGAGAATGGCACCGGTGAGGAAACTTTCGGCAAACAGCGCGAACACCATCGCACTGATGCTGGAAGCGATGCTGGAGAACAGGAATACGCGTTTGGCGCCGTAGCGGTCGGCGAGGAAGCCGACAGCGACCAGTGAGAACAGGTAGCCGCCGTGCCAGGCCGACTGGATCAGTCCGGCTTCTCCGGCGCTCATGCCCCATTCGGGTTTGAGCAGCGGAATGGCTGCGGCATAGGCAGTGAACATCAGCGCGAAACTGGTGCGGCTCGCGCAGAGCCAGAGCAGCCAGGAGGTATCAGTGCCGTGCTGTGCCGGAGCCACGATGGATGTGCCCGGCTTATTTGCCGAGAAACTCATTTACCCAAAAACTTGGGTGGTCGTTTTTCCTTGAATGCCGCGACTCCTTCATGGTGGTCGTGGGTCAGGCGCACGATGCCGGAAGCGAGAGTTTCCATTTCGCAGAGTTGTTCCAGGGTCGGTACGGCCATCGACTGGAACATTTTTTTCGTCAGTGCCAGCGCGTAGGTCGCCGATTCGGCGAATTCAGTGGCCAGTGCCTGTGCTGCGGTTTCGAGTTCGGCATCAGGCACCACGCGCGATACCAGGCCCAGACTTTTCGCCTCTTCAGCGCCACAGGCGCGCGCGGTGTAGACCAGTTCCTTGGCCTGGGACATGCCGAGGCGCTGTACCAGGAAAAATATCGCACCGCCGTCGGGCACCACGCCGACTTTTTTGAAGGCCATCGAGAACTTGGTGGTATCGGATGCAACAATGAGGTCGCAGGCCAGCGCCAGTGCATTGCCGATGCCGTAGACCGCGCCGCGAGTGGCGGCGATCACCGGTTTTTCCAGGTTGTAGAGCGCGATGATGGTGCGGTGGCGTTTTTGCGAGCGTGCGCGGCCGGACACGATGTCGGATTTGGCCATGTTGCTGACATCGCCACCGGAACAGAAGGCACGGCCTTCGCCCTTCAGCACCACGGCGCGGATGCTGTCGTCGGCGGCGATGGTGTTGATGTGTTCGTACAGAGCATCCCACATCACATCCGCCATCGCGTTCAGGCGATCTGGCCGGTCCAGCGTCAGCGTGGCGATGCCCTGGTTTTTTTCAAGGCGGACGTTCATTTCAGCCCCTCACCCCCGACCCCTCTCCCGGAGGGCGAGGGGAGGTATTGGTGTCCTCCTCTGATGAGGAGGACAATGACTTAGATCGAATCCCAGGGGAACACATCGGCGGTACGTTCAGTCGATGAAAAGAACGAACTCTTCAGCGCCGGATACATGTGTTCGGCGCAGCGCTCCGGCGTCCAGCCGTCGGCGCGATGGATGCCGCGCACCGGACGCGACTGGCTCATCAGGAAAATCTCGTTCTTGCGCGTGGAGAACACCTGCGCGTTAACGTCTTTTGCGGCGTCGCTCAGCAGGAACACTGCGAGCGGTGCATTGTGTTCGGCAGTGACCTGTTTGCGCTGTTCGATGCGTTTGGCAGTGGCCGGGTCCTTGGCCGGGATCGACGCGGTCATGCGCGTCCAGGCCACCGGTGCGATGCAGTTCGAGCGGACATTGAATCGGCCCATGTCCACGGCAATGCATTTCGACAGTGCAACCATGCCGAGCTTGGCCGCGCCATAGTTGGCCTGACCCATGGCGCCGATCAGGCCGGAAGTCGAGGTCATGTGCACCAGCGCGCCGGACTCCTGTTTGCGAAAATGGTCTGCGGCGTGGCGCGAGCAGTTGAAGGCGCCCTTGAGCATCACGTTGACCACGGCATCCCAGTCGCTTTCCGCCATCTTGTGGAAAATCACGTCGCGCAGGATGCCGGCGTTGTTGACCACGCCGTCAATGCGGCCAAAAGTGTCCATCGCGCACTGGATGATTTTTCCGGCGCTGGCAAATTCGGCGACGCTGTCGTAATTGGCCGCGGCCTCACCGCCGGCTTGTTTGATTTGATTGACAATATCCTGTGCCGGCGTCTGGTCGCCGCCGGCGCCGTCGATGGCGACGCCGATGTCATTGACCACCACTTTTGCGCCGTGTGCTGCGGCCATCACCGCGATGGCGGCGCCGATGCCACGACCTGCGCCGGTGACTACAACCACTTTGCCTTCCATCATTTTCGGATCTGCCATGATATCCTCAGTATATTTATAAGTATTTGATTTTAAATGTTTTATTGCATCTGCTTTGTTGCCATCTGCTTACGCGATTTCGGCGCGGCCGTTATTGAGAACGGTGACGCCGCGCGCCGGCACAGTGGCGCGGAAGCTGACGACTTTTCCATCCACCCACATTTCGGTGCGTATGGTTTCTCCCGGATACACCGGGGAGGAAAAACGCCCCGCCATGCTTTTGAGTTTGACAGGGTCATAACCGCATATCGTTTTGACCAGCGCATGGCCGACCACACTGAAGGTCGCGCGGCCGTGCAGGATCGGCATTTTGAAACCAGCCTTTGCCGCGTAAGCGGGATCGGCATGCAAAGGGTTGTAATCGCCGGACAAGCGGTAGATCAACGCGGCCTGCGGCAGTGTCGCCAGATCGCAGCTCAGTTGTGGCGGTGTTTCAGGAATGGCTTGTGGTGCAGGAGTTGGTCCTGACGGTCCGCCGAAACCACCGTCGGCGCGGCAGAAGGTGGTGGAGGTCAGCGTGCAGATCAAATCGCTGCTTGCTTTTTCGCGCACGTCGCAGGCGGTCTGCAGCAACGCGCCCTTGTCGCGGCCCTTGTCGAGCACCGCGGTGACACGGGTCTTGCCGATAATTTCGCCTTCGACCGGCAGCGGCTTGTGGATGACAAAACCCTGTTCGCCATGCACGACATGGCTGCGGGTGACGCCGGTGCCGTCTGCGGCATGCCAGGGACCGGGATAACCGAGGATGATCGCCATCGTCGGCAGTGCCTGCAGATTTTCTTCGTAGACGAACTGCAGTTGTTTGGTATCGACCGGATCGGCACCCAGTCCGACGCCCAACGCATAAAGAATGGTGTCGCGCCGGGTCAGTGTTTGTTCAACTTGTGGAATATCCCAGTTGAGGAGTTTTTGATAATCAATGGCCATGAGGGTGTTCCGGCAGTGCTGACTTTCGCGTCTGCTGCGCAGCTTGCCGCATGAGGGGTGATGGATGCGTGTTTTTGTGTAATCTATACTAGCATGCTGAATCGAGTCCATAAAACGGGACCGCATTATGAATGACTGTGCTTGAACCCGGTTTGTAGCCGGTTAGTTTGCGCATGGAGGAGAGCAGGTGGTGTTGAAAAAACTGAGCACAACGCAAGTCCGTGACTTTCGCGCCAACGGGTACCTGTATCCGCTGGACGGACTGACTGCCGATGAGGTCGTGCGTTATCGCGAAGAGTTGCGCAAAACCGAGGCCCACCTAGGCGGCTCACTGATGGCGATCGACAAAAAATTCCGCGGCAATCTTCATTTCATGTGCCGCTGGGTCGATGAGCTGGCGCGCACGCCGGCGATCCTCGATGCCGTCGAAGACCTGCTGGGCCCGGACATCCTGCTCTACACCAGCCGCTTTTTCATCAAGGAACCGCAGAGCGAAGGTATCGCTGCCTGGCACCAGGACTCGACTTATTTTGGCCTCCGACCTCATGATCATGTCACGGCTTGGGTGGCCCTGTGCAATGTCACCGCGGAAACCGGTCCGGTGGAGTTCGCTGTCGGCAGCCATATCCGCGGCCAGTTGCAGCAAAAAAGCGGACTGATCAAAAACAGCGTCAACACCGCGGGGCAGATCATCGTTGAATGGTTTGATCAAACACAGATTGTTCGCGCGATCCTGAAGCCGGGGCAGTTTTCTTTTCACCATAGCTGCACCGTGCACCAGTCGCAGCCCAATCGCTTGGATGAGCGGCGTATCGGCATCGCCCTGAGTTACATTCCCACACGCACGCGTTATGTCGGCAAAAGCCGCATGCCGGCCTGTTTGCTGCGCGGTCGCGACGAACACGGCCACTTTGATCTGCAGCCGCGGCCGCAGGTGGATTTCGGTGCAATCGAAATGCAGCGTCACGACACGACCTTCAAGGCCTACATTGAATCGTTTTACGAGCAGTTGGGCGAGGCGGAGAAGGATCTGCCGAAGGAAGCTGCGGCGGAGATGATTTACTGATCCCGTCGATGCTGCCATGAGGCTTGCTGCGACACTGCAAGCAAACCAACAATCAGCCCGCAGTGGCGTCAGTAATTGCGTCCGCTTTACGTTTTATCGAGCGCCTAAAAATTACAAGGAGAATCATGCGTTCACCATTTATTCATGCCGCAGTCCTGGCCACCCTGGCGGCGACCTGCGCCTCTGCTGCAATGGCACAGAGCGGAACTGCAACGAAGTATCCCGACAAGGCTTTGCGCATGATCGTGCCGTTTCCGCCGGGTGCAGGCGTTGATATCGTGACCCGCGCCGTGAGCGGCAGGCTGGGTGAAGCCCTGGGCCAGCAGTTGATCGTCGATAACCGTGCCGGCGCCGGCGGTATTGTCGGTGCCGAAGTCGCGGCCAAGGCCGCGCCCGACGGTTACACCCTGTTCATGGCGACGGCCGGGATACTGACGGTGATTCCGCATATGAACAGCAAGGCGCCGTATTCAGTGGAGCGCGATTTTATTCCGGTGTCACTGGTGGCCAGCGTGCCGAGCATGCTGGTGGTGCATCCCTCAATGCCGGTGAAGACAGTCAAGGACCTGATTGCGCTGGCACGCGCCAAACCCGGTGCCATCAATTACGCATCGACCGGTAACGGCACGCTGCCGCACCTCGCTGCCGAATTTTTCAAGACCCAGGCGAAGGTCGATATGGTGCATGTGCCGTACAAAGGCAGCGCACCGGCGACCACCGACCTGCTCGGCGGACAGGTCCAGGTGTTTTTCGGCAACGTGCTATCGGTGATCGGGCAGGTCAGGGATCGCCGCCTGCGCGCATTGGCAGTGACCAGTCTGCAGCGCCAGAACGTGGCGCCGGAAGTGCCGACCATGGTCGAGTCGGGCTTCCCCGGATTTGAAGCGGGCACCTGGTTCGGTCTGCTGGTGCCGACCGGTACGCCGCGTGACATCGTGGCCCGGCTGCATACCGAGATCGCCAAAGTGACGCGCCTGCCTGATGTGCAGAAACAGCTGGAAGGACAGGGGGCGACCACCATCGGCAATACGCCCGAGCAATTCGCGGCGTACATCAAGTCCGAGTCTGCGAAGTGGGAGAAAGTGCTCAAGGCTTCCGGCGTCAAGGCTGATTAGGGCCGCTATGGAAGTTACCAAAACCCTCGCTCGTTACATCGTTCAGTCCCGGTATGAAGACATCCCGGCGGACGTGCGCCATGAGGCGGCGCGCGCACTGCTCAACTGGTGCGGCTGCGCCATCGGCGCCTCGCGCCATGAAACCATCGAAAACGCGCTGGCCGCAGTACTGCCGTTCGCGGGGCAAGCGCAGGCACAGATTCTCGGGCGCCGTGAACGCACCGACATCCTCCATGCGGCGCTGATCAACGGCATCAGTTCGCATGTGTTCGATTTTGACGATACCCATGCGCGGGCTGTCCATCCCAGTGCGCCGGTCTATCCCGCGCTGCTCGCGCTGGCCGAATGGAAAGGCATCAGTGGCGCCGACCTGGTCAACGCTTTTGTCGTCGGTGTCGAAGCCGAGCTTCGGGTCGGGTTGTCGGTGTTCCCCGAGCATTACATGATCGGCTGGCATATTACCGGCACAGCCGGCGTGTTTGGCGCGGCCGCGGGTGTCGGTAAACTGCTGGGACTCAACGAGCAGCAGATGGCCTGGGCGCTGGGCATTGCCGCGACACAGTCCTCGGGCTTGCGCGAGATGTTCGGCTCCATGTGCAAAAGCCTGCATCCGGGACGCGCCGCTCAGAACGGTCTCACCGCTGCGCTGCTGGCGTCGAAAAATTTCACCAGCTCTGAGCAGGGCATCGAGGCGAAACGCGGCTTCGGCCAGGTGATGTCGACTAAATTCGCCCCTTCTGTTATCACTGCGGAATGGGGCAAGCGTTGGGAGTTGTCCTCCAACATGTACAAGCCCTTTGCCTGCGGTCTGGTGGTGCAGGGCACGATCGACGGCTGCATCCAGCTACGGAATGAGTACAAGCTCGTGCCGGACATGATCGAGAGCGTGGATCTGAAGGTCAGCCCGATCGTGTTCGAGCTGACCGCCAAGGAAAATCCGCAGACGGGGCTCGAAGGCAAGTTCAGCGTGTTCCATGCTGCCGCAGTGGCGCTGCGTTTCGGCCGTGCTGGCGAGGCCGAGTTCAGCGATGCCTCAGTGCTGGATCCGGTCACGGTGGCGCTGCGGCGCAAGGTGCGCATCGAGCAGGATGTCAGCATCGGCCGCGTGCAATCGCGGATATCCATCAAGCTCAAGGACGGCAGCAGGCTGGAGCGTTATGTCGAACACGCGCTGGGCACGCTGGAGCGCCCGATGACTGATGCTGACCTCGAAGAAAAATTCCGCGGCCTGGTCGAGGGCATCCTCACTGACCGGCAGAGCAGGGAGGTGATTCGTCTGTGCTGGCATGTGGAAAAACTTGCCGATGCCGGCGTGATTGCGCGGGCTGCGGCGACTGACTAGGGTGTTTCAGTGGCCAACTAAGTGGCCAACTCATTGGTCAAGTTCAGATTCACCCTGCCATAACATTTCGTAACCAAGCTCCTTGCTTTCCGTGCACAGTTCCGCCAGTGCTGCGAACCTGGATTTGAATGCTGCGTCGGCATGGGATTTTTCGTGCTCCTCGAACGAGCGCCAATAGGTCACGATCACGACATGGTCGTCGACGGCGACTGCCTTGTTCAGCGAACCTTCATCCGATACAAATCCCGAAAAACGGAACACCTGCCCGGCAATGAAACCGCCCTTGTCGCCGCCGTAGGCGGCCTTGACCACGTTGCACATCTCGCCCAGTGCCAGTTCAACATCGATAAATTGGACGCCGGGCTTGAGTTTGACGGTGTTGAACAGCATCTTCGCGCCAAAGGGAATAGCGATGGCATCAAACACGAAAGGCCTCTGCTGAATAAAATGAACAAGTTATTCTACCGCCCTTGCCCGCGCCGCCAATTCCAGGGTGGTGTCGGGTCGGTGTCAGTCCACAGCCCGGCATGGCGGGCGCGGGCGCCGGTTTCGGCCTGCCGATAATCGCGGCGATCCTCATTGGTCTGATCGCGTTCATAGGTACGATAATGCCAGGCAAGGCCATCGCCGATCAGCGCCAGACCCACATCCAGCGTCGGTTTGCAGATGCTGCAATCGGCCGGGGCCACCCAAACCACGCCGATGATGCGCCGATAGCGGTCCGTTTTGGTCCAGTCAACGATGACACGTTTGTTTTTGGCAAGGTTGGTCAGTTCTGCTGCGGCGCGTTTGCCGAACGGCTGACCGCGCTCCGGTGCGTCGATGCCGGCGAGACGGACCTTGTGCTGCTGGTCCTGTTCGTCGAGCACAGTCAGCGTATCGCCGTCTGAAACATGCACCACACGTCCCTCCAGCGCTGCGGCAGACGCTGACAGTACCTGCAGCAGCAGTAAAAACCCCAGGCCACGCAGCACGCAGTGACGTGCAGAGCCTGGCACTTGGGGCCTGTTAACCATCATTTCGTGAGTGCGACGGCGACGATTTGGCCTCAGGGCTAGGAGTGTCGAGCGCGGTTTGCCCGTAGGCAAACAAGCGAAGGCGCGACAACGCACTGGGGCCAAATCGTCCCGTCCCTGCGGGTTGTGGCCAAAATCGCCACTGGCTGCGTTGATTGCCTTGCTCATATTCTCGATATGAGCCGCGGCAAGCGCCTTGCCACTGACGATTTTGGCCGCAACGCATCTCACGAAATGATGGTTAACAGGTCCCTACCGGCTTTTGCAGCATTACGATGCGATTGCTGTTGGTGCCACGTTCGTTGTTGCCGATGCCCCAAATGTTCGAGGTCTTTGTGAATTTCTGGGTGTTGATCAGGATGGCTTCGCAGCGGAAACCGGCCATGGCGCTCAGCGGCAGCACGGCTTCATCCAGATTGACCGTGCCGCGCTGTACTTCGCCGACTTCAAACGCCACCCAGCCCTTGGGTCGCGTGATCCGGTAAAGTTCATCCAGCACGTCCTGCATCACTGCTGACCAGTCGTTGATGCTGGCGGCCATGGTGATGCCGGCACCAATGGCCTCGGCGTCAAGATCGTTAAACCAGCAGCGCAACCAGTTGTCCTTGGCGTACTGCACCACGTTGAGGAAGGGTGGCGAGGTCACGGTCAGCTGCACGCTGCCATCGGGGATGGCGGCGGTTTGCGCGGCAGATCCCTGCAGGAATTGCGCCTGTGCCGCAGCCTGTTGCAGGCGCCAGCGTGCTGCGGCGTTGATGTCGCTCTGCAACTGCATGGATTTGCGCAGGATCAGTTCGCGCACATTACGATACTCGGGTGCCTTGCCGGTTTTTTCGTTGATCTTGATCTGGCTTTCCGCGGACACGGCCTGGTTCGGTGGCAGGGTGTAGGCGGAGAAAAATCCCGGCGAATGTCCGGTCAGGCGATTGGTCGCGACCATGCGGATCCAGCGGTCGGCGTCATCCTCCATGCAGCTTGCGCGCCGGTCGGCGAGCCAGGCGCGCAGGTTCATCAGTTCGCGTTCGGTGTCCGGGTGGTAGAACATCGACAGATCGATGTCGTTTTTGCGCTTTTCCGTCATCTTGATCGCGCGCAGCCGCACGTCGATCGCGGCGATCAGCGGCAATTGCAGCCGCGGCCGGGTCAGGATCGCGGACAGCGGATTGACGTCGTTGGCGATGACATTGCGGCCCATCAGCGCGGCCTCAATGGCCGTGGTGCCACGCCCGCTGAACGGGTCGTAAATGTAGTCGCCGGGTTTGCTCAGGCGGTCGATGAAGTAGGCGGGGAGTTGCGGCTTGAAGCAGCCGCGGTACGACACTTCATGCAGCGGATTCGCCTGGCGCTGTTTGCTGGTCCAGAATTCCTGCTCATAGACGGGGATGCCGTTAATGCGGCGTTGCGGCTGGCCGGATTTGGCGCGTTTTTCCGGCGCGCTGACGGCCAGATCGTAGGCATTGACGGATGCAACAGCGACCATGGCGTGCCCTCCTGTGCTGGATGAATTGCAGCGGAGAGTACGCTTCCGTCACAAATAGTACAAGAGGCTGTACTTAATTTGTTTCGTGCGGCTCCACACCGTCGCAGCGGAGGGTACGCCGATGTCAATAAAAGTACAAGGGGTAGAGATGCTTGGCCGGACTATTTAACTGCTCAGCAAATCATCCACTGCTTCAATCCAGTGCCGCACCGGTAACGATGTCGCCGATTGCAGATGGGTCTGGCAGCCGATGTTGGCGGTGAGGATCTGCGCGGGTGATGAAGCGGTCAGTGATTTGATCTTGTTGCTCTTCAGTTGCGCCGAAATTTCCGGTTGCAGGATGGAGTAGGTTCCGGCCGAGCCGCAGCACAGGTGGGCGTCGGCAACGGGTGCGAGGTCGAAGCCGAGATCTGTGAGCAGGGCTTCGGTGCGGCCCTTCAGCTTCAGTCCGTGCTGCAGGGTACAGGGCGGATGAAAGACAAACTTCCCTCTTGGAGGATTATTCTTAAGTATTTGATTTAATTGTTCTTTTTGTTTTTCGATGACGGTGCCCAGATCGCAGGCCAGTGCCGAAATGCGTTTCGCGCGTTCGGCGTAGGCGGGGTCGTGCGCAAGCAAATGGCCGTAGTCGGTGATCATCACCCCACAGCCGCTGGCGGTGAAGATCAGTGCTTCCGCGCCCTGTTCCACATGCGGCCACCAGGCCTCGATGTTGTGGCGCATCGCATTGAGCGCCTGTTCCTGTTCATCCAGATGGAAGGCCACGGCCCCGCAACAGCCGGCGTTCGGCACGCGCGTCAGCTGGATGCCGAGCTTGTCGAGTACGCGTGCGGCCGCCGCATTGGTCGCCGGTGACAAGCGCGGTTGTACGCAGCCTTCAAGGATCAGCATGCGCCGCGAGTGTCCGGTGACCGGCCATACACGCGCGCGCGCCGGCTGGTCGGGCACCACATCGTCGAGCACCCTGGGCAGCAGGTTGCGTGCAATGCGGCCGATGGCCAGCAGTGGATTGAACAACGCAGGGCGCGGCAGCACGGTGGCCAGCGCCTGGCGCTGCAGTTTTGCCAAGCCGCTGCGTGGCACCTGTTGCGCGACGACGGCTCGGCCGATGTCGAGCAGCCGGCTGTAGTGCACGCCCGAGGGGCAGGTGGTTTCGCAGGCGCGGCAGGTCAGGCAGCGGTCGAGGTGCAACTGTGTTTTTGCGGTGGCCGGTTCGCCTTCCAATACCTGCTTCATCAGGTAAATGCGGCCGCGCGGTCCGTCGAGTTCGTCTCCGAGCAACTGATAAGTTGGACAGGTCGCGGAACAGAAACCGCAGTGCACGCATTTGCGCAGAATGGCCTCGGCCTCCTGGCCCTGTGGCGTGTCTTTGATGAAATCGGCTAGCTTGGTCTGCATGTTTTTGGTAATTGGTGATTGGAGATTGGTAATTGGTAAAAACCGTTAGTTTCTTTTACCCGAAAATTTGGATTCCGTGCCCTACCAGTTACCAATTACCAATTACCAGTTACCAGTTACCAATTACCAATTACCAATTACCAGTTACCAGTTACCAGTTACCAGTTACCAGTTACCAGTTACCAGTTACCAGTTACCAGTTACCAGTTACCAGTTACCAGTCACCACTCAGAATACATCCGCCCAGGATTCAAAATCCCCACCGGATCCATCGCCTGTTTGACGCGCCGGTGCAGCCGCATCATGGCCTCCGGCAGCGGGTGAAATGCGTTGATGTCCGTAGCGCCGCGGCGGAACAGCGTGGCATGGCCATCCGCCTTGCGCGCCGCTTCGCGCACGGACATTGCATCGTCGTCTGACTTGAGCCAGCGCAGCGCGCCGCCCCATTCGACCAGTTGCGGGCCCGAAAGATCCAGTTCCGCAGCTGTCGATTGCAGCGAAATCCGCCAGGTCGGTCTGACCCCGGAAAAAAATACGTCTTGCTGGTCGCGCACGTTGCGCCAGAATTCTGCGGCATTGCCGACTTCCTCGCCGCCGATTTTATTGGCAGCGGCTTTGACCGCCGAAGCCGCGCCCGCCAGCCTTACATACAGTCGTTTCTGGACATGGCAGGTGCCGGTGATCGGCAGCGGCTGGCCGGCCCATGCATTCATCGTCGCGATGGCGTCGCTGCGCGATTGTTCGCGGCACAGCGTCAATTCCGCCGGGGGCAGCGGCAAAGCCTTCAACGACACTTCGAGAATCACGCCCAACGTGCCCAGCGAGCCGGTGATCAGCCGCGACACGTCATAACCGGCGACGTTTTTCATGACCTGGCCGCCGAAGGCAAGGTCGGTGCCCCGGCCGTCCAGCAGGCGAACGCCAAGTACAAAATCACGTACTGACCCGGCAGACGCCCGCCGCGGTCCCGAGAGACCGGCCGCGATGCAGCCGCCGAGAGTCGCGCCGCCGCCAAAGTGCGGTGGTTCAAAACCCAGCATCTGGCCGCGTTCGCGCATTGCCGTCTCGATCTCGGCCAACGGTGTTCCGGCGCGCGCGGTGATTACCAGTTCTGTCGGTTCGTAGCTGACAATGCCACGGTAAGCAGTGACTTGGAGATCTTCGCCTGTTACCGGGTTGCCGTAAAACGATTTGCTGCCGCCGCCGCAAATGCGCAGCGGGCGTTTTGCGTCGGCTGCGGCGCGAATCGTGTCCGCGAACTGTTGAACCAGGGCGTCAGCCATCAGAACCGCGGAATATCCGGGAATTTTTCCGTGCCGGCATGCACATGCATGCGACCGAATTCGGCGCAGCGGTGCAGTGTCGGTACCGCCTTGCCGGGATTGAGCAGACCCGGTTCATCGAAGGCGTGTTTCAGAGCATGGAAGATTTCCAGTTCTGCCGATTTGAATTGCATGCACATGGAATCAATTTTTTCGACGCCGACACCATGTTCACCGGTGATGGTGCCACCGACATCGACACAGAGCTTGAGAATTTCGGCGCCGAAATCTTCAGCACGTTTGAGCTGATCGGCGTCGTTGGCGTCATACAGGATCAGCGGATGCAGATTGCCATCGCCGGCGTGGAACACGTTGGCGCAGCGCAGATCATATTTTTTTTCCATTGCGGCGATGCCACGCAGCACTTCAGCAAGGCGTTTCCTCGGGATGGTGCCGTCCATGCAGTAATAGTCAGGAGACAGACGTCCCACCGCGGGGAACGCCGCCTTGCGTCCGGCCCACAATTTAAGCCGTTCGCTTTCATCCTGCGAGCTGCGCACGATATGCGCGCCGCTTTGAGTCATGATGTCTTCGATGCGGCGGATTTCGTCGGCGACTTCTTCGTGTGTGCCGTCGGACTCCACCAGCAGGATGCCCGCGGCATCGGTCGGATAACCGGCGTTGACGAAGGGTTCGACGGCGAGTGTTGCCGCCTGATCCATCATTTCCATGCCTGCGGGAATGATGCCGGCGGCGATCACGTTGGCCACTGCCTGCCCGGCAGCGCCGACATCGTCAAACGCGGCGAGCACCACCTGAGCCGATTCCGGGCGCGGCAGCAGCTTCACGGTGATTTCGGTGACCACGCCGAGCAGGCCTTCGGAACCGGTCATCAGCGCCAGCAGGTCGTAACCCGCGGCATCGAGTCCGCCGCCACCGAGTTCGATGATGTCGCCTTCGATGGTGGCGACGCGCAGTTTCAGGATGTTGTGCACCGTCAGGCCGTATTTCAGGCAATGCACGCCGCCGGAATTTTCGGCGACGTTGCCGCCGATGGAGCAGGCGATCTGGCTTGACGGATCCGGTGCGTAATAGAGGCCGAATGGCGCGGCAGCCTCTGAGATCGCCAGGTTGCGCACGCCGGGCTGCACACGTGCGGTGCGCGACTCCTTGTCGATGGCAATAATCTTCATCAGTTTGGACAGCGACAGCAGAACACCGTTGCCCATGGGCAGGGCGCCGCCGGAGAGTCCGGTGCCGGCACCGCGCGCCACCACCGGTACTTGCAGGGCATGGCAGACCTCAAGAATGGCGCAGACCTGCTCTTCGTTATCGGGCAATGCCACCACCATCGGCACCTGGCGATAGGCTGTCAGGCCGTCGCATTCGTACGGCGTTACATCTTCGCGCTCGAACAGCACGCTGTGCTCAGGCATGAATGCGCGCAATGCCGCACACACCGCGCGCTGGCGTTCGTAATCGACGGGTATGGCGTGTACAGGGGCATTCATGGTCCGTTTCTTATATCACGCCACCGGCGACCCGGGGAAAGCGCGGGCATTTTGTGCGAAACTCGGGGTCTGACTTGGCTGACGCTGTCCGATGCAGCGCAGCAGTGGAAATAAGTGTTTGTTTATTGAATTGTTTATGGTTTGGAGAGAACGATGACTGCAACAACACAAAACCGTGGCCCTCGCTCTGGTCCCCTTTCCCGATTCCGGGTGATCGACCTGACCCGCGTGCGTTCCGGCCCCACGGCAGTGCGCCAACTGGCCGACTGGGGCGCCGATGTGATCAAGATTGAAACACCGCCGGGACTGAACCTGTCCGACGGCTGGGGCGGCAAACGCACCGGCGCCGATTTCCAGAACCTGCACCGCAACAAGCGTGGCTTCACGCTCAATCTGAAGGACGCTGACGGCCTGAAGATTTTTAATCAGCTCGTTGAACGCTCCGACGTGGTTGCCGAGAACTACCGGCCCGACGTCAAATTCCGCCTCAAAATCGATTACGAGTCGCTGAAGAAGGTCAACAAGAAAATCATCCTCGCCAGCATTTCCGGTTTCGGCCAGACCGGCCCTTACGCCAAGCGTCCGGGTTTCGACCAGGTCACGCAGGGCATGGGCGGGCTGATGGCGATCACCGGTGAGCCGGGTCGCGGCCCGATGCGTGCCGGCAGCGCGATTTCTGATTCTGCAGCGGGCCTCTATTGCGCGCTGGGTATCATGACCGCGCTGCTGGAGCGTGAGGAATCCGGTGAAGGCCAGTGGGTTGAGGTGTCACTGCTCAACGCGATGATTGCGATGCTCGATTTCCAGGCGGCGCGCTGGACGGTCGACCATGAAGTGCCGGAGCAGGCGGGCAACAACCACCCAACGTCGATCCCGACGGGGGTATTTCAGACCAGCGACGGTTACATGAACATCGCCGCCGGCGATAACGAAATGTTTGCGCGACTGTGCAAGGCGCTGGGCGCCGATGGCCTCAACGAAAAAGCTGAATACAAGGATCGCGCTGCACGCTCCAAAAACCGCGATGCGCTGAACAAGGAACTGCAGGCGCTGATGGTGACGAAGGACAAGGCGCACTGGACTGCACGTTTCGAAGAATGCGGTGTTGCCGGTGGCCCGATTTACAAGATGGACGAAGTTTTCGCCGATCCGCAGGTGCAGTACAACAAGATGGCGACCCCGGTCACCATTCCGGGCGTGGGTGATGTCGCTTTGATCAATCAGCCGTTCCGTTTGTCGCGCACACCGAATGAAATCCGCAGCATTACGCCGGAGTGCGGGGAGCATACCGATGAAATTTTGCGTGAGTTGGGTTACAAGGATGGCGATATCGCTGACCTGCACAAACGTAATGTCGTTTAAAAGCGTTGGGCTGCATCGATACGCATGATCCGCATGCTCCGCGCGCCCTGCGCGGCGTGAGTTACCGTTTCGCTGCGGCGCTGCTGGCGGCTGTGCTGGTGGCACCGGGTTTGGTGATGGCGCAGTCCCACAGCGCTGAAGCCCACGACATGGTCCTGGCCGGTTTCCATGACCTGCAGGGACGCGGCGCCTACCAGCCGGTGATCCATGAGCAGAACGGCCGCTGGATTGCCTACATCGGCCTGCATTCGGGCAGCGCGGTCAATCCCCTGACGGGGTTGCGCGAAGACAATGGCACGCTGCTGATCGACGTTACAGATCCGGCGCAGCCGGTGACACTGCATCACATCCCGGGGCCGCCGGGAGGCGAGGCGCAGATGGTGCGGGTGTGCAGCGGCCGCGACCTGCCGCGCGCCAGACGCGACCGTACCTACCTGCTGCGTACGCTCGGCCATTCAGCGCATGAGCTATGGGATGTCACGCTGCCTGGTCCGCCGCTGCGTGTGTCGGTGGTGGCTGACGGACTGAGCGGCACGCACAAAAACTGGTGGGAGTGCGACACCGGCATCGCTTACCTCGTGTCCGGGGTTCCCGGCTGGGGCACCTCGCGCATGACACAGGTTTTTGATCTCGGCGATCCGCACAGGCCACTGTTCATCCGCGACTACGGTTTGCCCGGGCAGGAGCCAGGTGCTAGCGGCAGTGTGCCGACGGGACTGCACGGGCCGGTTTCCACCGGACTCGCCGGGAACCGTGTCTATTTCGGGCACGGCACTTCGAGCGGCGGCATCCTGCAAATCGTTGACCGCGAAAAATTGCTGAAAGGGCCGACGACCCCGACACGCGCGAACCTGCTGCAAGCACAGGTCGGTCGTTACGATCTCGACCCGAACTACGGTGCACATACCGCGTTTCCGCTACCGGGCATGGAAGTGAAAGGTGGGGACGGCCGCGTGGTGAAGCGCGATTTTGTCGTGGTCACCAACGAGGCGTTGTCTGATGGCTGTGGCGGCGCCCGTCAGAAAGTGTGGATCATCGATGTCACCGAGGAAACCAGGCCAAAGCCGGTTTCGACCTGGGCACTGGATGACCGCATCGGCGACTACTGCAAGCGCGCTGGGCGCATCGGTGCGCATTCATCACATGAAAGTTTTACGCCGATCTACTACCGCCGCATCATGTTCATTGCGCATTTCAATGCCGGGGTGCGCGCAATTGACATCCGTGATCCGTACAAGCCGCGCGAGATTGCGTATTACGTGCCGGCCGGTCGCACCGTGACCACCAACAACGTCGAGGTTGATGACAGGGGTTACATCTATATCGTTGATCGCCACGGCCTGGGGCTGCATGTACTGCAACTGACCGGTGTTGCCCGGCAGGCGGCGAACTTCCGCTGAATCCGGGGGGGCGGATTCAGGGCCGCAGGTTTTTCAGCCGCTGTTGTTCCAGCTCCGCACGTATTTTTTTCGCCAGGTGCGGATCGGTGACGTCGGCGGCGATGTCTGCGGGTTCGGTCCTGATGTGCTGGCGTACGACGGCGGGCTCGGCGACTTTTTCGCGTTCCTGCTGTGCGCGCAATGCGGCGGCCAGCTTTTGTTTGTAATCGATCAGTTTCCAGATGAACCAGCCGGCCAGCAGTACACCGATGGCGGCGCTGGCATACATCACGGTTTGCCACAGCGAATAACAGGCGGGGGCCGAGATCGGCAGGGTCGCGCACATGCCGAGGTAATCGATCAGCTGCATGTTATTCGGCATTCCGGCCCCCGCTGGTTTTCACAAGTATATCCAGCCAGGGCCTAACGCACAGGATGCCAGCGTTCTGCCAGCTGCCGGGCTTCCCGCCGCTCGTCCGCTGACAGCGGCGCTTCGAGGCGGGCGCGATAACCTTTGGGGTCTTCGAGCACCAGTTTGCAGATGGGGTTGTCCGGGCATTGCGCAGCCGCCTGTTGCGCGACCAGCATCCATTTCAGGCCGTCGCGATTGTCCAGCGAGGACACCCGCCCGTCGGCGTGCAGAATGGCGAGGTTGAGCAGCGACGGCAGGAACGCGCGCTCAGCCGACTTCAGGTAATAGTTCGCTGCTTCGGTGTTGTTGATTTTGACGCCGTTGCGGCCGTGCTCGTATGACACCGCCGCGTTATGGCAGGCGGAGAGGTTGTTCAGCACGCAGCCTTTTTTGTACCAGTCCACTGCGTTGCCGTATTGGCCGGCGGGGATTTTGTCCCGGGCCAGCAGGTTGCCCAGTTGCAGGGCGGCATCACCATTGCCTTTGTCCGCTTGCTGGCGCAGTGCCATTGCGGTTTTTTCAATCTGTTTGGGATCGGACGGTGCGGCGGCCACTGCTTGAGCGCAAAGGAGGACGAAGAACGGGATGGCGAAGATCGCGGTAACGGTTCTTCGCGGCAAACCGGTCACCGGCGCTACAGTCCGAGGGCGGCCAGATCGAGCCGGCCATCGCGCAGGGGCGGACACCAGAAATAGGCGCCGGTCAGCGGCCGTGTGAAGCGGAACAGCCCATCGGTGATGCCATCCTCGGCGCCGATCATGCGTTTCAGTTGCGCCTCGAAGGCGTCGAACGACGCGCCAAATGCGGTGAACACCAGGCCGCCACACCGGGCTTCGGCCCAGGGCATAGAGCGCCGCACTACAAAAGCCTCCGGGTCAAAACTTTCCTGCGCGGTGCGTTTGACGTGTGCGGATTCCGGCGCGTCGTCAAGTTCCTCGTTGTCGGAGCGGCGGCGACCGACGCTGTGGTCCTGCTCGGTCTGAGACAGGGCTTCAAAACCCGGGAAATCGTGCAGCCATTGTTGTACCGCGACAAAACTCGATCCGGAGATGCCAGGCTGCTGCGAAATCGCGGCGGCGACTGCAGCGTCGTCTTTCGGATTCTCGGTGCCGTCTTCGTAGCCGGTCAGGTCGCGGCCGATGTCATGAGTAAAGGCGTCAATCACGCTGTCCGGCTGGAGGGCGGCTGCGAGTGCGGCATCGAGCTGGCGGTGGCGATTCAGCAATACGCCGCGGTCGGCTCCGCGCAGCCACAACCACAGTGCGGCGGGGGTCGACGGGATGTCGATGCCACGGGCGGCCTGTTGCGGGAATGTGCGCAGGCCTTCAATGTTTTTGCCCAGTGCAGAGACCAGCGACAGGCCTAGGCCGGCGACGATCTTGTCACCGTCAACGCAATCGCGCAGTGCTCGGAGGTCTGCTGCTGGATCAGCGCCCGGGATCAGGGTGTAAGTGAGGTATCTGGCTTGTAGCGGAACCGGTTGGAGGATGGCGGGCTGACAGGCCATGGCGTTGAAAAAATTTCGTTAAACAGGGAAGAGCTGGATTTTACATGGAGACCTGAAGCCCGGGACCTTTAAGTGCAAGGCAGCAGATGTTGCTGAGCCTGAATGGCAGCCCGGATTGGAAGCGGTTTCCTGCTTCAGGGCGCGCGGCAATTAACCGGCAAATATTCGCTGGGAATGTTTGTTTTGTTTTCGCCTCTGATGGTCATTTTCCCGGGGCCCGCGGCATAGCCGCACACCCAGGACACCGGAACAATCGGCGCCTCTTCAACGACGGCAGGTCGCAGCGTGAGAAGCTTGTCCTTGATCATGACATTTGCGCTGTTGCCGAAAGTGATTTGAATTGCGCCGTCCTGCACTGACAGTGATTTTATGTGAGTGCTGACGACCAGATCGGCTGCAGGCAACCCGGCGCCTGCATTGTCCGGGGGGAAGGCCTGTGCCATGACCCAGGATGCAGCAATGGGCGTTTTTGCAATTTCAGCCAGTGGCACGGCATCAATAATCTGCCTTCTGACAATCTGGTGCATATAGCTGGGAATTGCAGTCATGGCCAAAATTCCCATGACCGCCATCACCACCATCATTTCCAGTAATGAAAATCCATTTTGTTCTGTTTTCATGTGTACCTGCTTTGCATGGATGATTCAGGTATGAAGTGATTGTTTAACAGGCGCTAAGGTGTAGTGACCTTCTGGTTCCACCACACGGGGGTTTGCTCGATAAAGTTCTGAATGGCGTCAAACTTCGGCGCCGAGGCACGCGGTTGCGTGACATATTCAAGCGCACCCCAGCGGCCCCATTTGCTGAAGGTGCTTGCGTCGGTAAAATGGACAAACAGTTCGCCACCCGCTTGTTTCCAGCCGGCGAGGCTGCTTGCGTACAATTCTTTAATTCGCGGATCCCGGTTAAAGGTGTCGAACAAGGCGCTCAGCTTGTCGTCGTTCTGCGCGCCGAGGACCCCCACCATGTGCTGACCGCCTTCGTAACTGATCAGCCGTACGCCATAGCTATTGGCTGCAGTGCGATATTTCGCCGTATCCGTCATCGTCGGCGGCATGATCTGCGTGCGCACATGTTCAAAAAAAGCGGTTAACGTCATCGACGTAAAGGTTGATGCTTCACCGGGGTTGGGCATCACGGAGAAATAAGGGGCGATCGCGATGGCATCAATGCCGACCGCAGTACTGCCGGAACGGGCCTTCAGGTAATCCATGCCCCAGGTTGCCGTCCACGGGTTGACCGCCTGCCCGCCCAGCACCGCCACAACGCGCGGCCCTGTCAGGGCGTCCTTGAATATTTTTCCGACGGCCTGTGAACGCAGCGCGTAATACTGCATGTTGTCGATGGGCGGGAATTGCAGCTTGCCCTGTTCGAGCGCGAAGTTGTATTGCGGGAACATGGCATTCCACACTTCATTGGAATACTCAACATAAACGCCCAGCGCAGCGCTCATTCTCGACTTGATGGTCAGCGCGAAATTTTTTGCGTAGAGGTCATCTGCCTGATGTGGCATGTTGAACCATGGATGTGCGCCCATGCGATTAGCCAGCGCGATCATCACTTCGAGGGGAACGCCAGCCGCTGCCGCATAGCTGCTGGCAGCCAGCGGTGTGCGTTGCGACCAATTGGTCGTCTTGCTGCCATTCACTGTCGTCCAATCCATGAAGCGCAATACCGAATAGGTGCGCAGGCGCTCGGCGAAGGCCGGGTAAAACAGGATACTGCGAGGATAGTCGGCGAAGGACAGAAAGCGCTTGGCGCCACAGTTCTGGACCGAAGCAACATGCGTAAACATGTCGCCCTCACAAATGCCGCCGGGCATGGTGATTTCGATGTCGCGCACGTAATTGCCGGGGTTGGTTGCCTCGATACCGATGTAAATGCCACTGCTGTCCGGGGTGACCTGGAGCACGATCTCGCCGGCTTTTTGCGACAACACGCGGGCGGCGAATTGGAATTTAAGTGTGCCCTCTCCCTTGTAACGCACCAGATATTGTCCGGCCGGGTAGCGATCACCGATGTCGCGCAGCATCAGCTTTTTGGCAATCTGCCCCGGCGCGAGTGAGCGCACCCAGCCATTGGCGTCGAGGTTCAGCGCCTGGCCATTGTCCCATTTACTGCTATCACCCGAGATCCAGTCGCCGGACGATTTCATCACATCAACAAATGGCACCTGTGAAGTCCAGGAGGAAACACCTTCAAGATTGGTGCCGATCGCTGACCGCAGTTGTGGCGGGAAGCCACGCGCTGCGGAAGCGGCCTTGGTCACGGCCGCCGGAGTGTTGTATGACAGGCTGGTGATTTGGCGTTCAGTGCCGTCAGCGGCACGGGCCAGAAGCCGGTATTTATACGAGCTTGCAAGGCCCGCAAAGTCCATGACATTGGTGTGATCACCGGCTTCAAGGCTCAGCGTTGGTATACCTGCGGCCATGCGCTCGATGCGATAACTTGCGACATTGGCCTGCGGTTGCCATTCCAGCAGCACTTCGCCATTGCCCTGGTCACGGGCAGTCAATGGTCCAGCGGCAACAGCTACGCTGGTCGAACTGGTGCCGGTCGGAGGAACGTCGCTGTAACTGACCGTTCCATCTTTGGCCACTGATCGAAAAACTTGAGCTTGCGCAACGCTGCAAACCATGATGAGAATCAATGCCGGTATGGTCGTGATAAATCGCATGAGTGTTGTTCCAATAAAATATGTTTGTTGATGTCTTTCGACGATGGGCAGGTGTCATGCAATGACCGTGCCAAAGGCCGCAGCAAGACGCGAAATTGTTTACCCAAAAACGAACCCTTTGATCCCGGGAGGATGGGGTCGTGCAGAGGCTGTACTCTACGGAGGGGTGTGCCGTAGCAGGCGCTCGCAGGTGCGGTACGCCGTGTCCCACAATCACCGGATGCGGGTATGCAATAAGTATGAGGGCAAAATAATTCATATCAAGCTAAAAATGATTTCATCTGTGTGTTAACACACATAATGAGAAATATTTTTACGGGATTTATGTCTCTGTTCAGCGACAAATCATGCGCGGCCAACGAAATCCATTCGTGTAATAAAGGAGACAAACAAAAAACCCTGCCGCAGCAGGGTTTGGTGACGATTGCAGCGATGTTCTCAAGGGGCATCGTCCGGCTTGCGGTGGCGCGCCGCAAATCCCAGCAGGCCCAGCCCCGCGAGTAGCATGGCGTAGGTACCAGGTTCGGGTATCGGATTTACCGGGCCGGGCCCGGCAGCAGAATTGACGTTAAGAATGTCGAAACCCCAATGATTGTCGCGTTGGTCAAACGGCGTAACTCCTGATATGTCGCAAAAAGCAGGGCCGCCACAACCAAAGGCGGCTGTAAAGTTGCCTTCGCCCGCTCGAAAGAAACCATCCGGAAGATTAGGGCCGTTGGCGAAGTTGTCAAACTGCATGACGCTCACCTGGTAATTCCCGGGAGCAAGAGCGGCTTGCAGGTATGCATCCCAGTGTTGTCCAGTGCCTGAGTCGGCGGGAACGTTGCCGGGGCCACCGTCGTCATTGCTGTCGATCAGCGTGCCGCTGCCGTTGAACAAAGCCAGAATCGTATCGAAACCGCCGCGGGCGATGGGCTGTCCGGCTGCGTTGACGCCACCCGCGTAACCCAATGAACGCAAGGTCACGTTCGAGGCTGCACCGACATTGAAGCTGAATATTTGCACGTCATCGTCTTGCTCAAATGTTCCGAGGAACGAGAAGTTGGCAGCGGCGGTTGCGCCACTCAATAACAAACCTACGGTGAGGCAGGCTAGTTTTAAACGGTTCATGGTCCTTGCTCCTGTGAGTTAGAACAAGACCATTGTCATGCCGCATACAGGCACCATCTGTACGCTGTCATACTTAATTAGTATGTTTGTTTACTCCCTGGGTCAGGGGGCCACAGCTACTCATTACCTCCGGGCAGGAGAGGACGGTTGTAGCTAAAGGACGGAAACGGGTAACAAGGTAATGACGAGCGCCACGGCAGACAGGACTGTCGCGATGATACAAAACAGGATTGCGCGCCGCTGCCTTGCCTCGGCTATGGCTGCGGCTTGTTGCAGTGCAGCTACCGTTACCTGCAGGTGCTCTGCCAGTTGCTTGATGTGGGTTGCATTTTGCGAAGCCGCAGACTGCAGTTCGGTAATCTGTTGCTGCTGCAAAGTACTCTGATTTTCGGCCGCGTCCGTTTTTTTTCGGGTAAACGCGGGCACGGCGACTGAAATGATGCTCCCGATATGCGGCAACACCGCCTTGAGCGCGGGGATCAGCCATGGAGTCATGGATTGATCCCTTGAGCCCGAGCGGGGGGCAGTTCAGGCCTTGGCACTGGCGGTTGAATCGGGTTCATTTTTGTAGGCTCCACGGATATTGAGAAAGGCAAGGGCGATCTGCAGCACAACCAGTGCATAGGCCTGATCATGCCAGCCCCAGACCACCCACAGCACATTGCTGAACAGGAAGCACCAGAATCCGATCTTGCGTTTGCGTTTGGACTGGGAGCCTATCAGCCAGGCGGCGATGACCGTGACGACCATTGCGGGCCATTGGAGTTGGTGGAGGTAGTCCATGGTTTTATGGCAGCGGGGGTGGGGGATGGTTCAAAGCATGGCCTGGCTGCAAAGTCGCCTGTGGCGCCGGGTAGTCAGTCCGCCACCGTACAGACCGTGGCACCACGGGCGGGAACAATGATCGGCAGGATTGAACGCAATGGCGTGCTCTGGCGGATCGCAGGTTTGCCAGTGGAGGGGCGGTCAGCGGTATCGATCAAAGGAAACAGGCCCCGTTCCCATGTCACCCTGGTGCAGGAAAGTATTCCATGCTGCCGCAGCCGGCTCCTTCGCGCTTGGCATTGCGATCCACTTCGGCAGCGCAGAAACAGTCAGCGCGCCACCGGCCAAGGTTGCGAAAACCACGCTGCAGTTTTCCGATGTGCGGCTCACAGCCGATTTCAAAGACGCAACCTTCACCGCCGACGTCAGGATCGTCGCCGACTGGATGCTGCGCAACAACAAACACGAGTCCGGGCCGTTCATCATTGCCGATAAAGCCGGCGGAGTGATGTATGCCTTTGACCGTGCCGGGGTTCTGATTGCCAAAAGTCCTGCGCTTTACGGCAAGACCAGAAGCGACAGCCTGACCGAGAAGCAGGCGGCGATGTCGATCAGCGAGGTGACCAATGCGGACAAAGTGACCCCCGCGGGGCTGTTTCGGGCCAAAGGTGCGGACACCGTCTACGGCAAGGGTGTGGTGTTCGCCGAGTACGCCAGAACCCGGCTGACCATTCATCAGGTGTTTCTCGGTAACAAGGCCGAGGGCCGCCAGGGGCGCATGCAGAGTGAGTCCCTTGCCGATCATCGCGTGACCTTCGGCTGCATCAACGCACCGGCTGAATTCATCAGCCGGGTGGTGGTGCCGTATTTTGGCGGGGAGAGCGTGATCGCAGTGCTGCCGGAGACGCAATCGGCGGTGAGTTTTTTCGGGATTGAGGACGGCGTGGTTGAGGTGTTGATTGCGGGGAATGCGGTGGGCGCAGGCCGGTTGGCTGCGACCCATCATCGTAGCAATTAGCCTGTAACGAGCGCACCCCTAAGCAAGTCCCCCTAAGAGGAATTCCTTCGCGGCGCATTCAAAGCGGGCTACGCTTGCTCATGCCGAGAACTGCCCGATCGCGGCAGTCAGGGCTTCCGGCTGCTCGAGCATCGGGCAGTGGCCGGAGTTCGCGATGTCGCGGTACGAAGCACCGGGGATGCCCTGAGCAAGCACCCGGGCCAGTGTGGGCGGCGTGGTCTGGTCGAGCGAGCCGCACAGCACCAGCGTCGGATTGGCGATGTGCTGCAGTTGCGCGGTCAGGTCAAGCGCGGCGAGGCCGAGGCAGGCGCGCGCAAAACAGGCGGCATCAACGGCTGCGAGTGCGGCCTTGCGAACGGCTATGGTTTGCGGATTTGCCGTAGCAAAATCCGGCGGAAACATGCGGCAGATCGCGGCATCGAGAACAGTGGCCATACCGCCCGTCGTGACCTTCTCCGCCATCATCCGGAACGGCACGCGCGCCGCCTCGGGAAACACCGCCACCGCATCGGCGACCAGCAGACGGCGGAAGCTTCTGCCGTGGCGGATCGCCAGTTGCAGCGCGACGAAGCCGCCGAAGCCGTTGCCGAAGACGTCGGTAGTGGCCGGCAGCTTCAGCGCGGCCATGACTTCAGCCACATGGTCGGCATAAGCGCCCACGGACTCGAGCACGCGCGGCGCCGAGTGGCCGAAGCCCGGGAGGTTGATCAGCGTCACGCGGTACCTGCGCGCGAGCGCCGGCAGCACGCGCTCGAACACCGTCAGCTCGGTGAGCAGCGAATGCAGCAGTAGCAGGTCCGGACCGGCACCGTGCTGTTCATATTCAACGGCGCTGCCGTCCAGGTCGAGCAGGGGCATGGTTTTACTTGGCTTTCATCAATCAGCGTAGGCGCCGCCGGCCTTGACGATCTTGCCGAGTTTTTCGACTTCGGCGCGGATGAACTTGTCGAATTCCTGCGGCGTATTGGCGCGCGGGATGCCGCCCAGCGTGGTGAGGCGATCCTTGACGTCCTGCAACTGCAGGATGCGCGCGACTTCCCGGCTCAGCGTCTCGCGCACCGCCATTGGCGTCTTCGCCGGGGCGAGCAGGCCGAACCACATGTCGAAGTCGGAATCCGCCAGGCCAGCCTCGGCGAGCGTCGGCACGTTGGGCAGCAGCGGCACCCGGGCGGAGGTGCTGACGCCCAGCGCCAGGGCGCGACCGTCGCGGATGAAGGGAATGGCGACGACGGTGGGCGAGAACAGGAAATGCACGCGGCCCGCGACCACGTCGGCCAGCGCCTCCGGCGCGCCGCGGAAGGGCACGTGGGTCGCGCTGATGCCGGTGATCAGCTTGAACTGCTCGCCGTTGAGATGCGTGCCGCTGCCGATACCGGCCGAGGAGTAGTTGAACGTGCCGGGCTTGGCCTTCGCCATCGCGATCAGATCCTTGACCGACTTCGCACCCAGCGTGTTGCCGACGATCAGCACGTTCGGGGTGCTCGCGACCAGGCTGACGCCGCTGAAATCGCGCAGCGTGTCGTAGGGCAGCTTGCGATAGAGCGTGGCGTTGGCGGCGTGGCCCGCCGACACCATCATCAGCGTGTGGCCGTCGGGATTGGAACTGATCACCAGGGGTGCTGCGACGGTGCCGCCGGCGCCGGGGCGGTTGTCCACCACCACCTGCTGGCCCCAGTGTTCCGCCATTTTGATCGCCACGGTGCGCGCCAGAATGTCGGTACCGCTGCCGGCGGAAAAAGGCACCAGCATGCGCATGGGCTTGCTCGGGAAATTCTGCGCGAGGGCGGGCAAGCCTGACAGGCAGAGGCTGGTGATGAGCGAGGCCTTGCAAAATCTGATGTAGATCGCGGTTTTGTTGTTCATGATGTCTCCTCCCGGGGGTTGGTTACATTTTTATTTGGTAAAAGAATTCGACTCCGGTAACTTTTTTGTGAGACGGGTAGCCCGTAAGGAGCGTAGCGGATTACGGGAAACACAGTCCCGTATTTCACTTCCTCGCATACGGGTTAAGCTTGCTGCTCAACTTTCGAATTGGTCGCGCGAAACCCCGGATTGCCGAATGATGGATTGCAGGGTGCCGATCCGGATTTCCGCATGGGCGGGCACGGGAACAGTAATCGTCGTGTTCGGCAGTTGTTTCTGCATGACGACGTGGCTGCCGCGCTGCCGTACCTCCGTGAAGCCGTGTCTCGCGAGTATTGCGCACACCTCCTTGCCGGAGAGGACGCGCAATTTACCCAAACGCGACCTCGACGTGCGTGACGTACACCTCCTCACGCAGCCTCGTCTTCAGTTCCGTCGCGGACGCGCTCTCGACGAACAGTTCGATGGCTTCGCGCAGGTTGCTGCGCGCTTCTTCCACGGATTTGCCCTGGCTGGCGATATCCAGTTCGGGGCAGAGGGAGACGTATCCGTCGCCCTCGCGTTCGATGATGGCGGTGAGCTGTTTTTGCATGGCGGAACGCTCCTTGGAGTGCATTGAGTGTTCAGTCTAACACCGCGGTAAGTGCGGGGTGTGATTCGCCGGGCCATCGTTGTTTTGCGGGACAGTTTTCAATCCCGCATTGCACTTCGTTCCATGCGGGCTGCGCTTGCTTCAACTTCAACATCGCCGGGGGTAGCCCGGCGGCTAGTCACTTTCTCTTGTTTCGCCAAGAGAAAGTAACCAAAGAGAAGGCGACCCAGGCTCGCCGGTCCTTCGGACTTCCCTGCGCTGCTCGCCAAGCCGGGCGGCTGCGGAACTCGCCCTTGCCTTCGGCAAGGACTCAGACAGTCCTCGCCGACTGCCCCCGGCTTGGCTGCGCTGCTCGGCGGCTCACATGGGGAGAAAAGTCAACGGCATCGTGTAGGGCGGATGAGCCGCGTAGCGGCGTTATCCGCCGGTCCGTAGTTTCTTTGCGCGGACAGCGTCGCGCCTCATTTGTTTCTGACTTCACATACGGCGGAATAAGCCCCGAAGGAAGTCCTCTTGGAGGGCGCTGCGCTATTCCGCCCTAGGGGCTAATTATTGCGTTTCACGTATTCTAATTTCGGGCGATTTCCCGAAAATTTTGATGCTAATTGCGGTGGATAGAGTCTCTACGATTTGCAAGACGAGTTCTAGTGTTTCTTCGGCTACTTCCCAGGTTACTTTTGGGCGTGGAGTATGTTCTACAGAAACAGTTCCGCCGTCGGTTGTTCTGTATTGAAATTGCGAAATAGTGTGAATAAGTTCGTTTCGAGTTTCAATTAGCGGCCTCAGTTTTTCAAGTCTTTCTTCTATGCCGTTCACTTCAATCCCAAATCTTTCCATCAAGGATTTTGTTCGTTCCTCAATAGATTTATAAGCAATCTCTTGTACGTATTTCTCGACAATCCCGGTTATTAGGCTTGATTGATTTTCTGCGTTTAACACATCAGTTACTTTGACTTGACGATCCTTTGGAAGGGATTTTGGGTTGTGCAAAAAAAGAAATCGACATACATCAGTAAGGAAGCTGTCAAGTAATGTTATTGATAATACAAGTGAGTCGCGTGAGTATTCTGCGTCCAGAGTTTCTGGGCCATCTACTTTTATTTTTTTATGGTTGTAGAAGATATCTTTTGGCCCGGGGCATGAGCATATCCCGTTTTTATGCTCGGCTATCTGATAGGCGGCGTGTGCGGTCATGAGGCGGAATAGAGTGGCGTCAGTAAGGTGACGCTGCCTTAGCCTCTCAACAATAGAGAAATGTAGGCTGTTATATTCTGAAAATCCTGGTGGATTTTTCGTGGTTCTATCTGATTTCACCGGGAAAGCTCAGTATCGAGAAGAAGCCAAATTAGATTGATTGAGCGAATAGATGGGTTTATTTCGCCACCTCATGATTAGCCATCCGCTCCAGCGCCTTGACCATCGCCGAGTGATCCGACTTGGCGCCGCCGTTCGCCACACAGGAATTAAACAGCTCCTGCGCTGTCGCGGTATTCGGCAGCGACACACCCATGGCCCGCGCGCCCTGCAGCGCAAGATTCAAATCCTTCTGATGCAGTTCAATGCGGAAGCCCGGATCGAAGGTGCGTTTGATCATGCGTTCGCCGTGCACTTCTAATATGCGTGATGCGGCGAAGCCGCCCATCAATGCTTGCCTTACTTTTGCCGGATCGGCACCAGCCTTTGACGCAAACACAAGCGCTTCGCTGACAGCTTCGATGTTGAGGGCGACGATGATCTGGTTGCACACCTTGCAGGTCTGGCCGTCGCCGTTGCCGCCGACCAGGGTGATGTTTTTGCCCATCAGGTCGAACAGTGGTTTGACCTTGTCGAACGCGGCCTGCGGGGCGCCGACCATGATCGTTAGCGCCGCGTTTTTGGCACCCACTTCGCCGCCGGAAACCGGGGCGTCGACGTAGTCGCATCCTAACTTATTGATTTTATTTGCATATTCTTTGGTCGCTATGGGCGAGATCGAACTCATGTCGACGACCGTTTTGCCTTTGCTGAGGCCTTCGGCAACGCCGCCGCTGCCGAACAATACTTTTTCGACATCCGGGGTGTCCGGCACCATGGTGATGATGATGTCGGCTTGCTGCGCGACTTCTTTCGCGCTGTTGCAGGCTTTGCCGCCAGCGTCGGTGAGTTCTTTCGGCACGCCGCTGCGGGAAGTCAGAAACAGGGTGTGGCCACCCTTGATCAGGTTAAGGGCCATGGGTTTGCCCATGATGCCGAGTCCGATAAAGCCTACGTTGCTCATTGTGCTGTCCTCTGGTTCTGGTGATAAAGGTGCAGGCCGCGGATGCGGTCTGCCGGTTAACAAATTATAGGCGTCTCAGTGCAGTCCTATCGCTGTGCGGGCTGCGTTGCCGTGTTCGCTTCGTTGCGGCGGATCACCAGTTGGCTCAGCAGCACGATGGCGAGCATGCCAAAGCCGATCAGGTCGGTGATCAGGCCAGGTTTGATCAGCATGAAGGCGGCGACCAGCAGCAGTCCTCGTTCCCAGGGTTTGGCGATGCGGAAGAAATAGCCGAACAGCCCGCCGGCAAGGCAGATGGTGCCTATGGTCGCAGTGACGAAGGAATGCAGGATCACATGCCATTCGCCGATCATCAGCAGCGAGGGTTCGAAAACGAACATGAAGGGCACGATGAAGCCGGCGGCTCCGATGCGCACCGCTGCCCAGCCGGCCTGCCACAGGTTGGCCTTGGCGAGGCTGGCTGCTGCAAACACCGCCAGCGCCACCGGTGGCGTGATCGCCGACAGGATGGCGAAATAAAACGCGAACATGTGTGCTGACGGAACCGGTGCGCCGAGTTTGATCAGCGCCGGCACCAGCAGCGACACCATGACGATGTAGGCGGGTGTGGTCGGCATGCCCATGCCGAGGATGATGCCGGCGACGGCGGTGAGCAGCAGTGCCAGCGGCAGGAGGTTTTGCGCGAGTCCCACGACGACCTGGGTGAACACAATGCCAAGGCCGGTGATGGTGACGCAGCCGATGACGATGCCGGCGCAGGCGCAGGCCATGGCCACGGCCAGCGTGTTCTTGGCGCCTTCCTCCAGCGCGTCTAGCACACTGCGCCAGGTGATGCCGCCGCGGGTCGATTTGCGCATCAGCGCGATTGGCATGCACATCAGCGCGCCGACCAGCGCGCACAGCGGCGCCGAGTAGCCCATGGTCAGACCGATGAAAATGGTGACGATGGGGATGAACAGGTGGCCGCGCGAGAGCATCACGTGGCCGAATGCCGGCAGTTCGTTTTTTGGCACACCGTGCAGGCCGTGGCGTTTGGCTTCGAAATGCACTGCAAAAAACACCGCGAGGTAATACAGGATGGCGGGGATCACCGCCCACAGCGCGACGGTGGCGTAGGGCACGGCGAGGAATTCCGCCATGACGAAGGCGGCGGCGCCCATCACCGGCGGCATGATCTGGCCACCGGTGGAAGCGGTGGCCTCGACTGCGGCGGCGAAGGACGGTTTGAAGCCGGTGCGTTTCATCAATGGAATGGTCATCGGGCCGTCGACCATCACGTTGGCGACAGCGCTCCCCGATACCGTGCCGAACAGGCTGGAGCTGACCACCGCGACCTTGCCCGGGCCGCCGGCGGTGTGGCCGGTGATCGACAGCGCGAAGTCCATGAACAACTGTCCGGTGCCGCTTTTTTCCATGAAGGCGCCGAAGAGCACGAACAGCATCACGTACGAGGCCGACACGCCCAGTGTCGAACCAAAGATGCCTTCGGTGGAGAGATACAACTGCTCCATCAGCACCGGGCCGGCGACGTTGGTGAAGAACATGGCGTAGATCAGGAAGCACACGGCAGTCAGCGGCAATGCCCAGCCGAGCACGCGGCGCGTGGCTTCGAGGATGATCAGCACCGAAATCACGGTGTAGAACTTGTCGAGTTTGGTCAGATCATCAATGTAGATGATCCGGTTGGTCATGTATTCGTAGTTGAGGAAGATGTGGAATATGAATGCCCACGACGCAATCAGCATCACGGCATCGGTGATGCGCCATTTCCAGTTGCCACCCGGCTTCAGCGGATAAAGCAGGAACACCAGCGTCAGCGCGAACAGCAGGTGGGTGCCGCGGAAAATCATCGCTTCGGGAGGGCCGAAGCCGGCCACATACATATGGTAGACCGACATCACGATTGCGATGACTGCGACCGTCGCTTTGAGAGCGGCTGATTGCGGCTGTGTTGCCGCTTTTTCTTCGGAAATCACTAGCACTGCGGGTGCTTTTTCTGCGGAAACCATGTTGCTCCCCGGTCTGAATGTGGAACGGGGCGGCAGGGCCGCCCCGTTTTTCCTGCGTGCTGCGGTGGCTTACATGGCACCCGCTTCTTTGTAGAACTTCACGGCGCCCGGATGGAAAGGCACGCCGATGTCAGTGGCCATTTCCTTCGGTGTCAGTCCGGCCATGGCCTTGTTGACCGAGGCCATGTCACTGATGTTGGCGGCGACGGTCTTGGTCATCGTGTATACGGTTTGTTCAGGCAGGTCGCAGGCAACCACCAAATGCGCGGAGTAGCCGATCATCGCCACATCCTGGTCCTGCTTGGGATAGGTACCGGCTTTGACCGTCAGCTTCAGGTAGCCGGAGTTCTGCTTGCGCAGCGCGGCCATGGTTTTGTCATCCACCGGCACCATTTTGATGTCGCGGGCGCTGGCGAGGTCCATCACCGATGATGCAGGGATAGTGGTGCCCAGCGTGAACACCTGGGCGTGGCCGTCCTTCATCATCGACACGGCGTCGGTGTACGACTGGAAGTTGATTTTCGAAAGCGACTGGTAGTTGAGGCCGTTCAGCGTCAGCACCAGGTTGGTCAGCAGTTCGCCGGTGTTGCCCTTGGGCTGGGTCACAACGGACTTGCCTTTGAAATCGGCGAAGGTGTTGATCTTGGCATCCGCCAGCGCGACGATCTGGAAATACTGCGGATACAGGTTAGCCATCTGGCAAACCTTGGTGGTTTTTTTCGGGTAAGGCGCGTTGCCGGCGACGCCGTCCACAGAGGTGCTGGAATTGCCGAAGCCGATCTGTGCCTTGCCTTCATCAACGCCGCGCACGTTGGCGATGCCGGCGCCCGGGGTGGCGGTGATGTTGAGGCCGGGAATGGCTTTTTCCCACATGCTTTTGAGTTGTCCGCCCAGCGGTACCCAGACCCCGCCCTGCGGGCCGGTCATCAGGGTCATTTGCTGGGCACTCGAGAACGACGGGAACGCTGCGGCCACGGCAATGGCAAGCGCGGATGCGATACGCGATGCTTTCATGACTCCTCCTCCAGGTTGTGATGCGGGACAGCCCGTTGTGTTTTTATGGGTCTGTTGCCGGGGCATTGTGTGGGCTGCTAGGGGTGCCGTCAAGCAACCGTCAGCCGGGGCAAAACTATGCCAATTTCATCCAGCCCAGGCCGGCTTCGGTGGTGGTCGCCGGCTTGTATTCGCAGCCGATCCAGCCCTGGTAGCCGATACGGTCGATGTGGCGGAACAGCCACGGAAAATTGATCTCCCCGGTGCCCGGTTCGTGGCGGCCGGGGTTGTCGGCGAGCTGCATGTGCGGGATCAGCGCGAGCTTGGTTTCGATGCCGCGGGCGAGGTCACCCTCCATGATCTGCATGTGATAGATGTCGTACTGCAGGAACAGGTTGTCGGAGCCGACGGCCTTGATGATATCGACCGCCTGCTGCGAGGAATTGAGAAAAAATCCCGGGATGTCGCGGGTGTTGATCGGCTCAATCAGCAGCTTGATGCCGGCTTCCTTGAATTTCGGCGCGGCAAACTGCAGGTTGCGGATGAAGGTTTCGCGCGTGACGTTGGGATCGAGGTGGGTCGGGCGGATGCCGGCGAGGCAGTTGACTTGCTTGCAGCCGAGCGCGGTGGCGTAGTCGATGGCGCGGCCCACGCCGTCCTGGAATTCGCTTTCGCGCCGCGGATGGCAGGCGATGCCGCGCTCGCCGCCGGCCCAGTTGCCGGCGGGCAGGTTGTGCAGCACCTGGACGAGATTGTTGTTGGCGAGTGAATCCGCCAGCGCGTTTTTGTCGTAGTCGTATGGAAACAGGTATTCGACACCCTTGAACCCGGCCTTGGCCGCAGCAGCGAAGCGGTCCATGAACGCGACCTCGTTGAAGAGCATGGAGATATTCGCGCAGAACCTGGGCATGGTGTGGACCTTGCTGGGTTAATGGTGATTGGTAATTGGTAATTGGTAATTGGTAATTGGTAATGGGTAAGGGCGGAATGGGCCATTATAATCATGGCCATGACAGTCCCTGAAAAATCCCCCGTGGCGATCCTGCTGGCCGCCGGCGCCGGGGCGCGTTTTGGCGGCGCCAAACTGCTGCATCCGCTGGAAGACGGCGTGGCCATTGCCGCCCATGCCGCGCGTAACCTGATTGCGGCGGGACTCAACGTGACGGCCGTGGTGCGCTCCGGGGATTTTCCGGTGGCGGAATTGCTTGAGCAGGAGGGATGCGCGGTGACCATGTGCGCCGATGCAGAGCTGGGCATGGGCGTCAGCCTGGCCCACGGCGTCAGCGTCACGCGAGATGCCGGCGGCTGGATCGTTGCGCTGGCCGACATGCCGCGCATCCGCCCCGATACCATCAAGCGGGTAGTGCAGGCGCTGGCTGCCGGCGCTGCCATCGTCGCACCGGCCTATCAGGGCGACCGCGGCCATCCGGTGGCTTTCGGCGCGCGGTTTTTGCAGGAACTGCAGGTACTCGGTGGCGACAGCGGCGCACGCGCCGTGGTGCAGCGCAATCAGGCGCTGGTGCGGGTGATTGATGTCGATGACCCCGGCGTGTTGTTTGATGTCGACCGGCGCAGTGATCTGGCGCGCAGTGCCTGATGCAGGAGCCGGCGATGCATGATGATCAGGCCGCCGGTATTGCCGTGGCGGACAACATGCCGCCGGCCACACCGCAGCTGCGCTGCACTTTGTATCGCGATGTGATGAGCAATCTGCGCGCCGGTGCACGACTAGCTTTTTTGCGTCCGGTGACTGCGGAAATGTTTACGCCCTCCGCCGAGGCCTTCGCGCTGATCGCCGGCCTGAACCTTTTGCTGTTGTTCCTGCTGGGGCTGGCCAGCATCGGCTTCAATGGCGAATTCAATGTCTACGAAGTGCCGCGCGCGCTGTTGTTTGTGCCGGCTACGCTGTTGTTTGCGCTGGTGGCGGTGCGACTGGGCGGCAGGGCGGGATCGCAGTTGCAGATTGCGCTGGCGCTGGTGGCCGCGGGCCTGGTGCTTTCGCTGTTGATCGGTGCTTCCGGAGTGCTGTTGCAGCGCCTGCCGCCCAGGCTGGTCGGCGGCAACTGGTGGACGTATCTGTTTTATGGCGCCGTGCTGTGGTGGACGCTGGTGATCGCGATCAGTGTGGCGCGCTTGGTGAACGCCGGCCCGGGTCGCAACCTCATGGCGATGGCGGCGGGATGGCTGCTGCTGGTGGCGCCTGTGCTGTGGTATCCGCAGAACTATCTGTGGATGCCGAAATATGATGCGTCGGATGCCGCAGAAAAATCTGCCCGGGCGCCCATTGATGAGCGCGGGTTTTACGCGCAGCAGGACATGTTGCGCAAATCGCTGGCTGCCGTGGAAGGCGGGCGTCCCGGCGTCGCCGACATCTATCTGCTGGCTGCCGGCCTGTATGCCCGCGAAGACGTATTCATGAAAGAGGTGCAGTTGATCGCGGATCTGTTCCGCAAGCGTTTTGATACCGCCGGGCGCTCGGTGGTGCTGCTGAATAACCGGAAAACGCTGGATACGCATCCGGTGGCCAGCCTGACCAGCATCAGCGCGGCGCTGAAACGCATCGGCAGCCAGATGAACCGCGATGAGGATCTGCTGGTCATGTACGTGTCTTCGCACGGTTCGGAGTCGCACCGGCTGGCGGTGGATTTCTGGCCCTTGCGGCTGGCGACTATCGATCCGCCCGCGCTGAAAAAAGCATTGGACGAATCCGGCATCAAATGGCGGGTGATCGTGGTCTCGGCCTGCTATTCCGGCGGGTTCATCATGCCGCTGCAGGATGAACACACCCTGATCATCACCGCCTCCAGCGCGAAGCGCCAATCATTCGGTTGCGGCAGCATGTCGGACTCGACCTGGCTCGCGCAGGCGCTGTTCAATGAAGAACTGCGCAAGACCTGGTCGTTTGAAACGGCGTTTACCGCTGCGCGAAAATCGATCGCCGAGCGCGAACGCGCCCAGGGTTTTGAGCCTTCCGAGCCGCAGTTGTTTGCCGGGGCGGAGATCCGCCGCAAGCTGGCTGAAATCGAAAGCCGCCTTGCACAGCACCATTAGATATGTATAAGTATTTGATTTTAAAGGAAAAATAATGTCACGCTTTACCGGCGCCAAAAACTACGTCGCGACCGACGACCTGATGATGGCGGTGAATGCCGCACTGGCGCTGGAGCGTCCGTTGCTGATCAAGGGTGAGCCGGGCACCGGCAAGACCATGCTGGCCCTCGAAGTGGCGCAGGCGCTGAAACGCCCGCTCTACGAGTGGCACATCAAATCGACGACCAAGGCGCAGCATGGCCTGTATGAATATGATGCGGTATCGCGGCTGCGCGATTCGCAGCTCGGCGACCCGAAGGTGAAAGACATCGGCAACTACATCGTGCAGGGCATGTTGTGGAAAGCCTTCGAGTCGGAGCAGCAGGCAGTGCTGCTGATTGATGAGGTCGATAAAGCGGATATCGAATTTCCGAACGACCTGCTGCGCGAATTGGATCGCATGGAGTTTTATGTTTATGAGACCCAGCAACTGGTCAAGGCCAGGCAGCGGCCGCTGGTGATCATCACCAGCAACAATGAAAAAGAACTGCCCGACGCCTTCCTGCGCCGCTGTTTTTTCCATTACATCCGTTTCCCCGATCCGGAAACCATGGCGAAAATCGTCGATGTGCATTTCCCCGGCATCAAGAAACAGTTGCTGAGCCAGGCGCTCAATGCCTTTTTCGAAATCCGCGATGTGCCGGGGCTGAAGAAAAAGCCAACGACGTCCGAACTGCTCGACTGGCTGAAGCTGCTGATGGCCGAAGACATTCCGCCGGAAGCGCTCTACAGCCAGGACACACACAAGATCGTGCCGCCGCTGCATGGTGCGCTGATCAAGAATGAGCAGGACGTACATCTGTTCGAGCGGCTGGTGTTTATGTCGCGGCGCAAATCTTGATGGGTGACTGGTAATTGGTAACTGGTGACTGGTAAACCCCGCGCAAGAAACTATCACCGTGCATTCGTGACCACCAATTACCAATTACCAATTACCAATTACCAATTACCAATTACCAATTACCAATTACCAATTACCAATTACCAATTACCAGTCACCAGTCACCAGTCACCAGTCACCAAATCCCATGTTGATCGAATTTTTCCTCAAACTGCGCCTGGGCGGCGTACCGGCCTCGATCAAGGAATTCCTGATGCTGATCGAGGCGCTGGAGAAGCAGGTCGCTTTCGGCAGTGTTGATGAGTTCTACCACCTCGCGCGCGCCTGTCTGGTCAAGGACGAGAAATTCTTCGATCGTTACGACCTGGTCTTCGCTGCTTACTTCAAGGGTGTGGTCGGCATCGATGCCGCGGCGGCGGTGATTCCCGAAGACTGGCTGCGCAAGCTGGTCGAGAAAAATCTGACTGAAGAAGAGAAAAAACTGATCCAGTCGCTGGGCGGCTGGGAAAAACTGATGGAGGCGCTGAAGCAGCGCCTCGAAGAGCAGAAGGGGCGGCACCAGGGCGGCAGCAAATGGATCGGCACCGGGGGCACCAGTCCCTTCGGCGCCTATGGCTATAACCCGGAAGGCATCCGCATCGGCCAGCATGAATCGCGCAACCGCCGCGCGGTGAAGGTGTGGGATCAGCGCGAGTTCAAAAACCTTGACGATACCGTGGAGCTGGGCACACGTAACATCAAGGTGGCCTTGCGCAAATTACGCAAGTTTGCGCGCACCGGGGCGCCCGAAGTGCTGGACATGGAAGACACCATCCGTTCCACGGCCAAAAACGCCGGCTGGCTGGACCTGAAAATGGTGCCGGAGCGCCACAACGCGGTGAAGGTGCTGCTGTTTCTCGATATCGGCGGTTCGATGGACGACCACATCCGCGTCTGCGAGCAGCTGTTTTCAGCGACACGCACCGAATTCAAGCACCTCGAATATTTCTACTTCCACAATTTTCTCTATGACCGGGTGTGGAAAGACAACCGCCGCCGCGCCACCGAACGCATGGCGACCTGGGATGTGCTGCACACCTATCCGCACGACTACAAGCTGATCATCGTCGGCGACGCCACGATGAGCCCGTACGAGATCACCTATCCCGGGGGCAGCGTCGAGCACAGCAACGAGGAGGCCGGCGCGGTGTGGCTGCAGCGCGCGCTGCAGGTGTATTCAAGGGCAATCTGGCTCAATCCGCAGCCGGGGGCGGTGTGGAATTACCATGAATCGATCAGCATTACCCGCCAGCTGATGGGCGACCGCATGTTTCCGCTGACGATCGACGGCCTGGATCGCGGCATGCGGCTGCTGACGCGCTCACATTAATATATTTCCAAGGAAATCCTGCCCATGCCTGCTGCGCCGGTTGATGCACAAAAACTGATTGATTTCTGCGCCGCTGTTTACGCCGGCCAGGGTGTGCCCGAAGCCGACGCGCGGCTGATTGCCGACACACTGGTGCAGGCGGATTTGTGGGGGCACCAGTCCCACGGGGTGCTGCGTCTGGGCTGGTACCTCGACCGTTTGCGCAACAAGGTGATGAACCCGGTGACGCAGCCGGAGTTCGTCATCGACGGCGGCGCGATGGCGGTGATCGACGGTCACGACGGTGTCGGTCATGTGCTGGCCAAACTCGCGGCCGAGGAGGCGATCAAGCGCGCCAAAGCTCACGGCATCGGCGCGGTCGGCGTGCGCATGTCCAACCATTTCGGCACCTGCATGTATTACACGCTGATGGGCGCAAGGGCAGGCTGCGTGATGATGCTGACCTCCAACGGCGGGCCGGCGATGGCGCCCTGGGGCGGGCGTAAAAAAATCGTCGGTACCAATCCCTGGTCGATTGCTGCGCCGGCGGGTAAGCACGCCCCCTTCGTGGTCGATATGGCGAACACCGGTGTTGCTCGCGGCAAGATCTATCTCGCGCGCAACAAGAAGCAGAAAATCCCGCTGGGCTGGGCGATTACTGCCGATGGTGCGCCGACTACTGATCCGCAGGCCGCCATCGACGGCATCATCCTGCCGATGGCCGAACACAAGGGTTACGCGATTGCGGCAATGGTCGACATGATGTCGGGTGTGCTGACCGGCAGCGGTTTCCTGTCGGCGGTGCACAGCCCATACAAAACCGCGGAGAAAAGCAACTGCGGCCATTTCATGCTGGCGATCAACATCGAGGCGATGCAGTCATTGACGGAATTCAATGCGCGCATGGAGCAGTTCGTCGCCGAACTCAAGTCGGTGCCGCTGGCGCAGGGTTTTGACGAGGTGTTTTATCCGGGCGAAATGGAGGCGCGCAACAACACGCGCAACCGCAGCCAGGGTATCCAGTTTCCGGACGACACTATCGCCGACCTGAAGCGCATTGCCAGTGAAACGGGGCTCGAGAAGTTGCTGCCGGCGCTTTAGCTGCGCGGCCGGTCGGCATCGTACTGGCGGCGGTCGCCGCCGGGCGGCGGCGCGACTTTCATGATTTCGTCGATAGTGGTGACGCCAGCGGCAATTTTCATCGCGCCGCTGATACGCAGCGGTTTCATGCCATCCTTGAAGGCCGCATCGCGGATGGCTTCAAGGTCGGCAGCTTCAACCACGCGCTCGCGCAGGGCCGGCGACGTGATCATCATTTCATAGATGCCGACGCGGCCCATGTATCCGGTCATCCGGCATTCCAGGCAGCCTTTGTTGATGTAGGTCTTGCCCCGCGGGTTGGCGGCTTTCCACGGCGCGACCAGGCTGTCCCAGACCTCGTCTTCGTAATCGTGTTTTTCCTTGCAGTGCGGACACAGCGTGCGCACCAGTCGTTGCGCCATGACGCCGAGCAGGGTGGACTGTAGCAGGTAGGGCGGCACGCCGAGGTCGAGCAGTCGGCTGACCGCTGCGGGTGCGTCGTTGGTGTGCAGCGTGGACAGCACCAGATGGCCGGTCAGCGCGGCCTGGATCGCCATTTCGGCGGTTTCAAGGTCACGGATCTCGCCGACCATGATGATGTCCGGGTCCTGGCGCATGAGGGTGCGGATGCCGGCGGCGAAATCAACGCCGATGCCGGCTTGAACTTGCATCTGGTTGAAACTGGGCTCGACCATTTCGATCGGGTCTTCGACGGTGCAGACGTTGACCTCGGGCTCAGCCAGCTGTTTCAGCGTGGAATACAGCGTGGTGGTTTTGCCGGAGCCAGTGGGACCGGTGACGAGGATGATGCCGTGCGGCTTGGCGGAAATCTGCCCCCATTTTTTTTCTTCTTCGTCGGAGAAGCCCAGCTCCTTGTAATCCTTGACCAGATTTTCCGGATCGAAAATCCGCATCACCATTTTTTCGCCAAATGCAGTGGGCATGGTCGACAGCCGCAATTCGACTTCTCCACCGTCGGGCGCCACCGTTTTCAGCCGCCCGTCCTGCGGCCGGCGTTTTTCAACGACGTCCATGCGCCCCAGCACCTTGATGCGCGAAGTCATCGCGCCCATCACCGGTGTCGGGATCTGGTAGACTTGGTGCAGCACGCCGTCGATGCGGAAGCGGACATTGCCGGCCTCGCGCCGTGGTTCGAGATGGATGTCGCTGGCGCGTTGTTCAAAGGCGTAATTGAACAGCCAGTCGCAGATATGGACGACGTGCTGGTCGTTGGCGTCGAGCTGGCCGCTGCGGCCCAGTTGCACCAGTTGTTCGAAGTTGGCGATTTCCGAAACCGCGCCCTGGTCCTTGTCGGAGGCGCCCTTGACCGAGCGGGCGAGGTTGTAAAACTCGACGATATAGCCCTGGATATCGACCGGATTGGCGACGACCCGCTTGATGTCCAGGTGCAGTAGCTGTTTCAGCGAAACTTCCCAGCTGCGGATCCAGGGTTCGGCGGTGGCGATGGTGGCTTCGCGGGTGGTCACGCTGACCGGCAGGATTTTGTAACGCGAGGCATAGGCGTTCGACATCACCTTCGTGACGGCAGTGAAATCGATCTTGAACGGGTCGATGTGCAGGTAAGGCAGGCCGGATTTTTTGGCAAGCCACTGGGTCAGCGTCTCGACGCCCAGCAGTTTGCGCGGATTGCGCGGGTCTTTCCATTTCTGGTCTGCAATTACCACCAGCGGATGCACGTCGGTCTGGCTGTGACGGCGGTTGGCGACCAGTTTTTCGGCGTCTTCCTTCGGCACCAGGCCATCGGTAATCAGGTCACCGACGATTTGCGCCAGCGACAGCGGCCGGTCGGACGGGGCGGGTGCGACGGTAGAGGAGGACGTGGGCGCGAGACTCATGGATACTGAATATACCAATTTCTTCAATGATTTACCGGATTGTCTGGATGGTACTGCCGGGGTTGTGATGGAATGGCCGCCCGATCTTTTGCCCGCACTGATAAAGTGCGGTTATTCAGCTTATGCACTATATATGAGCGTTTCAGCTAGGGTGCTTTATAATTTTTTAATTAAAAACAATAACTTGTATTCAGGAACAGGTATTGCTTTGTAATTCCAGGTTAATTTAAGGGGGAGATTATGGAAGCCGTCAAAATCAGTACGGATACCTTGTTCATTTTGCTCGGCGCCATCATGGTGCTGGCGATGCATTCCGGCTTTGCGTTTCTGGAAGTCGGCACGGTGCGCCGCAAAAATCAGGTCAATGCCCTGGTCAAGATCCTGACCGACTTCGCGGTATCGACCATCGTCTATTTTTTCGTCGGCTACGGCGTGGCCTATGGTGTGTCGTTCATGGTCGGCGCCGAACAACTGACGCAGAAAAGCGGCTTCGAGGTCACCAAATTCTTTTTCCTGCTGACGTTTGCCGCCGCGGTGCCGGCGATCATTTCCGGCGGCATTGCCGAACGCGCCCGGTTTTATCCGCAGCTGACGGCAACGGCGGTCATCGTCGGGCTGATTTATCCGTTTTTTGAAGGCATCGCGTGGAACAACCGTTACGGCGTGCAGGCGTGGATCGAATCCGTCGCAGGCGCACCGTTCCATGACTTCGCCGGTTCGGTGGTGGTGCATGCGGTGGGCGGCTGGCTGGCGCTGGCGGCAGTGATCCTGCTCGGACCGCGCATCGGCCGTTATCCGAAAGAGGGGGGTGTCGCCGCGCAGGCGCCGTCAAGCATTCCGTTTCTGGCGCTGGGCGCGTGGATCCTGACCGTCGGCTGGTTTGGCTTTAATGTGATGTCGGCGCAGACCATCGACAAGATTTCAGGGCTGGTCGCGGTCAATTCGCTGATGGCGATGTCCGGCGGCATCGTCGCGGCGCTGGTGGTCGGCCGCAACGATCCGGGGTTTGTGCACAACGGACCGCTGGCGGGACTGGTTGCTGTGTGCGCGGGTTCGGATGTGATGCATCCCGCCGGTGCGCTGGCCACCGGCACGGTTGCCGGCGCCTTGTTCGTCTATATGTTCACGCTGACGCAGAACAAACTGAAAATCGATGATGTGTTGGGTGTGTGGCCCTTGCATGGCCTGTGTGGCGTGTGGGGCGGCATCGCCTGCGGCATTTTCGGATCGAAGGCGCTGGGAGGCCTGGGCGGTGTCAGCCTGACTGCACAACTGATCGGCACCGGGCTGGGCGTGGTGATTGCACTGGTCGGGGGCTTTATTGTTTATGGTGCGCTGAAGGCTGTCGTCGGAATCCGTTTGGATCGGGAGCAGGAGTTTGATGGTTCCGACCTGTCGATACACAAGATTGGCGCGACTTCGGAGCATGAGGGCTGGTAGTTGGGCTCCGGTGATTTTAATTGAGAGGCAAAAGGCAAGACCTCGCCTTTGCTTGCCTTATGCTTCACCGCCTCATCCCCTTCGTCACCTCAAGTCCATAACAGGCTCTAAGGCAAAGCAAAAAAAGTGACGGACTTTGTCACTTCGCTTTTCGTTAACTACATACTTCCGCTTCCGCGAAAATGACCAGACCACCCGAAACCCGAAACCCGCCGCCAGGGAGTTGACACGCGGAGGATATTCATAGAAGCTTTCACCTGACTTGGAAAACCCATGCTTTCACCTGACTTGGAGAACCCATGACACCACGCCCCGGTACGTTCCTCACCCGAAGCAGCGAATTGCTGCTCGGCGTCTGCGCCCTCGGCCTGCTGCTGGCCGCAACGCCGGCTCGGGCCAACGAGCTTCAGGTTCTGAAGCAGCAACTCGAAGCCATGCAGAAGAAGATCGACGCGCTCGAAAGGAAAAGCGCGCCGAAGGAAGCACCGGCCAACGCCGTCACCGCCGGCGACTTCAAGGGCTCCCTCAAGCTGCCGGGCAGCGACACCTCGTTCAGCATCTATGGTTACGTCAAGGGCGATGCGATCTTCAACAGCCGCAGCGCCGGCGGCCAGAACCCGATCGGCGACCAGTTCCTGTTGCCGAGCGCGATCCCCGTCGGGCCGACCGCCGGTGCCAACGAAAGGAAACAGGTCACGCTGCACGCGCGCCAGACCCGGTTGGGGATTCGCAGCGTCACGCCCAACACGCCGTGGGGCCCGCTGACGACCCTGTTCGAGCTGGATCTGTTCGGCGCGTCGCTCTCGGGCGGGCCCACCGTGGCCAACAGCGCGGGCGATGAACTGGTGAGCAACCGCAATTCGCCCTCGTTGCGCCACGCGTATGGAACGATCGGGAACCTGGGATTCGGTCAGTTCTGGACCGCGTTCGAGAACCAGGCGGCGATTCCCGATACGCTGGATTTCGGTGGCCCGGTCGGCCACATCTTCATTCGCCAGACCCAGTTGCGCTGGACCCAGCCCTTCAAGGGCGGCAACTGGGAGCTGTCGCTGGAAAATCCGGAGAGCGCGATCGCCACCAGCGCCGGCACCGTGTTGCGGCCGGATGACGACCGCTATCCGGACATCGTCGCGCGCGTGAACTTCCTGAAGACCGCCTATGGGGACCTCTGGGGCTCGGTACTGGTCCGCAACATCCGCATCGATCAGGCGGGCACCGCCGACAACAAGTGGGGCGCCGCCGGACAACTCGGCATCATTCTTCCCATCAAGACATCGACCGGCACGGACGACTTCAAGGCCGTCGTGAACTTCGGCAACGTCGTCGGCCGTTACCAGGAGCTGGGCTTCTTCGCTGATGGCATTCTGGTCAACAACCAGCTCGAGCTGTCGAACGTGGTCAGCGGCTTCGCCGCCTACCGCCACTTCTGGTCGCCGAAGTGGCGCTCGAGCCTGGTGGCGTCTGCGTCGCGTGCGAACCATCCCACAGGCACTTCGGGCACGTTGAACAAGTCGGCCCAGTCGCTGCATGCCAATCTGATCTGGAGTCCGTTCTCCGCGGTCGACCTGGGGGTCGAGTACATCTACGGCCAGCGCGAGATACAGAGTGGATTGAGCGGAAGTCTCAATCGCGTGCAGTTCTCCGGAACGTACCGGTTCTAGAGCCTGTTATGGACTTGTACTTTGATACGTAATCTGGCACATAGTGTGGGGAGATGAAGACGCCCCGCGCAACCCTATCCGAGCGACGTAAGCGACGAAGAGTGGTCTTTGTCGCACCGTATCTGACGGCCTGAGGGCCAGCATGAACGGGCGCAAGGTGCCGCAGGACAACGCGGTGGGGAGAGCTTCTTCTCGAATCTGAAGAACGAACTCATTCATCACTACGAGTTCCATTCCCGGGATGACGCAAGGGTGGCAATCTTCGATTACATCGAACTGTTTTACAACCGCAAACGGATTCATCAAACACTCGGCTACCGCACCCCCGAGCAGATTGAGAGAGAATGGCGTGGTGCTTAACTAGGCTGTCCGTACAACCCGGGATAGCTCAGGGTGGATATATTTAAAAACCCCGGTTCTTAATCAATTCTGTCGTGTTTTGGGATGCTCAATCAAACGTCGCAGTACCGCGCATCGCATAACACCCCGCGGCATTCGCAGTCCACAAATCAACCGATTTCCCGTCGCCTGACGTTTGGCCGTTGACACTGAAAGTTTCCTGGTGGAACACCGGATGCGTGGCGCGGTAATCCAGTGTGCGCACCGGGCGCGGGTCGCTGCGCCGGCATAAATCCAGCAGCAGCGTCGTTTGTAGCGGGCCGTGCACGATCAGGCCCGGATAACCTTCCTCGTCGCGGCAGTAGTCGATGTCGTAATGGATGCGGTGCGCGTTGAAGATCAGCGCTGAATAACGGAACAGCACAGCTTCGTCTGTGTTCAATTCCCGCCGCCATGCCGCAGTTTGCGGCGCCGGTTTGCCCGCAGGCGGCGCGGCGCCTTTTTTCGCGGCGTCGCGATAGACGATGTCGTGTTCTTCGACGATGGCGACCGTGTTGTTGGCGCTGACGGTGTGGCGCACTGTGACGAACACCAGGTTGCCGCTGCTGCCGGCCTTGGCTTCCACGGACAGGATTTCGGAATCGCGGCGGATGGCATCGCCGATGCGCACCGGTGTGCGGAAATCGATGCGGCCGCCTGCCCACATGCGCCGCGGCAGTGTCACCGGCGGCAGAAAACCGCCGCGTTTGGGATGGCCGTCATGGCTGAGATCGGCATTGACTGCGGTTTCAAGGAAATACAGCCAGTGCGCGCTGTGCGGAATGGCGTCGCCGGTTTTGGCTGGCGGGTCACGGCGGTCGAGCGTGGCCGCCAGTGCCGCGACCGGAAACGCGGTGGCGACATCGTCGTGGCTTTCGGTCTTGCCGACCCATTGCTGCAGATGCGCCAGATCGATATTCATAAGTATTTGATTTTATTGTTAATTTTTAAGTGCCAGGACGCGGGTCAAATCGCGTGTGCTGTGCTGGTCCATCGCCAGCACAGCCGTGCGGATGCGTTCGGCCTGCGGTTTGGAAATCACCAGCGATGCGTTGTCGAAGAATTTTTCGCTGATGTCTGCCGCCGACAGTGCGCGTTCACCGGCGCCGCGGTTGATTTTTTCCATGTGCACCAGTTCGCGACCGTCCTTGGTGGTGACGACCACGCCGCCGGAGAAATATTTCGGGAACGCCGAATCCGGATCGGCTTCGTGGTGCACCTTTTGCGCCAGCGCGAGTATCGCTGCGTCGTTCAAGGCCTCGGTTTCCAGCTCGGCAAAACCGAATTTGCCACGCACAAAACAGGCGGCGAGTACGAACTGCACGCTGAACTTGGCCATGTAATCCGATACCGGTTTGCGGCGCATGTCTGCCGGTTCGGCGATGTAGTGAAAGGTTTCGGGATGCAGCAGGGCGCGGATTTTGACGATGTCTTCGGGCTTGATCTTGTGTTTGCGCCGGATGGCCAGTGCCGAATCGGCGCAGGCGTGCAGCAGGTGGCAGATCGGGTAGGGTTTGATCGCCACTTCGTTGAGCAGCCATTCGCTGCCGAGATTACGCGTCATGGCACCCATGTCGACTTCATTAAAACGGGTGCCGGTGTGCGAGCGGAAAATGCCGTCGGCGCCTTCGTAAATTTTACAGGTGCCGATAAAACCGCCGCTGGCCAGAGCCGCCGCGGTGATGCCACCGACCCCCGCCCAGGCCGGATGCAGGCGTTTGTTCCAGGCGCCGTCGGCGCGGTGTTCGGAAATGGCGGAGGCGGTGCTGCCGGCGAACCCTTGGGCGTACTGCAGGCGTTGCGGGCTCAGGTTGAGCAGTTTGCCGGCGGCCACCGCACAGCCGAAATGGCCGGCGATGCCCGTGGTATGGAAACCGTTGGTATGCATGGTGCCGGCGGCGGCAACACCGAGCCGGGTGGAGACTTCGACGCCGAGGATGTAAGCCAGCAGCAGGTCGGCGCCGGAAGCGTCGCGTTTTTCGGCGAGACCCAGCGCGCAGGGAAGGGCGCTGGAGGATGGGTGCACAATGGCCCCCGGATGGGTGTCGTCGTAATCGAGGCCATGGGCGAGGATGCCGTTCATCAGCACCGCGTCGCGCATCGGCAGTTTGACGTTCATGCCGATGACGCTGTTGTCGCCACCTTCGGCAATATTGAGGATGCCGGCCAGTGCGTGTTGCGCGAAGTCAAAACGCGTGGCGGCGAGCGCGGTGCCGACGACATCGAGCACATGCAACTTTGCGTCGTCGCGGACGGCTGCGGGTACGGCATCCGGCGTCAGATCAGCGGCGAATGCGGCAATCTGCTGCGATATCGACAGGGCGGTGGGTGCGGCAGTTGCCGGTGCGGATTCTCGAGAATTATGTACGGCGGGGGTTTGCATATGAACCTGATCCGGGTGTATGAAGTCGGATATTGACTGTAGCAGCTTGTCGCTTTGCACATGGGCGCCGTCTCGCAATCTGGGCGATGTTTCCGTTGTAGTGCCGAACAGGGCGGAGCCGCGGCCGAATGTGCGGGTCGGGTAAATAAATTATTGTTTTTATTGAGAAATTGGGGCGTATATGGAATGGATTGCGGATCCGCAGGCATGGCTGGCACTGGCAACACTGGCGGCACTGGAGATTGTGCTCGGTGTCGACAACATCATTTTCATTTCCATATTGTGTGGCCGGCTGCCTGAGCACCAGCGTGCGAAAGCCCGCAACATCGGCCTGATCTTCGCCATGCTGACGCGCATCGGCCTGCTGTTCACGCTGTCCTGGCTGATGACGCTGACTGCGCCGTGGTTTGCAGTCATGGGCAAGGACATTTCCGGGCGCGACCTGATCCTGATCGGCGGCGGTCTGTTCCTGTTATGGAAAAGCGTGCATGAAATCCACAATTCGCTGGAAATCGAGCATGAGGCGGGTGGCAGCACCGTTGTTGCGGCCACGGCCACTTTCGGCGCGGTGATTGCGCAGATTGCGGTGATCGACATCGTGTTTTCGCTGGATTCAGTGATCACCGCGGTGGGCATGGTGGATGAACTGTCGATCATGGTGATCGCGATTGTGCTGTCGGTGGGCGTGATGCTGTTCGCGGCGGGACCGATCGGCAAATTTGTCGATACCCATCCGACCATCAAGATGCTGGCACTGTCCTTCCTGACCCTGGTCGGCGTGGCGCTGATTGCCGAGGGCTGGGGCCTGCATATCCCGAAGGGTTATATCTACTTCGCGATGGCGTTTTCGGTGGCGGTGGAAATGCTCAACCTGCGCATGCGCGCGAAGCGCAAACCGGTGGAACTGCACAAACACCTGCCGAAATAGGCGGTGTTGCTGGCAGCGGTGGGCATAATGATTCGACGCCTTGCACGAGCTTGGTGGTTTACGCTATCGCAACCCTAAAAATCAAAACTTTCGAAAGGAAATAAGTATGGCCAAGGAAACCGCGGTACTTGCCGGGGGGTGTTTTTGGGGAATGCAGGATCTGGTGCGCAAACTGCCTGGTGTCCAGTTGACCCGAGTCGGTTATACCGGCGGCAAAAATGATCATCCGACGTACCCAAACCATCCCGGCCATGCGGAGGCGCTGGAGATTGTGTTTGACAACGAGGCGACCAGCTTTCGCAAGCTGCTGGAATTCTTTTTCCAGATTCACGATCCGAGCACCAGGGATCGCCAGGGCAATGATGTCGGTTCCAGCTATCGTTCAGCGATTTTTTTTACCAATGAATCGCAGAAAGCAGTCGCCTTGGACACGATCAAGGATGTTGATGCTTCAGGGCTGTGGCCGGGCAAGGTGGTAACCGAAGTGGCGCCGGCGTCGACGTTCTGGGAGGCCGAGCCCGAGCACCGGGATTATCTATTGCGTAATCCGCGCGGCTACACCTGCCATTTTGTGCGCCCGGGCTGGGTGCTGCCCAAGCGCGCCGCGGCCTGAGGCTGATGTGTAAGATCTAAGGCTGTGTTGATCCGGTGCTTCAGTCCACCGGCAATGCAGTCAGCACCACTGCGCTGCCGAACATCCGTCGCGCGCTGTGCCCGACGTCTGCCACTTCGATCAGGCGCCAGTTGAAGGTCCAGCCTCGGTTTCGCGCCAGTTGCTGGGCGGCGCGGAAGGCGTTTTTTCCGCGTTCAAAACGGTTTTCGCCCTGGCGTTCGGCGCCTGGACTGACATTCAGGTCGCCATCGCGTTTGATGTCTGCGGTACCCAGCAGCATGGTGACCGGTTGCGCCAGGTAGTGGCGCAGTGCGGCATCATCAGACAGTGCGGGCGGCAGCCCGCCGAAGCCAAACGGAAAACGTTCTTCGCGCGACGGCAACAGCCAGGTCGATGGATTGGCGATGAAGATGTGTCTGGCCTGATGCGGAACAAAAGCGGCAAATCGCGACAAGGTTTGCCCGCCGGCTGAATGTCCGATCAGCGAATAGGCGAGATCGGGCCGTCCTTCGGACAGCCGCACCGTTTCGATGATGGCGAGGAACAGTTGCCCGGTCCATTGCGCTTCGGGCTCAATGCGGAATTCGCCGGCGGCGCGCTGGTCGCGTACCAGTCCCCCGGTCTGGTAACGCCAGACCGGAAAACGTTTGCGGTCGAACAGTGGCGCGATGATCAGAAATCCTTTTTGGTCGGCCAGCGGTATCGCGTAATCGCGGTAACCGGGGGCATTGGTGCCGAGGCCGTGCAAGACCAGCAGGATGGGGCCGCCGGCATATTGCAGCGGCTTGTAGGTATGGAGCTCGATGGTTTCGCCATCGATGCTGACGCTGCGCTGGCTGCTGCCGTCGGGGATAGGCTCGGCGCGCGCGCCAGTGGCGCTGGCGGCGCAGATCAGCAATGCCGCCAGACGAAGCCGGATGTTCATGCCTGTCTGCTAGGCACGCTTAGTCAAACGCTGGGATGCCGGTCAGCGCGCGGCCGAGGATCAGCGCATGGATGTCGTGCGTGCCCTCGTAGGTATTGACGGCTTCCAGATTCATCATGTGGCGGATGACATGAAATTCGTCGGCAATGCCGTTGCCGCCGTGCATGTCACGTGCCACGCGCGCAATGTCCAGTGACTTGCCGCAGGAATTGCGTTTCAGCATTGAAATCATTTCCGGCGCGACGCGGCCTTCATCAATCAGCCGGCCGAGGCGCAGCGCGGCATGCAGCCCCAACGTGATTTCAGTTTGCATATTGACGAGTTTGAGTTGCACCAACTGATTGGCAGCCAGCGGGCGGCCGAACTGCTTGCGTTCCAGCGTGTAGCTGCGCGCGGCGTGCCAGCAGAATTCCGCCGCGCCCAGCGCGCCCCAGGCAATACCGTAACGCGCCTTGTTCAGGCAGGAGAACGGACCCTTGAGGCCGGAGACCTCAGGCAGCACGTTTTCTTCCGGCACGAATACGTTGTCCATGACAATTTCGCCGGTGACGGAGGAACGCAGGCTGAACTTGCCTTCGATTTTCGGCGTTGAAAGGCCCTTCATGCCTTTTTCGAGGATGAAGCCGCGAATGACGCCACCATCATCCTTGGCCCACACCAGCAACACGTCGGCGAGCGGGGCGTTGGTGATCCACATTTTTGCGCCGCTGACCAGATAGCCACCGTCGGCCTTCTTGCCGCGGGTGAGCATGCCGGCCGGATCGGAGCCGGCATTGGGTTCGGTCAGGCCGAAGCAGCCAATCCACTCGCCGGTGGCCATCTTGGGCAGGTATTTCTGTTTCTGCGCTTCGCTGCCGAAGGCGGAAATCGGATACATCACCAGACTGGATTGCACCGACAGGGCGGAGCGATACCCGCTGTCGACACGTTCGACTTCACGCGCAATCAGGCCGTAACAGACGTGGTTGACCCCGGCGCAGCCGTAACCCTCGATGGTCGGTCCGAGAAAACCGAGTTCGCCCATCTCATTCATGATTTCGCGATGGAACTTTTCGTGTCGGTTGGCCTCAACCACCCGTGGCATCAGCTTGTCCTGGCAGTAGGCGCGCGCGGTGTCGCGCACCATGCGTTCCTCGTCACTCAGCAGGTCTTCGATCAGCAGTGGGTCGTCCCATTGAAAGGCGGCTTTGGTCGTGGGAATCGCGGCGGTCATTGGGGTCTCCGGATACAATGCAATCTGTTAAAAACCATCTCGATTCTAAAACATTTTGGCCAACGAAGACCTTTCCCGATTACGCATCGACCGCGATGCGGTGCGCGCCGCGCCGCGGGGGCGCTTTAAACGATGGTGGTGGCTGGCGGCGTTGCTGGTAGCCGGCGCTGCATTCTGGATATTTGCCCGCAATGCGCCGGTGAATGTGGAAACGACCACGATATCGCAGGCTTATCCGTCACAGGCTTACACCCTGCTCAATGCCACCGGTTACGTAGTGGCGCAACGCAAGGCGGCAGTGGCGTCCAAGGCCACCGGGCGCCTGGAATGGCTGAATGTGCGCGAAGGCAGTCAGGTGAAAGCCGGGGAAATCCTGGCGCGTCTGGAAAGCAATGACGTGAAGGCGCAGATGCAGCAGGCCGCTGCCGGTGTCAATGTGGCGCGGGCCAACCTGGAACAGGGCGACGCTGAAATGAAGGATGCGGCGCGTGCGCTGGAACGTTCGCGTGACCTGCTGGCGAAAAAATTCGTTTCACCTGCGGCACATGACACGGTGGTCGCGCGCCAAGAAAAAGCGCTGGCTGCGATCCACAGCTACAAGGCATCGATCGCCGTCGCCCAGGCCAACCTGCGTGCGTCCCAGGTGGCGGTGGAGCAGACGCTGATCCGTGCGCCCTTCGATGGCGTGGTGCTGACCAAAAATGCCAATGTTGGCGATGTGATTACGCCGTTTTCATCGGCACTGGGTTCGCAGGCGGCGGTGGTCACCATGGCTGACATGACCACGCTGGAGGTCGAGGCCGATGTGTCGGAAGCTAATCTGTCAAAGGTGAGGGTCGGCCAGCCCTGTGAAATCCAGCTCGATGCCTTGCCCGGCCAGCGTTTCCGTGGCGTGGTTCAACGCACGGTGCCGACGGTGGATCGTGCCAAGGCCACGGTGCTGGTGAAAATCCGTTTTGTTGATGTGGATGCGCGAATCCTGCCGGAGATGAGCGCAAAGGTGGCTTTCCTTGAGAAGGAAACGCCGGAGGCTGAGCGCACGGCGCGGACGGTGGTGCAGCCAGCTGCTGTAGTTGAGCGCGACGGTGCTGGCGTGGTGTTTGTGGTCAAGGATGGCAAGGCTGCTCAGGTTGCCGTTAAGAGCGGCATGAAAATCGGCGAACTGGTTGAAGTGACCGGGAAGGTCGCTGTGGGGGATAAGGTGGTGGTGCGGCCTTCTGAAAAGTTGCGGGATGGTTCCTTGGTGGCGATTGCGGCCAAATGATTTATTTAACTGCAAAGTTCGCCGGGGGTAGCCCGGCGGCTAGTCACTTTCTCTTGCTTCACCAAGAGAAAGTAACCAAAGAGAAGGGGCGCCCCGGACTCGGAGTCGCGCAGCGTGGAGCGGGTAGGGGCGCCGGTGGCTGCGTTCAACCGTCATGCCCGGAGCGCCGACGTCTGCTCCCGCAAACGGGCCTGCGGCTAACGAGTCGCAGCCGTCCCCAGGCTCGCCGGTCCTTCGGGCTCCCCTGCGCTGCTCGCCAAGTCGGGCGGCTGCCACCCAAGGTGACTTCCTTCGGGGCGCGCAACTCGCCCTCGCAAACTACGCGAGGGCTCAGACAGTCCTCGCCGACTTCCCCCGGCTTGGCTGCGCTGCTCGGCGGCTCACATGGGGGAGCCTGTGTGCTGCCCTGGTACTGCTGAGGAGAATGTCTTTGTTGGCCCCAGCAGTTCAAATTCGCCATCTCGTCAAATCGTATAAGCGTGGTGGGCAGGTGGTGCCTGTGCTGGAGGACATCAGCTTTGATATTGCGACCGGCGATTTTGTTGCGCTGATGGGGCCTTCGGGTTCGGGCAAGAGTACTTTGCTGAACCTGATCGCGGGCATTGATCGTCCGGACAGCGGCGAGTTGCGTGTCGGTGGTACTGACATCATGACTTTGGGTGAAGCAGAGCTTGCTGACTGGCGCTCGCGCAATGTTGGTTTCATTTTTCAGTTCTACAACCTGATGCCGGTGCTGACGGCGTTCGAGAATGTCGAGCTGCCGCTGTTGCTGACCGGATTGTCGTCACGTGCGCGGCGCGAGCATGTGGATATGGCTTTGTCGATGGTCGGGCTGGCTGACCGCATGGAGCATTACCCGTCGGAACTCTCCGGCGGGCAGCAGCAGCGGGTGGCGATTGCGCGCGCGATCATCACCGATCCGGCGATCCTGGTCGCCGATGAACCGACCGGTGATCTTGACCGCGTATCGGCTGAAGACATCCTTGCGCTGATGGATCGCATGAACACCGAGCTGGGCAAGACCATCATCATGGTGACCCATGATCCTTATGCGGCGAAGCGCGCGCGTTCGGTGCGACATCTGGAGAAGGGGGTGCTGACCGATTAGTCAGCCTGCCATCAGCATATGAATATAAGTATTTGTTTTTATTGATTATTATTCCATGCACTTGCTGAAGCTGATTCTCCGAAACACGCTGCGTCACAAGCTGCGCACGCTGTTGACGGCGCTCGGCCTGTTGGTGGCGATCCTGTCCTTCGGTTTGTTGCAGACTGTGGTCGATGCTTGGTATTCCGGTTCCAAGGCTGCCGCGCCGGACCGACTGATTACGCGTAATTCAGTCTCGCTGGTGGTGCCGCTGCCGGTGCATTATCGCGACAAGATCCGCGGGGTGGATGGCGTGCGTTCAGTGGCGACGGCCAACTGGTTCGCCGGGATTTATCAGGAACCGAAGAATTTTTTCCCGCAGTTTGCGATCGATGCAGTGCCGTACCTCGCAATGTACCCGGAGTACCGCATCCCTGAAGACCAGTTGCGCGATTTCATGCGTGACCGCAAGGGCGCGGTGGTGGGCCGCAAACTGGCGAACACTTATGGTCTCAAGGTCGGCGACGTGGTGCCGCTCAAGGGCACGATTTTCGCCGGCAACTGGGAGTTCGTGGTGCGCGCGATTTACGACGGTGCGGCTGCGAACACCGATACCTCACAGTTTTTCTTTCACTGGGCCTATCTGAACGAAAGCGTGCGCGCCCGTGCGCCGCTGCGGGCCAACCACGTCGGCGTGTTCGTGGTGCAGGTGAGTGATGTCGCGCGCGCCGCGGAAATCAGCAAGGCTGTCGATGCCCAGTTCAGCAACTCCGCGGCGGAAACGCTGACCGAGACCGAGCAGGCGTTCCAGATCGGCTTCGTCAAACAGACCGAAGCCATCGTCATCGCCATTCGCATCGTGTCCTTTGTGGTGATTTTCATCATTCTCGCGGTGATGGCGAATACCATGGCAATGACCGCGCGCGAGCGCATGTCCGAATATGCGACGTTGAAGGCGCTGGGCTTCGGCCCGGGTTTTCTCGGCAGCCTGATTTTCGGTGAATCGCTGGCGATTTCTGCCGCCGGTGCGACGCTGGGCGTGATCCTGACATTTCCGGTGGCTGACTGGTTTGCCGCGCAGATGGGTACATTGTTTCCGGTATTCGAGATCAGCACGACTACGTTGTGGATGCAGGCGGGTTGCGCGATCGTGGTCGGCGTGGCGGCTGCCGTGCTGCCGGCGTGGCGTGCGGCACAGGTACGCATCGTCGATGGTTTGCGGGCGGTGGGATGAAAGGCATTCCGTTTTCGTACACGCTGCGCAATTTATGGACGCGCAAGCTGACCACGGCGCTTACAGCCGGCGGCATGGCGCTGGTGGTGTTTGTGTTTGCTGCGGTGCAGATGCTTGATACGGGATTGCGCCAGGCGCTGATCGCTACCGGCCAGCCCGATAATGTGCACGTGACGCGTCGTGCTGCGGGTGCTGAAATTTCCAGTTCAGTCGATCGTACGCAGGCCGGCATTGTCGAAACCCAGCCCGAGATCGCCATTGGTACCGGCGGCTTGCGCCTGGTGTCTAAGGAAGTGGTGGTGCTGATCACCTTGCCCAAGCGCGATACGGGTACCGCGACCAATGTCACCACGCGCGGTGTTGGCGAGGCGGGTTTCGAATTGCGCCCGCAATTGCAGATCATTGAAGGCCGTGCATTCCGGCCGGGTTCCTCCGAGGTCATCGTCGGCGCCAGCATTGCCCAACGCTTTGATGGCGCAGCGGTCGGATCACTGCTGCGTTTCGGCGGGCGGGAGTGGCGGGTGGTGGGACGCTTTGAAGCCAGGGGCTCGGCTTATGACTCGGAATTGTGGGTGGATGCCGAGCAGTTGCAGCAGTCGTTCCGGCGCAATGTCTGGTCCGCGGTCGTGGCGCGGCTGGCGGATCCGGCGACGCTGCCGGCGCTGAAAGAACGTCTCGAAGGCGATCCGCGTCTGACGCTGGATGTGAAATACGAGCGTGAATTCTTCGAGGAGCAGTCGAAGGCACTGTCGAATTTCATCAGCTACCTGGGACTGACACTGTCGGTGATTTTTTCGGTGGGTGCGATGATCGGCGCCACCATCACCATGTATGCCGCGGTGGCCAATCGCACCGGTGAAATCGGCACGCTGCGCGCGCTCGGATTCCGCCGCTCCAGCATTCTCGCGACTTTCCTGCTCGAAGCGGTGCTGCTGGGCGCGGTCGGCGGCGTGGCCGGGATCATGCTGGCGTCGTTGATGCAGTTTGTCCATATCTCGACACTGAACTGGCAGTCGTTTTCGGAACTGGCGTTCAGCTTCGCGCTGACGCCGCGCATCATCGTGCTGTCGCTGGGTTTTGCCGTGCTGATGGGGCTGATCGGCGGTTTTCTGCCAGCGGTGCGTGCCTCGCGACTGGGGATCGTTGACGCCTTGCGTGCGGCATAAGCTTGACGTGCCGGAAGAAGCGTCCGGCGGCTGAAATTTGGACGTGCCGGTAGAGGCTTCCGGCGGCTCAGATTTGGATGGCCGGGGGATGCGTCCGGCAGCTTTTAGTTGCGGCGCGAGCTTTGTTCGATAGTGCCGAGGTGGAAACGATATTCGCCGGATTTTCGGTCGGCGTAATAATGGGTCAGCGTATTGCGCACCGTGGCGAAGGCCAGTTGCTCCCACGGCACTTCCGCTTCTTCGAACAGTCGTACTTCCAGGCTCTCGGCGCCGGCACTGAAATCGAGGTCAAACAGGCGGGCCCGGAACAGGATGTAGACCTGGTTGATGTGCGGGATGTTGTACATCGCGTACAGCGGCCCGATTTCAACGCGGGCATTGGCTTCTTCCAGGGTTTCGCGCGCAGCACCCTGCGCCGTAGTCTCGCCGTTTTCCATGAAACCGGCGGGCACCGTCCACAAGCCATGGCGCGGTTCGATCGCGCGGCGGCAGAGCAGGACGCGGCTCTCCCATTCGGCGATGCAGCCGACGATCATTTTCGGATTCTGATAATGGATGGTGCCGCAGGCGTCGCAGACGTGGCGCGGCAGCGAGTCGCCGCCGGGAATTTTGAGCGCGACTGCGGAGCCGCAATTGCTGCAGAACTTCATTCGTGGATTCCGATTGGTAGGCCGTAACTATAAGGCAAGACGGTCACGCCGGGTCTGTCACCCGGCCTTGAACGGGCTGCGTCCCGCCAGTTCGAGGTCGTGCTCTTCCATTAATGCCGTTTCGCGGTCGAGGAAATTCTCGATGGCCGCGGCAAACTCGGGGTGGGCCAGCCAGTGCGCCGACTGCGTGGTCACCGGCAGCAGGCCGCGTGCCATTTTGTGTTCGCCCTGTGCGCCGCCCTCGAACACCTGCAGGCCGCGGGCGATGGCGTATTCGATGCCCTGGTAATAACAGGCTTCAAAATGGAGCGCAGGGTGGTGTTCCAGTGCACCCCAGTGGCGACCGTAGAGGCGGCTGCCGCTGCGCACCAGCAGCGATGCGGCGATGGGCTTGCCGTCGCGCTCGGCGCGCACCAGCACCAGATTGTCGGGCATAGCGGCGCCGATACAGCGGAAAAAATCCAGGTTCAGATACGGCGAAGAATGATGCTCGCGGTAAGTCTGGCTGTAACAGCGCGCAAAAAAATGCCAATCGTCATCGCTGATCGCCCTGCCTTCCAGCCAGCTGCAGGTGATGCCGGCATCGCGCACCTTGCGCCGTTCCTGGCGGATTTTTTTGCGTTTGTCGTGGCTGAGTTGAGCGAGGAAATTGTCGAAGTTATTGTAATGTTGATTGGTCCAGTGGAACTGGCGGCCCTGACGCAGCAGGAAACCGTGGGCGGTGAGGCACTCAATATCGGTTGCCGTCGGAAACAGCACGTGCAGCGATGTGGTTTTGCTGCGGCGGGCCAGTTCCAGCGCGCCGGCGACCAGTTGATTGCGATGATCGGGTTTGGATGCGAGCAAACGCGAGCCGACCACCGGTGTGAACGGAATGGCGCTGAGCAGCTTGGGGTAATACTCGATGCCGTGGCGCTGGTAGGCATCGGCCCAGGCCCAGTCGAATACGTATTCGCCGTAGGAATGGCCTTTCAGGTACAGCGGCATCGCGCCGGCGAGTGTGTCGCCGTCGTGCAGCAGCAGGTATTGCGGTGCCCAGCCGGTATCCGGACAGGCGCAGCCGGTGTCATGCAGTGCGTGCAGAAAGGCGTATTGCAGAAAGGGATCATCGCCAGCTAGCCGGTTCCAGGCTTCGGGAGCGACATCCGCCAGCGATGAGACGACGTGCAGCTTCACCGCAGCGTTACGCCCTCCGGGTGCTGGCCGGTTTCACGCACCAGCTGGCGGGTCATCTTCGGATCGAATTCCGCAACATGGCGGATGATCTTGTGCACTTCCGGCTGGTTACCCAGTGCATGCTGCACCATGGCCAGCTCATAAAAGGCGTGCGGATTCATCGGCTGCAGTTCGGCGGCGGTTTTGAAAGCCTGCACGGCTTTGTCGGTTTCGCCGCGGCGACGATGGGCGAGGCCCATGCCGAACCAGGCGCGGTCGAGACTGCGTTTCAGTTGCACCGCACGTTCGAAACATTCGATGGCCGCTGCGTCGTCTTGCTGTTCCTGGCGGACAAAGCCCAGGTTGAACCAAAGATCGGCATCTTCGGGTGTGATCTTGAGCGCTTCCTGGAAGCCGCGGGCCGCGGCGTTCCATTGTTCGCGCGAGGCTTCGAGAAAGCCGGCGCTGGCGGCCGCCAGCGCAAACTGCGGATTGGCGGCCAGCGCCGCGCGATATGCGTCCGCCGCGTTGTCCTGCCGGCCCAGCATCAGGTTGAAGCGTGCCCGGTAGAAATGGATCCAGTGCAGCATGTGTGGGTAAGCGCCGTGGCGCGCAAAAAGGTGCGCGCGCCGATGATATATTAGCGATATGAAAATAGCGATTGCACAGCTCAATTTTACCGTCGGCGATCTTGCCGGCAATGCCGCAAAAATCATCGATGCCGCGCATCGTGCTAAAACCGCCGGCGCGGGACTTCTGTTGACGACGGAGCTCGCGCTGTCGGGTTATCCGCCCGAGGATCTGCTGCTGCGCGACGATTTTTTTCGTGCCTGTGACACTGAATTCCACGGCATCGTACGCGCCATCCGGGATATCACGCTGGTGCTGGGGCATCCGCACCAGATCGGCGGCAAACGCTATAACGCCGCGTCGGTGATTCGCGATGGCAGGGTGGTGGCAACGTACCTGAAGCGCACGCTGCCCAATTACACGGTGTTCGACGAGGAACGTTATTTCGATTCGGGCGCAGACCCTTGCGTATTCGAGCACGAGGGTGTGCGCATCGGCATCAACATCTGCGCTGATGTGTGGGAGGAGCCGGCGGCAAAAGCCGCGCGCGAGGCCGGTGCGCAACTACTGCTGGTGCTCAATGCGTCGCCGTACCACATCAACAAGCAGCTGACGCGTTATGAGGTGGTGCGCGAGCGTGTCGGCAAGACCGGCATGTCGGTCATTTACGCCAATCAGGTCGGTGGTCAGGACGAGCTGGTGTTTGACGGCGCCTCCTTTGCCGTCGATGGCCACGGTGAACTGACGCACCAGCTGCCGGCCTTCCAGGAAGCGCTGACGCTGGTCGAAATTGTCGGTGGCGTGCCGGTCAAGGGTGAAGTGGCGCCCGTGGTTTCGCTGGAACAGGATGTCTACACGGCCTTGACACTGGGTGTGCGCGATTACCTCGGGAAAAACGGTTTTCCCGGCGCGCTGCTCGGCCTCTCCGGCGGTATCGATTCTGCGCTGACACTGGCGGTCGCGGTTGATGCGCTGGGCGCGGACAAGGTGCATGCGGTGATGATGCCGTCGCAATATACCGCCGGCATGAGCTGCGAGGATGCTAAGGAGCAGGCGCGCATCATGGGTGTGCGTTATTCCGAAATCCCGATCCTGCCGATGTTCGATGCGTTCAAGACTGCGCTGGCAGGAGAATTCCGCGGGCTGAAGGAGGACGTCACCGAAGAGAATCTGCAGGCACGGATTCGCGGTACGCTGCTGATGGCGATGTCCAATAAAACCGGCGCCATCGTGCTGACCACTGGTAACAAGAGCGAAATGGGTACTGGCTATGCCACGCTGTACGGCGACATGGCCGGCGGTTTTGCGGTGTTGAAGGACCTCAAGAAAACACTGGTCTACCGGCTGTCTGAATATCGCAACACCGTGGCACCGGTGATCCCGCGGCGGGTCATCGAGCGCGCGCCCTCGGCAGAGCTGCGCCCCGACCAGAAGGACCAGGACAGCCTGCCGCCGTATGACGTGCTGGACGCGATCATGGAGGCCTATGTCGAGTACTACCGCAGCCCGATGGAAATCATCGCCATGGGTTATGCGCCGGCCGACGTTGACCGGGTGGTGAAGCTGATCCGCATCAGTGAATATAAACGCCGCCAGTCGCCGGTGGGCATCCGCATCACCAGCCGCGGATTCGGCAAGGACTGGCGTTACCCGATCACCAACAAATTCAGGCATTGAGGCCAGGGCATGGGCCTTGTGCTATTCTTTTTCATAACAACCCTTTCCGTAACAATCCACGGTAAATAGCCGGAGTCCAAATGAAAAAAATTGAGGCAATATTCAAGCCCTTTAAGCTGGATGAAGTGCGCGAGGCACTGTCGGATATCGGCGTCAGCGGGCTGACCGTTACGGAGGTCAAAGGGTTCGGCAGGCAGAAGGGGCACACCGAGCTTTACCGCGGCGCGGAATACGTCGTGGACTTCCTGCCCAAGGTCAAAGTCGAGGTTGTGGTTCCGGACAAGCTGCTCGAAGCGTCAATTGATGCCGTGGTCAAAGCAGCACGCACCGGCAAAATCGGCGACGGCAAGATTTTTGTCAGCGACGTGTCGCAGGTCATTCGTATCCGTACCGGCGAGACCGACGAAGCGGCTATCTAGTTTTACATTCCGTTTTTTGTTCTCGCCTTGCTGCGCGCGCCGCCCCCAAGGGGGACTTGCTACGCAGCGCCCCCCAAGGGGACTTGCTACGCAGCGCCCCCCAAGGGGACTTGCTACGCAGCGCCCCCCAAGGGGACTTGCTACGCAGCGCCCCCCAAGGGGACTTGCTACGCAGCGCGCAGCAGCACCAGCACTGCGCCGCCCCCACCATCGGCCTGCGGCGCTTGGCAGTAGGCCAGTACTTCATCGCGCTGCGCCAGCCAACCCGATACTTTTATCTTCAATACAGGTTCCCGGTTGGGCGAGCCCAATCCCTTGCCGTGCACGATGCGCACGCAGCGCAGCCCGTTACGTACACAATGCGCCAGGAATTCTGCAGTTAAAACGCGCGCCTCAGGGACGGTGAGGCCGTGCAGGTCGAGGTGGTCCTGGATCACCCAGTGGCCGCGGCGCAGTTTTTTCAGATGTTGTGCTGACAGTCCGTTGCGCAGGAACAGCAGCTCATCGCCGTTTTCCAGGCCCTGCTCCCAGGCGGGGGCGTCGCTGAGCGTATCGCGCAGCACCGCGACATCATCAAGCAGTCGTTGTGCGGCAATCGGGTGAGGGCGCGGCCGGGCCAGTTTGGCGCGGTTGGCTGGAGGCAGCGGCGTGACATCGGCCAAGGCTGCCTGCAGCAGTTCCTGCGCCGATTTATCCTGCAGTGGCTGGACGGGTCCTCGCGGTCTGGCCTTTTTCATGGCGTATCCGCGCGGCCGGTTCGATTCAGGTCTGGATCAGACCAGACCTTTGCTCTCGAGATATTTCTGCGCATCCAGCGCGGCCATGCAGCCGGTGCCGGCGCTGGTCACCGCCTGCCGGTAGACATGATCCTGCACGTCGCCGGCAGCGAATACGCCGGGAATGCTGGTGGCGGTGGCGTTGCCCTTGAGTCCGCTGTGGGTGACGATGTAGCCGTTTTGCATGTCGAGCTGGCCTCCGAAAATGTCGGTGTTCGGCTTGTGGCCGATGGCGATGAACACCCCCTGCAGCTGTTTGTCGATGGTCGCGCCGGTCTTGGCATGCTTGATGCGCATGCCGGTCACACCGGTGTTGTCGCCCAGCACTTCATCCAGCACGTGATCCCAGAGGATGGTGGCCTTGCCGGCGGCGACGCGTTCATTCAGCTTGTCGATGAGGATGGCTTCGGCGCGGAACTTGTCGCGGCGATGAACGATGGTGACGTGTTTGGCGATGTTGGTCAGATACAGTGCTTCCTCGACGGCGGTGTTGCCGCCGCCGATCACCGAAACGTCCTGGTTTTTGTAGAAAAATCCGTCGCAGGTCGCGCAGCCTGACACGCCCTTGCCCATGAATTTTTCTTCCGAAGGCAGGCCGAGGTACATTGCGGAGGCGCCGGTGGCGATGATCAGTGCATCACAGGTATAAGTGCCCTGATCGCCGATCAGCGTGATGGGGCTGTCTTTGAGCCGCACCGTGTGGATGTGGTCAAAAATCATTTCGGTGTTGAAACGTTCGGCGTGTTTCTGGAAACGTTCCATCAGCTCCGGACCCTGCACGCCTTCAGCGTCGGCGGGCCAGTTATCGACATCGGTTGTCGTCATCAATTGACCGCCTTGGGCGAGTCCGGTGATCAGCACCGGTTTGAGGTTGGCACGGGCGGCGTACACGGCGGCTGAGTAGCCAGCGGGGCCGGAACCGAGGATCAGCACCCGGCAGTGCCGGGTGGGGGAGACAGAAGAGGAAGTCATGGTTTCAGGAAAATGGGGATGGTTGGCGAAAAGGCAAGAATGTAGCAGTTTGTGGCGGGTGCTGCGATACTAGATATCGTCGCAGGATCATGCGCTAAAGGCTTGATATACTCCGGGAAGTCCAAAGGCAAGCGGCAGCATAGGTTGCCAAAATCAAGTCGCAATGCCCGGGACGGGAAGGGATCTGATGCGGGGGCGGATCACCACAATTTGCTTGCTTGCAGTGCTGTCCTCGGCAGAGTGTCTGGCGGCGCCGTCTTTTGGCGAAAACATCATCCTGAAGCTGAGTGCGTCCCCAGACATGGATGGTGCCGGCAGTTCCCGCCCTGTTTCAGAGCTGGGCCGCGCTTACAGCGAGGGTATCGTGCTGGCGCAGGCTGAGAGCATTACAACCGACGACACCGGTGGCGGTGGACCCCGCTTTGAAATCCGCAGTTATCGCCTCGAAGGCAACACGCTGCTGCCGCAGACCGATATTGAACGGTTGCTGGCGCCTTATACCGGTAAGCAAAAAGATTTCGGCGATGTGCAGCGCGCGCTCGAGGCTTTGCAGGACCGTTATCAGGCCGCCGGTTATGCCGGCATTCAGGTCATGCTGCCCGAACAGGAACTGGAGCGTGGCGATGTTTTGTTCAGGGTGATCGAGCCGAAAGTTGGCAGGATCATCATCGAAGGCAACGAACATTTCAGCGTGGACAATGCGCGCCGCAGTGTGCCGGCGCTGCAACCCGGCAGTACACCCAACACCCGGGCGGTTGCTGCCAGCGTCAAGGTTGCCAACGAGAGTCCGGCCAAGCAGACGGCTGTTCTGCTGCGTCCCGGCTCGCGCGAAGGTGAAGTGGATGCGGTGATCCGTGTTGCCGACGTGCCACCGGTACGCTACAGCCTCAGTTTCGACAATACCGGCAACAAGGAAACCGGAACCTACCGCACCGCTTTTTCTTATCAGCATGCCAACCTGTTCGGCCGCGACCACGTGTTGACCCTGCAATACGTCACTTCACCCCGTAACACCAATGATGTGGAGGTTTATGGCCTCGGTTATCGCATTCCACTTTACGCGCTGGGTGATTCCATCGACTTGATTGCCGGTTATTCGACGGTTGATTCGGGGACGGTGCAGAATCTGTTCGATGTGTCGGGACAAGGTGCTATTTACGCTTTCCGCTATAACCACAATCTGCGCAAGCTGGGTGAATTTGAGCATCGGCTGGTGTACGGCATTGATTACCGGGCATACCAGAATCTGGTTACGCCAGTGGGCGGCACTTTCAATTTTGTGCCCGACATCACCGTGCACCCGGCCAGTGTGACCTACAGCGGCCTGTTGCGCGGACAGCAAAGCGACATCAATTTTTATCTTGGGTACGCCCAGAACCTGCCCGGCGGCAGTGACGGTATTGATGCCGATTTCAAGAATTCACGCCGCGATGCGCGCGCGGCTTATCGCATCTGGCGGATGGGCGGTGTGTATACACGCGCTTTCCTGAAGGACTGGCAGTTCCGTCTGAAGGCGGATGCCCAGTATTCCCGTGATGCGTTGATTGCTGCAGAGCAATTCGGTCTTGGCGGTGCGGACAGCATCCGCGGTTTCAACGAGCGCTACATGTCGAATGACAAGGGTTTTCGTTCCAACTGGGAGATCTATACCCCGAACTATGGCGATTTTGCCGGTCTGGAAAAGGCAAAGCTGCGGTTTCTGGCGTTTTATGACACCGGGCATGTGGGGCGCAATTCACGGCAGCCCGGTGAACTCGAGCGCGTCAGCATGGACAGCGTAGGTGTTGGTGTGAGGATGAGTTATGGCAACAATTTCACGGCAAAAGCTGATTTTGCGCAGGTGCTCCATGATGGCACCCAGTTCGGCACGGAAGCAGGGCGCACGCATGGCAATCGCTGGCATATTTCGGTCGGCTATGTTTTTTAGCGGTGATCTGATATAAAATTGTTTATAAACAATAGCTTATGATTTTTTGCGGTACGTGATTTCGTGACGAAAGTCACATCGTGATAGCAGGCAGAAGGATAGACTGGCAGGCTGTGGCCGGGCTGGGGAGCACGGGCAATATCTTCGTGCCGGAGTTGTCTGGGGAGTGTGCATGCAACGTCGTTACCGGGGATCACGTAATCACTGGCGACAGCGCACAGCGCTGGCTGTGGCGGTGGCTGCGTGCTTTAGCGGCAACCTCGTGTTCGCCAATCCGAATGGCCCCGCAGTGGCGCAAGGGCAGGCAACTTTTGCGACTCAAGGCAACACACTGACCGTTACCAATACACCCGGCACAGTGATCAACTGGCAGGGTTTTTCGATTGCCGGCAACGAGATCGCCCGTTTCATCCAGCAATCGCAGTCCAGCAGTGTCCTCAATCGCGTGGTCGGCATCAATCCTTCGGCGATACTCGGCACGCTGCAGTCCAACGGCCGGGTATTCCTGGTCAATCCCAATGGCATCACCATCGGTCCCGGAGCGAACATTGATGTCGCCGGCTTCATGGCGTCGACGCTCAATCTTTCGGACGCTGATTTTCTGGCTGGCCGCATGCGCTTCACCGCAACCCCCGGCGCGGGCAGCGTGGTCAATCAGGGCACCATCACCACGTCCTCGGGCGGCATGGTGTATCTGGTCGGCCAGGATGTTCAAAATAGCGGCATCATCCGCAGCCCGCAGGGCGAAATCCTGCTCGCTGCCGGAAAAACTGTGGAGCTGGTCGATGCGCAGACACCCGAAGTACGAGTGCAGCTCACCGCACCCGACAATCAGGCGCTTAATCTCGGCCAGTTGATTGCCGCGGGTGGGCGTATTGGCATGTATGGCACGCTGGTGAAGCACAGCGGTGTGGCCAGCGCCAACACCGCGGTGATGGGTGAAAACGGAAGGATTGTATTCAAGGCCGTCAAGGACGTGACGCTCGAGGCCGGCAGCGTGACGATGGCGAACGGGCTGCAGGGCGGCAGCCTCGTCATCCAGGCGGAGACAGGCACGCTGCTCGCATCGGGAATCATTGAAGCCAAAGGCGATGCCGGAAAGGGCGGCACGGTTCAGCTTCTCGGAGATCGCGTGGGCCTGCTTGGCAATGCCAGCGTAGATGCGTCCGGCCTGAACGGCGGCGGTACGGTGCTGGTGGGTGGCGACTATCTCGGTACCGGCGCACAACAGGCTGCGCGTACATTCATCGGTTCCGATGCCGTAGTGCGTGCCGATGCCACCGGCGAGGGCGACGGTGGCAAGGTCATCGTCTGGTCTAATGAGTACACAGGTTTTTACGGCACGATCTCGGCGCGCGGCAGCGGTTTGTCCGGCAACGGCGGTTTTGTCGAAACCAGCAGCCACAACTTACTGCAGGTGTCGGGCACGGTGAACGCTGGTGCTTCGAACGGCAGTGCGGGTACCTGGCTGCTCGATCCGAGCGATATCTCGATTGTCACCGGACTCGCGGGAGTGCTGGTTGGTGGTGTATTCAATCCGGCAGGAAATTCCTCCATCGGCGATACAACGATCAATCTGGCACTGAATACCGGAACCAACGTCATTGTCCAAACCGCAGGCGGTGCCGGCGGCAGCGGCGACATTACGGTCAGCAACGGTGTTGCAATCAGCAATACCGCCGGCGGCGCACGCACGCTGACGCTGGAGGCGGATCGCAGCATCATCACGACGGGCACCAGTTCGATAGCCGCTAGCGGGGTTGGCAATACGCTGGGCGTGGTGTTGAATTCCAACCATGATGCCACCGGCGATGGCGCGATTTTCCTGACCGGTCTTACCATCAATACCAACGGCGGCAATGTCCTGCTGGGTGGGGGTGTTGGCGCGGCGAGCAACGCGATCGGCACGGCTACGCACATCGCAGGCATCGGCATTACCGGCGGCACGTCGATCAACGCCGGTGCCGGTTCGATCACCATGCGCGGCACGGGCCTTGCCGGATCCAGTGGCGCTTATGGCATACAAATTTCCGGGGGTGCGGATCTTATTACAACCGCCACCGGTGCAATCACGCTGAGTGGCAGCGGTGGTACAGGTGCAGTCGCCGGTAGCGTAGGTGTTGGTATTGAGGGCAGCGGTGCCACGGTCGCGGCAGTTGACGGCGCCATAGCCATCACCGGCATCGGTAATGGCACTGGCAGCGCCAATGATGGTGTCAGGTTAACAACGGCTGCAATATCCACTACCGGTGCGGCTGGTACCGGCACCATTACCATCAACGGCACGGGTGGCGGCGGCACAGACAATCATGGCATGTTGATTACCAGCAATTCGGCGGGCAGTTCCACGATAAGTTCAGTGACCGGCAATATCACGATTACCGGTAATGGCGGCGCCAACACGAACAGCCATGGCTTGGTGCTGGAAGCCTATCAGGGAAACAACGCCACAGTGAAATCTACCGGTAGCGCGAACATTACATTGGTTGGCAGTACGGCCGGCGCGGGATTCGGTATTCAGTCGCGTGATGGCGGCACTGGCACGACCAATATTATCGGCGACGCGTCGATGACCGGCGACATAACGCTGCGCACGAGCACAACCAGCGGTGGGGATAGCATCTCCCTGGCAAATATTAACCTTCTTGGTACCGGCAATCTGTTCCTTGAGCCAGGTGTTGCAAGCAATGCGATTGGTATTGCTGGCGGCAGTGGTGTGTTCAATCTTTCTGCCGCTGAACTCAACACGATCCAGAACGGTTTCAATTCAATCACCATCGGCCGTGCAGACGGCCAGCATGCGATCACAGTTAACACGGTGACGTTCAATGATCCGGTCACTATTCGGACCCCCATAGCCGGTTCGATCACGTTGAATGGCCAGATTACCGGTGCTGGCAATGCATCGGTGACACTTGACGGGCCAGGAGCCACTACGACGCTTAATGCCGGCATCGTTACTGCGGGAACCCCGATCGTTATCAGCGACAGTGTCATTCTGGGGACACCCGCGAGCGTCACGCTCGACACCACGAGCGGTGTTCCGGGCGGAGCGAACATCAGTATCGCGGGTGCTATCAATGATGACACGGTGGGGACGAGTGGTTTGGTGCTGCAAGGCGGTACAGGCGGAGCGATTACGTTATCAGGGGCGATGGGAGCTACCACAGCCCCCGCGAGCCTGTCGGCGACCGGGAACACGATCAATCTTCAGGCGGTCACTACCGCAGGGCCTGGTTCCGGAAATATCTCGCTGCAATCAGTCGGGGCATTTACTGCAAATTCGACGCTCACCGCAGGTGGCACAGGCACCGTGAGCATTGTCGCGAATGGCGTCACCAACAACAATACGATTACGGGCCCGGGCGGCGTGACGCTCGCGGCAGGCACTGGAGCATTTACGCAAGGCGCTTCCGGCGTGGTCACGACCGGCGGTGCGGCGACGCCAATCAGCATTACGGCGGACACCATCGCGTTGGGAGGCGCGGCAAACTCCATTTCGAGTGCGGGCGCGCTGTTGCTGCAACCGGAATCAGATGCAACAACCATCGGCCTCGCGGGTGGTGCCGGAACGTTCAACCTCAGTACCACCGAACTGGCGACGCTCACCAATGGGTTCAGCGCAATCACCATCGGACGTGTGACCGGCACTGGCGCGTTGATCTTCGGCGACGGCACTGGCGCTGCGACCGGCACCGGTCATGTCTTCAACGACAACCTGATCCTTCGCAATCCCGGCACTGGTGCGGGCGGCATCGCGATCAACGACAACCTCGGGTCAGGTGGCAACAACCTGACACTTCAGACCGGGGGCGCGGTCACACGAGGCGCTGCTGGCGCCCAAGGTACGCCTACTATTCAGATGGGCGGCGGGGACTTGCAACTGATCGCCGGCACCGGCATCGGCACACTGCCGACCCGGATGGCGACGACGGGACTCACTAATGTTGCGGCGGTGACGACCAATGGCGGAATTTTCGTAAGTAACAGCGATATCACCGATATCAACATTACAACTGTGGGAACAACTACCGGTCTGACGGCAACAGGCACAGTCGGTGGCGGTGACAGTGGGGTAAGCGTGGCGTTCGAGCAGTCGAACGGCGGTTCAATTACAGTGAGTTCGCCCGTGCAGAGCTCTGGAGCCGTCAGCTTAGTGACATTCGACAGTGCCCCGGCGGTGGCGGGTGACAACATCAACATCAACGCCAATGTCATTTCTACCAGCGGGAATCTCACGTTTTACGCGGGCGATAATCTTGTCCTGAACCCGGGCGCCTTGGGCACGATCTCGGCTGGCGCGGGTGTGGGCTCGGCAGATATCGCCATTGCCATGATCGCGAGCTTTCAGCGCAACGATAATATTGGCGCGATCACCCACTCCAGCGGGACCATCACGGCGGTAGGCGGCACGGGCTTTCTGAGAGCCAACGCCTCCCAAGGCATCTCGCTGGGCTTCACCGCCGGCGACGGGAAGTTGAACCTTGGCAGGGCGCAAATCAACAACGACTATTCGCTGATCGGCGGGACGGCGGGGACGACGACAGCCGGTTCAGTGACGGTCGCCAATACGGGATCGTTGACGATCCAGGACCCGGACTTGGTCAATCCCGGTGCCTCAAATGCGGGAGGGCCGCTGTCGATCAGTACGTCTGGCACGCTCACGGTGTCGAGATTCATTTCAGCCCCGAATCAAGCCATTACGCTAGTGGCCGACGACATGGTGATCTCCAGCACCATCAATTCGGGGACTGCCACCACGACCCTTCGGCAATTGACGAACGGGCAGCAGATAGACTTGGGCACCAACACTGGTGGCAAGCTGGCGCTGACGAGCGCCGAGCTCAATCAAGTTACGGCCGGCACCCTGAAGGTCGGCGACGCGAACAGCGGCAACCTGACAGTGACCACGGCGATTGCACCGTCCGGCACCAGCACGCTGTCGTTGCAGACTGGGGGCACGATCACTCAGACGACGGGCTCCACGATCACGGAAACCAACCTTGCGCTCCGCTCGGCCGGCGCCATCACGCTCAACGAAGCGAACAGCGTCACTAACTTCGCGGCTGCGGGCGGCGCCAATCCGGTGGCCTTCAACAATACCGGCGCATTGAATATCGCGATTGTGGATGGACAGACGGGCGTGACTACTACGGGGGGTAGTGCCAGCGTTACGGCCACCGGTGGAAATCTCAATGTAAATCAACAGGTTAATGCTGTTGGCGGGCAGGTTGATCTCACCACAGCAACCAGCGGTAACGTGGTGCTGGGCGCGAGCGTGACTGGTGGTGCCGTGAACATCGTGTCGGTGGGCGCGATCAACGGCGGCGGGCTGGTGACGGGGACGACGATTGATCTGAATGCGGTCTCCGGCATTGGCAATACGACGGCGCTGAGCTTGAGCGGGGCGACGATCACGGCGGACACGACGAACGGCAACATTGCCCTGGCCAACGCGATCCCGGCGACCTACACGACGGCGACCACGGGCACCGGGACGATCACGATTGATAACACCGGGGCGGCGACGTTCACGACGGTGACCACCACCGATGGTGCGGTGGACCTGGAGACGATCGGCGGCAACCTGACGGTGAACGGCAACGTGACAAGTGGAACCGGTGGAATGTCGATCACGGCATCCGGGGGCTCGCTTTCGATCGGCGCTGATGTGGACGCGACAGGGCAGAGCCTTGTGCTGGCTGGTGTCGGTGTTAACCAGACGGCCGGCAAAGTCTTGGCGGCGGCAACTACGGTGAGCGCCAGCACTGGTGCCATTGCGTTGAATTCAACGACGAACAATTTCACCGGTGCAGTAACGCTCAACGCCTCCGGTGCAAGCATTTCAATCCGGGATGCGGATGCGTTAACGCTGGGCGCCCCGACCCTGCATGGCGCGAATACGGCCATCACGGCGATAGCCGGAACCACGCTGACGCTTCCTGCATACAACTACAGCACCGGTACCGGCAATATTGATTTTCAAAGCCTGAGCGGGTCGCTGGCTACGAACGGATCGCTGACTACGACGACGGGGAATATTTCGCTTACCGGATCATCCGGCATTACGCTTGCGCATAATCTCGCTACAGGAGGCGGCAACATCGCTTTGCTGAATCCAGTGACTTTGGGTAACTCGGTTAATCTGAGTTCCGGAGGCGGGAACATCAGTACATTGAGCATTACCGGAACTACAGCATCCGCACAGAATCTGACACTCGCTGCGGGAGGCGGCGATATCACGATTGCCGGCGACATCGGCGCGACCCGCTTGGGATCATTGACGGTGACTTCAGGCGATGCGGTGCAGTTTCAGGGAACGGGTACGCAGCAGGTCAATTCACTCACGGTGACTCAAAGCACGGGTACTGCCTTTACTGGGGCCGTCAATGTCAGTAATGGCGTCACGCTGGCGGCAACTGCCGGGAATGTGTCCTTGCTCAATGGACTGACGACAGGGTCTGCTTCGACGCTGGCCACAACCGGAGCACTGCAGATCGGGGATGCCACGGCGGACGTGTCATCGATTGCAGGCGGATTGAGCCGCGGAGCCGGTCTGCAGACGACGCTCGCTGGCGGCATTACGGTGGCAGGAGCAGTTTCACTCTCCAATACGATTATCCCAGCGGGTCAGGTTGCAACCATAAGCAGCGGGGCCAACCCGGTCACGTTTAATACCACGGTTGATGGGCCGGGAGGCTTGACGGTCAATTCCGGCGGGGTAACCACCTTCGTCGGCCAGGTCGGCGCGATAACACCGCTTTCCGGCATTACTACCGATGCAGCGGGAACTACGGTGATCAGCGGCGGGTTGGTATTGACCAATGGCGTGGCGGGGCAGACCTATAACGACCCGGTGTCCATCGGTGTCGGCCCCGCAATCACGACATTCCGGTCCAACGGAGCGGATGTAGCTTTTAATCAGACGCTGACTGGCAATGGCGGCGATATTACTTTTGGTGTCTTGGCCACTCCCCTGGGCAATCTGCAAGTGGTCGGCGCGTTGACGAACGTGGATGATTTTGATGTTTTCGCTGCGAGTGCATCAGTCAACAGCGGCAGCAACAACGCGATCAACCGTGTTGCCTTCAATACCAGCGGCAACGTGTCGCATTTTGATCAGGGCGGCATTTTGCTTGATACATCGACAGTAGGCGGTACGCTGATTCTCTCGGCCGATACCGGGAGCATCACGCAGACAGGGTTGGTCAGCGTGGGTGGCGCTGCGACCGTCAGCACCAATCGGGGCAGCATTACAACAGGAGGTGCAGGTATCGGATTTACTGCGGCATCGGCAACGTTTACCGCAAGCGACGGCTTGGGCAATGACACAGGCACATTGACTGTGGGTGCCGGCGGGATTACTGCGACTGCACCTGGCGGGGCCATAGTGCTCAAGGCTGCCGATGGCATTTCGGTAAACGGGAAGGTCACTACCAATAACGGCAACATCACGCTGGCATCCGGCAACACCGCAGGAATGGCGTCGCTGGGCATGCCACTGGCGGCCAATGCCGGCGGAACCGCACTCGGCAGCGTGGTCATCAATGCTCCGGTGCGTGCAGGCAACGGGGATATCACGATCTATTCTTCTGGGCCGGTGTCGCAGTTGACTGGCGCCAATAACGATGCCGGATTGCAAAGTCGCAATGCACTGACTGTACGAACTTACAACGACACCGCAGGGGCTGCGACGATCACCCTGAACAACGATAACAACGCGGCAAATTCAACGGCACCTGTGTCGCCTTCGGGTTGCACCGGGATTGCTGCGGGACATGGTGCCGGCAACTGCGCTCTTCAGATCACCTTGGAAACCCGCCAAGCCGGTGATACCGGCGTATCCAGCCTTACGGCTTTCCCGGGCGGATTTGCCGCCAGCCAGATTAGCTACAAGAGCATCAGCGGAACGCAGATTATCGGCATAGGCACCGCGAGCGACGTGCTGCTGGAGGCCGATAGCTGGAGCCTTGGGGCTGGCGCCATTAACGGCCGGAATGTGAACATCGTCGCAACCGGGAGCAGTGGCGGCGGCAATATTGATGTCGGCATTGCGATCCCCACCACGTACATCAACAATAATCAGACTGGCGGATCGCTGAACCTGGTTGCGGCGCGGAATATCAATCTGCTTCCGGCTGGTTCCATCGGCGCGGTCGGAACGAGATTCGATCACAACCTGATGCTGGCTGCGGGCAACGACATTAATCTGCAGGGGTCGATTTACCTGAGCGGCGATTTGAATCTGCGCGCCAATGCACTTGCTCCGGACTTGTTCGGCAATACCCCCCTGGGCAGCAGCGGCAGTGTAACCATGACGACACCGGGCACTGTGCCGCTGGAGGTCAGGGCCGCCAACATCACACTGGGTACTGCAGCGCGGCCGGTCAATAATTTCACGATCACCTCCGGGACCGCGGCAACCGGTCAGCAGGCCGATGCCCTGCTGGCAGCAGATAACAATCTGAATATCAATCTGTCAGGGAATCTGGACGTCATTGCCGGCACCGCTGCGGCATCTGTTCCCGGTGCTGATACGTCAGCGGATGCGATCATTCGCGGTGGTGGTGTGACATCGGTGATCGTTGGCGGTAACCTGGGCTTGACCGGCGGTTCGGCGTCAATAGCCAGTACCGCCGGCGCTAGCCAGACTGCGGATGCCAGTGCCATATTGGAGGGCGGCAGCTTTAGTCTGAAAGTGACGGGGGGTGTTGATCTTGCGGGCGGCACAGCTTTTGCAGCCACCGGTGGCAACACCGCAACGGCAAATGCGCAGATTGTTTCGCACGCGGCCTTTAATCCCGAGATTCAGGGGGATCTGACCCTTACCGGCGGTACGGCGACGGCGCAGCCGATCGCTGGCCAGATTGCAAACGCTGTGGCGGCGGCACGTTTCGAGTCTGACGGCAATTTGTTGCTCAAGGTTGCGGGCAACGTCGACCTGCAGGCCGGAACGGCAACCGCCATCAATACCAGCGGAGGTACTTTTGCGGAAGCGGATGCCGGGGCTGTGGTGCGCTCGAAAGCGAAAATTGGTATTCTGGTCACTCAGGATTTCGATATCACGGGCGGCAATGCGATCGCGACTGGATCAAGTCTGCGGGCCATTGCTTCCGCTGGAGTCCTCACCGGAGATGTTGTATCCGGCGAGTCGCTGCTGATCAAAACTACCGGCAATATGCGTCTGACTGGCGGCACTGCGGCGGGGCCGGCTGCCGATGCCGCAGCGTTGATTTATTCCGCGGCCGAAGCCAAGCTGAACATCGGCGGTCCGCAGGGGCTGCGGCTGGAGGGCGGAACCGGTCCGTTCTTTCCGCCTTTCGATTCGGGAGTGTTTACTCCGAACAGCGATTTTTTCCACCTGATCGGCGGTAACTCCCTGATCCGAATTCTTGGCAACGCCTATCCGATCACGATCACCGGCAGTATTACGCTGGTAGCCAACCCGGCACTGGGTGCGGCGTTGTTTATTTCCGAGGCGCCGCCATTAAGCCTGGATTCATTGCTGGCGGCGTTCATTAAAACCACCGATTGCGTTTCATTCAGTGGAGGAGCTTGCACTCTGTCAGGCGCTGTTGCGTCGGGATCTTCTAAAAGCAAGGATCCTGCGGGAGGGGTCTGCAAATAAAGCGGGCATGACTATTGGCCCGCGTTCTGGCAACATGCCCCCTACCGTGACCGTGGCATAGCATATGCCCGGAAAAAACAGCCAAAACAGACCCTAGGGACGAGTCCCATGCCTGCTCCCATCGCATTGAATCCACAGATTTTGAAGACGGTTCCCCTGTTTTCGTCGTTTTCGGATCAACAGATCGCGGCATTGCTGCCAGGTGTGCAGCAGCGCAGTTATCCGCGGGGCGCTGCGATTCTGCGCGCCGGTGAGGAAACTGAGGCGCTGTACATTATTCTTTCTGGTCGCGTCAAAGTGCTGATTCCGGATGAAGAGGGTCACGAGGTCATTCTGACGGTACTGGGCGTACAGGACTTCGTCGGCGAAATGGGATTACTCGACAGCCTGCCGAGTTCGGCGACGGTGGAGACACTGGAGCCCTGTGAGATGCTGCGGATTCCGCGGACTGCATTTCTGGCCTGCCTGGAGAGCCACGCTGAAATGGCGATGCTGGTGCTGAGGAACATGGTCAAGCGCTTGCGCGACGCTGATCGCAAGATCGAGAGTCTGGCGTTGATCGACGTTTACGGGCGGGTTGCCCGTCTGATCATCGACATGGCCGAAAATATCGACGGTCAATGGGTAGTGCAGCGGGCGCCGGCAAAGCAGGAAATTGCGCGCATGATCGGTGCCTCGCGTGAAATGGTCAGCCGGGTGGTCAAGGATCTGCAGGAAAAGAACCTGATCGTCACCGACAAACGCAAAATCATTGTGATCGACCGCAAGTCGATGGCGCATCGCGGTTCTGCCGATTAGCTCCGCGTTGCCCGGTTCGCCATGCCGCTGCTTGGGACGTGATTTTTCTCACGTTTTCAGAGGGTTGCGGGTTTTCGATACTCCAGTTTTTCTCGCAGATCTCCGACTAATGGTATTAAAATAGCGTTGTGTAGACTGTAGTCACAACGAGATTCCCATGCGGCCTGCGGGCAAGCATTGAAAGGGGGTTGGTCATGTTTTCGATCAAGGGGTGGGTTAAGGGCTTAGCGGGGGTTGTGCTGGCGTTGGTTGCCGCAGGGGCATGGGCAGCCGGGGCCGGGGTGATTACCCATCTGAGCGGAACCATGTCGGTGCAGCGGCCTGACGGATCGGTGCGGATACTTTCGCAGAAATCTGAAGTCCAGCCGGGTGATGTACTGACCACGCAGCGCGACAGTTATGCCCAGATCAATTTTACTGACGGCAGCGCGGCGACCATGCGGCCGAACAGCAGCATGAAACTCGAGGCGTATTCGTTCAGCCAGGAATCGCCGCAGAGCGACGGCATGTTCATGAAGCTGCTCAAAGGCGGGTTGCGCACGGTGACTGGCCTCATCGGCAAGCGTGGCAATCAGGATGCCTACAAGATCGGCACCTCGACCGCCACCATCGGTATTCGCGGCTCCTCCGGTGATACAGTGGCCTGTGCGGCGGATTGCGGGAATCTGGAGCCCGGCACGTACCACACGACTTACACAGGCAGTTACATCATGCAGACCGGCGGTGGCACGCAGCTGGTCAATGAAGGTCAGTTCGGTTTTGCCCAGGATCCGGGCAAGCCTCCGGTGCTGCTGCCGGGTGATCCGGGGCTGAACCTGAGCCAGTTGCCGTTCACGCTGGGTATTGGCGGCGGCGCGGTGGGTGGCGGCGCAAGCCAGGAATGCGTCGTGCGCTAAAGATCGTAGATACCTGTCGACAAACCCCGCCTTCCGGCGGGGTTTGTTTTTGCAGTGGTGCTTTTGCAGTAAGTAGGGGCTTTTGCAGCTAGGCTCAGCTTTTCACTTATAATCATCGGGTTAACAATACGAATCAACGAAATTTTTCTGCGAAAAACTGATGCTGGCCAGCGACAAATCCCCTGCCGCCAAAAATGCGCCAAATCCGCTGCCGCCGAAACTCGCGGCCCTGCTGCGTGAATCCTGGTGGCTGGCGTTCCTCGCCATCGCCCTCTACCTGCTGTTGGTGTTGTTCACGTTTCACAAGGGTGATCCCGGCTGGTCGCACAGCGTGGCCACGGACCGCCTCGGCAACGCCGGCGGCCTGGTCGGTGCCTACGTGGCAGATCTGCTGTTGTTCATGTTCGGTATTTCGGCCTACTGGTGGGTGGCGTTGTGCGCGGCGCTGGTGTTGTGGAGTTTTCTTCGGATCGAAATCGTTACCGAGACCGATCGCCGTTCCCATGCGGTGATGCTGATCGGTTTTGTCGTGTTGCTGATAGCCAGTTGCGGCATCGAGTCGCTGCGCCTGTATACGCTGCGGGCAGAACTGCCCGGTGCTCCGGGTGGTGCGCTGGGTGCGCTGGTCGGCAGCGGCCTGGCAATGGTGGCCGGGTTTACCGGTGGCACACTGCTGTTGCTGTTGTTGCTGGCGGCCGGTCTCAGCTTGTTTACGGGAATTTCATGGCTGCATGTGATTGAGCGCCTCGGTGACTGGTCGGAGCGTTTCTACGAGTACGTGGTGGCCAAGGTGCAGGAGCGGGCTGACCGCAAGGCGGGCGCAGAGGCCGTGGTGGCACGCAAGGACGCGGTTGAAGACAACAAGAAAAAAATCGAGGCGCATGAACCGGTGCGCATCGAGCCGACGCGCATCATCGAGATTCCGAAGTCGGCGCGAGTGGAACGTGAGAAGCAAGTGCCGCTGTTCGGTGAATTGCCGGATTCGCTGCTGCCACCGTTGAGCCTGCTCGACGAAGCGGATGCCAGTGTCGAAACCGTTTCTGCGGACACGCTGGAATTTACTTCGCGGCTGATCGAAAAAAAGCTGCTCGATTTCGGTGTCGAGGTCAAAGTGCTGGCGGCCTATCCCGGACCGGTGGTGACGCGTTTCGAGATTGAACCGTCTATCGGAGTCAAGGGCAGCCAGATCATCAATCTGGTGCGCGACCTGGCGCGTGCGTTGTCGGTGATGAGCATCCGCGTCGTCGAAACCATTCCCGGCAAGAGTTGCATGGGACTGGAGATTCCCAATCCCAAGCGGCAGATTGTGCGTCTGTCGGAAATTGTCAGCTCGCAGGTGTATGCCGACATGGGCTCGCCCCTGGCGCTGGCGCTGGGCAAGGACATTGCCGGTCACCCGATCGTAGCCGACCTAGCACGCATGCCGCATCTGCTGGTCGCCGGCACCACCGGCTCCGGAAAATCGGTGGCGATCAACGCAATGATCCTGTCGCTCCTCTACAAGGCGCCGCCGTCGCAGGTGCGGCTGATCCTGATCGATCCGAAAATGCTTGAGTTATCGGTTTACGAAGGTATCCCGCATCTGCTGGCACCGGTGGTCACCGACATGCGGCAGGCGGCGAATGCGCTGAACTGGTGTGTCGGTGAAATGGAGCGGCGCTACAAGCTGATGTCGACGCTGGGCGTGCGCAACATGGCTGGTTTCAACCAGAAAGTGCGCGACGCGGCGAAAAAGAAAACACCGTTGATGAACCCGATTGCCTCGACGCCCGATAACCCGGTGCCGCTTGTGGAAATGGCACTGATCGTCGTCGTCATCGATGAACTGGCTGATCTGATGATGGTGGTCGGCAAAAAAATTGAGGAACTGATTGCGCGGCTGGCGCAGAAGGCGCGTGCAGCGGGGGTGCACCTGATACTGGCCACGCAGCGTCCGTCGGTGGATGTGATCACCGGCTTGATCAAGGCCAATATCCCCACGCGGATCGCGTTCCAGGTCTCGGCCAAAGTCGATTCACGTACGATTCTCGACCAGATGGGCGCAGAGGCGCTGCTGGGCCAGGGCGACATGCTGTACCTGCCGCCTGGGCAGGGCTACACTCAGCGGGTGCACGGCGCCTTCGTTGATGACCATGAGGTACACAAGGTGGTCGATCATCTGAAAAGCCTGGCCAAGCCGCAATATATCGATGAAATCCTCGAAGGGCCGGAAACCTCGGCCGAGGGCGGGGTCGAAGGTGCGGAAGGCGGTAATGGCGAGGCTGATCCGCTGTACGACCAGGCGGTCGCTATCGTGCTCAAAACACGGCGCCCGTCGATTTCGCTGGTGCAGCGCCATTTGCGCATCGGCTACAACCGCGCCGCGCGGCTGATCGAGCAGATGGAACGCTCCGGGCTGGTGTCGCCGATGCAGTCCAATGGCAACCGCGAAGTGCTGGCGCCGGCATCGGCGTCCGATAGTGACTGATTTTCTGATACAAAATTTTACAAACTCATTCTACAAACTTTCCCGTCTGCCGATGGTCTGATCTTGCATGTTGAGCCGAATTTTTGTAAGTCCCCTGATCCTGGCTGCCGCGCTGTGGTGCGGCTTTGTCAGTGCTGCTGAAGAGGCCCCACGCGGCATGGCCTTTGAGGTGTACATCCGTCTGGAACATGGCATGACCGAAGGCGAGCTGGTGCTGCGGGCGGGTAAACCGGATCACCATGCCATCGACAACATCCGCGAAGGTCTCAAGTCGTATTATTATTTCCCGACGCTGGCCAATCCTTTCCTGACCACGGTGAGGCTGCGTTCGGGCCGTATCGAAAACATCGACCGCGTGCGCAAACCCTTTTGATGCGAATATTACTGACCTTGTTGTGCCTGTTGCCGGGTCTGGCGTCCGCGGCGGCAACCGATGCGCTGAAGGTATTCCTGACCCAGACCCAGACCGTCAAGGCGCGTTTTGCGCAGATGGTGCTCGATAAGAACCTGAAGCCCTTGCAGCAGGCGCAGGGCATCATGCAGTTCTCGCGGCCGGGAAAATTCCGCTGGGATTACCAGAAGCCGTATGAACAGGTGATCGTCGGCGACGGCAGCAAACTGTGGATTTATGACAAGGATCTGAACCAGGTTACGGTGCGTAAACTCGACCGCGCATTGGGTGCCAGCCCCGCGGCATTGCTCGCCGGCAGCAACGATCTCGAGCGCGATTTCAAATTGTCCAACCTCGGCATGGAAAAAGGGCTGGACTGGCTGGAAGCACTGCCCAAAAGCCGGGAATCGGTGTTCGAGCGTGTACGCATGGGTTTCGGCAAGTCCGGGCTGGAGGCGATGGAACTGCGCGACCAGTTCGGCCAGACCACGGTGATCACCTTTGCCGACGTCGAGCGCAATCCGCGTATTGCCGCCGACGTATTCCGATTTACGCCGCCGCAGGGCGCCGACGTCATCAGCGAATAAGCGGCTAACTGGGGACAAACCAGCGTGAACGACCTGTTCGCGAAACGTGAGCCCGATGCGCCGCTGGCGGAGCGGATGCGGCCGCGCACCCTCGATGAAGTGGTCGGGCAGCAGCACCTGCTCGGCGCCGGAAAACCGCTGCGTCTTGCCTTCGAAGCCGGCAAACCGCATTCAATGATCCTGTGGGGCCCGCCGGGCGTTGGCAAAACCACGCTGGCGCGCTTGATGGCGCAGTCTTTTGACGCTGAGTTCATCGCGATCTCCGCCGTGCTTGCCGGCGTCAAGGAAATCCGCGAAGCCGTGGCGCTCGCCGAAGTCGTGCTGCAGCAGAGCGGGCGGCGCACCATCCTGTTCGTCGATGAAGTGCACCGCTTCAACAAATCTCAGCAGGACGCCTTCCTCCCGTTCGTCGAAAAGGGTTTGATCACCTTCATCGGTGCAACCACCGAGAACCCGTCGTTCGAGGTCAACAGTGCATTGCTGTCGCGCGCTGCGGTGTATGTGCTGCAGCCGCTGACGGATGCCGACCTTGCCGGTTTGGTAACGAGGGCAATAGATAAGTCATTGTTTTTATTTAAATTATCGGATTCCGCACGCGATAGCCTGGTGGCTTATGCCGATGGCGATGCACGTCGATTGCTGAACATGGTGGAGCAGGTGGCGACGGCGGCTGCACAAAGCAAACAAACCGAAATCGATGATGTCTTCATCAAGCAGACGCTGACGCAAAGCCTGCGCCGTTTCGACAAGGGTGGCGATGCATTTTACGACCAGATTTCTGCCCTGCATAAATCCGTGCGCGGCTCAGCGCCGGATGCGGCCTTGTACTGGCTGGTGCGCATGCTCGATGGCGGTGCCGATCCGCTGTACCTTGGCCGGCGTCTGATCCGTATGGCGGTGGAGGATATCGGTCTTGCCGATGCGCGCGCACTGCGCATGGCGCTCGATGCCTGCGAAACCTACGAGAGGCTGGGTTCACCCGAAGGTGAATTGGCGCTGGCCGAAGCCACCCTGTATCTGGCGGTCGCGGCGAAAAGCAATGCGGCGTATGTTGCGTATAACCGCGCACGCGAACTGGTGCGCAACGACCAATCGCGCCCGGTGCCCGAACACCTGCGCAATGCCCCGACCAAGCTGATGAAGGACCTGGGTTACGGTCGCGAGTACCGTTATGCTCACGATGAAGCCGGAGCCTATGCCGCCGGCGAGAATTATTTTCCAGATGACCTGCCGCCACGCCGGCTCTACGAACCGACCGAACGTGGCCTCGAGGCGCGGATCAGTGAAAGGCTCGAAGCATTGCGGGAACTCGACCGGCAGGCTGCCGGGAAACGCCGCGAAGGCGGTGGTCATTATTGAAAATTAAATCAATAATGACAAAAACATGCCTCCGACGAGGCTGTCATGTTTTTGGTAAATCTCATTAATCTGTGCGCAGTGTCGCGGAATCATGTTTCCGCGGCCGAAACGGCATTCTCAATTCCCATACTCCGGCCGGCGGTGCGTTGCGCCACACGGTGACACAGCGCCGCCAGACCAGGCCCGCCGGGGCTTTGAACGGCGCTCTGGGCTGATAGGTGAACTGAATCAGCCGTCGTTGCGGGGCCTCTGTCAACAGGCGATGCAGAACGGCGACAGTGGGTGCCGCAATATGCGCAGGCAGGGAGCGAAACGGCAGTGATGAAACAAAGACGGTCCGCTCCGGCAGGTGCGCGAGCAATTCGGTGCGCGCATGAAAACATTCGGGAACGATCTGCGCATGTGGAAAATGCCGGTGCAGTTGCCCGGCCAGGATTGAATTCTGCTCGAACAGGATCAACGGCACCGCGGGATGCTGCCGCACGAGTTCATTGGTAATCGTGCCAGTGCCCGCTCCCAGTTCGACCAGCGCATCGGAGTCACTGGCGTGGCGTGCCATGACTTTTGCCAGACGTTGGGATGACGGCAGGATGGCTCCGACCAGTGCCGGTGTCTTCAGCCATTGTTGAAGGAGGCCAGCGCCCATGGGCATCAGAAGCCGTATAGCCGCGCCGGATTATCGACCAGCACTTTGCGCCGCTGTGCTTCGTCCGGCACCCATTCCACCAGCATATCAGCGAGCAGGTAATCCTCCGGCATCAGCGCTCGTGCGCCGGGATGCGGCCAGTCTGTCCCCCAGACGATACGGTCCGGCGCAGCCACAACCAGCGCGTGGGCCAGCGCCGTCAGTTCCGGATACAGTGGCGCATTTTTTGACGTGAAATAAGGCCCCATGATTTTGGCCCAGCAATTGTCGCGGCTGACCAGCCGTTGCAGGGCTTGGAAGGCGGGTGCATTGACACCATCTTGCGCCTGGCAACGCGCGAAATGGTCGATAACGATATTAATTTTTAATTTTTTGAGCCGGGTTTCGGCATCGGGCATTTTCGGCAGATCGAGATAAAACTGCAGGTGCCAGCCCAGTTCCTTCAGACGCGGTGCGAGGCGTTCGCCATCGGCCAGTGTCAGGCCTTCTGTTTCCGAGGCGAGGTTGATGCGCACACCGCGCACACCGGCGGCATGCAGGTCGGCGAGTTCGCTGTCCGATACGCTGGCTTCCACAACCGCGATGCCGCGCAGCGCATGTAATCCCGAACGCAGCGTATCGACCATGCAGCTGTTGTCGGTACCGTAAACGCTGGGTTGCACCAGAACGCCGCGGTCGCAGCCGTTATTTTTCAGCATGCCGACGTAATCCGTGGTCACCGCGTCGGGCGGGATGTATGCGGCATTGGCGAGGTACGGAAAACGTTCCTGCGGTCCGAACACATGGGCGTGGCAGTCGCAGGCACCGGTCGGAAAACGCGTTTTGGGCTTCTGGGTATGGGGAATAAAGCCGGGAATATTGGGTGCGAGTACGCTTGGGGCGAAAGCTGTGGACATGGATGATCTCAGGGCAGAAAACGGGAAATAGGAGAGGCGCGACTGTAGAAGGGCCCCAGCAGGCGTGTCAAGTGATTATCGACGGGGTTGGCTGGAGCCGGTGAACTCGCCGATAATGGCGGCTCTTTTCTGGATTTAAAACGGTATTTGAGGCGGACATGCTCGACATCAATACATTACGCGCCGACATGCAGGCTGTCGCACAACGACTGGCTGATCGCGGTTACACGCTGGATACGGCGCAGTTTTCTGCGCTTGAAGCCGAGCGCAAGACCATCCAGATCGAAACCCAGGAACTCCAAGCCAATCGCAATGCCCTGTCGAAGCAGATCGGCCAGTTGAAGGCCAGGAAGGAAGACGCCTCGGCGCTGATGGCGGAAGTCAATGCGCAGGCCGAACAGCTGAAGTCGCTGGAAACGAAGCTTGAAGACGTGCAGCAGCGGCTCAATGATTTTCTGATGATTATTCCCAATCTGCCGTATGCGTCAGTGCCGGCGGGGAAATCTGCCGATGACAACGTCGAAGTGAGGCGCGCCGGTGAGCCGCGAAAATTCGATTTTCCGGTGAAGGACCACGTGGATCTTGGCGCCGCACTGGGGCTCGATTTCGACACGGCAGGCAAGATCGCCGGAGCGCGGTTTTCGGTGTTGAGGGGCGGCATGGCGCGGCTGCACCGGGCGATCGCGCAGTTCATGCTGGATGTGCACACGCAGGAGCACGGCTACACCGAGGTTTATGCGCCGTACATGGTGACCGGGGAATGCGCCAACGGTGTTTCCAGTCTTGCCAAGTTCAAGGACGATTTGTTCAAGATCGAGGGCCGCGACCTCTACCTGATTCCGACCGCGGAGTATCCGGTCACTAATTTCGTGCGAGACCAGATTCTTGCGCTGTCCGAACTGCCGCTGAAATTTGTCTGCCACACGCCATGCTTTCGCAGCGAAGCTGGTTCCTATGGCAAGGACACCCGCGGCATGATCCGCCAGCACCAGTTCGACAAGGTTGAGCTGGTGCAGATCATCCATCCCGAACAGTCATCCGCCGGCCACGAAGAACTGACGGCGCATGCGGAGGCGATACTCAAGAGGCTCGGTTTGCCGTATCGCACGGTAACGCTGTGCACCGGTGACATGGGTTTTTCCGCAGCCAAAACATACGACATCGAAGTCTGGCTGCCGGGGCAGAATGCTTACCGCGAAATTTCATCCTGCAGCAATTTCGAGAGTTTCCAGGCGCGGCGCATGCAGGCGCGTTACCGCAACGACAAAAACAAACCCGAGCTGGTGCACACGTTGAACGGCTCGGGCCTGGCGGTAGGGCGCACGCTGGTGGCCGTGCTGGAGAATTACCAGCGCTCCGACGGCGGCATCGATATCCCGGCGGCGCTGCAGCCGTACATGGGCGGGCTGAAGGCGCTGGAGCCCTTGCTCTAGGGCTGGTAGAATCCCGCCCCTTACGTCCGCAGCGACGCCACTGTTTCAGGAGAGGTGGCAGAGTGGTTGAATGTACCGGTCTCGAAAACCGGAATACGCGCAAGCGTATCGTGGGTTCGAATCCCACCCTCTCCGCCAG
>JAKFUS010000021.1 GCA_021732605.1 Betaproteobacteria bacterium | reverse complement strand
AAAAGCGTCTGGGACGGCGCGGATGTTTTTGCTATAATTCGCCCCCTCAAGCGGCCGTAGCTCATCTGGATAGAGTACTTGGCTACGAACCAAGGGGTAGGGGGTTCGAATCCCTCCGGCCGCGCCAATCAACTAAGAAGCTGGGCATTTTGCCCAGCTTCTTTTTTTGAGCATTTCGAAGGCTTCGCCAAACTCCTTGAGTCCGCCGCGGAATTATCAGGCGCATCGATGCCGATGGCCCGATGGCTGAAGAGATTCAGGACGACTGCCAGATCAGCCCAGTAAAAAGCCGCCTTTGGGGATAACTGGTCATTACTGGCGGGCATGCAAAGTCAGTGCCCCGTTTCTACTTTGTTACTGCCGCCTCCTGCCGCTGATCCAGCAAACCCGAAACAATAAAATACCCCGCCGTTTCCCAGGCCACTGGCAGTCGATGCCGGGCTGGGGCTAGCAACTAATTCTCAGTCACAGCCCAGGCTCTTTTCACTACGGGAGCCCCGCGCACCTGTACTGCCTAATCAGCTGTAAATCATCAGATGTTCATCTAACAATTCCGCTAGCACCGTTAACTGAAGCAGTGTCTTAAGGAAGTCCAAAGTAATTCCCATAAGACGGATGGCGCACATACAGCACCTGATTCGCTTTTTAGACTGAATGAGTCATAACTAAGATCTCCGGCGCCAGTCCCCCGAAGGGCTTACATACTTTATTGCTCGATACTTAACGGGATTGAATTAATTATTGCAACTACAAGCGAATGTCTGACTCAAGTCGGGATGATTCGTAGTGTTATGCGGAACAAGAATTCCAAAGGAATATCCCATGCGTAAAGCATCCCATAAAAGCGGCGCTGTTAAGGGCAAGCAATTGCCAAAGTGTCCTACCGGTATCAAAGGCTTTGACGAAATTACGGAAGGGGGACTTCCGAAAAACAGAGTTACTTTATTGTGCGGTGGTACCGGCACTGGAAAAACGCTTTTGGGGATTGATTTTTTAATCAATGGTGCGGTCAATTTCAACGAGCCAGGCGTCTTCATGTCTTTCGAAGAGACTGATGATGAACTTTATAATGATGTGGCTTCCCTGAACCTGGATTTACGCAGACTTGTTTCACAAAAAAAGATTCTGCTCGACCATGTTGTTTTGGAGCGCAGGGATATTCAGGAAAAAGGTGAATTCAATCTCGAGGGGCTATTCATTCGTCTGGAACTTGCTATTGAAGCCATTGGCGCAAAGCGCGTTGTTGTGGACTCCATTGAATCGCTTTTTGCGGGCGTCACCGATGCCGGAATTCTTCGTTTGGAGATTAAAAGGCTTTTCCGATGGTTTAAGGAAAAAAAAGTTACCGCTGTCATTACCGGGGAGCTGAGAGAGGGCTCTTATACCCGTCATGGCCTGGAGGAATACATTTCCGATTGCATCATTCTCCTGGACAACAGGGTAAACGCTCAGATTTCCGTCCGTAGAATTCGTGTCATTAAATATCGCGGCTCAAATCACGGAACCAACGAATACCCCTTTGTAATTGATAAAGACGGGCTTTCGGTCATCCCCATCACCTCCGCCGGACTCGATCAAGCAGGCACAAACAAAAGGGTTTCGACAGGTATTCCATCGTTAAATAAAATGTTCCAGGGCGGAGGTTATACCAGGGGCAGCACGGTGCTCGCTTCAGGAACCGCCGGCACAGGAAAAACAAGCCTCGCCGTCGCATTCGCAATAGAAAGGTGTAAACGCGGAGAGCGCTGTCTTTTCCTGTGTTATGAGGAGTCTTCAGGGCAACTCATTCAAAATATGAGTTCCATCGGTTTTCAACTGGAACCTTTGGTGAAAAAAGGGCTTTTAAAAATTGTGTCGACAAGGCCTTCATTTTTTGGATTAGAGATGCATCTGCTCGATTTACACAAGACCCTTGAAGATTTCAAGCCAAAAGCTGTGGTCATAGATCCCCTGACCAGTCTCATCGGACAGGGGAGCCAGCTTGAAATTCAATCGATGCTGACGCGCATGATTGATGCTTTGAAATCCCGGGGAGTTACTGGTTTTTTCACCAGTCTTGTTTCTTCAAACGCGCAAAATGACTCTGGTGGCGAAATTGGCGTCTCGTCGTTGATTGACACCTGGATCGTGGTCAGGGAATTGGAGCAAGATGAGGGTAGGAGGCGAATTCGTGGACTTTACATCGTCAAGTCTCGTGGCATGGGCCACTCCAGTGATGTTCATAAATTGGTTTTGAGTGATGATGGAATGAAATTGGCGCCCATGGATACTGATGCAACTGCGGGCCCCATTTATGGCAGCAACGGCGGAAAAGACATTTCTGCAAGACAAAAAAAACGATCAAAACAAGGTCCTGTCATTTGATGGAATCGGGCGATTGACTTACCTATGACCCGATTGGATCCTAACTTTATTGTCGGCATTGGCGGCTCAGCTGGCGCTCTTGATGCCTATAAGTCGCTCTTGAATGCCCTGTCGCCCAATACAGGGATGGCTTTTGTTATTGTGTTTCATATTCATCCCGCCTCCGATTCCCAGTTAGCTCAAATTCTGTCGCGTCACACCAAAATGCCGGTCATGCGGGCTGCCGTGGCGATGCCGATTCTAGCGAATCACGTTTATGTGATTCCGGCTAACGTGGATCTTACAATTGAGGGCGGTGCCTTCAAAGTCATCTCACCCCGCACTGCGAGGAACGTGCAGGTAGATTTATTGTTTATTTCTTTGGCAAAGGAAATGGGGGCGCGTGCAATCGGAGTCGTCCTCTCTGGTTACAGCCACGATGGCACTGAGGGCTGCAAGCAGATCAAGGCGAAGGGCGGGCGAACTTTTGCCCAGGATAATTCCGCGGAAATAACCTTCATGCCTCGTAACGCTCAAGCTTCGGGTTATGTTGATTTCGTTCTGTCACCTGAAAAAATTTCTGATAAGTTGAAAATTCTGGCTCTTCTCCCAAAGTTGTCGCAGAAATAACAACAGGGGGGCAGCTCAGGCAACGATTATCTCGGTTGCACCAAGGCCCGCGATCCACATAGCGGGCCCTTTTCCCCTCTTTCTATTTTACGCAACGCCCGCTTGCTGTTAACGTGGCGGCCACGCATTTTTCGACACTGCTGAATATTGCCTGGGAGAACCGACTTGAGCCACCTGCGCCACACCGAACAACGCAAACGTTTCCGCGCCATCCTTAACGGAGCCGAGTGCCTGTCTCCGGCCAGCGTATATGACCCGCTGTCTGCCCGTGTCGCGGAAAGCGTCGGCTACAAGCTGGGCATCCTTGCCGGTTCCGTGTCGTCCAATACCACACTGGCCGCGCCCGATCTCATTGTGCTCACACTGACCGATTTCGCCGACCAGGTGCGGCGCATGATGCGGGTCAGCGACCTGAGCCTGCTGGTTGATGCCGACCACGGCTACGGCAATGCGCTGAACGTGATGCGCACGATTGAGGAGTTGGAACATGCAGGCGTTTCAGCGATGAGCATTGAAGACACGTCGCTGCCGATCCGTTATGGTCAGCCCGAAGGCAAGGACGAACTGATTTCCGTCGGCGAGATGGTCGGCAAATTAAAAGCCGCCGTGGCTGCGCGCCGTGACCCGTCGACGGTGATTGCCGGCCGCACCGCGGCGCTGAAAGTCGAAGGTACCGAAAAAACCGTGGAGCGGGTCAAGGCTTACGCGGCTTGCGGCGTCGACTGCATATTCATCATCGGGGTTGAAACCGCGGAGCAGGTGAAAGCAGTGCGTGAAGCGTCAAAACTGCCGGTAATCGTCGGCCCGGGCAAGACGACGGCGACACGCGAGGAATTCGCCAAGGCCGGTGCTCGTGTTCTGCTGCAGGGCCATCAGCCGGTGGCGGCTGCAGTGAAGGCCCTGCGCGAGGTCTATGCGCATTTTTACAATGGCGGCAGCGCGGCCGACCTCAAGGACAAGATCGCGTCAGGGAAAGACATGGACGCGCTGGTGTTCGCTGCAGATTACAAAAAATACATGGACGAGTTTCTACGTTGATAAGTTTATGTTGATTGGGTTCCCCGGATTACGGCTTGCGGCCTCCATCCGGGCTACAAACGCATCTGTAGCCCGGATGGAGCGGAGCGTCCCCCAAGGGGACTTCCGTTGGGGCGTAATCCGGGGTTGGCCGTAATCAGGCGGCAGCCTGCTGCTGCGACCGGCCGATTGCCGCATTGACCTGCGGCATCACTTTTTCCGCCATCAACTCCATCGAGCGCTTCGCCAGTGCCGGATCCACCCAGTCCATGCCGGCATAGACGATTTCACCGAAATCGCCGGCTTCCTCGCGCAAGGCGAGGATTTTCTCCGCGACCTGGTTCGGATTGCCGCAGATCACCAACTGGTCGACCATGTAATCGACGGTCAGTTCGCGGTCATCCTTCTCTGGATGGGTCTTGAAAATGGCCTGGCGTTTCGAGATCAGCATTTTTCTAAGCAGCAGATCCCAGTAATAGCGATAGGGACTGGCGCTGTCCTGCAGCGCGTAGCGGCGTGCCGTTTTTTCATCGTCGGCGACAAAAATCGTCCGTGCAATGCGCCAGTCTGCCGGATCAGCAACTTGGCCTGCGCGCTGTTTGCCCTCAACGTAATTGCTCCAGTGCGAGGGCAAGTATTTTGACAGCAGGAAATTCGCCGACAGCGGATGGAAATCGCGTTCGCCCATGGCAATGACGCCCTTCGAGCCGGGTGCGACCACGGTGCCGACGATTTCCGGACGCGGCTGCTGGTACGGTTTGTACATTTGCCCGCGGCCGATGGCGGCGTTTTGTGTGACGGCCGTGGTGACCTTGAAACGGTTGCCGGGCAGGTCGATGTCATAAGGTACATCGCGTTCCCAGATGGCGAGGATCACGTCCATGGACTCGGCAAACAGCTTGTTGCGGTCTTCCGTGAGCATCCCGAGTGCTTCGGCGTCTGACGGCAGCGCGCCGGGGCTGACGCCGAAAATGAAGCGGCCCTGCGCCAGATGGTCGAACATCGCGGCGTGAGCGGCGATCAGCGTCGGGTGCGAGTGCGACAGGTTGGAGGTGCCGGTGGCGAGTTTTATATTTTGAGTGTGGTGAATCAGCGTCGCCAGGAAAATGAAACTGTTGGTGACGTTTTCGGAGGGTTCGGTCAGGTGTTCGCCGACGAAGGCATCGTAAAAACCCAGGCGGTCAGCGAGGATGATGGCTTCGCGGTCCTCCTGCAGAGTGACGGCGGGCCGGCGCTCGGCCGGGTGCAGCGGCATCGTGAAATATCCCAAACGCATGGCTGGTGACGCTCCTCTGTGTATGCCCGGCGCCTGTAATCAGCCCGTGGCGATTCGGATTCAATGTAACATCGTGCTGTCGTCGCCGGCAATGAAGCCATTCACAATGAAAGCACCCCATGAGTCTTGATGCCATGAAACCGGGCCTGCACGGCTCCACCGAAATCATGGTCGGCACGCGTGACACTGCGCCGCATGTCGGCAGCGGCAAGATCAAGGTGCTGGCGACGCCGGTGCTGGTGATGCTGCTGGAAGAGGCGGCGCTGAATGCCGTTGAAGGCCTGCTGCCGGCGGGTCACCAGACGGTGGGCACCCGGCTCGACGTCAGTCATACCGCGGCAACGCCGGTGGGCATGCGCGTGGTGGCGCACGCCGAAGTGATCAAGGTCGATGGTCGCAAGCTGACGTTCCGGGTATGGGCCGAAGATGCGGTGGAGCGCATCGGCGAAGGCAGCCACGAGCGCATCATCGTCAACGTCGAACGTTTTGACATTCGCACCCAGGCCAAGGTGGCGAATGCCGATATAAAAAATAGTTAATTAAAACAGATACTTAAGTTGTTTTCTGCAGGCGCGGCTATTTTTTCGGCGCGGTGTGCTGGTCGGTGATCGCGGTTTCAACAACGGTGTATTCACCCTCGACATAAGTATCCTGCTCCGCGCGCTGCATTTTGCGTTTGATCCACCACAGGCGGATCAGGAAGACGCCGGCGAGGATGGCGCCGGCGATCAGCGCGATGCCGATGAAAAAGAATGCGGCGACCAGAACCACCAGGCCCAGTGAAAAAAACATGATGCGCGTCAGCAGTCCGGCCTGCGGGCGACTGGTGATGCGGATATGGGGATTTTGGGGATCTTGCGGCTGGTCCATGATGGGGCGGGTCTCCTTGAAATCATGAGACCGCGGTCAGTTGCGGACGTTCAGTAGTCCGGGTTGAAGCTTTTGATGATGACGCTGCCGGATTTTTCGTCGGGCTCAAGCACCAGCAGTTTGCGCGCCTGGGCTTCTTCGAGCAGTTTGCCGAAGGTGCGGAAGCCATAATAACTTTCGTTGAAGCCGGGCTGGCGGCGCTTCAGTGTCTGCTTGACCATCGAAGGCCAGATCTTGTCTTCGGCGCCGCGCTCGGCGAACAGCGCTTCGATGGTTTCCATGACCAGGTCCAGTGCCTCGGCCTTCTTCACGCTGCCGTCCTTGTCTGTAGCTTCTTTTTCGCCGGACTCCTTGTCACCGCTTTTGGCCGCCGGAGCGGCGGCGGGTTTTTTCCGGCTTTGCTGCTTCGTGGCTTTTTCGCGGGCGAGATCATCATAGAAAATGAATTCGTCGCAATTCGCCACCAGCAGGTCGGAGGTCGACTGCTTGACGCCGACACCGATCACCACCTTGTTGTTCTCGCGCAGCTTGGATACCAGCGGCGAAAAATCGGAGTCGCCGCTGATGATGACGAAGGTGTCAACGTGTGATTTGGTGTAGCAGAGGTCCAGTGCATCGACGACCATGCGGATGTCAGCGGAATTTTTGCCCGACATGCGCACATGCGGGATTTCGATCAGTTCAAACGCCGCTTCGTGCATGGGCCGCTTGAAATCGCGGTAACGCTCCCAGTCGCAATAGGCTTTTTTGACGACGATGTCGCCTTTGAGCAGCAGGCGCTCCAGGACTTTCTTGATATCGAATTCGGCGGAACTGGCTTCGCGTACGCCCAAGGCGACGTTTTCAAAGTCGCAGAACAGTGCCATGTTTTTGGTATCGGATGCGGTGCTCACTGCAATTCCTTGGGATGAATGCTTTCGATTGTGGGCTTTTGCCGGGGATTTGTCGATGCGTTGCCGGTTTCGCCGTACTCCGTGCGTGGCACCGTAAAATAAACGTGGTAAAACGGGTATTCACGGAATAGTGGATGGCCATGCAGGAAAAAACTGATCACCTGGCAGTGATGTTTGCCGATGTTGTTGAAAGCACTGCGCTCTATCGCCGCCTCGGTGATGTCGAGGCTTTGCATATCATCAACGCGGTGCTCAGCGAACTGAAGGCGGTGCTGCCGCATCACCAGGGGCGGCTGGTGAAAACGCTTGGCGACGCGGTGATGTGCCTGTTTCCGGACGCCGATTGTGCGGTCGAGGCGGCGGTCGAGATGCAGCACGCGATTGTCGGGATGAATTTTGCGGGCGAGGACATGCAGATTCGCATCGGTCTGCACACCGGTCCGGTGGTCATCGGCGCCGAAGACGTTTATGGCGATACCGTCAACGTTGCCGCTTATCTGGCCGATGCCGCCACCGCAGGGCAGATCCTGATTGCCGAGGCGACCGCCAAGGACATGGCCCGCGATCGTCAGGATGCGATGACGCCGATTTTTGACGCGATGCTGAAAACAACGCTGGCCAAAACGGCGGTTTGCGAAGTGCAGTGGCGCGATGATCTGACCGAGCGCACCCAAATCAATTTGCACATCGAGCGCACGATCCCGCAGGACATCGGCAGCCTGGTGCTGACCCTGGATGATCGTGAGTGCCGTGTCGATTACTGGAATTCAACACTGACCATCGGCCGCGCACCTGACTCCGGGCTGGTGCTCACCGATACCCTGGTGTCACGACGTCACGCGACGATCCGCGTCGAGCGCACCCAGTTCTATCTGGTCGATCACAGCATCAACGGCACGTTTGTCACCCGCGCCAGCGGCGAGGAAATTCACGTTGTGCGCCGTGAAATCATGCTCGAGGTGCGGGGCGAAATCCGTCCCGGTTACAGTCGCACCGGCCGTGCCGGGCCCAGCATTGCGTTCCGCCGCGACCGGCGCTCGATGTATCGCGTCTAGACCTGCTGTTTAAACGCTGTTTAAATCCTGTCCGCCAGGTCGTTGATGACGGTCTGGCCGTCACGGCCCCTGGCGCGGGCTTCCTCGGGGGATTCCTGGCCCAGCGCCGTCTGCGCGATCATTTCATACATGTCCGCAGCACCGAGCAGGATGCGCGGCGTCATGCCAGCGCCTTCAAAGGTCTTGGCGATTTCGAGCATTTCCGGCACCCAGCGGTGGGCCTTGGGCGGCATCACCGTGGTGCGGCTCAGCACCCACTGGCGGTTGTCGGCGGCGCTTTGCTGCAGTTCGCGGTCGAGCGCGGCATCGACGCCGAGACGGCGCGCCGCCATCAGCATTTCGACACCCAGCGCAACAGCGCCCTTGGTGTAGGACGCGTAACACATCTTGATGGCGGAAGCGTCGCCGATGCGCTCGCTCAGTATGCGGATATTGATCCCGGCACTCGACAGCGGCATCAGTTGTGCGGCCTGCGGGCCGGAGACATACATGCGCATGCCCGCCTTGCCGCGCGGCGGGGGACCGATGATCCCGGCGTCGATGCACTCGCCGCCGGCAGCGCGGATGATGGCGTCAATTTCCCGGGCCGTTTGCGGTGCAATCGCGTTGCAATCGACGAACACGCAGCGTCGGCCCGTCGCCTGCATCGCGGCGGCCGCCGCGCGCGCATTGTCGACGGCGGCAGCGGGGTTGAGGATGGACAGCAGGATGTCGCAGGTGGTGACGACGTTCTGCATTGAACCGCAGTCATTGAGGCCGGCGTCGCGGGCGAGGGCCTTGGTGCGCGCGCTGCGTCCGTCGAGCGCGGTGTGGACGGCAAATCCGCTGGTCTTGAGGGTTTGGGCGACGGCCTGGCCCATGTCGCCGGGGCTGATGATGCCGATGTTCTGTATTTTCATGTGGATTCCAGTCGGTGGGTGAATGCAGGGCCGCGGCAGGATGTTGCGATAAAATACACGTCGCTGCTTTCCTCTACCAGTAAGATTCTGATTCCGTGATGCGGATTCCCCGATTTGGCTGCACCGGCCGCATGTTCCATCCGCGGCCGAAACAACCAACACATGACTTAACTGCTGACCGTGCCCCCGATTTTTCGCATTGTTCTGCTCAGCGTACTGACGCACACCGCCTATAAAGGCAGCAAGGTGCTGATGTCGCTTTCGGCGCTGGAGCTGGGCGTCAATGAATTTTTCGTCGGCATGCTGTTTTCGACCTACGCACTGTTTCCGCTGCTGTTGTCAGTCTATGCCGGCAGGATTTCGGACCGCATCGGTTTTCGCCGACCGATGTTGTACGGCACGATCGGTTTGCTGGCCGGGCTGGCGATACCGTTTATGTTTTTCCGGCTGGAAGCGCTGTATGTCGCCGCTGCGCTGATCGGCTTTTGCTACATTTTCTACACGGTGGCCGTACAACATCTGATCGGCGCGCTGGCTGACGGCATGGACCGCACCAGGAACTACAGCTGGTTCAGCCTCGGCATCGGCATGACCGCGCTGCTTGGCCCGACCTCGGCGGGTTTCCTGATTGATGCCGTGGGCCATCGCGCGACTTTCGCCGTGTTGGCGGCGCTTCCGGTGGTGCCGTTGCTGCTGCTGGCCCTGTGGTCAGGGTGGCTGCCAAAAACCACGCAGATCAAGGTCAGCAAGGCGGAGAAAGCCGCCCACCGTGTCGGCGACCTGGTGCGTAACCCGCCGCTGCGGCGTGCGCTGATCACCGCGGGCATCATCGAAACCGGTCTCGAACTCTACAATCTGCTGCTGCCGATTTACGGCCACAGCATCGGCATGCGTGCTTCTGAAATCGGCCTGATTCTCGGCGCCTTCGGTTTGGCGCTGTTGATCGTGCGCGCGCTGATGCCGTACCTGGTGAAGCGTCTGGGTGAGGAGCGATTGCTGGCCGCCTCACTGGTGCTGGCGACGGGTGTCTGCCTGGTGTTCCCGTTCGTCACCGGCTTTGCGACGCTGTTCGCGATTTCGTTTGTGCTGGGCATGGGTCTCGGTTGTGGCAGTCCGCTGTCGATGATGCTCGCCTACAACCGCGCGCCGGCAGGGCGCTCCGGTGAAGCGATGGGGCTGAGGCAAATGGTCAACAAGGGCACTGAAGTGCTGGTGCCTTTTGTCTTCGGCTCGCTGAGTGCGGCCCTGGGTATGGTGCCGGTTTTCTGGCTGGATGCGGCGCTGCTGGCCATGGCCGCGACCATGATGCGCCGGAATGCCGCACACAGGCCTCATAAAAATAATGAATAAAAACAAATGGTTACTTGGATTTCTTGGGGTGGGGTTGACCGCTGCCGCAATGGCGGCGACGCCGGATACAGTGACTTTCATGAGCGCCGACGGCAATACCAGACTCACCGGTTATGTGTTCGCGCCGGCATCTGCGGGGCCCCATCCTGCGGTGGTGATGTTGCATGGTCGCGCCGGATCCTATTCAACGCTGAAGCGTGGTCAGCACAACGCTGAGGCGCTGACCCAGCGTCACCGGATGTGGGGTGATTTCTGGGCGACGCGCGGTTATGTCGCCATTCATGTCGACAGTTTCGGACCGCGCGGTTTCGGCGAAGGTTTTGCCAAACACTCCTACACCAGCCGACCACCGGGCGTCAGTGAGCAGACGGTGCGTCCATTGGATGCCTATGGCGCGCTGGCGTATTTGCGCAGCCGCAGCGATGTGGCAGCGGATCGCATCGGTGTGCAGGGTTGGTCCAACGGCGGCATGACCGTATTGGCCACGCTCGGACCACGGCCTCCAGGATTGCAGGACCCGACGCCGGCCAGCGGTTTCCGCGCTGCGATTGCGCAGTATCCGAGCTGCAGCGCGCCCTCAGCGCAAGCCGATTACGCACCTTATGCGCCGCTGCTGCTCATGGTCGCCGAGAACGACGACGAGGTGTCGCCGGCTGTGTGCCGGACGTTCGCAGAAAAAATCCGCGGTCGCGGCGCCAGTCTTGAATTCGTCTGGTATGACGGCGCACACCATTCGTATGATGATCCCGGCAAGACCAAGCAAAGTCATGAACCCAACCAGCTGGCAATGCAGGATACGCTGCAGCGCGCCGCAGCGTTTTTCGCGCTACATCTGAAACCATGAACTTTTCCGGCATATTCAACCGTCTGCAGCGGGTGATCGGTGTATTGCTGACGGCAGTGCTGTGTTGCACTGCCGGCGCGCACGTTGCTGCTCAAGCAGCCACTCATGTAGCCGCTCAGGCACCCAATTTAGCGCGCGCGGCGATTGCCTCAGCGCATCCGCTGGCCACTGCGGCGGGTGAGGATGTGCTGGCGCGCGGCGGGAATGCATTTGACGCCGCAGTTGCCGTCGCGGCCGCGCTTGCAGTGGTTGAACCGTATTCATCCGGTCTGGGCGGCGGTGGTTTTTTTCTGCTGCATCGTGCGTCCGACGGCCATCAGGTGATGATCGATGCACGAGAAACCGCTCCTTCAGGTATCCTGCCGCGGCATTTGTTTGATGCGGTCGGCAATCCGCTGCCGGGCGCCACTACGCGCGGCGGCACGGCCGCGGCCATTCCCGGATTGCCGGCGGGACTGGAACACCTGGCGCAGCGGTACGGCAGCTTGCCATTGAGCGTAACGCTGGCGCCGGCCATAGAACTCGCGCGTGAGGGTTTCAAAACCGACCGGCGTTATGCGCGGATCACACAATTGCGCGAGGCGATGCTGCGCGCAAGCAAAGAGAGCGCGCTGTTTCTCGATAACGGCCGTGCGCCGGCTCCCGGCTATGTGCTGCGGCAGCCTGATCTGGCCGCAACGCTGCAGCGCATTGCAGGCGAGGGTGCTGCGGGTTTTTACCGCGGACCGGTGGCGGAGGGTATGACTGCTGCGATCAATGCCGCAGGTGGCGTCTGGCAGTTGAGCGATCTCGCGTCTTATCGCGTGGTCGAACGCGCACCGGTGCGTTTCAGTTATCGCGGTGCAAATATCACCACTGCCGCGCTGCCATCGGCGGGCGGCATTGCGCTGGCGCAGGTGCTGGGCATGCTGGAACATTTTCCGGTGGGGGAGGTGCAGGATGCTGAATATGCGCATCTCTTGATTGAGGCCATGCGTCGTGCGTTCCGCGATCGCCTGCAACTGGGCGACCCCGACCAGACGGCAATCCCTGTCGCTGAGCTTCTGAAAAAAGACAAATTAAAACAATACTTTATGGATATGCGCCGGGACCGGGCGACGCCGCTGCCACCGCCGGCCGCAACCGGTACGGGCGCCGGCAGCGTCAACACCACGCATTTTTCCGTTGTCGATGCCGCCGGCAATCGCGTCGCCGCCACGCTGACCATCAATCTGCTGTTCGGCTCCGGCATTGTCGGGCGCGGCACCGGTGTGCTGCTGAATAATGAAATGGATGATTTCTCGCTGCGTACGGATGTCGCCAACAGTTTTCAGTTGCGCGGCGGCACGGCGAACAGCGTGGCGCCGGGCAAACGCCCGCTGTCGAGCATGACACCGACTTTCGTTGAAGATGAAAAAGGTGTGCTGATCCTCGGTGCCCCCGGCGGTTCGCGCATCATCAGCCAGGTGCTGCTGGCTACACTGGAATATCTGCGCAGGCCGCAGGTGAATTTAAAGCAACTGGTGGCGATGCCGCGTTATCACCATCAGTACTGGCCCGACCACATTGAAATCGAACCCGAAGGATTTTCCGCAGCATGGCGCAGCGCGCTGGAAGGCAAGGGCCACCAGTTGCGTGTAGTGAATCGCCAGTGGGGCAATCTGCAGGCGGTGTTTCAGCCGCGGGGCAGCGGAGCGGCGCAGGCGGCGAATGATCCGCGGGGCAATGATGTGGCCGGGTATTGAAATCGGTGATCGGTGAAGGGTAATGGGTGATGGGTGCCCGGAAGAATTTTCCATCACCCATCACCCATCACCCATCACGTCCTGTATCATTTCGCCCCATGAAAACGACTTTCCTCGAATTCGAGCAGCCTATCGCCGATCTGGAAACCAAGATCGAAGAACTGCGTTTTGTGCAGGACGATTCGGCGCTGGATATTTCGGAGGAAATCGCGCGGTTGCAGAAAAAAAGCCAGGGGCTGACCAAGGAAATCTATTCCAAGCTCAATGCCTGGCAGATTTCGCAGGTCGCGCGCCATCCGCAGCGACCGTACACGCTGGACTACATCAACGCCTTGTTTACCGATTTCGAGGAAATGCACGGCGACCGCGTGTATGCCGATGATCCGGCGATCGTCGGCGGCATGGCGCGTTTCGGCGGGCAGACCGTGGTGGTGATCGGGCACCAGAAGGGGCGCGATACCAAGGACAAGATTTACCGCAATTTCGGCATGCCGCGGCCCGAGGGCTATCGCAAGGCGCTGCGCCTGATGAAGCTCGCTGAAAAATTCGGCGTACCGGTGTTCACCTTTATCGATACCCCGGGCGCTTATCCCGGCGTCGGCGCCGAGGAACGTGGCCAGTCGGAGGCCATTGGCCGCAACCTGTTTGCGATGGCGGCGCTGAAAACGCCGGTGATCTGCACGGTGATCGGCGAGGGCGGTTCGGGCGGCGCGCTGGCCATCGCTGTCGGCGATGTGACGCTGATGCTGCAGTACTCGACCTATTCGGTGATTTCGCCGGAAGGCTGCGCGTCGATCCTGTGGAAAAGTGCCGAGCGGGCACCGGATGCCGCGGAAACGCTGGGTATTACTGCGACCCGGCTGAAAACGCTGGGCTTGATTGACAAGATCATTCCCGAACCCCTGGGTGGTGCGCATCGCGACTACGACACGATGATGCAGTCACTGAAAAAAGCGCTGCAGGAAAGCTGGCGGCAGTTGCGTGACCTGCCGCTCGACAAGCTGGCCGAGGCGCGTTTTGCGCGGCTGATGGGTTATGGCCAGTTCAAGGAAACGGAAAGCCGCTGAGATGGTTGGCGTGCCATGAACCGCGGCGTGGATTGGCAGTTCCCCCATTGATGGACAAACTGGCGGCCGACGTCGGCGTCGTTCTGCGCCGGGAAATTTCTCGTGGCGCGACCCTTGTTGTGGGTCTCAGCGGCGGCATTGATTCCGTGGTGCTGCTGCATGCGCTGGTGCGCAAGCTGCGCATTGCGCCCGTGCGCATCTCCGCAATCCATGTCAATCATCAGATCAGTCCGCATGCGGCGCGCTGGGCGGCGTTTTGTCGCCGCTTGTGCCGCGAATTCGGCATGAAGCTGCATGTTGCCAAGGTTGACGTGCCGCGCGGCAACAGCACCGAAGCGGCGGCGCGTGCCGCCCGTTATGCAGTGTTCGCTGCGAGCGGCGCCGATGTGCTCGTGCTGGCACACAACCGTGATGACCAGGCGGAGACCGTGCTGCTGCAAATGTTGCGCGGCGCCGGGCCACGCGGCCTTTCTGCAATGCCGGTGTTGAGGCCGGGGGCATCCGCAGCGCCCTTGGTATTGCGCCCGCTGCTGGAAACACCGCGCGCCGCGATCGAAGCCTATGCATCGCGTCACGATCTGCATTGGGTCGAGGACGAGAGTAATCAGGACCGGGCTTATCTGCGCAATTTCCTGCGCCACGATGTGCTGCCGCTGCTCGAATCGAAACTGTCCGGCGTGCGCGGCACACTGGCGCGCGCGGCGCGCCACCAGGCGGAATGTTCGGAATTGCTCGATGTGCTCGCTGCGGGCGATCTCGATGCGGGTAACCCTGTAGGCCGATTGCCGCTGGTGCTGTTGAAAGGGCTCGCACCATCTCGCGCGCGCAATGCCTTGCGTTATTTCCTGCGCGGCAATGATGTCGCGATGCCGGAAGCGGAACGTCTGGATGAAGTGCTGCGCCAGGCGGGTACCGCGCGCGGCGATGCGCGGGTGTGCGTGGATCTGGGCGGCGTCGAGCTGCGGCGTTTCCAGGATGCGCTGTACATCGTCCGGCCATTGCCGAAGCTGGCAAAGTCATTCGAAGTGGTCTGGGATGGTCGCGGCACGTTGCCGTTGCCGCAACTCGGTGGCTCCTTGCGACTGGTGCGGCGCACAGGCGAGGGTATTGCTGCGGGGGTGCTGCGCCCGGCATCGTTGCGGGTACGCGTCCGGCGTGGCGGGGAAATGCTGCGCCCGGCGGAGGCGGGGCGTCAGCGCACCGTGCGCAACCTGCTGCAGGAGGCGGCTTTGCCTCCGTGGTTGCGCGAGCGGCTGCCGTTCCTGTACGTCGACGGCGAGCTTGCCGCAGTGCCCGGCCTGGGTGTGGATGCGAAGTTTCAGGCCGGGGCAGGCAGTCCCGGATTGCTGCCGGTGTGGACCCCGGATTGAGGCAATGCAGTCCCTGTTTTGATCGACAGCGCTGGTTTGCCAAACACAGGGGGCTTTGTTAATCTGGCTTGGTTCGTTCAAAGGATGAAAATAACGCGTCGCAATCTGCAGGCGCGCATCCTGAATTCATTAACGACCTGAAGCCGACCCGCAGCGAGGAGAAAAACGATGAGCATTGCACAGGTATTGAAGTTTGCCGTGGCGGCCCTGACCGGCCTGACGCTGGCGACCGGCGCATACGCGCAGGCCAAACCGAATCCGAACTGGCCGAAGAACCTGACGCTGGGTACGGCGTCGGTGGGCGGTCTGTATTTTGTCTATGGCCAGGTGTGGGCAAGCCTGGTGAATGAAAAAATCGGCACCAACATCAGCACCCAGCAGACCCAGGGACCGAACCAGAACATCATCCTGACTGAATCCAAGCAGGTCGATTTCGGCATGACCACGATGGGCATTGCGCTGCAGGCATGGGAAGGCAAGGAGGCGTGGACGCAGGGCAAGCAGTACCGCAACATCCGCGCGATGTTCCCGATGTACGACACGCCGTTCCATTTTGTGACGCTGGAGAAAAGCCCGATCAAGTCGGTCAATGACCTGAACGGCAAAAAATCCGGCATCGGTCCGCGCGCCGGTACCTGCGGTACTTATTTCCCGCTGATGTTCAAGGCGCTGGGCATCAATACGACGGTCCAGAACGGCCAGGCCTCTGACATGGGGGCGGGTCTGCAGGACGGCCTGATTGATGCTTTCCCGTTCTGTGCGGGTGTGCCGATCCCCGTGTATTCGGAACTGGAAACCACCAACAAGGTACGTTTCTTCACGTTCAGCGCCGACGAGATCAAAAAGCTGAAGGCGGCGATGCCGGAGCTGTCCGACTCGGTGATCCCGAAGGGCACCTACAAGCAGCAGACCGAAGATCACAAGACGGTGGGCCTCTATAACTTCGCTATCGCGAACAAGGACGTGGCCGACGATCTGGTTTATGCGGTGGTCAAGGCGGTGCTGGAGAACAACCCGCAGATGATCAAGGGCCACGCCGCGTCCAAGGAAACCCTGCTCGTCAACTGGAACCGCAACGGCTTCCTGCCGTTCCATCCGGGCGCGATCCGTTACTTCAGGGAAAAGGGCATTGACGTGCCCAAGCACCTGATTCCGCCGGAATATAAGGGCTAAATACAAGGGCTGATGGATTAATTTCTGAATAACCCGCACTGCGCGCAAGCACAGTGCGGTTTTTTTTGTTCTTGAGAAAGAAACGGGCATGAGCGCACCCACAGCAGACGACGTCATCAAACCGCCGGTGGCCGATGAGGAGTTCGGCGGTAACAAACGCTTGTTGCACCGCTGGGAGACCATCCTGCTGTCCGTGTTGTGCGTGGGCTTCACGCTGTTTCACCTTTATGTACTGAATGTTTATTCGCTGGAACCGCTGCTGTTCCGCGCAATTCACGTGGGCTGGGGCGGGGCGATCGGTTTCATGATGTATTCGGCGGGAACGCGCGCACGCGGGGTAGGCGTGCCCTGGTATGACTGGATTCTGGTCATCGCCTTCATCGCCTGTACGGTTTATATCGTCATCGAGCTGGACGGCCTGCTGTTCCGCGCCGGCGCCCAATTCACCACCGGCGATGTCATTTCGGGATTCCTCGGTACGCTGCTTGTGCTCGAATTCACGCGGCGCACGGCGGGTCTGGCGCTGCCGATCATTGCCAGTGTGTTCATCATTTACTGTTTTGTCGGGCCATGGATGCCCGGCGTGCTGGAGCACAAGGGTTTTGCGATCGATCGTTTTTTTACCTATATCTATAGCGAATACGGGATTTTCGGGGTGACCACCCAAGTCTCGTCGTCCTACATCATCCTGTTTGTTACTTTCGCCGCATTCCTGCAGGTATCCAAGGTCGGTGATTACATCAACGACCTGTGTAATGCGTTGTTCGGCTGGGCGCGCGGCGGCCCGGCGAAGGCGGCGGTGGCCTCCGGTATCCTGTTCGGTGCAATTTCAGGGTCTGCCGTAGCCAACGTGGTTGCTTCCGGCATGGTGACGATTCCGATGATGCGCAAGGTCGGCTATGACCGTCCGACCGCAGCGGCGATTGAAGCCACCTCATCCACTGGCGGCCAGATTACGCCGCCGGTATTGGGCGCCGGCGCCTTCCTGATGGCGGAGATTACCGGGATACCTTACGGTGAGATTGCGCTGGCCGCGGTGATCCCGGCATTGCTGTTCTACATTGCCTGCTGGATCCACGTCGACCTGCATGCCATCCGCCTGGGCTTGCGCGGCCTGCGCAAAGACGAACTGCCGCCGTTATGGGAGATGCTGAAGCGGCTCTATCTGTTTGCGCCGATTGTGGTACTGGTCTGGGCACTGCTCGACGGCTATTCACCATTCCGTGCAGGCGGGCTGGGCATCCTTACCGCGCTGGTGGTCGGCTGGTTGGCGGTGCGCTACGGGGATCTCGACCTGCAGCTTGCGGCCAAAACGCCGGCGGGCCCCCGGTTTGCGTTCGCCACCGCGCTGCTGGTGCGCGTGCTGTCACTGGTGGCCATTGGTGCCGCCGCCGGCCTGGTCATCACTTATGTTCCGCCGTTGCTGGCTTCCATCATCGGCAACCGGGCGGGCATGGCGCTGGTATTCGCGATGATTCTCGGGCTGGTCTTCATGTTTGGGTGGCGCAAGACGCTGGAGGCCCTCAATCTTGCGGCGCGCGACACGATACAGCTGGTGGCGGTGTGCGCCTGCGCCGGCATCATTGTCGGCGTGGTGGCACTGACCGGCATCGGCGGCCGCTTTTCCGAAATGATCCTCGGCATCGCTGGAGCCAGCCAGTTTCTGGCGATGATCTTTGCGGCACTGGTGGCGCTGATTCTCGGCATGGGCATGCCGACGACCGCGGCTTACGCCATTGCAGCTGCCGTCATCGCGCCGGGGCTGACCAAGATCGGGATTGCGCCACTGGTTGCGCACATGTTCATTTTCTATTTTGCGGTGATCTCGGCAATTACGCCGCCGGTGGCGCTGGCGTCATTTGCCGCCGCGGGCATGTGCAATGCCGATCCATGGAAGACTTCGTGGATTGCGCTGAAAATGGGCCTGGCGACGTTTATCATCCCGTTCATGTTCTTTTTTGCGCCGGTGTTGCTGATGCAGGGGGAGTGGGCGGCGATCGGCCAGGCCTTTGTTTCGGCGGCGATCGGTATCTGGTTCCTCGCAGGCTCTACTGAGGGCTGGTTTGGCGGCCGGTTGGCGATGCCTTTGCGCGTGGTGCTGTTCGGCGCGGCGTTGTGCCTGATCCACCCCGGCACCATTACCGACCTGATCGGACTGGCGGTCGGTGTGCCGATTTATCTCTGGCAGCGCCTGCAGTTACGCCGCGCTGCAGCCTGACACAGCGCATCGGAGTTGCTGTCAGGCGGCGCAGCGTCATGCCGGTAAATTTGCCGGTAAACGTCTTTTATTCAAGATGTTATCGTGCTATTCTCCCCTGTTATTCTTAACTCTGGAATTTAGGGGATTTTCATGGCTGTTGAACGTACGCTTTCGATCATCAAACCCGACGCCGTCGCGAAAAACGTTATCGGCCAGATTTACGCCCGATTTGAAGGGGCTGGCTTACGGGTTGTTGCAGCGCGAATGACGCATTTGTCGCGCCAGCAGGCGGAGGGATTTTATGCGGTGCACAAAGCGCGCCCGTTTTTTGGCGAACTGGTGGCCTTCATGATTTCAGGGCCGGTGATGATCCAGGCGCTGGAAGGTGATAACGCGATCCAGAAGAATCGCGACCTGATGGGTGCAACGGACCCCAAGAAGGCCGACAAGGGCACGATTCGCGCCGACTTTGCCGACAGCATCGATGCCAATGCCGTGCACGGCTCGGATTCAGCAGCGAACGCCGCGGTGGAAGTGGCCTACTTTTTCCCCGCGCTCGACGTTTATTCGCGCTGAGCCAGCGTCTCAACCCAGGGTAATCCCTAATCCCATGTCCCTCAATCTGCTGGGCTTGAACCGCAACCAGTTCGAGACGCTGTGTGCGGACATGGGGGAGAAGCCCTTTCGCGCGCGTCAGATGATGCGCTGGATGCATCAGGCCGGGATCGACGATTTCGGTCTGATGACCGATGTGTCGAAACACTTCCGCGAGCAGATCGGCGCGATTGCCGGCATTACCGGTTCCGAGGTGCTGCGCGACACCACCGCAGCCGACGGCACGCGCAAGTGGCTGTTCAATGTTGGCACCGGCAATGCCATCGAAGCGGTCTATATCCCGGAAGGTAATGTTGAACATGAGGTTGATCATGAGGTTGATCATGAGGTCGACAATGAGCCGTCTGAGGAAGGCGTCCAGGCCAAGCGTTACCGCGGCACGCTGTGTATTTCTTCGCAGGCGGGTTGTGCCCTGGAATGTTCTTTTTGCTCGACCGGTCGCCAGGGCTTTAACCGCAATCTTGGTGCCGCTGAGATCATCGGCCAGCTCTGGCATGCCAGTCGCAGCCTGTCCGCCACGCTCGGCGTGGAGCGCCCGATTACCAATGTGGTGATGATGGGCATGGGCGAACCGCTGGCCAATTTCGACAACGTGGTCACGGCCATGCAGTTGATGCTGGATGACCACGCGTATGGCATTTCGCGCCGCCGCCTGACGCTGTCGACCTCGGGACTGGTGCCGGCCATCGACCGCTTGCGCGAAGCCTGTCCGGTGGCGCTGGCGGTGTCGCTGCACGCGCCGAACGATGCCTTGCGCGACCAGCTGGTGCCGATCAACCGCAAATACCCGATTCGCGAACTGCTGGCGGCGTGCCTGCGTTATATCGAAAAGGCGCCGCGCGATTTTGTGACCTTTGAATACGTCATGCTGGCCGGGGTCAACGACAGCGTTGCACTGGCGCGGGAGCTGGTCAAAACGGTGAAACCTGTTCCGTGCAAAATCAATCTGATACCGTTCAATCCGTTCCCGGATTCGGGCTACGAACGTTCGGCGGCGCCGGCAGTTGCCGCGTTTCGCGACGTGCTGCAGCAGGCTGGTCTGACGGCGACGGTGCGCAAAACGCGCGGCGATACCATAGATGCGGCCTGCGGCCAGTTGGCCGGCAAGGTGCAGGACAAGACCCGGCGCGTACTGCGCCGCATGGAGAAAATCGGGCATGAAGGAGCGGCGGGTATGAAGGAGCGGCGGACATGACTTGCTTATCGATGACAGTGCGCGGATCCGTCATGGCAATGGCGCTGGCGGCTTGTGCTGTGATTTCCGGCTGTGCGGGAACCGGCGGCGACATCGTGGATTCCAGAATCCAGCCGATGTCCGACACCAGCGGCAATGAAAGCGATACCCGCGCGCGTGCGCGTATCCATACCGAACTGGCCGCAGGTTATTTTGAGCTCGGCAACATGGGTGTTGCGCTGGAGGAAGTCACGGTCGCGCAACAGGCTGATCCCGGTTACGCGCCGATCTATAACGTGGCTGCGCTGATTTACGCGGCGCTCAAGGATGATCGGCGCGCCGAGGAAAACTTTAACCGGGCTTTGCGCCTGAGTCCCGGGGACGCAGATATCAACAACAATTACGGCAACTACCTTTGCCAGCGCAAACGCGAACAAGAAGGCATCAAGCACCTGCTGATTGCCGTGCAGAATCCGCTGTATCAGACGCCGGAGCGCTCGCTGGTCAATGCCGGTGTCTGCGCGCGCCGGCGGGGTGACGATGCTGCTGCGCTGGAGTTTTTCCAGCGGGCAGTGACATTGCGTCCCAATCAGCCGCAAGCCCTCTATCAGCTGGCGGAACTCTCTTTCCAGTCGAATAATTTTGCCGCTGCCCAGGGTTACCTGCGCCGCCTGGCCCAAGTGGCTTCCGGAACAGCGGATGTGCTGTGGCTGGGGTTGCGTGTGGAGCGCAAACTCGGCAATGCGCTGGCGGAGGTCAGTTATGCGCAGCAACTGCGCAAGAATTTTCCGGAATCCAAAGAGGCGGCTGCGCTGCAGGCCGGTCGTTTCTGATGAGTGAAGCAGACGCTGCCACCGAGGCCGTGGCTGGCGCCGTCAGCCCGCGTCCTGGTCGCGTGCTGGCTGAGGCGCGTGCGGCGCGCAATCTGACAGTCGCCGAGGTTGCACAGCAATTAAAACTGTCTCCGACACAGGTCGAAGCGCTGGAATCCGATGCGTACGACCGGCTTCCGGGGCCCGTGTTCGTCCGGGGTTTTGTACGTAATTACGCAAGGCTGCTGGATCTGGATGCCGACGCGCTGGTCGGCAAGGTCGAACTGCCGCGGGTGCCGTCGTCCGCGAGTGGGGCGATCCCGCTGTCGCGCAACATACCGTTTCCCGAACAGGGCCGGACCCACTGGCTGCCTTATGTCTCGGCGCTGGGCCTGGTGATCGGCGCCGTGATGCTGTTTGAGATCTTTTTCTCTGCACCAAATGACGTCGTGGTGTCCGCCGTGGCGCCGAAGCCTGTTGCCGTACCGGATGTGGTGCAGCCGGCATTGCCGGTACAGGAAGCAGTATACACACCACCGCAGCCAGTGCCGCAGACCGAAGTGCTTGCGGTCGCTCCTGTGGTGGAACCTCTGGCCACGCCCGCAGCCAAACCTGTGCCTCCACCGGTGCCGCAGCAGTCGAAGGGCATGGCAGAGCTGCATTTTGTATTTGAAACCGCTTCGTGGGTTGAGGTGCGGGATCGCAACGAGCGCATCCTGTTTTCCCAGCTTAATCCCGTGGGTACTGCGCATCGCATCCAGGGCCGGCCACCGTTAAGCCTGGTGATCGGCAACGCGCGGGGTGTGAGGCTGAGCTACAACGGACAGCCTTTTGATCTGACGCCGCATACGCGCGTTGAAGTGGCGCGTTTTACGCTTGAGTGACTGAAAATTGAGCGATGATCGAGCGATGACTGAATGATGATTGAATCGTCAATAAAACAGTGCCTTCCAGTCCATGGTCCTGCCAAGCGGCGCAACAGCGTTGGCGTGATGGTCGGCAACATCGCCGTCGGCGGTGGTGCACCGATCGTCGTACAGTCCATGACCAATACCGATACGGCAGACGTTGCGGGGACTGTAGAGCAGGTTGCCGCATTGGCGCGGGCGGGCTCTGAACTGGTGCGGATTACGGTCAACAACGCCGAGGCCGCGGCTGCGGTGCCGGTGATCCGTGAACAACTCGATCGACTTGGCGTCAATGTGCCGCTGGTTGGCGATTTTCATTTCAACGGCCACCGGCTGCTGACCCAGCATCCGGCCTGCGCCGAGGCGCTGGCCAAGTTGCGCATCAATCCCGGCAACGTCGGCCGCGGTTCGAAGCGCGATGAACAATTCGCGACCATGATCGAATTTGCCTGCCGGCTGAACAAACCGGTGCGTATCGGCGTCAACTGGGGCAGCCTTGACCAGGAACTGCTGGCGCGGCTGATGGACGAAAACGGCCGGCTGGCACAGCCGCAGGATGCCGCGGTGGTGATGCGCGAAGCACTGGTGACGTCGGCGCTGGACAGCGCGCTGCAGGCCGAAGGACTGGGACTCCCGCATGATCACATTCTGCTGTCTTGCAAAGTCAGCGGCGTGCAGGATCTGATCGCGGTCTACCGCGATCTCGCGACGCGCTGTGATTACCCGTTGCATTTGGGATTGACCGAAGCCGGCATGGGATCGAAGGGCATTGTCGCGTCGACCGCGGCGATGGCGGTGTTGTTGCAGGAGGGCATCGGCGACACCATCCGCGTGTCACTGACGCCGGAACCGAATGGTGACCGCACACGCGAAGTGATCGTTGCGCAGGAAATGCTGCAGACCATGGGACTGCGTTCGTTTGCACCGCTGGTGATCGCCTGTCCGGGCTGCGGGCGCACCACCAGCACCGTGTTCCAGGAACTGGCCAATCGCATTCAAAGTTATCTGCGCGAACAGATGCCGCAATGGCGCGGTCGTTATCCCGGCGTGGAAGACATGCATGTGGCGGTAATGGGCTGTGTGGTCAACGGCCCCGGTGAGAGCAAGCAGGCCAACATCGGCATCAGCCTGCCCGGTTCCGGCGAAAACCCGGTGGCGCCGGTGTTCGTTGACGGCGTCAAAACGGTCACGCTGAAGGGTGACAACATCGCCGAGGAATTCCAGCGCATCGTTGACCAGTATGTGCGCGACCGTTACGCCGCCGCAGCAAAACCTGCTGTTGAACAACCGGCCGGCATTGCCCGTTAGGCGGACCGGTTCAGTCATGCATAAAACGGTACAGGGCGTGCGCGGCATGAACGATGTGCTTCCGGTGGATGCGCATCGCTGGGCATTTTTTGAAGAGACGGTGCGGCGCTGGGTGCAGGCCTACGGTTATCAGGCCATTCGCATGCCGATCCTTGAGCGCACCGAACTGTTTGTGCGCTCCATCGGCGAAGTGACCGACATTGTCGAGAAGGAGATGTACACGTTCACTGATGAGCTGAATGGTGAACAATTAACCCTGCGTCCCGAAGGCACCGCCTCCTGCGTGCGCGCCGTGATTGAGCATAATCTGCTGTATCCGGGGCCGCAGCGCCTGTGGTACTGGGGCCCGATGTTCCGCCATGAGCGTCCGCAGAAGGGGCGTTACCGGCAGTTCCACCAGATTGGCGTCGAAGCCCTGGGTTTTGCCGGGCCAGATATCGATGCCGAACATATCGTGATGTGCGCGCGGCTGTGGCGGGAACTCGGGCTCAAGGACATCCGGCTGGAACTGAATTCGCTGGGTTCGGCGGAGGCGCGGGCGCGTTATCGCGGCAAACTGGTGGCTTACCTCGAGCAGCATGCCAGTGAACTCGACGCCGATGCGCAGCGCCGCCTGCACAGCAATCCGCTGCGTGTCCTCGACAGCAAGAATCCGCAAATGCAGGCTTTGATTGCCGGAGCCCCGCAGCTCGCTGACGATCTCGACGCTGAGTCGGCGGCGGCATTTGCCGGGCTGCAGAGTTCGCTGCAGGCTGCTGGTGTCGCTTTCAGCATCAATCCGCGGCTGGTAAGGGGTCTGGACTATTACAATGGCACGGTGTTCGAGTGGATCACCGATCGTCTCGGCGCGCAGGGCACAGTCTGCGCCGGTGGCCGTTATGACAGCCTGATTGAGCAAATTGGCGGCAAACCGGCGCCGGCCTGCGGTTTTGCCATGGGCGTGGAACGTTTGCTGGCCTTGATGGCCGAATCCGGGGTTGTGGTGACGGAAGCGGTGCCCGATGCGTATATCGTGCGCCAGGGGGAGGCGGCGGTGCCCTGGGGTGAGCAGGTTGCGGAGCGGCTGCGTGATGCTGGTCTCGCTGTGTTATTGCATTGTGGCGGTGGCAGTTTCAAATCGCAGATGAAAAAAGCCGATGCCAGCGGTGCGCGTTACGCCGTGATACTCGGCGATGATGAAGCGCAGGCGGGCATGTTGGCAGTCAAGGCGCTGCGTGCGACTGCTGGGCAGCAGGAACAACGGCAGCTGGCTTTGCCGGAAGCATGTGAAATCATAAAATCAAGGTAAATCAATGGCATACGATTTGGAAGAACAGGAACAGCTGGCAACGATCAAGAGCTGGTGGGGGCAATATGGCAAGCTGGTCATGGTCACAGTGATCGGCGGGCTGCTGGTTGTGGGCGGCATTCGCGGCTGGCACTACTACCGCAACTCGCAGGCCACCTCGGCGGTCGCCTTGTTCTCGCAACTGCAGGGCGCCGAACGCGCCAGCGACCATAAAAAGGTTCGCGATATCGCCACGCAGATTGTTGAGCATTATGGTGCGACGGCGTACGCTGCACCCGCCAATCTGGCTGCGGCAAAAAGCGATTTTGATACCGGCGATCTTCCGGCCGCCAAAACGCGTCTGCAATGGACCATTGAAAACGCGAAAGAAGATGAATTGCGTGATGTTGCCCGACTGCGCCTGGCGCGGGTGCTGATCGACGAGAAAAAACCGGATGAAGCGCTGAAGCTGCTCGAGTCCAAACATAGTGACAGCTTTAGCGGACTCTATGCCGACGTCAAAGGCGATGTGCTGCTGGCCCAGGGCAAGCGGACGGAGGCGCGCGCGGCTTATCAGGTGGCGCTGGACAAGAGTGACGCCGCGAGTCCGCTGCGGCAGATCATTCAACTGAAACTCGACGCTGTGGGTGAAACCAAGTGACTGGCTCCATGAAGCTGAGCTTATTCATGGTGACTGCAGCCGCGACGCTGCTGACCGGCTGTAAAACGGTATCAAGCACGTACGATAGCTGGTTCGGTTCTGCACCCAAACAGAAGCCGGCGGAATTGGTGCAGTTCAAGGCGCAGGCGACGCTGCGCATCGTCTGGCAGGCAGGTGTGGGTGCAGCCGGTCGTGGTGCTTTTTATCCTGCGGTGGTTGGCAATACGGTGTATGCAACGGGGGCATCCGGGCAGATTGCCGGATTTACTGCGAATTCCGGCGCCAGCCAGGTGCGGTTTGATGCCGCGACGCCGCTGTCCGGCGGGGTGGGTGCCGGGGTCGGACTGATTCTGGCCGGAACCGCAAAGGGTGAGGTGCTGGCCTTTGAGCCCTCCGGCAAACCGGTATGGAAAATCCAACTGACGGGTGAGGTGTTGTCCCCCCCGGTCGGTGCTGATGGCGTGGTGGTGGTGCGCACGGGGGATGGCCGTATTTACGGATTAAATGCGGCCGACGGCAAGCAGCGCTGGGTGTACCAGCGTGCGCTGCCCTCGCTGGCCTTGCGCAGTTATGCCGGAATCGTGGCGTATCGTGGCGCGGTATTTGCGGGTTTTCCCGGCGGGCGTCTGGTGGCCATTTCGCTGGAAACCGGCAATGTCGGCTGGGAAGCTGTAGTGGCATTGCCGAAGGGGGCGACCGAACTGGAGCGGGTCACCGATGTCACCAGCTACCCGGTGGTGGACGGTACACAAGTCTGCGCGGTGGCGTTCCAGGGGCGGGTGGCCTGCTTTGATCTGATTCGCGGTGAAACCCTGTGGGCGCGAGATGCGTCGAGCATTGCCGGCATGGGACTGGATGCGCGCAATGCCTATATCACCGATGACCGCAGCGCGGTGCAGGCGCTTGATCGGAGTCGCGGTGCCAGCGCATGGAAACAGGACAAGTTGAACGGGCGCTGGGTCAGCGCGCCGCTGGCCATGGGCCGTTACGTGATCGTTGGTGATTTTCAGGGATATGTGCATGTGCTGTCGCGCGAAGATGGTGCATTTGTCGCGCGCATTGCCACGGACGGCAGCGCGATTCAGGTGCCGCCGGTAGCGCTGGACCTGTCCACTTTCCTGGTGCAGACGCGCAACGGCGGCGTGTTCGCGATCAGCGTTCAATAACAGCGCGTTCCGCTTAACCTTTTGAAGCGCCGCGGCCCTGCCGTGGCGCATGTGATGTTTTCATGAAACCTACAGTTGTGATTGTCGGCAGGCCCAACGTCGGCAAATCCACATTGTTTAACCGGCTCACCCGCAGCCGTGATGCGATCGTGGTCAATGTTCCGGGCATCACGCGTGACCGCCATTACGGTGAGGGGCGCATCGGCGACAAGCCCTATCTGGTCGTCGATACCGGCGGTTTCGAGCCGGTGGCCAAGGATGGCATTTACCATCAGATGGCGCGCCAGACCCGGCAGGCCGTGGATGAGGCCGATGCGGTGCTGTTCATCGTCGATGCACGCATCGGCTTGACCGGACAGGACCGCGAAATCAGCGCTGAACTGCGGCGCAGCGGCCGCAAGATCTGGCTGATCGTCAACAAGTCCGAAGGCATGAACCATGCGGCGGCAACCGCGGATTTTCATGCGTTGGGCCTGGGCGATCCTCTGGCGATTTCGGCCGAGCATGGCGAACACGTCAGCGATCTGATGGATATCGTGCTGGAGGAGTTTCCGCAGCCCGAGCGGGCGTCGGAGAGTGCGGAGCAGCAGCCGAAAATCGCCATCGTCGGACGACCGAATGTCGGCAAGTCGACGCTGGTCAATGCCCTGCTTGGCGAAGAGCGGGTGGTGGTGTTCGATAAGCCGGGCACCACGATGGATTCGATTTATATCGATTTCGAACGCGCCGGCAAACGTTACACGCTGATCGACACTGCGGGCATGCGCAAACGCGGCCAGGTCGATGAGGCCGCGGAAAAATTTTCGGTGATCAAGACCCTGCAGTCGATTGCCGATGCCAACATCGTGATCCTGGTGCTGGATGCGAGCCAGGAAATCGCCGAGCAGGACGCGCATATCGCAGGCTTCATCCTCGAAGCCGGACGGGCGCTGGTGGTGGCGGTGAATAAATGGGAAGGACTCGACGAAGGTGTGCGCGAGCAGGTGAAGCGCGACGGCGCGCGCAAGCTGAACTTCCTCAGTTTCGCGAAGTTCCATTTCATTTCCGCACTGCAGGGGCAGGGGGTCGCAGCGGTGCTGCGCTCGGTGGATGACGCTTATGCGGCAGCCATGGCCAAGCTGTCGACGCCGCGGCTGACGCGGATACTGATGCTGGCCGTCCAGCAGCAACAGCCCCCGCACCACGGTCTGGTACGGCCGAAGCTGCGTTATGCCCATCAGGGCGGGCACAACCCGCCGCGAATCATCATCCACGGCTCGGCGCTGGATCGGGTGCCGGATACCTACCGTCGCTATCTGGAACGATTTTTCCGCGACGCGTTCAAACTCACCGGAACGCCACTCAAAGTAGAGTTCAAGACAGGGCGCAATCCGTTTGCCAAAAGTGATGAAAAACGCAGGTAAATTCGCAGCTAAGTCTGCATCTAAGTCTGCATCTAAGTCTATGGCCAGACTTGAATAATTAGGCTAGAGTGATCTTTCGAATAACTACAACCCAGAGAGGGTGCCATGAGTAATAAAGGGCAGCTGCTACAAGACCCGTTCCTGAATGCTTTGCGCAAGGAACATATCCCCGTTTCGATTTACCTCGTCAATGGCATCAAATTGCAGGGACAGGTGGATTCGTTCGACCAATACGTGGTGCTGTTGAAAAACACGGTCACGCAAATGGTCTACAAGCATGCGATTTCGACCGTGGTGCCGGCTCGTGCGGTCAGTCTGCAGCCCGACGAAGATCAAGATAAGTAATTGATTTTATTTAATTATTTTTTAGATGTCTGAGCGTCCGGGCAGCCCGGTTAGCGGCAGTCCCGGTAATCCAGGTATGCCAGGTAAGGGTACCGAGGCGGTGCTGGTGGCGCTCGACCTCGGCGAGCCGGATTACGCCGAGAGCCTCGAAGAACTGCAATTGCTCGCGCGCAGCGGTGGTATCGATGTGAGTGCGGTGGTGAAGGGGCGCCGTGACCGTCCAGATGCGGCGTTGTATGCCGGCAAGGGCAAGGTCGAGGAAATCGGCCGAATCCAGCAGGAGACCGGCGCGTCGGTGGTCATTTTCAACCATGCGCTGAGCCCGATCCAGGAACGCAACCTCGAACGCCAGCTGTCGTGCCGGGTCATCGACCGCACCAGCCTGATTCTTGATATTTTCGCCCAGCGCGCCCGCAGCCATGAAGGCAAGCTGCAGGTTGAGCTCGCACAACTGGAGCATCTGTCGACGCGCCTGGTCCGCGGCTGGACCCACCTGGAACGGCAGCGCGGTGGCATCGGCATGCGCGGACCTGGCGAAACCCAGCTCGAGACCGACCGCCGGCTGCTCGGCAAACGGGTCAAGGTGCTGAAGGAAAAACTGGCCAAGGTGCATGCCCAGCACACAACCCAGCGCCGCTCGCGGGCGCGGGCCCATGTGTTTTCGGTATCGCTGGTGGGATATACCAACACCGGCAAATCGACCCTGTTCAACCGCATCACCAAGGCAGATGCCTATGCCGCGGACCAGCTGTTTGCAACGCTGGATACGACCACCCGTCGCATGAGCGGCGTCCCGGGCGCAGAAGTGGTGATCTCCGATACCGTCGGTTTCATCCGCCACCTGCCGCATGCCCTCGTCGAGGCCTTTCAGTCCACGCTGGAAGAAACCATACAGGCCGATTTGCTGCTGCATGTCGTTGATGCAAGCAGCGCCGATCGCGATGCCCAGATCGTCGCCGTGAACACCGTGCTCGCCGAAATCGGCGCTGACAAAGTGCCGCAGATCATGGTCTATAACAAGATCGACCGCGGCAGCCTTCCGGCCCGGGACGAGCGCGATGAGTGTGCTAGAATTTCCCGCCTTTGGTTGAGTGCGCTGACCGGTGATGGTGTCGATCTGTTGCGCAAAGCCATCGGGGAGCATGCACTGGAAGCCAGAAGCCCAAGCCAACCTGTTGCCGCCTGATTTTTTCGCCTGATGCCGTTCGAATTTCCTGCTGTCCGATTTTTCATTATTCAAGCCAATGATTGAAACTTCCAAGTCCTTACGCGAGCGTCTGAGTGCCGGCGTTGCCAGAATGCTGGCGCCGCTGTTGTCATTGAATGATCCGCAGTGGGGACGTCGTCCCGGCGGCGGCAACCAGGGACCGCCCGACCTCGACGAGATCTGGCGCAACCTCAATCGCAAATTGAACCGCCTGCTTGGCGGCAAGGGCGGTGGAGGCAGCAATGGTGAAACGCCGGGCGGCGGTCCCAGCGCAGGCGCCATCGGCGGCGGTGCCGGTCTGCTGGCGTTGCTGATCGTCGTGGTGTGGATCGCCAGTGGCTTCTACATCGTCAACGAGGGTCAGCGTGGCGTAGTGCTGCGTTTCGGCAAATTCATCGAAACAACCATGCCGGGACCGCGCTGGCATCTGCCGTATCCGGTGGAGTCGGCCGAAGTGGTCAATGTGGCGCAGGTTCGCACTGTCGAGGTTGGTTACCGCAACAACGTCAAGAGCAAGGTGCTGAAGGAATCGCTGATGCTGACCGATGATGAAAACATCATCGACGTCCAGTTCGCGGTGCAATACATCCTGAAGAGCCCGAGCGATTACCTGTTCAACGGTCGTGCACCGGAGGATTCCGTGCTGCAGGCCGCGGAAACATCGATCCGTGAAATCGTCGGCCGTAACAGCATGGACTTTGTCATTTTTGAAGGCCGTGCGGAAGTCGCTGCGCGCGCACAGAAGCTGATGCAGGAAATCCTCGACCGTTACGGCACAGGAATCAGCATCAGCAAAGTCACCATGCAGAACGCGCAGCCGCCGGAGCAGGTGCAGGCATCTTTTGACGACGCGGTGAAGGCCAGCCAGGACCGCGAGCGCCAGAAAAATGAAGGCGAAGCCTACGCCAACGATGTGATTCCGCGGGCACGCGGCATGGCCGCGCGACTGATGCAGGAAGCCGAAGGTTATCGCAGCCGGGTGATCGAACAGTCCCAGGGTGATGCGTCACGCTTCCGTCAGGTCGTTGCCGAATACACCAAGGCGCCGCAGGTCACGCGCGATCGGCTTTATCTCGATGCCATGCAACAGATCATGAGCAATACCAGCAAAATCCTGATTGACCAGAAAAGCGGCGGCAACATTCTCTATCTGCCGCTCGACAAACTGATGCAGATGTCGACGGCGGGCGTGGTTGCTGCCGAGGCGGTGCCGCAGACCAAATCAGCCGAGCCGGCGGCAGCCGACACCGGGGCGCGCGGTCGCGAAGCTTTCCGCAGCCGTGAACGGGAGGCCCGCTGATGAAACGCAATTTCGGTCCCATCCTGATCGGCGTGGCCGCGCTGTTGCTGATCCTGTCGATGTCGATGTTCGTGGTTGATCAGAGGCAGAACTCGATCGTGTTCCGCTTGGGCGAGGTGGTTGCCATTCAGAAAACGCCGGGCCTTTATTTCAAGGTGCCGCTGCTCGACAACGTGCGCTTCTTTGACGTGCGCATCCTGACCATTGATACGGCAGAGCCCGAGCGTTTTCTGACTTCGGAAAAGAAAAACGTGCTGGTGGACCTGTTCGTCAAATGGCGCATTACCGATGTGCGCAACTATTACACCTCCGTGGGCGGCGACGAGATGCGCGCGCAGACGCGCTTGCTGCAGACCATCAATGACGGATTGCGCGCCGAGTTCGGCAATCGCACGGTACATGACGTGGTGTCCGGTGAGCGCGACAAGATCATGGATCTGATGCGCAAAAAGGCCAACGAAGATGCCTCGAAGATCGGCGTCGAAGTGCTGGACGTGCGCCTGAAGCGTGTCGATCTGCCGCAGGAAGTCAGCGGCTCGGTTTACGGGCGGATGGAGGCGGAGCGCAAACGCGTGGCCAACGAACTGCGTTCAACCGGTGCGGCGGAGTCGGAGAAAATCCGCGCCGATGCCGACAAGCAGAAGGAAGTGATACTCGCCGAAGCCTATCGCGAAGCCCAGCGCATCAAGGGTGAGGGCGATGCCAAGGCCTCCGCGAATTACGCGAAAGCCTACGAGATCAATCCCGAGTTCTACGCGTTCTACCGCAGCCTTGAGGCCTACCGCGCGAGTTTCAAGAGCAAAAACGACGTGCTGGTGCTCGAGCCGAACTCGGAATTCTTCAAGTACCTGAAATCCGGCGGCAAGACCGGCGGCAAGTGATCCCGGCGCGATCCGCGCCGGTTTTCCAGTGGTCTTGGCTGCATTCATGGCTGAAAACCTGCTGACGGCTGTTGCCCTGATGCTGATGATCGAAGGGCTGCTGCCGTTTCTGCTGCCGGCGGCCTGGCGGGAGACCTTCCGTCGCCTGATCGAGCTGAGTGATGGTCAACTGCGCTTTATCGGTTTGGCTTCGCTGCTGGCGGGACTCGCGCTGCTGTACATCGCGGGCCGCTGAGCCTGACAAGCATTCTATAATGCGTCTTTGCGCCAATCCGGTGCCTGCTGACAGTCCCTGAACAGTCCGATGAGAACCTGGCTGCTGCCTGAATACATTGAAGATATCCTGCCCGGCGAGGCCCGCCGCATCGAGCAGGTGCGCCGCCGTATTCTTGATGATTTCGCGGTGCATGGTTATGAACTGGTGATGCCGCCGCTGCTCGAATACGTTGATTCGCTGCTGACCGGCACCGGGCACGACCTCGACCTGCAGACTTTCAAGCTGGTCGACCAGTTGTCGGGACGCATGCTGGGGGTGCGCGCGGACATCACGCCGCAGGTCGCCCGCATCGACGCGCACCTGCTGAACCGCGACGGGATTACCCGGCTGTGTTACGCCGGCAGCGTGCTGCGCACCTTGCCCGACGGCATGAACCGGACGCGCGAGCCGCTGCAGATCGGCGCGGAAATCTACGGCCATCGCGGCATTGAAAGCGATGTCGAGGTGCAGCGCCTGATGCTGCGCGCATTGCAGTTGGCGGGGGTGCGCGAGGTGTCGCTGGATATCGGCCACGTTGCCATTTTCCGGGCTTTACTGCGCCGTGCGAAAGTGTCGCGCGGGCTGGAAGCTGAACTGTTCCAGGCGATGCAGGCCAAGGATGCGCCGGCGATTACGACACTGGCACGCAAGCTCGATCGCAGCACCCGTGCCGCGCTGGCGGTTTTGCCGGAACTCTATGGCGGTCCCGAAGTGCTGCTGCGCGCGCGCAAGGTGCTGCCGGCGCTTCCGGATATCCGCGCGGCATTGCGCGACCTGTCCGCACTGTCGAAACAACTGGCCGATCTGGTGCCCGGTTTGGTAACTGCGCGCAGTTTTGATCTGGGCGAGCTGCGCGGTTACCACTATCACAGTGGTGTCGTGTTCGCGGCTTACGCCAACGCCCGGCCCAATGCGCTGGCGCAGGGTGGGCGTTACGACGAGGTGGGCAAGGCCTTCGGCCGTGCCCGGCCGGCAACGGGATTCAGCATGGACCTGCGCGAATTGGCGGCCGGCGCCGGCGTGCTGCGCGAGTCGCGGGTGCTGGCGCCGTATCGGCCCCGGGACGGCGCATTGCAGCGCTCCATCGCCGCGTTGCGGGGGCGGGGCACAGTGGTTATTGAAGACCTGCCGGGTCATACCCGGTTTCGCGGTGAACTGGCTTGCGAACGGGCTCTGGTGCGCCGCGCCGGACGCTGGGTGATACAGAAAATCTAGTAATCCGGGATCGAGTAATTAAGTAATTAAGTGATTAAGTAACCAGGTGAATAAGTAATTATAAGTATATGATTTTATTGGTAAATTTTACAGATAAAAAGGCAACAAGGTTATGAGCAGGAATGTAGTGGTAGTGGGTACCCAGTGGGGGGATGAGGGCAAGGGCAAGATCGTCGATTTGCTGACCGATCGCTCTGAAGGCGTGGTGCGTTTCCAGGGCGGTCATAACGCCGGACACACGCTGGTGATCAACGGCAAAAAGACGGTGTTGCACCTGATTCCCTCGGGCATTCTGCGCGACAAGGTGGCCTGTTATATCGGCAACGGCGTGGTGATTTCGCCGGAAGCGCTGCTGGAAGAAGTGGATACGCTGAAAAAGGCCGGCGTCGATGTGGCCGGGCGGCTGAAAATCAGCGAAGCCTGCCCCTTGATCCTGCCCTATCACGTGGCGCTGGACCGCGCCCGTGAGGCGGCCAAGGGCGCCGGCAAGATCGGCACCACCGGGCGCGGCATCGGTCCGGCGTACGAGGACAAGGTGGCACGGCGCGCGATCCGGCTGCAGGACCTGTTTCACCGCGAACGTTTTGCGGCGAAGCTCGGTGAAGTGCTGGATTTCCACAATTTCGTGCTGAAGAATTATTTCAAGGTTGATATCGTCCCGTTCCAGAAAACGCTGGATGACACCATGGCCTATGCCGAGCGCATCAAGCCGATGGTCGCCGATGTGCCGCGTTTGCTCTATGAGGCCCAGCAGGCCGGTAAAAATCTGTTGTTCGAAGGCGCCCAGGGCACCTTGCTCGACGTCGATCACGGCACCTATCCGTTTGTCACCTCGAGCAATTGCGTGGCGGGTGCGGCGGCCCCCGGCGCCGGCATCGGCCCGCAGAGCCTGCATTACGTGCTGGGCATCACCAAAGCTTATACGACCAGAGTCGGCTCCGGACCGTTCCCGACCGAACTCGATGACGACATCGGCCGGCAGATTGCCACCCGCGGCAATGAAGTCGGCGCGACCACGGGCAGGCCGCGGCGCTGCGGCTGGTTTGATGCGGCTGCGCTGAAGCGCTCGATCCAGATCAACGGCGTGTCGGGACTGTGTGTGACCAAGCTTGACGTGCTCGATGGTATGGAAAGCGTGCAGATCGGCATCGGCTACAAGATGAACGGCGTCGCGCGCGACATCCTGCCGTTCGGCGCCGAGTTGTTGGCTGAGTGTCAGCCAGTGTATGAAGAAATGCCGGGCTGGAAAGACAGCACGGTGGGCGTCACGCGGTTTGATGACCTGCCGCTGGCGGCGCGCAATTACCTCGATCGCATGCAAGCGGTGTGCGGTGTGCCGATCGATATTGTTTCCACCGGAGCGGATCGCGAACACACCATCGTTCGCCGGAATCCGTTTGATTGAAACCAAAATTGAAACAAAAATGAGCGCGGAGCAATGAGTGCCCAACTCAGCACTCATCACTTCGCGCTCATCACTAACTACTTTGGTGCCCAGAAGAGGACTCGAACCTCCACGGTATTACCCGCCAGCACCTGAAGCTGGTGCGTCTACCAATTCCGCCATCTGGGCGAGGGCGGGATTCTAGCCCATGAAAGCTATTAATTCAAATGAAAAAACCTAAAAAAACCTCCTCCTCCGGGCAAGCCCCCAGACGCACCCGTGACCCGTTCATGGCGCGTGAAGCCGAACGTTATGAACACCCGGTGCCGAGCCGCGAACTGATCCTCGAAGTCCTGGTCGAGGCCGGCGTGCCGATGGACGAAAAAGACCTGGTCAAGCAACTCGACATCGGCAAACGTGATGGCGATGCCTTCAGTCGCCGCATCGGCGCGATGGAACGCGACGGCCAGATCATGCGCAACCGGCGCGGTGACTTGTGCGTGGTCGAAAAGCTGGATCTGATCCGCGGCCGCGTGCTGGGCCACAAGGACGGATTCGGCTTCATGCAGCGCGAAGACGACGGCCCGGATCTGTTCCTCGCGCCGGGTGAAATGCAGAAAGTGCTGCACGGCGACCGGGTCATGGCGCGCATCAGCGGCCTCGACCGCCGCGGCCGGCCGGAAGGCAAAATCGTCGAAGTGCTGGAACATGGCCAGACGCGTTTTGTCGGCCGCTTGCATGTCGAACACGGCGTGACTTTTGTCGCCGCCGAAGACAAACGTATAAGCCAGGAATTTGTGGTGCCGGCGGGTGAGGCGGGCAAGGCCAAGGTCGGGCAGGTGGTGACGGTTGAAATCATCAACCAGCCGGGGCGTCATGCGCAGCCGCTGGCGCGGGTGGTCGAGATTCTCGGCAACTATGCCGATCCGGGCATGGAAATCGAAATCGCGCTCAGGAAACACGCGCTGCCGTGGATTTTTTCGCCGGAAGCCGAAGCCGTTGCGGCCAAGCTGCCGAAGACGGTGCGCAGTACGGATCATCGCGGCCGGGTGGATCTGCGCGACATGCCGCTGGTGACCATCGACGGCGAGACCGCGCGGGATTTCGACGATGCGGTGTATTGCGAGCCGGAAGGCAGCGGTTTCCGCCTGGTGGTGGCGATCGCTGACGTCAGCCATTACGTGCAGGCTGGTGATGCGCTGGACGAGGAAGCACGGGAACGGGGTAATTCAGTTTATTTCCCGCGGCGGGTGATCCCGATGCTGCCGGAAGCGATCTCGAACGGTTTGTGTTCGATCAATCCCGATGTCGAGCGGCTGGCGATGGTCTGCGACATGCAGATCGATGCCCATGGCAATATCAAAAAATTCAAGTTTTTCCCGGCGGTGATGCTGTCACATGCGCGCTTCACTTATACCGAAGTTGCCGCCATTCTCGAAGATCCCAAGGGCACTGCAGCGAAGAAACGCAAGGCGCTGGTGCCGCACCTCGAAACGCTGTACCGGCTGTATCACCAGCTGGCAAAGGCGCGTAAAAAACGCGGCGCCATCGATTTCGAAACCACCGAAACCCAGATGATTTTCGATGACAAAGGCAAGATCGAAAACATTGTCGCGGTGGTGCGCAATGATGCGCATCGCGTGATCGAGGAATGCATGCTGGCGGCGAATGTGTGCACCTCGGCGTTCCTGCATGGCCATGAACATCCGATGCTGTACCGTGTCCATGAGGGTCCGACACCGGAGAAACTCGAAGCCCTGCGCGATTTCCTCAAAGGTTTCGGGCTGCAGTTGAGCGGCGGTGAGACACCCCACGCCTCCGATTACGCCAAGCTGCTGACCAAGGTCAAAGGCCGCCCTGATGAGCAACTGCTGCAGACGGTGATGCTGCGTTCACTGAAGCAGGCGGTGTACACGCCGAAAAACAACGGTCATTTCGGCCTCGCTTATGAGTCGTACACCCATTTCACCTCGCCGATCCGCCGTTATCCGGATCTGCTGGTGCATCGCGCGATCAAGGCGGTGCTCAACGGCAAAAAATACGAGCCCGGTGACTGGAATGAACTGGGTGGGCAGTGTTCCAAGACTGAACGCCGGGCCGACGAGGCCACGCGCGATGTGACGGCGTGGCTGAAGTGTTATTACATGCGTGATCGCGTCGGTGAAGTGTTCATGGGCAGCGTTGCCGGAGTCGCCGCCTTCGGCGCCTTTGTCGCGCTCGACGGCATTTATGTCGAGGGACTGGTGCACATTTCCGATCTGGGCAAGGATTACTTCAAGTACGACGCCGGCAAACACGAGCTGATGGGCGAACGGACCAAGCAGCGCTATCGCCTCGGTGACAGGGTGCGGGTGAAAATTGCCAAGGTTGACCTGAATGCCGCGCGCATCGATTTTGTGCTGGCCGGATGAAACAATAAAATATTAAATAAAATCAATTAGTTGCCAGTTACCAGTTACCAGTTACCAGTTACCAGTTACCAGTTACCAGTTACCAGTTACCAGTTACCAGTTACCAGTTACCAGTCACCAGTCACCAGTTACCAGTCACCAGTCACCAGAGCCATGAGCGAATTGCGCCTGATCCACGGCTTTCACGCGGTCACCAGCAGCCTGCGCCAGCGTGACGGCGTGGTGCGCGAGATTTATCTCGACGGCAGTCGTAATGACCGACGGGCGAAAGATTTGCTGGCACTGGCCGAAACACGTGGTGCGCGGGTGATGCTGGTCGATGCCAAGCGTCTCGACGGCATGACCGGGCAGGCGCGGCATCAGGGTGTCGCGGCGCGAGTGGAAGCGGTGCGCATGCCGACCCATATCGAAGACGTGCTTGATGAACTGACCGAAGCGCCGCTGCTGTTGCTGCTCGACGGCGTCACCGATCCGCACAACCTCGGTGCCTGCCTGCGCGTGGCCGACGGCATGGGTGTGCATGCGGTGATTGCGCCCAAGGACCACGCGGTAGGACTCAATGCCACGGTGGCCAAGGTGGCCAGCGGCGCTGCGGACACCGTGCCCTACATCATGGTCACCAACCTCGCGCGTACCATGCGCGAATTGAAAGAACGCAATATCTGGCTGGTCGGAGCCGACGAACGCGCTGAACACGATCTGTACGGTGTCAAACTCGAAGGCGCGCTGGGCTGGGTACTCGGCGCCGAGGGTGAGGGCATGCGCCGGCTGACCCGCGAAACCTGCGATGAATTGGCGCGGATTCCCATGCTGGGCAGCGTCGAAAGCCTGAATGTCTCGGTGTCAGCGGGGATCTGTCTGGCCGAGGCGCGGCGGCAGCGGCGCAAGCGCTGAACGTACCCGTTTCCTGGCGTGACTCCTGGCGTGAAATAAGTCACGTCCCGCAGTGATTCAGCCGCAAAATGTTCGCCAAAATACGCAATAACCGCTTAGAATTCATGGAGATTAGCGACCGCCGATCATCGGGGCAGTTGTGTATCGGCGGCAAAAGATAACAGGGGCCACCATGCGTAAATCGACGTTGCGATACGATTCAGTGCGAACACAATCAACAAGCGCGCTTTATCACCGAATCAAACCTACCGCCGTCGCACTCGCCGTGGCCACCTGCTTCTCCGGCAGTATTGCGCTGGCCAATCCGGTCAATCCCACGGTGGTTAACGGCACCGCGACCTTCGCCACCGCCGGCAACATCCTCAACATCACAAACAGCCACAACGCGATCATCAACTGGGGCTCGTTCTCGATCGGCGTCAATGAACTGACGCGGTTCATCCAGCCCTCGGCCTTGTCAGCGGTGCTGAACCGCGTGATCGGTCAGGATCCCTCGGCGATTCTCGGCGCATTGCAATCCAACGGCCGCGTGTTCCTGCTCAATCCCAACGGCATCGTGTTCGGCGCCGGGGCGCAGATCAACGTCGCCGGCTTGGTGGCCTCGACCCTGAACCTGAGCAACGACGATTTCCTCAACAACCGCATGCGCTTCACCGACGGTGCCGGCGCCGGCAGCGTGGTGAATCAGGGCAGCATCACCGGCGGCAGCGTGTATCTGGTCGGCAAGGCAGTGAGCAATCAAGGCCTGATCACCAGCCCGAACGGCGAAGTGGTGCTGGCGGCGGGCAACAGCGTGGAACTGGTCAATCCGGGCACGCCCAACCTGCGCGTGGAAATCGTCGCGCCGGATAACGAAGCGCGCAACCTTGGCACAATCACCGCGGAAGCGGGGCGCATCGGCATCTACGCCGGGCTGATCAAGCAGAGCGGCGTCATCAGCGCCGACAGCGCGGTGGCTGAAGGCGGTCGCATCATACTGAAGTCCACCAAGAGCACTACGTTGGAAGCGGGCAGTGTTACAAGCGCGCGTGGCACCAACGGGGGCCAGATTTTCGCACTGTCCGATATGACCGATGGCTTGACCCAGGTTGCCGGCAAGCTGGACGCGTCGGCGATTGCGTCCGCGAATCCCGGTAATGGCGGGTTTATTGAAACCTCGGCGGCCACGGTGAAGGTGGCCGACAGCGCCCGCATTACAGCGGCAGCCAGTGGCGGCGGGCAATTGGGTACCTGGTTGATTGATCCGGTCAATGATTTTTATATCTCATCCTCGTACGGCGGCGACATCAGCGGCGCTACTTTGGCTTTGCAACTGGACGCCTACGGCGGCACTAACGTGACCTATGTTTCAGACAACGGTACTGCTGTTGGTGTTGGTAATATCTTTGTGGATGACAGCGTAACTTGGAGCAGTGCAGGTATTCTGACGCTCGTTGCGCGTAATAATATTGAGGTCAATGCCTCTATTACTAATAGCGGTATTGGCGGCGTCAATCTTTACGCAGGCTGGGACGGCATAAGTGCGCCAGCGACGCCGATGATTACAAATTCGGCGGCTTCAATTCTGCTGAATGGTCCAATCTCGACTCTGGGTGAGGTGCGTCTGATTGCTGGCGGTAATATCACTCAATTCACTGCAAACGGGGGGCCGATTGCAGCCGATCGATTGCTTGCCGTCAGCAATTTTGGCAGTATTTATCTGGATAATAGCTCCACGCCAAATGCAGTGAATACGATTGCAGGCAAGGCTGTCCAGAATTTCAAGTTCCTGAACAGCAAATCACTGACCGTCGGAACGGTCGGTGGTGTCGATGGGATTTCCGTGAACAATCCTGCGGGCGATGCGAGGATTGAGATTACGGCGAGAGGCAACTCTGGTAACCCCGTTGCCAATCTTACGATCAACAACAACATCACTGCTCAGGGTAGTTCGGGGAATGACGGGCACGTTGTAATTCGGGCCGATGACGCGAGTTATGGCGGTAGCATCAATGTCAACAACAGCGTGATCTCGGGGCTCGGCGCCGACGGTGGTGAAGGTTATGTCACTATTTATGCAAAGGGCTTGCTGAACACGGCCACCAGCACTGTCATTGCGAACGGGCCTTACTCTGATATCAATTTGTCTGCGGGCGGGGACGTTACGCTGGGCTTGGTCAGCAGCAACTATGATCTCCAGATTGTCAGCAATAACGGTGCCATCATTGACGGCAATACTGGGCTGAATATAAGTGCGGCGCGAGCCTATCTGTCAGGCTGGAGCGGTGTAGGCACAGCAGCCAATCCGCTGGAAACCCAGATTTCAAATAACCTGGACGTTTATTCATCTAACGGCGGCGCGGGCATTTTCAATACCGGCGACTTGAAGCTCAGGAGCATGCAGACTGCCGGCGTTGTTGCAGCAGTACAGGCGACTGGTGCGCTGACGGTTGATGGCGGCGAGGGTGTCAGTTCCAGTGCTGATGTTGTGATGCTGGCGGGTGGCGATTTGAACATTCGCCAGAATGTGTATGCCTCCGGCAATTTATTGCTCGGTGCCGGTGGAAATCTGACGATTGCCGGCCCTCAAGCGATCAACTACGGCGTCAATGTGCGGGGCAATGTCAGTACTACCGCTGTTGCGGGGGGGAATTTAAGCGTGCTCCCCGGTACTTACGGCGGATATTCCACCCTGGGTTCCTTTAACGGCCTCACTTCTGTCGTTACCGGCGGCAATGTGCTGGTGGACCAGAGCCGGATACTCGGCAGTCCTGACGTGCTGATGGCAGTAGGCGGTGTGATCAATATCAACGGCACCATGAGTTATGGCGGACGCATCGAAGCCTCTTCACCAACCACCATTCGTATCGATTTCACGGGTCTGAACGGCGGGGGTTTTTCCATCAACGGCATTGCCGGCGTGGTCTACGATCCGGTGACCAACACCGGCTTTTTTTCCAACGGCAGCCCGGCCAGTATCGGCAACGGTCTGTTCGTCACTTACAGTGGCACCAACACAACCGCGCCATCACCACCCACCGACACCCTCATCGTGGCCTTGGGTGAATCCACCAAGCTGCCCGACCCCGAAAAGGACAAGGACGTGTTCGAAGACACCAAAAAGAGCAAGGACAAGGAGGCGCCAGTTTGCAGGTAGCCTTTGATCGACAAAAAACCCGGCGAAAGGCGCCGGGTTTTTTTGTGTTGAAAAGGCGCCCCTGGGTCTGAAAACATGGAAAAAACACGGAAATCTGCGATAATTCAACGCCTAAACAGGGGTATGCGTGCGTCTGGCGTGCGCCTGAAAAATGTGGGGTGACGCAGTCAGGGATACGGCGAAATTCATTAATAAGATTTATAAAACAATGATTTATATATCAATTGTGATGCGTCGCTGGTATTTCGTGCTGGCCCTGCTGGGGCTCTTCGGGCATGCCGTGGCGCAGGATGTGGTGACGCCCGCGCCCAAATTTACCATCCAGAGCTTTGAAGTCAGCGGTGACTCGGTGCTGGGCGCCGATCTCATCCAGCGTCTGGTCACGCCCTATACCGGCAAGGACAAGGATTTCAGCGATGTCCAGCGTGCGCTGGAAGCCCTGGAGGGTGCCTATCGCGAGCGCGGTTACGGCGTGATCCAGGTGGCGTTGCCGGAACAGGACATCACCAAGGGGGTAGTGCGCTTCAACATCATCCAGCCGAAAATCGGCAAGGTTGTAGTCGAGGGCAATGAACATTTCAGCTCGGCCAACATACGCCGCGCCTTGCCCAGCGTGAAGGAAGGCGAAACCCCCAATTCCAACGACATTGCGCGCAATCTGCAGATTGCGGCTGAACACCCGGTCAAACAAACCAACGTGCTGCTGCGCTCGGGTGCCAGCGAAGGCCTGGTGGATGTCAACGTGCGGGTGACGGATGACCGACCGTGGCGGTTGGTGGGCACACTGGATAATACCGGCACGGCCGACACCGGATACTGGCGCCTCGGCGTGGGTTACCAGCACACCAATCTCTTTGACCGCGACCATACGCTGTCACTGCAATATATTTCTTCGCCGGGTCATTTCAATGATGTGGCGATCTACGGCGTTGGCTACCGGATCCCTTATTACCACCTGAACAGTTCGCTCGACCTCTTCGCCGGTTACTCGGATGTGGATTCAGGGACGGTGGGCGGGTTATTTGCCGTCAGCGGCAAGGGCTCGATTTACGGCGCGCGCTGGAACTATTATTTGCCCAAGTCGGGGGACATCGAGCACAAGGTGTACGCGAGTATCGATTACCGCGCCTATCAGAACAACGTCACGCTGGCGGGTATCGGTATTGTTCCGGACATTACCGTGCACCCGGTTTCCATCGGCTATGCCGGTTTGAAGCGAATGACCGCCAGCGAGTGGTCGTTTAATGCCTCACTGGCGCGCAGTCTCCCCGGCGGCAATGACGGCAGGGCGGCCGACTTTCAGGCCACCCGGTTCGGCGCCAACAAGGACTATACAATCCTGCGTTACGGCACGAGTTTCAGTCATGCCTTCCGCAACGAATGGCAGGGACGAATTGCCTACATAGGGCAATACACCCAGGATGCACTGATTCCCGGCGAACAATTTGGTGTCGGCGGAGTGGATACCGTGCGTGGTTACCTGCCGCGCGAAGCCTCCAATGATCGCGGTTATGCAACCCAGGTCGAGCTCTACACCCCCAATTTTTCCGACAAGGTGGGTCTGAACGATAAATGGCGCTCACGGCTGGTCGGGTTCTATGACTTCGGTTCGGTATCCCGCAACGATGCGCTGGCGGGTGAGCAGGCGGGTAAATATCTGGCCAGCACCGGTGTCGGATTGCGCATGGCCTTCGGCAAATCGGTCAGCCTGCGGGTCGATGTGGCGCAGATCCTCAAGGCCCATGGCACCCGCCAGACCAACGAGCAGCGCATGAACGCCAGCCTGGCAGTCATTTACTGATCCCTGCGCATCGTTTTCAGGGCTGTACAAGCCCTTGATTCCTGAAGCGGTTCCGGTATAATCCGCCCTCCCGCGCGGCTTCAGGCCGCGCTGGTTTTTTGTAAAAACGTTTTGAGAAACACCATCCTTGCCGCACCGTGCTCGCATCACGGGCGGCCCAACTAGCCCATAAGGAGACTATAAATGCGACATTACGAGATCGTTTTGATCGTCCATCCGGACCAAAGCGAACAAGTGCCGGCGATGATTGAACGTTATCGCCAGATGATTGCCGCCCACAAGGGCACGATGCATCGCCTCGAAGACTGGGGCCGCCGCCAGCTGACCTACCCGATCCAGAAACTGCACAAGGCGCATTACGTACTCATGAACATCGAGTGCGACAATGAAACGCTGCTCGAACTGGAACACGCGTTCAAGTTCAACGATGCCGTGCTGCGCCACCTGACGGTCACCATGGACGAAGCCGTCACCGGCCCGTCGGTGATGATGCGCGAAGAGAAATCGCGTCCGGTCAGCACTGACGATGCGGTCAAACCGGTGCCTGCTGCTGCGCCTGCCGTCGTGGAGAGTGCTGCCTGAGCAGGCTGCAATAAGTGAGCGGAAATACGGTCAGCTTGAGTGCAACTCTGACCGCGATTGATCCGCTGCGCCACACGCCCGCCGGACTGCCGGTTGTAGATTTCACCCTGGCCCATGCCTCCAGTCAGACCGAGGCAGGTAACCAGCGCCAGGTTGAATTCGACATGCCGGCCAAGGCCACGGGAGACATGGCCACTCGCATTGCGCAAATGCGCCAGGGTTGTCAGGTCACGGTGCAGGGGTTCCTGAATCGCAAGCATCGCATGAGCAGGCAAGTGGTCCTTCATGTCACGAACATGGAATTATTGAAAGTTTCATAAATAATGACACAAACATGCCTCTGCCGAGGCTGTCATGTTTTTGGAAAAAATCGATAAGTTAAAAAAGGAAACGATATGCCTAGATTGGGCGGAAGTGGTGGTAAAGGGAAGTTCAAGGGTAAAGGCAAGGGCAAGGACGGCCGCAAAAAAGGCAATGCCCTTTTTCGTCGCCGCAAGTTCTGCCGGTTCACTGCTGAAGGCATCAAGCAGGTGGACTACAAGGACATCAACATCCTGAAGGACTTCATCAACGAAAACGGCAGGATCATCCCGGCCCGGATCACGGGCACCAAGGCGCGTTTCCAGCGCCAGTTGTCGATTGCGGTGAAACGCGCGCGCTTCCTGGCGCTGCTGCCGTACACCGACCTGCACTGAGAGGCCAGACATGCAAGTCATACTGCTTGAAAAAGTTACGAACCTGGGCACGCTGGGTGATGTGGTTCGCGTCAAGGACGGCTATGCCCGCAATTTCCTGATCCCGCAGGGCAAGGCCAAGCGCGCGACGACCGTCAACATGGCGGAATTCGAAAAGCGCCGTGCCGAGCTCGAAAAGGCGCAGGCCGAAATTCTGTCGCAGGCGCAGGAAAAATCGGCCAAGCTGGAAGGCCTGATGGTGCAGATCACGCAAAAGGCCGGCGTCGATGGCAAGCTGTTCGGCTCAGTCACCAATTCCGACATTTCAGACGCGCTGAAAACCCTCGGTTTCGAAGTGCAGAAGGCGTCGATTCGCATGCCGGAAGGCTCACTGAAAACGATCGGTGACTTTCCGCTGAAAGTGGCGCTGCATACCGATGTGATCGTGTCGATCACCGTGTCGGTGCTCGGGGATGCCGCGTAGTCACGTCACTGAATCAAAACGGTTTTTTGCGGTACAGAAAAAGGGCTGGCGACAGCCCTTTTTTTTCTGTACATTGAATTGATCGCAGGCTGATAATACGATTTCAAGAACGTTTTGCTGCGTTTTCCACTTTTTTTGCTGCGTTATTGCCACGTTTCCGCCACATTTACTTATCATCGACGGCAATTAAATTAACCTTTAAAAACAATAGGTTATATAATATCCATCCAGATGGTTCAGCTCGTCACCCCGATTACCAAAGATGCGCAGCTGGATGCCGTGCGCACACCGCCGCATTCCGTCGAAGCCGAGCAGTCGGTGCTCGGTGGACTGCTGCTCGATAACGCGGCATGGGAACGTATTGCCGATGTCGTCAACGAAGCCGATTTTTACCGTGCCGATCACCGCACGATTTTCCAGCACATCGCGCAGCTCGTTGACCACAACAAACCGGCGGATGCACTGACTGTCGCCGAGAGCCTCGAGCGCAGCGGCAAGCTGGCAGATGTCGGTGGGCAGGCATACATCGGCTCACTGGCGCTGAACACGCCGAGTGCGGCCAACATCCGCCGTTACGGCGAGATCGTGCGTGAGCGCTCCATCCTGCGCAACCTGGCTGCTGTCGGTACTGCGATTGCCGATTCTGCTTACACGCCCAGCGGCAAGGACGCGCTGGTGTTGATCGACGAAGCCGAGGGCAAGGTGTTCCAGATCGCCGAGGCGGGGGCCAAGACCAAGCAGGGTTTCGTCAAGATTGATCCCTTGCTGACAGAGACCGTAGAGCGCATCGACATGCTCTACAGCCGCGAAAACAAGAATGATGTGATCGGCCTGTCGACGGGTTATGTCGATCTTGATCGTTACACCTCGGGCCTGCAGCAGGGCGAGCTGATCATCATTGCCGGGCGGCCGTCGATGGGCAAGACCGCGCTGGCGATGAACATGGTGGAGCACGCTGCGCTGGAGAGCAAAAAAGCCGTCGCCGTGTTCAGCATGGAGATGTCGGGTCCACAGCTGGCGATGCGGATGATCGGTTCCGTGGGGCGTGTGGACCAGCACCAGTTGCGTACCGGCACGTTCAAGGAAGAGGACTGGCCGCGGCTGGTGGATGCGGTAGGCAAGCTCAATGATGCGCAGATTTTCATCGACGATACTGCCGGGCTGAATGCACTGGAAGTGCGCTCACGCGCGCGCCGGTTGCACCGCCAGTGCGGCGGCTTGTCGCTGATCGTGATCGACTACCTGCAACTGATGTCGGGCACCTCGGGCGGCCGTGAAGAGAACCGCGCCACCGAGATCGCCGAGATATCGCGGGGATTGAAGGGTCTGGCCAAGGAACTCAAGGTGCCGGTGATCGCGCTGTCGCAATTGAACCGCAGTGTCGATTCACGTCAGGACAAACGGCCGATGATGTCGGATCTGCGCGAGTCCGGCGCCATTGAGCAGGACGCCGACGTAATCCTGTTCATCTACCGCGACGAAGTCTACAACCAGGACACGCCGCGCAAGGGCATCGCCGAAATCATCATCGCCAAGCAGCGTAACGGCCCGGTCGGAAAAATCGACCTGACCTTCCTCGGGCGCCATACCCGCTTCGAGAGTTACGCCGGCGGCGACAGTTCGTTCTGACCGGTCGCCCCCGGCGTACATTCAGCGCGCATTCAGCGCATCTCAGCTAATCCCTTCCTTGCATCACAGCGCCTCGGACGCGTGATCGGCCAGCCGCGAGCGTTCGCCGCGCATCAGCGTGATATGGCCGCCGTGCTGCCAGCCCTTCATCCTGTCCACCACATAAGTCAGTCCTGAACTGCCCTCGGTCAGGTACGGCGTGTCAATCTGCGAAATGTTGCCGAGGCAGATGACCTTGGTGCCGGGCCCGGCGCGGGTGATCAGGGTTTTCATCTGTTTCGGTGTCAGATTCTGTGCCTCGTCGATGACCAGGAACTTGTTGAGGAAAGTGCGGCCGCGCATGAAATTCAGCGACTTGACCTTGATCCGCGAGCGGATCAGGTCGCGGGTTGCCGCACGCCCCCATTCGCCGGCCTCGTCATCGGTCTTGTTGAGCACGTCGAGGTTGTCTTCCAGCGCGCCCATCCACGGATTCATTTTTTCCTCTTCGGTCCCGGGCAGGAAGCCAATGTCTTCGCCCACCGGCACGGTGACGCGGGTGAAGATGATTTCCGAGAACAGTTTTTCATCCAGGGTTTGTGCAAGTCCGGCTGCCAGCGTCATCAGCGTCTTGCCGCTGCCGGCCTGGCCGAGCAGGGTGATGAAGTCGATGTCAGGATTCATCAGTGCATTCAGCGCGAAATTCTGCTCGCGGTTGCGCGCGGTAATCCCCCAGACATTATTGCGCTGGTGACTGTGGTCCTTCAGCGTCTGCAGGATCGCGGTTTTGCCGCTGACCTCGCGCACCTGGGCCTGGAACGGCTGGTCGCCCTCGAGATAAACAAACTGGTTGACCAGCAGGCTGCGGCACAGCGGGCCGTGCACCCGGTAATAGGTGTGTCCGGCCTGCTGCCAGGATTCCATGTCCTTGCCATGGGTGTCCCAGAAATCCGCCGGCAGCGCGCAGATGCCGGTGTAGAGCAGGTCGGTGTCTTCGAGAACCTTGTCGTTGAAATAATCCTCGGCGGCCAGACCCAGCGCGCGGGCCTTGATGCGCATGTTGATGTCTTTCGACACCAGGATGACCTGCCGCTTGGCGTGAATTTCCTGCAGGTGTTTGACCACGCCGATGATCTGATTGTCGGCCTTGCCGCTGGGCAGGCTGGCCGGCAACTGGCTGTTGATGGCCTCGGTCTGCAGGAACACCCGGCCGGTCGCTGCCTTGTCGCCGTGCAATTCCAGCGGAATGCCACCGGTGATGTCGCCCTGCAGCGCACCGACCAGTTCGTCGAGGTAACGGCTGGCCTGGCGCGCGTTGCGCGACACCTCCGACATGCCCTTTTTGTTGCCGTCGAGTTCCTCGAGGGTCGCCATCGGGATGAAGATGTCATGTTCCTCGAAACGGAACAGGCTGGTCGGATCGTGCATCATCACGTTGGTGTCGAGCACGAACAGCTTGGTGGCGGCGCTGGAGATACGGGTGACAACGGCAGACGAGGGTGCAGCCTTGTTGCGCTGAATCATGGGCCTCCAGGGGGTCGGGGTGAAGGAAAACGAATGAAACGCAATACGAGTACTGCGGAAACGGATGCCCGGGAGGTCAGGTCAGGGTTTTTACGAATTCCAGCACCTCCTGCGCATGCCCGGGCACTTTCACGCCGCGCCACTCGCGGCGAATCATGCCGTTACTGTCGATGACAAACGTGCTGCGCTGGATGCCGCGCACTTGTTTGCCATACATGTTTTTCATCTTGATCACGTCGAACAGCTTGCAGGCGATTTCATCGGCGTCGCTCAGCAGCTCGAACGGGAAAGACATCTTGGCCTTGAAGTTTTCGTGCGACTTCAGGGTGTCGCGTGAAATGCCGTATACCGCGCAGCCGGCCTTGATGAACTGCGGATAGAGGTCGCGGAACTGCTGGCCTTCGGTGGTGCAGCCGGGAGTGTTGTCTTTGGGGTAGAAGTAGAGGACTACCGTCTGGCCGCGCAGGGCGCCAAGCTTGAAAGTCTTGCCTCCCGTGGCAGGGAGCTCGAAATCCGGTGCGGGCGCAGTTGCAGATTTATCCGGCACGCTGATGAGTCTGTGGGCTACGGTAGTGAACTTGCAGATATCTTGGCTCAATTCTTTGCGTCGCGCAACAGCTTGTTGCCGGAGCCGGTCGCGACGGCATTGCCGCGACGCATTGCAGCCAATATGTCATGTGCTTGACTTATTGCGGCAACGTCGCTTGACGATCATCGGTGCAATCGGGGCTGTGACCCGGGGCTGTGACCCGGGGCTGCGGCCCGGAATTTTTAATTGCACCGGAGCGGATATCATGAATATCGTGGTGATGGGATGCGGGTATGTGGGCCTGGTCACGGGGGCGTGTCTGGCCGAGATGGGCAATCTGGTCACTTGTGTCGACAGTGATGCGCGAAAAGTGGCGCAACTGCGGCTGGGCATCCTGCCTTTTTTCGAGCCCGGTCTCGAGTCGCTGGCACAGCGCAATTCACAACAGCGCCGCCTGTCCTTCACCAGCGATCCACGCGCAGCCCTGGCCGACGCCGAGGTGGTGTTTATTGCCGTGGGCACGCCGCCACTGGCGCATGGCGGTGCCGACACCCGTCATGTGATGGCCTCGGCAGTCGAAATCGGACAGCACATGCCGCCCGGCTGCGTCGTGGTCAACAAGTCCACGGCGCCGGTGGGCACTGTGCAGCGTATCCGCGATGTTCTCGACCGCGCAGCAGCGCAGCGCGGCCTGACGTACTCGCACGATGTGGTGGCCAATCCCGAATTCCTGCGCGAAGGTACGGCAGTGCATGATTTCATGAACCCGGACCGCGTCATCATCGGATCCGATGGCGAACGCGCCGAGCGCGTGATGCGCGGACTGTATGCGCCGTTCGTGCGCAACCATGAGCGGCTGATCGTGATGGGTGTGCGCGATGCCGAACTGACCAAATACGCAGCCAATGCGATGCTGGCGACACGGATTTCGTTCATGAACGAGATGGCAAAGCTGTGCGACGCGCTGGGTGCGGATATCGAAAACGTGCGGCGCGGCATCGGTTCCGACACGCGCATCGGTTATTCCTACCTCTACGCCGGCTGCGGCTACGGCGGTTCGTGTTTTCCCAAAGATGTGCGCGCGCTGATCGACATGGCGCGGCAGGCCAAAGTCGAGCCCAATATCCTGGCCGCAGTGACCCGCACCAATGAAGCGCAGAAACAATGGGCATCCGAAGTCATCGCCGAGCGCTATGGACACCGCCTGCAGGGCCGGCGCTTTGCCGTCTGGGGTCTGTCGTTCAAGCCCAACACGGATGACCTTCGCGAAGCGCCGGCCATTGCGATCATTGGTGATCTGCTGGCTGCTGGTGCACGGGTGCTGGCCTATGATCCGGTGGCCATGCCGCGGGCGCGTGAGGAGTTGCCGGCGGCGTGGCTGGTCTCGGGGGCACTGCAATTCGCGGATGATCCCTATCTGGCGCTCGACGGCGTAGATGCGCTGGTGCTGGCGACGGAATGGAAACCCTTCCGCTCGCCCGATTTCGACGCCATGAAAGCCCGCATGCGCGGCCGCCTGATCGTTGACGGGCGCAATCAGTACGAACCGCAGCAGATGCGCGCGCTGGGTTTTGAGTATTGCGGGGTAGGCCGCGGCGCGGCGCTGGCGCAAGTCCCGGAAACCACCGCCTGGCCGGTGCGCTGCGCGGAGAAAGCCGGCGTCGCGACAGTTTAGCCGGCGGACTGCTACCGGGCGGCGGTTCCGGTCATTGCAGTCGTTTCTGCCAGCACATCGCAGGCGAGTTGCGTCATGGCCGCCTCTGAATGAGCGGTGAGTACAAAACGCGAGGCCAGCGGCAGTCGCGGATAGTGGCTGTTGATGGCGCGCGTATAAGCAGGATCGTAATGCCTGATCAGCAGTTCCGCGGTGAGCTGATCCCAGGACTGATTGCGGGCGAGAGCCTGCCAATCATCGATGACCGTACCGCCGTAGAGCTGGCGCAGGCAGTCGAGCTGGGTGTTGAGCAGGGCGGTATCGCTGAGGAAATGCGCGTATTCGTCCTTCAGCAGCGCGACCCGTACTGCCATGTCGGCTTCGATGACCACGCAGGCGCTTTGCCACATCGCTTCGATCAGCTTCTCCGGGACGCGCAGGTTGCCGACTTTTTTGCTTTCTGATTCGACGAACACCGGACGTTCGGGATCGAAGTGCCGCAGCGCATGCCACACCAGACTTTCGAACATTTTCTGCGCCGGTTGCGGCGCGTCGGGCAGGTTACCGAGCACCGAACCGCGGTGCTGGGCGAGTTCTTCGAGGTCGAGGACTTGGGCGCCCTGGTCGTGCAGCGCGCGCAGCAGCCGGCTTTTGCCGGTGCCGGTCATGCCGCAGACCACGCGCCAGTCGAATCGTGACGGCAAAGTCTGCAGTTCATCAATGACCGTGCGCCTGTAGGTTTTGTAGCCGCCCTCCAGCTGGCCGGTGCGCCAGCCGATCTGCGTCAGCACATGGGCGAGGGCGCCGCTGCGGCCGCCGCCGCGCCAGCAATACACCAGAGGGCGCCAGTCGCGCGGGCGCGCGAGCAACTGTTCGCGCAGGTGTCGCGCGATATTGGCGCTGACCATTGCGGCGCCGATTTTTTTGGCGTCGAAGGAAGAAACCTGTTTGTAGATGGTGCCGACCTCGGCGCGTTCGGCGTTGTTCAGGACGGGATAATTGACCGCACCGGGAATGTGGTCCTCGGCGAATTCGTCCTCGGAGCGAACGTCGATGATCTCGTCAAACTGGTCGACTTGTGCTACGGTGACCGTGGTGGTCGTGCGCACTTTGTTGACGTGATGATCCGTTGCTTCAGGCATGATGCGACATTATCGCATCCCCAGCGCGCCGCCCAAGCCCAACCCGGCATCCTTAATCACCTAATTACTTAATCACCAGTTACCAGTTACCAATCACCATTCTTACAAAGCCCATCATGAATAAATCAATCGACCCCGCCGCCCTGCGCCTGACCCAGTTTTCCCACGGCGGTGGGTGAGGCTGCAAACTGACGCCAGCGTTGCTGAGCGAGGTTTTGGCGAATTCGCCGGTGCAGGTGTTCAAGGATCTGCTGGTCGGCACGGAGTCGAGTGACGACGCGGCGGTGTATCGCATCAACGATACGCAGGCGATCATCGCAACGACGGATTTTTTCATGCCCATCGTTGACGACCCGTACGATTTCGGCCGCATCGCGGCAACCAACGCGATCTCCGATGTCTATGCAATGGGCGGCAAACCGTTCATGGCGCTGGCATTGCTCGGCATTCCAGTCGGCAAGATGCCGATGGAAGTCGCGCAACGCATCACCGCCGGCGGCCACGCCGTATGCGCGGCGGCTGGCATCCCCATAGCAGGCGGCCATTCCATCGATTCGCCGGAACCGATTTACGGTCTGGTCGCACTGGGCCTGATCCATCCGGACAAGATCAAGCGCAACGATCGCGCGCAGGCCGGCAACGTGCTGATCCTTGGCAAAGGGCTGGGCGTCGGCATCATGAGCGCTGCGATGAAAAAGGGCGAGCTGGGTGACGCGGCTTATGCGCAGATGATCGCCAGCACGACCAAACTGAATACGCCCGGCGTGGAACTCGCGGACATGCCGGCCGTGCATGCGCTGACCGACGTCACCGGTTTTGGCTTGTTGGGCCATCTGCTCGAAATCTGCCGCGGTTCAAAACTGGCGGCGGAAGTGCAGTGGTCGAAGATTCCCATATTGTCGGAAGCGCGGCCCTTGCTGGAGGCCGGCTTTGTCACCGGTGCTTCGGAGCGCAACTGGAGCAGTTACAGCCATCAGGTGAGCATGCCCGCGGGCGACACGACCTTGCAGCGCCGGATGCTGACCGATCCGCAGACCAGCGGCGGTTTGCTGGTGGCTTGCTCGGCGGACGCGGCGCCTGCCGTCCTGGACATTTTCAGGGCTCAGGGTTTTGCCGATGCCGCCATCATCGGCCGGCTGGCTACCGGGGCGCCCGCGGTGAATATTACATAAGTATTTTATTTTATTTAATTTTTAGTAAGGGCGTCAGCGGTTTCCAGATCGTTTCCAGGATCACCGGCTGTGCCGCTGCTGTGGGATGCAGGTTGTCGGGCAGGAAATAGTCGCGCTTGTCGGCGAAACCCTCAAGCAGGAAAGGCACCAGCGGCACGCGCCGGGTCTTGGCCACTTCACGAAAGGTGGCCTGGAACTTTTCGGTGTACACGGGGCCGTAGTTGGGTGGGATGCGCATGCCGACCAGAATGACGCGCGCATGCGTGCGTTGTGCGGCATCGATCATGCGTTCGAGATTGCGCCGCATTGCGGCGAGATCCGTGCCGCGCAAGGCATCGTTGGCACCGAGCGCAAGGATGACGATGGCTGGGCGGTGGGTGCGCAGTGCATTGTCGATGCGATTGGCGCCGCCCAGGGTCGTTTCACCGCTGATGCTGGCATTGGCGACCGTATAATCCGTTTTTTTCTGTTGCAGGCGCTGCGCCAGCAGTTGCGGCCAGTCTTCGCCGCGCGCGAGTCCGTAGCCTGCAGAAAGGCTGTCGCCGAACACCAGTATGATCGCAGCACTCGCGGCCGGAGCAGCAAACAGGGCAATCATCAGTACAATAATCAGAGACGGCAGACGAATCAGCATGAGTGCTCAACTTTCAGAAAAACCCTCAGACAAAACTGCGGCAAAAAATCCGGATGCAGCGGTGCGCGTGGCAAACCTGACCAAGCAGGTTAACACCGGCGATTCCACATTGACCATTTTGCGCGATGTGAGTTTCAGCATTGCCGCCGGCGAAGCAGTGGCTGTGGTCGGCGCGTCCGGTTCCGGCAAGTCGACTTTGCTCGGTTTGCTGGCCGGACTCGACACGCCAAGCTCAGGCACCATCCACGTTGACGGGCAGGATCTGTTTGCGCTGGATGAAGACGGCCGCGCCGCGCTGCGCGCGCGCCTCCTCGGTTTCGTGTTCCAGTCGTTCAACCTGCTGCCGTCAATGACCGCGCTGGAAAACGTGATGCTGCCGCTGGAACTGGCCGGTACTGCGAATGCGGCTGAATCCGCGCGCGAACTGCTCGGCCGTGTCGGCCTCGCGGCGCGGCTCAAGCATTACCCGAAACAACTCTCCGGCGGCGAACAGCAGCGCGTGGCCATTGCCCGCGCCTTTGTGACCCGGCCGTCGCTGCTGCTCGCCGATGAGCCCACCGGCAACCTTGACGCCGCCACTGGTGCCGAAATCATCAAACTGATGTTTGAGCTCAATCGTGAGCAGGGTGCGACGCTGATTCTGGTCACCCACGATGCCGAATTGTCGCAACGCTGCGGCCGCGTGCTGCAACTGGCCGGCGGGATTCTTCAATAGTGGGTCTGTTTGGCGAAATCGGGCTCGCGCTGCGCCTCTTGGCGCGAGACTGGCGCGCCGGTGAACTGACCCTGTTGGCGATGGCCGTGGTGGTGGCCGTGGCCGGTGTGACCACGGTGGGGTTTTTCACTGACCGCGTGAATCAGGCGCTGAGTCGCCAGGCCAATCAATTGCTCGGCGCTGATCTGGTGGTGTCCGCCGACCGGCCGCTGGATGCGCAGTTTGCTGTTGAGGCCAAGCGCCTCGGTTTGTCAGTGACGAACATGCTGCGTTTCCCGAGCATGGCTGCTGGAAACAATCAAAACGTGCTGGCCGAGATCAAGGCGGTGACCGCGGGATACCCGCAGCGCGGTGAACTGCGCATCACGGATGAGTTGTACACACCGGATCGCCGCGCGACCACGATTCCGGCTCCCGGCACGGTTTGGGTGGATGAAAAACTCTATACCCGCCTGCAACTGAAACCCGGCGATGTCGTGGAAGTCGGGCAGAGCCGCCTGCCGGTGGCCGCGATCATCACCCAGGAACCGGACAGCGCCATCGGTTTCATCAATGCCGGGCCGCGGGTGATGATGAACCAAGCCGACATCGCGGCCACTGGCTTGGTGCAGGTCGGCAGCCGCATCCGTTATCGCGTGCAGGTCGCGGGCACCCCCAGTGCGGTTGATACCTATCGCGCTTGGGTGGATGCAAGGCTGCAACCGGGGCAGCGCGTGGAAAGCATTCAGGATGCGCGTCCTGAAATCCGCTCGGCGCTCGACCGCGCGGAAAAATTCCTCAACCTTGCAGCCTTGTTCAGCGTGGTGCTCGCCGCCGTCGCGGTGGCGCTCGCGGCGCGGCGTTTCCTGCAGCGTCATCTCGATGCCTGCGCGGTGATGCGCTGCCATGGCGCGTCGCGGGGGCGGGTGCTGCGTTTGTATGTGATCCAATTCATCGCACTCGGTTGCGCGGCCAGTGTGGTCGGTTGCATTGCCGGATTGCTGGCGCAGCATGCACTGGCGCTGTGGCTGGGCAGTCTGGTCACTGTCGAATTGCCGGCGGCCGGACCGATGCCGGCCATCCATGGCTTTGTCACTGGCCTGTCCCTGCTGCTGGGATTCTCGCTGCCGCCGCTGCTGGCATTGGGCAATGTGCCGCCGCTGCGCGTGCTGCGCCGTGACATCGGCGCACCCGAGGGCATGGGCTGGCTGGCTTATGCACTGGGCGCTGCGGTCATCGGTGGCCTGATCATCTGGAAAGCCGGCGAGCTGCGCCTGGGGCTGCTGGTGTTCGGCGGTTTTGCCGCGGCAATGCTGGTTGCCGGCCTGCTGGCCTGGGGTGTGATCGTGGCCGTGTCGCAGATGCGCTCAACGGGCGTGTCCTGGCGTTTCGGCATTGCCAACCTGCGCCGTCGCCGTCTGGCCAGTGTGTTGCAGGTCGCAGCCCTGGGGGTCGGCGTGATGGCGCTGCTGACGCTGACCATCATCCGCGGCGAATTGCTGCAACTGTGGCAGGACAGTCTGCCGCCGGATGCGCCCAACCGATTTATCGTCAATATCCAGAAAGACCAGATCCCGGCGCTGGAGAAGTTTTTTGCCGCACAAAAAATCGCCATGCCCGAGCTGCATCCGATGGTGCGGGCGCGGCTGACACGGATCAATGATCGTTCGGTATCGTCTGCCGATTACGCGGATGATCGCGCGCGTCGCCTGGCAGACCGCGAATTCAATCTGTCGTGGACCACACACATGCAGAAGGACAATCTGCTGGTCGCCGGCAAGTTCTGGAACGAGAAACCACAGCGCAGCGACCAGTTTTCAATGGAAGACGGCATCGCGCGCTCGCTGGGCATCAAGCTCGGCGATGTGCTGACCTTTGATTCTGCCGGCAGCAGCTTCGCCGCCGAAGTCACCAGTCTGCGCAAGGTGGACTGGGATTCGTTCAACGTCAATTTTTTCCTGGTCGCGCCGCCGGGATTGCTCGAACAGCAGCCGGTCAGCTTTGTCACCAGTTTTTACTTGCCGCCGGGTAACGTGCAACTGCTGAATGCGCTGGTCAAGGAGTTTCCCAATTTCCTGCTGATCGATGTCGCGCAGGTGCTGGCCCAGGTGCAGGCGATGATCACCCAGGTGTCGCGTGCGGTGCAGTTTGTATTCCTGTTCACGCTGCTCGCGGGACTGGTGGTGCTGTATGCCGCGATTGCCAGCACCCAGGATGAACGCCTGTATCAGGCCACCATCATGCGCACCCTGGGCGCCAGCCGCGCGCAACTGGCGCGGGCCAACATCGCCGAATTCGCGGTGATCGGCGCGCTGGCCGGATTGATCGCAGCGGCCGGCGCCAATGCGCTGGGGTATGCGCTGGCCAGCCGCATCGTCAACGTCGGCTACAGCTTCAGCCTGACGGTGTGGGCTGTCGGTATTGCCTGCAGCATTGTCGGCATCGCGGCGGCCGGTTATCTCGGCACCCGGCAGGTATTGCAGATTTCGCCGCTGCGAGTCTTGCGTCAATTGTCCTAAGCAGCGGTCGTCGGCGATATACTTCCGGCGAATTGGTAAAAGCGCTGGGCCAAGCTCATGACTGAATCCGCATCTATATATATCTTATTGATTTTATTGGTTTTTTTGTGCATTGTCATCGGCGTGATGATGGCGCAAAGCCGTGCTGTGGCATTGACGGTGCGCAATCTGCAGCAGGCGCTGGAGGACAAACACCGCGCCATGCTCGGCGACCTGCATGAAGGCCTGACCCGTCAGGGAGATCGCCTCGGCACACAGGTCGCCGAGTCCAGCGATCGCCAGCGCCTGAGCGTGGCTGAAGAATTGAAGCAAACGCGTGATGTATTGCATGCGCTGCGCCTGACCCTGACCCAGGAAATGGGCACTCAGCGCGAAGCGATGCTGGAGCGCCTGTCGGCCACCACGGAAATCCTCAATACCAAAATCGACGCGCGCCTCGGTGAAATCGCCGGCAAGGTCAATGAACGCCTCGACGAAGGCTTCAAAAAAACCAACGAAACCTTCATCAACGTGATGACGCGGCTGGCGACCATCGACGAAGCGCAGAAAAAAATCGACAGCCTGACCGGCAGCGTGGTCAGCCTGCAGGAACTGCTGGGCGACAAACGTGCGCGCGGCGCTTTCGGTGAAGTGCAGTTGGAAGCACTGGTGCGCAATGTGCTGCCGACCAGCGCCTTCGAAATGCAGGCGACGCTGTCCAATGGTACCCGCGCCGACTGCGTGATCCGGCTGCCGGCGCCGACGGGCATGGTCGCAGTCGACTCCAAATTCCCGCTGGAAAACTACCACCGCATGTTCGAGCCTGCCGCCAATGCCGTGGATCGCACGCTGGCGCAGAAACAGTTCCGTGCCGACATCAAAAAGCACGTCGATGACATCGCGCGCAAATACATCATCCCCGGTGAAACCGCCGATGGCGCGGTGATGTTCGTGCCGGCGGAGGCGGTGTTCGCGGAAATCCATGGCCACCATGCCGAGATCGCCGAATACGCCAGCGCCAAACGGGTGTGGATCGTGTCGCCGACGACGCTGATGGCGGTGTTGAACACTGCACGCGCCGTACTGAAGGATGTCGAGACCCGCCAGCAGATCCATGTCATCAAGGATGCGCTGTCGCGGCTGGCGGTGGAGTTTGGCCGTTTCGACGAACGCATGAAGGATCTGGCCAAACACATCCGCCAGGCCTCCGAAGATGTGGAGAGGGTGCAGGTCACCAGCGGCAAGATCTCCCAGCGGTTTGCGCAGATCGAAGGCGTGGAGCTCGACGAAGAATCCGAGCCGGCGAAAGTCATCGCGCTGCGCGATGGTCGCGAGGGTGGTAACTGATCTGATGGCTGGGCCGGGTTGGTTCAGCCGCTGGCGCAAGGCACGTGCGCTGAAGCGGCAGGACATCGGCGGTGCACAGTGGCATCGCACCATGGGCCGGTTTTCCTTTTTCCGCACCTTGCCTGCGGCCGATCAGCAGAAGCTGCGCGAACTGACTGCGCTGTTCCTCGACCGTAAAACGGTCATCGGCGCCGGCGGCCTGCAGATGACGCGCGACATGCAACTCGTTATCGCCGCGCAGGCCTGTCTGCTGGTGCTGAACCTTGATCTTGATTTTTACGGTGACTGGGTGGAGGTCATCGTCTACCCGGACGAGTTCATCACCGATTACGAATACACCGATGAAGACGGTGTCGTGCACCGTGTCCGCGGCGCGATCAGCGGCGAAGCCTGGGAACAGGGCCCTGTCATTTTGTCATGGCAGGATGCGGCGGCGGCTGACGGGGGATTCGGGTATAACGTGGTGATGCACGAGTTCGCGCACAAAATCGACATGCTGAACGGCGATGCCGATGGTTTTCCGCCGCTGCATGCGGACATGGATCGCAAGGCGTGGACCGACATTTTCAGTGCCGCTTATGCCGATTTCGAGCAGCGCCTTGAGCGCCGCGAGGAAACCCCGCTTGACGAATACGCTGCAGAGGATCCTGCGGAATTTTTTGCGGTGCTCAGCGAACTGTTTTTTGAAAAACCCGATGCGCTACACAGGGCTTACCCCGAGGTCTACGGACAACTGGCGGCGTTTTACCGGCAGGATCCCCTGGAGAGGATGAAGGCATGAGTCAAGGATTATCCGTGGCGCCGCTGGTGCTGGCTGCCGACATCGGCGGCACCAATGCCGTGTTCCGAATCAGCGAGTTGCGGCCCGACGGCAGCCATGAAACTGTGATTGAAAAATCATACCTAAGCCGCGACTTCGAGAATTTCGACAGCCTGATGAACCGCCTGTTCAGCAGCAGCGACACGCTCGCCGCCCGGTCGCGGCTGGTCGCCACCTGCCTGGCGGTCGCGGGGCCGGTGAAACACAACACCGCGACGCTGACCAACCTCGGCTGGACCGTGGATGCCGCCGCAGTTGCAGAAAAATACGCACTGAAGTCACTGCGCCTGATCAATGATTTTCATGCTGCCGGCCATGGCGTGATGACCCTTGATGAAAGCAAGCTGCTGGCTCTGCAGTCCGCAGAGGCAGACACCGACGGCACCATTGTCGTCATCGGCGCGGGCACCGGGCTGGGCGTGGCGATCCTCGAGCGTGAAGGGCAGGGTTATCGTGTACTGCCGTCGGAAGCGGGCAATGCCGATTTCGCGCCCATCGACGAGCTGCAGGACCAGCTGATGATCCACCTGCGCCGCACCTATGGCCGCGTGTCCTGGGAGCGCGTGATCTCGGGGCCGGGGCTGATGCGCATCTTCAGCTTCCTGCAGGATTCCGGCTACGGCATTCCGACGAAGCAACTGCAGGAGGCGACGCAACGCTCGATCATCGACTACGCCGACGTCATTGCCGATTTCGGCCTGCACAAGCGCGATCAGCTGGCGACACGGGCGCTGGACCTGTTCATCAACGCCTACGGCTCGTTCGCCGGCAACATCGCGCTGACCGCGCTCGCGCGCGGCGGGGTTTACATCGCCGGCGGCATTGCGCCGAAGATCGTCAATCGACTGAAGGACGGCGGCTTCATGCGGTCCTTCAGCGCCAAGGGTGCGTTTGCACCGCTGCTGTCGGGTATACCGGTGCGGGTGGTGATGGATGCGCAGGTGGGCTTGCGGGGGGCGTTGCGGGTAGCAGGCGGGACTATAGATCAGTGATAAAACCATGAATATTGACGAGGACAATCGGCAAGCTATTAGTGCTTCTCAGTTTTGGGAAGAGGTCCGACGACGACGAAATCATTTCTTCTGGGTAGCTTTCGGTTGGCTTGTTGCAGGTTTCCCATTGATCTGGCTCTATTCATCCATTTTGCCAGTATCGGAAAACTCAAGCTTTCCTGGTATTGCTGCTCTAGTAACTTGGGCGGCATTTTGCTTCTGGGTTGGGAAGCGCCTTACGGACATGAAGTGCTTTCATTGTGGTAACAAAGCGTTCTCTCACGCCCACTTCTTTATGCGGCACGCCAAGTGCCAGAACTGCGGAGTTACATATGAAGGGCCGTAGGGCAGAACTGCGGAGTTACATATGAAGGGCCGTAGGGCAGATTAGCCACGCAGTGGCGTTATCCGCCGAATGCTATCCCTGATTTCTCTGGTGATACACTGCAATCTTGAGCCATTGCTGTGGAGAGAAAATGGGCAACCCAAAGGATGAAGTTCACTCGCTTCTGGCGAAGCTTCCGGAGGATGCGAGTTACGAGGATATTCAGTATCACCTGTACGTGCTGGAGAAAGTCCAGCGCGGATTGCGGCGGGCTGAGACTGAAGCAGTTGTTTCTCATGGAGAAGCAAAGTCTCGCCTCGGCAAATGGCTCGGATCTTAGTCTGGTCTGCTGAGGCTGTCGAAGACGTCGCGGCAATCGCCAGTTATATCGAACGTGACTCGCCTTGGTATGCGACGGCGGTTGTTTCAAAGATCATCGAAGTTGCCGAGAGCATCCCCGAATTTCCAGAAATGGGACGGATGGTTCCCGAGGTTGGCGAAGCAGCGATTCGGGAGCGTTTTGCTCACCGTTATCGGGTCATCTATGAGCTGGGCCAAGCAAGGGTTTTGATTGTGGCGGTGATACACGGACGACAGGATTTCGCACCGTTTTCAGGGCGTATACAAAACGAATAACCGTTATTACCGCAGTTCGTTTTGTGACAACTCTTCCCGCGTATTGATATTCCGAAACGCCGCCTCATCCGCAAACTGCACTTCCACCACCTTCAGTTGCGAGTACCACAAATCGATCTTGCGTCCGCCGGATTCCAGAAACGCGGTCAGGCTCGGCAATACTGATACGCGGCACAAGCTGAACACCGGATGCGGCTGATCACCGGTCTTGGCGACAGCGAGGTCGGCATTGTTCGCGTCCAGCGCCGCTTTGAGTTGCGCCACCAGATCCAGCGGCAGGAAGGGTGAGTCACAGGGCGCGGTGACCACCAGCGGATGCGCAGCTTCGCTCAGTCCCCGGTGCAGTCCGGCCAGCGGGCCGGCAAAGCCGCCGATGGCGTCAGGGATGACGCGGTATTTAAGTGATTGATATTGTTCAATATTTTTATTGGCGTTGATCAGCAGTTCATCGACCTGCGGCGCGAAACGTTCGACCACCCATTCAACCATCGCCTTGCCGCGCAACAACTGCAGGCCCTTGTCGACCGTGCCCATGCGCCGGCCCTGGCCGCCGGCGAGTACGACGCCGGTAATCATGCCGAAGCGAGCATGGTCGGGGACGACTGCTTGATGAAACGCTTGCGTCCGGTGAACAGCAGGTAGTGTTTGTTGACTGCGCGGCCGAGCATGGTGATGCCGGTGCGCTGCGCGATTTCGTAGCCCATCTGCGTCAGGCCCGAGCGCGATACCAGGAAGGGGATCTGCATCTGCGCGGCCTTGATCACCATTTCCGAAGTCAGGCGGCCCGTCGTGTAGAACACCTTGTCCGAGCCGTCGATGTCGTTGAGCCACATCAGGCCGGCGATGGCATCGACGGCATTGTGCCGGCCGACGTCTTCCACAAAATGCAGGATCTCGGCGTGGTCACCGCTGAGTTGGGCCAGCGCGCAGCCGTGTACGGCGCCGGCTGATTTGTAGATGGTTTCATGGCGGCGTACGGCGTCGAGCAGGTTGTAGAGGCCGCTTTCGCTCAAGCTGACGTCGTCGCGCAGCTTGATGCTGTCGATTTCTTCCATCAGATCGCCGAACACCGTGCCCTGGCCGCAGCCTGTGGTCACGGTGCGTTTTTTCATGCGCTGGGTCAGGTTCTTGATCGCTTTGTGCGTGGTGACTGCGGCGGAATCGGTTTCCCAGTCGACCTGCACTTCGGCGATGTCGGCCACTGCGCGCACCAGGCGCTGGTTGCGCAGATAACCGATAACCAGTGCTTCCGGTGCCTGGCCGAGGGTCATCAGCGTGACAATCTCGCGCTTATCGACATAAATAGTCAGCGGATGTTCGCCGGCGATGGGGGTGGCTAGGACTTCGCCGTTCTCGTTCAGCGCATCGACTTCGACGGTGAGTAGGCGGGTGGCTTTGGAGATTTTGAGTTTGGACATGGGTTTAATGGTTACAGCTTTTGCAGCCCCTCACCCCAACCCTCTCCCCGCCAAGCGGCGGGGAGAGGGGGGAGGTCAGGCTCAGCCACCGATGTAAGACATCTCAATTTTTTTCAGCGGCACAGTCTGTTCACCGCGGATTTCCGAATAACGGTCTTCGCGCTGCGTCCAGACTTTGCCGATCGCGGCATGGATGACTTCATCGCTGGCGCCGCCGCGCAGCAGCGCGCGCAGGTCATGGCCGGCGGTGGCGAACAGGCAGGTGTAGAGCTGGCCTTCGGTGGAAATGCGGGCGCGGGTGCAGTCGCGGCAGAAGGCCTGGGTCACGGAGGCGATGACGCCGATTTCGCCCGGGCCATCCTTGTAGCGCCAGCGGTTGGCGACTTCGCCGGTGTAGTTGGGATCGGCGGGCACCAGCGGCATTTCCGCGGAAATCCGTTCGACGATTTCACGCGCGCTGACCACATCATCCATGCGCCAGCCGTTGGTGGCGCCGACATCCATGTATTCGATGAAACGCAGGATGTGGCCGCGTTCGCGGAAAAAGCGCGCCATCGGCAGGATGCTGTCTTCGTTGAGGCCGCGCTTGACCACCATGTTGATCTTGATTGGTGCGAAACCGGCGGCTGCAGCGGCGTCTATGCCTTCCAGTACTTTGGCCACCGGGTAGTCGACGTCGTTCATCTGTTTGAATATGGCGTCGTCCAGTGAGTCGAGGCTGACGGTGATGCGTTTCAGGCCGGCGGCGTACAGGGCTTCGGCTTTTTTCACCAGCAGCGAACCGTTGGTGGTCAGCGTCAGGTCGAGATCGGGAATTTCGGCGAGCATGCCGATCAGCCGTTCAACGCCACGGCGCACCAATGGTTCGCCGCCGGTAAGGCGGATTTTTTCGATGCCGTGTTGCGTGAATAGCCGCGCCAGCCGCGCGATTTCCTCAAAGCTCAGCAAGGCGGAACGTTCGAGGAACTGGTAATCGGCTCCGAAGGTTTCCTTGGGCATGCAATAGATGCAGCGGAAATTGCAGCGATCGGTGATCGAGATGCGCAGGTCGCGCAAAGGCCGTCCCAGGCGATCGCGGGTCGCAGTGGCAGGGCTGGTGGGCGGGAGTGTGTTCATGGGCAAGCTCAATGAACGATTATAGCTGCGCTGCAGGATTGTTTCCCGCAGGCTTCTCCCGCAGAATGCCCCTCATGTCCGAAATGCCAATATCCGTAACTCAACGCTGGGCCGCTGCCGTGGTCATGGAGCGCACACCGCTCAGCAACCGCTGGGCCAGCGAAAAGTGGGAAAGCAAAAACGTGGTGCCTGACCTTGATCCGGCTGCGCCACCGCGCGTGCTGCTGGACAATGCCGGCCACCTGCAGGTTCTGTTTTCCGGTCTGGAGATCAAGCTGCAGCGCGACGAGGCCGAGGGTTATTACATGAATATCACGTCGCCGCAGCCCAAGGTGTTTGTGTTGTGGCGGATGGGCGAAACCTGGGCTGAGCCGCATTTCCTGACCGTGAGTTACAACGAAGGCGCGCGCTGGCTGGACAGCAGCGAAAATGTGGATGGAGTACCGCTGCCGGTGGAGCTGGTGCCGTGGATGGCGGCTTACTGCGAAGAACACTACCGCCCGGAGCCGCCAAAAAAGAAAAAATACGCCAGCAGCAAGGACAAGGGGCGCATGGGCAACTGGCGGCCTGATAAGTAGATCGCAGCCCATGCTCCACATGAAATCATGACGGCACCCGAGCAAAAACCGAAAGAGACCGCCGAAGAGTTCCTGTCGCGCTGGTCAAAGCGCAAGCAGGAGCTGCGTGCGGAAGCGCAGGCACCGCGTCCGGTGCAGCCTGCAGCCCCGGCAGGGTCGGCAACTACGCCGGCGCCGGAGCTGCCGCCGGTGGACAAGCTCAACATGGATTCGGATTACAGCGGTTTTTTCCATCCCAAGGTGGATGAGGCGCTGCGCCGCAAGGCGCTGAAAAAACTCTTCAGCGATCCGCATTTCAACATCATGGATGGCCTCGATACCTATATTGATGACTATTCCATTTCCGATCCCATCCCGGCCGCAATGCTGGCTCAAATGAAATCGGCGCAGGACATACTGGCCTGGTCCCGGGAGACGGAAAAGGAGGCGGAGCTGCGCCGCAATCCGCCGCCGGTGGATGAAAAGCCGGTCATCGCTGACAAGACGAATACGGTGGAGACCTCGCCTGCAGCGGATGCTGCTGAGCCGAAGTTGGAGTCCAAGTCGGAGCCGGAGCCGACCCAGCCTGCATCCGATGACGATAAGCGCAACGCGTAGACGCATCGCGTAAACTGCGCGCGTAAACTCCGCACCAATCATTTTTTGCAGGAAAGCCATGCGCCAAAAGATTCTGTTGTGCAACTGCAACCTGACCATGCAGGTCGACGGCAAAAAACTCGCTGGTGCCCTCGGCATGTCGGATACACCGAACGTGCAAAGCGAAATGTGCCGGCAGCATCTGGCGGCGTTCGAGGCCGCGGTGAAGTCCGGCGACGATCTGCTGGTGGCCTGCACCCAGGAGGCGCCGCTGTTTTCCGCGCTGCATGCCGAACTGGGCGGTGCCGGCGGGATCAATTTCGTCAATGTGCGCGAAACCGCGGGCTGGTCGGATGAAGGCAATCAGGCTGCGCCGAAAATGGCGGCTTTGCTGGCGGCAGCCGATATGCCCGCGCCGGAGCCGGTGCCAACAGTCAGTTATGAGGCGGGCAGCGAACTGCTGATCATCGGGCCCGGCGCCGCGATCTTGCCGTGGGCCGAACGCCTTGCGGAACAACTGTCGGTCACAGTATTGATGACCGACGAGGCGCGGGGAGCGGAATTGCCTTCCGAACGCCGTTATCCGGTGTACTCGGGACGCATTACCGCGCTCGACGGTTACCTCGGCGCATTCACCGCGCAATGGGAACAGCGCAATCCGATTGATCTCGACGCCTGCACCCGCTGCGGCGCCTGCATTGAGGTCTGCCCGGAGCAGGCGATCGATTTCAGTTATCAGATTGATCTCGACAAATGTAAAAGCCATCGCAAGTGCGTCACCGCCTGTGGCAGCGTCGGCGCGATTGATTTTGAGCGGCCGGCGGTCGCGCGCGAGGATCGTTTTGACCTGGTACTGGATCTGTCGGCAGTGCCGCAGATCCGCCTGCACCAGCCGCCGCAGGGTTATCTGGCCCCCGGAGGCGATCCGCTGGAGCAGGCTTTGGCCGTGGCGAAGCTGACGCAACTGACGGGGGTTTTCGAAAAACCGAAGTTTTTCGTCTACAAGGAAAAAATCTGCGCCCACGGCCGATCCGGCATCACCGGCTGCACGGCCTGTATTGAGGTCTGTTCCACCGGCGCCATCAGCAGCCTGCTCAAGGAAAACCGGGTCAGCATTGAGCCCCATCTGTGCATGGGCTGCGGCGGCTGCGCGACGGTATGCCCTTCAGGCGCGATGACTTATGCCTATCCGCGTGTCGCTGATGTCGGCGCGCGTTTGAAGGCCGCATTAAAAGCGTATACGACAGCGGGCGGACGCAATCCGCGCCTGCTGTTCCATAACAACAGCGACGGCCGCGCGCTGATCACCCGGTTGGGTCGTCAGGGCAGAGGATTGCCTGCGGACATGATCCCGATTGAGGTCATGCACGTCGCGGCGATCGGCATTGACCTGCTGCTGGGCAGCGTGGCGCTGGGTGCGGCGCAGGTAGCGATTCTGGCTGCGGGATCAGAGGCACCCGGTTATGCCGAAGCAACGGGCCGCCAGATCGCGCTGGGCGAAGACCTGTTGCAGGGCTTTGGTTATGACGCGGGCCGCCTGCACTGGGTCAGTGCTGCCAACGTACAGCAGGCGGAGCAGGCGCTGTGGGCGCTGAAAGCGCCGTCTTCCTTGCCGGCGGCTGGATTCAACCTGAGCAACGAAAAACGCAGCACGCTGGATTTCGTGTTTGACCATTTGTACAGCCATGCCCCGAAGAAGGTGGATGCAATCGCGCTGCACAGCGGCGCGCCGTTTGGTGACATCGTCGTCGATGCTGCCAAGTGCACCTTGTGCATGGCCTGCGTCGGCGCGTGTCCTGAAGGTGCACTGCTTGATTCCAAGGAAGCACCGGCGCTGCGTTTCATTGAAAAGAACTGCGTGCAATGCGGATTGTGCGTACGCACATGCCCGGAGCAGGCATTGGCATTGAGTCCGCGGTTGTTGCTGACACCGCAGGCCAAAACCGCGCGGACGATCAACGAAGCCCAGGCTTTCGGCTGCATCAAGTGCGGAAAACCCTTTGGAACCAAGCAGATGGTTGACGGGATGCTGGCCAAATTGGGCAAGCATTCGATGTTTGCCGAAGCGGGCGCATTGGACCGAATCAAGATGTGCGCCGATTGCCGCGTGATTGATCTGCTGCAGACTTCGCGGCATGGCAACATAAACGACGTCTGATCTTCGTACTGGGCAACGCCCTTTTTTTGTGCACGACAATGTGGAGTTTTCGTGAAAAGCCACCTAAGATAGGGAAGATTTCACATATTGGCTGCGACGGCTGAAAATGATAGCAACGGCAGAAAATCATTCCGCGCACATTGCTCCGGCAGTTGGCACTGAGGAGCAGGGGGCACGCGCCGCTTTATACGGCGTCCTCAGTCATCTGTTTTTTTCAGCGCCATCCCAACCCTTTTTGCAGCAGATTGCCGACGCGCACACTACCGTCGCGGATGACGCATCGCCGTTGTCGATCGCATGGCGCGCACTCTGTGCTGCTGCGGGTGCTGCTGATGTCGCAGCCCTGCGCAGCGAATTCGACACCGTGTTTGTCAGCACCGGCAAGCCGCCGGTTTCGCTGTATGCCTCGAGTTACATGGCGGGGCGGCTGCGTGGCCAGTTGCTCGCCGAGCTGCGTGGAGACCTGGCACAGATCGGCTACGCGCGTTCTGAAGAGAGTACCGAATACGAGGATCACCTGTCGGCGCTGTGCGATGTGATGCGCGGCCTGATTGTTGACGAAGCCGAACCGGCGTCGGCCTTTGCCGCGCAGCAGGTTTTTTTCCGCCATTACCTTGCGCCCTGGTACGGCAAGGTGTGCACAGCGATCAACGATTGCGAGCAGGTCGCGTTTTATCGTCCGGTTGCCGCATTCGCCCATGCATTTTTCATCAACGAATCCGAATATTTCGAGCTCAACTGAAGGAGGCCCTGTCCATGAACGCCAAAATGAGTCGCAGAAAATTCCTCGCTGCCGCGGGTGTCGGCGGCGCCGCAGTGGCGGTCGCTGTGGTGACCCGGCCGGATGAAAACGCCAAGCCGGGTGGCAAGCAGGCGACGAGGCAGGGCAAGGGTTATCAGGAGACGGCGCATGTGCGCCGTTACTACGAAACTACCAAGGTTTAAGGAGGAGGCAAAATGATACTGACCCGTAAATCCACGCAGGCTGCTTCTTCCCAAAATCCTTCCCCCAGCCGGCTGACGCGCGGCGCGTCCGCATTCGTCGGCAATACCATCGACCGCCGGACTTTCCTGCGCCGCAGCGGCTTGGCCGCCGGTGGCGCCGCGGCGCTGTCGCAATTGCCGTTTTCGATGATGCGCAAAGCAGAGGCCGCGGACAAGGCGCCAGCAGGCAACATCGAGGTCAAACGCACGATCTGCACCCACTGTTCGGTGGGTTGCGCGATTGATGCCGTGGTGCAGAACGGCGTGTGGATCCGCCAGGAACCGGTATTCGATTCGCCGATCAACCTCGGTGCGCACTGTGCAAAAGGCGCGTCTATTCGCGAACACGGCATGCACGAGATTTCGCATCGCCTGCGCACGCCGATGAAACTGGTTGGTGGCAAATGGGAAAAGATTTCCTGGGATGTGGCGCTTGCTGAAGTCAGCGACAAGATGTTGAAGATCAAGAAGGAGTCCGGCGCGGACGCGACCTTCTGGATCGGCTCCAGCAAACACAATAACGAGCAGGCCTACCTGCTGCGCAAGTTTGTGTCGTTCTTCGGCACCAACAACATGGATCACCAGGCGCGCATCTGCCACTCCACCACGGTCGCCGGTGTGGCGAATACCTGGGGTTATGGTGCGATGACCAACTCCTACAACGACGAACAGAATTCGAAGTGCATTCTGTTTTTCGGCAGCAATGCCGCGGAAGCGCATCCGGTGTCGATGCTGCACACGCTGCATGCCAAGGAAAACGGCGCCAAGGTCATCGTCGTCGATCCGCGCTTTACGCGGACCGCTGCCAAGGCCGACACCTATTACCGCATCCGTTCCGGCGCTGATGTCGCGTTCCTGATGGGCATGCTGCATCACATTTTCAAGAACGGCTGGGAAGACAAGGATTACATCAAAGCCCGCGTTTACGGCATGGACAAGGTGCGGGAAGAGGCTGCCAAGTGGACGCCGGACAAGGTCGAAGAAGTCACCGGCATGAAGGAAGCCGAAGTCCGCGACGTTGCCGAACAAATGAGCAAGAACAAGCCCAGCACCATTGTGTGGGCGATGGGTCAGACCCAGCACACCAACGGCAATGCCATCGTGCGCGCCTCCTGCATTCTGCAACTGGCGCTGGGCAATGTCGGCGTTTCGGGCGGTGGCTGCAACATCTATCGCGGCCACGACAACGTGCAGGGCGCCACTGACGTCGGTCCGAATCCGGATTCGTTGCCGGGCTATTACGGCATCGCCGAAGGCTCGTGGAAACACTTTGCCAATGTCTGGGGTGTCGATTTCGAATGGATCAAAAAGCAGTTCGCGAACCCGGGGATGATGACCAAGCCGGGCTTGACCGTGTCGCGCTGGGCGGACGCGGTGCTTGAGAAAAACGAACTGATCGACCAGGACAGTAATCTGAAGGCGGTGGTGTTCTGGGGCCATGCACCGAACAGCCAGACCCGCGGCAAGGAAATGGTCGATGCCATGAAAAAGCTCGAGCTGATGGTGGTCATCGATCCCTATCCGTCGGCTACCGCGGCGATGGCGGCGATGGTGCGCAAGGACAATGTGTACTTGCTGCCGGCGGCCACGCAGTTGGAATGTGCGGGTTCGGCCACTGCGTCGAATCGTTCGCTGCAGTGGCGGGAGAAGGTGATCGAGCCGATGTTCGAGTCGCGCACCGACCACATGATCATGTACCAGTTGGCGCAGAAATTCGGTTTTGCCAAAGAGTTCACCGCTAAGATCAAGCTGAGCAAGGGCAAGGCCGGCATGGACGAGCCGGACATGGAAGACACGCTGCGCGAAATCAATCGCGGCGTGTGGACCATCGGTTATACCGGCCAGTCGCCGGAACGCCTGCAGGCTCACATGCGCAACATGCATGTCTTCGACATCAAGACCCTGCGCGCCAAGGGTGGCAAGGATGCCAAGACCGGTTATGTGCTCGACGGCGATTATTTTGGCCTGCCGTGGCCGTGTTTCGGCACTGCGGCGATCAAGCATCCGGGTTCGCCCAATCTCTACGACACTTCGAAGCACATGATGGATGGCGGCGGCAATTTCCGCGCCAACTTTGGCGTGGAACGGGATGGTGTCAGCCTGCTTGCTGAGGACGGCTCGCATTCCAAAGGCGCCGATCTCACCACGGGTTATCCGGAACTCGACCATGTGCTGCTGAAAAAACTCGGCTGGTGGGACGAACTCACCGAAGACGAGAAAAAGGCAGCCGAAGGCAAAAACTGGAAGACCGATTCCTCGGGCGGCATGATCCGCGTGTTCATGAAGGAGCACGGTTGCCATCCCTTCGGCAACGCCAAGGCGCGTGCGGTGGTGTGGAATTTCCCGGATTCGGTGCCGCTGCACCGCGAACCACTGTATAGCCCGCGCGCCGATCTTGTCGACAAATATCCGACCCACGACGACCAGAAGAACCGCTGGCGCGTGCCGGTGTTGTTCAAGACGGTGCAACAGGCGAACAAGGATGCCGGCAAGATGTATCCGTTGACGATGACCAGCGGCCGCCTGGTGGAGTACGAGGGTGGCGGTGACGAGACACGATCCAACCCCTGGCTGGCGGAATTGCAGCAGGAAATGTTCGTCGAGATCAATCCCAAGGACGCGAACGACCGCGGCGTGCGCAACAACGAGTACGTCTGGGTTGAATCGCCGACCAAGGCGCGGCTCAAGGTCAAAACGCTGGTCACCGAACGCGTGGGCCCCGGCACCGTGTTCCTGCCGTTCCATTTCGCCGGCTGGTGGATGGGCGAGGACATGAAGAAGTATTACCCGGAAGGTGCTGCCCCGATCGTGCGCGGCGAGGCGGTCAACACGGCGACTACTTATGGTTACGACATTGTGACCATGATGCAGGAATCCAAGACCACGCTGTGCCAGGTGTCCAAGGCATAACGACCCGATACTCGCGAGGAGAACTGTATGGCCAGAATGAAATTCCTGTGTGACGCCGAACGCTGTATCGAATGCAACGGCTGCGTAACCGCCTGCAAGCAGGAGCACGAAGTGCCTTGGGGCGTGAACCGCCGACGGGTGGTGACCCTGAACGACGGCTTGCCCGGCGAGAAGTCAATTTCGGTCGCCTGCATGCACTGCTCGGACGCGCCGTGCATGGCGGTGTGCCCGGTGGATTGCTTTTACAAAACGGCTGAAGGCGTGGTCCTGCACGACAAGGATCTCTGCATCGGCTGCGGTTACTGCTTCTATGCCTGCCCCTTCGGCGCGCCGCAGTTCCCGCAGGACGGCGCGTTCGGCCTGCGCGGCAAAATGGACAAGTGCACGTTCTGCGCCGGTGGTCCCGAAGACGACAATTCAGCAGCCGAGTTCAAGAAATACGGCCGTAACCGCCTGGCGGAAGGCAAACTCCCGGCCTGTGCCGAGATGTGCTCGACCAAGGCCTTGCTCGGCGGTGATGGCGACGTGGTGGCGGACATTTACCGCAATCGCGTGCTGAAACGCGGCAAGGGCTCGGAGGTCTGGGGCTGGGGCACCGCGTACGGCAAACCCGAGAAAGGCGCGACGCCGCCGACCGGGGCCAAATCATGACGCGGATACTGCTTGCAGCGCTGATCGGAAGTCTGGTGTTGCTGGCTGGTTGCGGCGAGAAGCAGCCGGTGACCGTGTACAAACAGGGCCAGTATCAGGGCAAACCCGACAAGCAGCCCTGGGACAATGCCCAGTTCAAGGGTGACCAGGTGGCCTGGGAAAAGGCCATCAAGGCCCGCAACGGCAACCAGAACGAATACGCGCGCGTTGCTGGCAACTAGAAAAGGAGTAGCCATGCAGGTTCGTCTGAAGCAATGGCTGGTAGCGGCAATACTCGCCTGCGGTTTGTTTTCATTGCCAGTGGTGGCGGCTGAGCCTGGCTCGGCCAAAGAGCAGGCCGCACAGCAGCGGACCCAGCCGGGCAATAACCAGCCGTTCTGGAGTGATGTTCGCGGCGGCGATAACCCGTACCAGACCACGCAGGTGCGTGGCGTCGAATCCAGCGTGCTGATGCAGCCGGCCGGTGAAACCTGGCGCCAGCTGCGCAACGGCGTAATCACCATTTATGGCGGCTGGCTGATCGTTGCGGTGATGGCGCTGATCGGTGCGTTTTACTGGTGGCGCGGCCCGATCAAGCTTCATGAAAAACAGACGGGACGCCAACTGTTGCGCTTCGGCTCATGGGATCGCATGGTGCATTGGTCGGTGGCAATCAGTTTCGTACTGCTGGCAGTGACCGGCATCATCATCCTGTTCGGCAAACACATTCTGCTGCCGATTTTTGGTTACACGTTGTTTGCATGGCTCGCGATACTGGCCAAGAACATCCATAACTTCGTCGGCCCGGTGTTCGCGTTCTGCACCATCCTGATGTTTATCACCTTCGTCAAAGACAACCTGCCGAAGTTGTATGACTTGCAGTGGATCAGCAAGGCGGGCGGATTGTTCAGCGGCAAACATGTTCCGTCGGGACGTTTTAACGCCGGCGAAAAGGCTTGGTTCTGGGGCGGTGTAACCTTGCTCGGCATCGTGGTCAGCGTCACCGGATTCGTGCTGAATTTTCCGAACTTTGAGCAGGGGCGGGCGTTAATGCAGCAAGCGAACGTGATCCATGCGATCGCCGCTGTCGTCTTCATGACTCTGTCTCTTGGCCATATCTATATCGGCACCATAGGCACTGAAGGCGCCTACGAAGCCATGCGCACCGGTTATGTGGACGAAGCCTGGGCCAAGGAGCATCATGAATTCTGGTACCAGGATACGTTGGCCAACAACAAAGGCGGCGGCGGGGTGGCAAGCCCTGTTGCGGCAGCAGCTTTGAAGGAGGGGTGGAAAGCATGAACGCGCCAAAACTTTGGAAAATAATTCCGGCATTAATCGTATGCGGCGCGGTGGGGATGGCTTCGGCGAAGCTGCCGGCGCCGCCGCCGGTGGATCCGGTCAAGGCCGAAGAAGCCAAGAAAAAAGCGGCAGATACCGCTAAAAAAGATGCCGATGAACTCGGCAAGGCGCAGGACCGGGTGGCGGATCGTTACAAAAAACAAAAAGGCGGGGCCAAGCCCACCACGACTGCCAAGAAGTGATGTAACAAGGCATTAAAAAAGCCCGGGCTTGCCCGGGCTTTTTTATTTAATTATTAATAAAATCAAATACTTATATAACTTTGGCATCGTGATCACTCACGATATTTTGCCGATGCTGTCCTCGAGCAAACCCCAGGCCTTGGCGCCGGTGCTTTCGCGCCAGCGCCGGTAGAAGCCGGCGGCTTGCAGGCGCTCCCTGAATGCGCTGCGGTCTACAGCAGTAGCGGTCATGCCCCAGCCGGTGATTTTCGATTCCAGCGCGCGGTTCAGCGCATCGGTATGCGCGCGCTGTCGTGCCACATGCTTGCGCGCGACACGCTCGATGATCTGCTGCACATCGGCGGGCAGCGTGTTCCAGAAACGCTGGCTCGCGATCAGGTTGAATCCCGACCACATGTGACTGGTCAGTGCGATGTGCTTGGTGACTTCATGCAAACGCAGCGCTTCGGTGATCGACAGCGGATTCTCCTGGGCGTCGATTTCATGGTTCTGCAGCGCCGGGTACAGTTTCAATACATTGACTTCGACCGGTACCGCGCCGAGGCTGGAAAACGCATCGGCAAACATCTTGCCCTCGGGGATGCGGATGCGCAGTCCTTCGAGATCTTCGACTTTGGTGATCGGCCGGTCTGTGGTGGAGATGTGGCGGAAACCGTTTTCCAGCAAGCCGTAGGGCAGGGCATGGATGCCTTTGGCCGCAAGTTCGCGACGCAGATAGTGACCCAGCGGGCCGTCAAGTGTCGCGTGCACCTGCGCGTGGTCGCTGAAAGCAAAGGGCAGTCCCTGGATTTCCATCGCCGGCACCAGCGGACCGAGTATGCCGCCCATCAGCACATAGAACTCGATCTCACCGGTGATCAGCAGATCGACAATGGCCAGATGCGAGCCGGGCAAACCGGCATTGCTGGCGGTGACGGTTGCGCTGAAACGACCGTCCGTGGCCTGCCGGACTTCCTCCCACAGATCGACCAGGAAAGGATGGACGTGGCTGTCAGCGGACAGGTAATGAAACTGGCGGGCTTGCCATTGCGGCGCGCTCATGCCGGCAAGGCGGAGGCCATCAGCTCCGGGGCAATGCCCTGTGCTTCGGTATTGGAAAAATTCAGTTCGACCTTGACGCCGTTGGGGTCGAACAGAAAGAGTTGAAACAGTCCCTGGTCGCTGACCATGCGCTGACGGAATTCGACTTTTTTATCACGCAAATGTTCCATCATGCCGCGCAGGCCGGTGCAGCGAAAGGCCATGTGGTCGATGACGCCGCTGCCTTGAGTGGCCTCTGAGTGCTGGCCGAGGTAGGCCTTACGGTTGGCACTCACGTCTTTGCCCCCCTCTGTCAGGTGCACGACGTCGTTGTCACCCAGATAAAGCCACACTACCGGGAATTTGAAATCGGGATGCGGGCCTTCACGGAAACCGAGCATATCGACGTACCAGTCGCGTGTGGCTTTAAGGTCGGCGGTCTGGATCAGGAAATGTTCAAGATGGCTGACAGGCATGGTGGTTTCCTGCGTTGGTTTAGTTGGCTTTGATGCCGGCGGTTTTTGCCAGTTTCGTGAAGTCTTCGACATGCCGGCGCAGGAAGGTATTGTATTCATCCAGTGTATTGCTTGCGATCAGCGGTATTCCCAGCTTGTCGAAGCGCTCCCTCAGTGCGGGAACGGCCACGGCTTTGACCACTTCGCCGCGGATTTTTTCGAGCACATCGCGCGGCGTGCCTGCGGGCGCAACGAGCCCGTTGAATGTGCTGTCCTCAAAGCCCTGAACACCGGCTTCGTCGATGGTGGGCATGTCCGGGAACAGCGGCGAGCGTTTTTTGCTGGTCACGGCCAGTCCGCGCAATCGGCCGGCCTGGATGTAACCGACTGAAGTGCTGACCTGGTCGAACATCAGCATGATCTGGCCGCCGACCAGGTCGGTGGTTGCCGGCGCATTGCCCTTGTACGGGATGTGCATCATTTTGATGCCGGCCTGCTGGCTGAACATTTCGGCTGCGACGTGCCCCGTGCCGCCGTTGCCTGCGGATCCGTAAGTCAGTTCACCGGGGCGTTTTTTCGCCAGTGCGATGAATTCCTTGATGCTCTTCACGGGTAGTGCGGGGTTGATCACCAATACCATCGGAATATCGCAGGTCTGCGAAACCCCGGTGAAGTCCTTCAGCGGATCGTAACCGGGGTCGCTGACGATGGCCGGCACCCGGGCGAAGGTGTTGGCGATGGCAAGCAGGGTATAACCGTCGGCGGGCTGGCCCTTGACGTAGCGTGTACCGATCAGTGCGCTGGCGCCGGGACGGTTTTCCACCAGCACCTGCTGCCCCAGCGATTTGCTTAATTGCTCGGCGATGCCGCGCGCCACGATGTCCACGTTACCGCCTGCCGCCAGCGGATTGATGATGCGGATGATTTTGTTCGGATACGGGCCGCTCTGGCCCCAGGCCGGAAGGGCGGTCAGGCAGGCCATGATTGCAACGACGATGGCATTCAAGCCGATTTTTTTGCGTTCCATTCGAACTCCTCCGGTGTGCGGGATGTTTGTTATTGGTATTGCACGTCAGGCATTGTGCTGCGGCTGATGCCGCCGGGCAAGTCAGGCGGTGACAGTCACGATGCGCCGCTCATCGATCGATTGCAGGACTGCATTGGTGACGGCCACGGTATAGAGGCTGTCTTCGCCATCCGGCAGAAGGCTGCGTCCGCCGCGCACATCGGTCTCGAAGGCCTGCACCTGCAGGTCATAGGCCGGGCTGACCGGGAAACGTTCCTCGGTGCTGCCTTGGGCGTCACGGATGGTGATCACATGCTCCTTGGCGAAACGCAGCGCCGAGGTGACCAGCGTGGCCTTGTCGCCTTCGATCAGCAGGTTGTTTTCGGCACTGGCGACTTCGCGGGTGGCTTTGGCCAGCGCGTGGCAGTCGCCGTCGAGGCGGCCGAGCACGGTCATGGTGTCGTCAGATTTTTTGTCACGACGATCGGGATGGGTGAACGCCGCGACTTCGACAAAACGCTGGCCGCTGACGTACTGGATCAGGTCGAGCAGGTGCACGCCGACGTCGTACATCACACCGCTTTGTTCGAAATCGTTGCGCCAGGACGCGCGCGAACTGAGGCCTGAGGCGCGTTCCAGCGAAATTTCCGCCAGCCGGCCGAGCCGCCCGGAGCGCACGATTTCACGCACACGGACGACCGCGGCATCAAGACGGATCTGGTGCGCGACGCGCAACACCACCCCGGCATCGCGGCAGGCCTGAACCATTTCCCGGGCGTGCTGGGTTTTCATCGCAAACGGTTTTTCGCAGAGGATGTCCTTGCCGGCGCGCGCCAGTGTCAGCACCGCGCCATGGTGCATGGCATTGGGCAGAGCGATGTAAACGGCATCGACATCAGGGTCCCGCGCCAGGCTTTCGAGGTCAGGATGGGGGCGCGCAACCTTGAATTTTTCAGCAAAGGCGCGGCTTTTTTCCGGCGTGCTGCCGAGGCAGGCGACGAGTTCCGAGCCGGGGCTTTTGATGATGCCCGGCGCGACAAAATCCGTGGCGACCCAGCCGAGGCCGACGATGGCCCAGCGGACCGGTTTGTTGGTGTTGTTCATGCGGTGGTTTTATTTAGTGCTGCTCATTAATTAGAGGTGATGAGTAATGGGTAATGAGTAATGAGTGGGTCGTGGCAGTCCCGGTCTTCCCCCATCACCCATCACTGGTTCAAATCACGCCTTCCATCACCTGCACTTCAACCAGTGTGCCCGAGGTGACGTTGCCCTGGTCGATGCCGAGGATGATGAAGCAGTTGGCTTCCGACATCGAACGCAGGATGCCTGAACCTTGCTCACCGGTGACGCGCACGCTGAGGTTGCCGGCGCTGTCGCGCGACAGGATGCCGCGCTGGAACTCGGTGCGGCCGGGTGCTTTTTTCAGCACCGAGGTGCAGGGCACCTTGAAGGTGGGCAGTGCTTCAATCGGATCGCGGCCCGAGAGTTTCAGCAGCGCATCACGCACGAACTGGTAGAAGGTCACCATTACCGATACCGGATTGCCGGGCAGGCCGAAGAAATGCGCCTTGCCGATTTTGCCGTAGGCGAGAGGACGACCGGGTTTCATCGCGATTTTCCAGAACACGACTTCGCCCATTTGATTGAGCAGGTCTTTGACAAAATCGGCTTCTCCGACGGATACGCCGCCGCTGGTGATGACGACATCGGCCACTGCAGCGGCTTCGCGGAATGCGGACTCGAGCAGTTTTGGGTCATCGCGCACCACACCCATGTCGATGACTTCGCAACCCAGACGCGTCAGCATGGCGTGCAACGTGTAACGATTGCTGTCGTAAATCTGGCCCTCGCCCAGTGGTGAGCCGATGGATACCAGTTCATCGCCGGTGGAGAAAAATGCCACGCGTAATTTGCGATGCACAGAAACCTCGGCAATGCCGAGTGAAGCGATCAGTCCGGTTTCGGCGGGGCGCAGCGGCTGGCCGCGACGCAATGCCGGCTGGCCGCGCTGCAGGTCTTCACCGGCGCGGCGCAGGTGCTGGTTTTTCTTGTGACCGCTGCCGATGCTGATCTGCCCGTCTTTGGCTTCGGCATGTTCCTGCATGACGATGGTGTCTGCACCCGAGGGCACGACGCCGCCGGTCATGATGCGCACGGCCTCGCCTGCAGCGACGGCGCCTTTGAACGGTACGCCGGCGAAGGAGCTGCCGGTCATTTTCAGTGTGACCTGGCCGTCGGCCTTCAGGTCGGCAAACCGTACGGCATAACCGTCCATTGCTGAATTGTCATGGGAGGGCACATCGACCGGAGAGATGACGTCTTCCGCCAGCACACGCCCCAAAGCTGCGCGTACGGATACGCGTTCAATCGTGGTGATCGGTGACAGGAAGCGCGCAATTACTTCCCGCGCCTTGGGGACTGGCATCGAATTGGGATCGTAATCGTCGGCGCAGGAAATGTCGCGTAACGATGTTGCATTCAGGGTCGGATTCGGAGTATTCATCGACGGGTCCTCGATGGTGGTAATGGATGTAATGGAAGTTTGGATTTTATCAGGCAGCTTGCAGACCTATTCGAGCAATTCCGTGGCGGGCACCCATTCCAGCGCGCCGCCGGCTTTGTAGCCGGCCAGGTTGGAGACCATTTTGCGGAACGCCGGTTGTTCAAGCTGGGCGAGCAGGGCACGTAACCGGGGTTGGCGCAATGTGCTCGAGCGGGCGGCCAGATAGTAGTGTTCCTTGACCAGCGGTACGAAGGCGAGGTCTTGTTCGCGTGCCGCGGCCTCGATACCGAAGCCGGCATCGGCCATTCCGCTGGCCACCGTAGCTGCGACAGCGGCATGAGTGAATTCTTCATGCGCGTAGCCGTGGATGGCGCCGGGCCGTAACCCGCGGTCTGCCAGCAGAAAATCAAAACACAGGCGTGTGCCGGAGCCCGGCTGCCGGTTGACGAAGCGCACGCCTTTGCGCGCGAGGTCGGCAATGGTCACCAGTTTTTTCGGATTGCCGGGCGCGACCATCAGCCCCTGGGTGCGATCAAACAGATTGGTAATCATCAGTGACTTCATACGCAGCCAGGGCCTCAATTGCGCCACCAGCGCGCTGGCTCCCGGCATCACCGGCAGGTGGAATCCGGCGATGTCGCATTGTTTGCGGCGCAGCGCGGCGAGGCAGTCGAGGCTGCCCTGAAAATGCAGTTCCAGCGTGGAATCCTTGTCGTTTTGCAGTAAATCGCGCAGTCGTGCGAGGGCAAGGTCGTGGCTGGCATGCACCACGACCGTTTTTGCCGGGGCCGTGGAATGCGTTGTTTCCAATGCAGCCAGCAGCCGCGCCTCGGCCTCGCGGATGCCCGCGGCCAGCGGGCCGCTGGCATCGACCAGCCCGGCCAGCAGGCGTTCGGCCAGTGGTGAGAGCTTTGTGCCTTTACCCTGTTGGGTTAATACCAAAGGTTCGCCCAATTCATTGGCGGCAGCCTCCAGCAGCCCCCAGGCATGGCGATACGAAAGCCCGGTGGTTTTTGCCGCGGCCTGCAGGTTGCCGGTGCGGGCAATCGATTCCAGCAACATGACCAGCCGGGGCTCCATGGTCAGGCCTTCGATGGTCCAGCGCACTTCCCCGGAAATCTTCATGGTTATGTTCTATATTGCATATTGTGGTTGATTTTTATATCAATAAAATCAATATCTTTCAAGTATTGCTAATAATTACATGAACAGTTTGGTTGAAGCATTTGGTGCGGCGTGGCGCTTGATCGCCGGCTTTGATGACGAACTGGCGCAGGTGGTCGGACTCAGCCTGCAGGTCAGCCTGACTGCCGTGGTGATCGCGACCCTGATTGGTCTGCCGATCGGCGCGATGATTGCCGTCGAACGTTTCCGCGGCCGCCAGACCCTGATCGTGTTGCTCAACGCCTTGATGGGCCTGCCGCCGGTGGTGGTGGGATTGGTGGTGTACCTGCTGCTGTCGCGCGCAGGGCCCTTGGGCAGCCTCGGCATCCTGTTTACGCCGACCGCCATGGTCATCGCGCAGACTGTGCTGATCACGCCGATCATCGCCGCGCTGTCGCGCCAGATCATCGAAGATGCCTGGCGCGAATACGATGAACAGCTGCGTTCGCTGGGTGCACAGCGACTCAATGCGGCGATGACGCTGATCTGGGATACGCGGTTTTCACTGCTGACCATCGTGCTGGCCGGTTTCGGCCGCGCTGCGGCGGAAGTCGGCGCAGTGATGATCGTTGGCGGCAACATCGCCGGCGTGACGCGGGTGATGACCACCACCATTGCGCTGGAAACCAGCAAGGGCGATCTGCCGCTGGCGCTGGGCCTGGGTATTGTGCTGATCACGCTGGTGATCGTGCTCAATGCACTCGCCGCAGTGATCCGGGAGATGGCGCTGCGGCGCTACGGCTGAGCCATGCTGCCACTGGAACTGCATGAACTGTCCTTTACCGTCGGCAATGCCGCGATCATTCGTGGCATTTCGGCGCGCATCGAAGCCGGCCCGCGGACCGTGATCCTCGGCCCCAACGGTGCCGGCAAAAGCGTGCTGATGCGCCTGTGCCATGGGCTGCTGAAACCCAGCAGCGGCCGTATCGTCTGGCAGGGCGCCAAAAACGGCGACGAGCGAAAACACCAGGCGATGGTGTTCCAGCGCCCGGTGATGTTGCGGCGCTCGGCGCTGGCCAATGTGATGTACGGCCTGAAGCTGGCGGGAAAATCGCGCAGCCAGTCCGAATTGCGCGCGATGGATGTACTGGAAGTGGTCGGCCTTGCGCAACATGCAGAGCGGGCGGCACGGGTGCTGTCGGGCGGCGAGCAGCAACGCTTGGCGCTGGCGCGGGCCTGGGCGCTGGGGCCCGATGTGTTGTTCCTCGACGAGCCGACGGCCAACCTCGATCCGGCATCGACCCAGGATATCGAGAACATCATCAATGCGATCCATGCCTCCGGCACCAAAATCATCATGACCACGCACAACCTCGGCCAGGCGCGACGGCTGGGCGACGAAATCCTTTTTATCAGCAACGGCCGGTTGATGGAGCACACACCCATAGACCGGTTTTTCAAACAACCCGTTTCGACTGAAGCGGCGTCTTTTATCAAAGGAGAAATACCATGGCAATAATGATGCGCAGGGCATTGCTGGTTTTGGCGCTGTCGGGTTTGCTGCAGGCGCCGATGGCTGCGGCACAGCAATTCATTACCGTAGCCTCCACCACATCAACGGAGCAGTCAGGCCTGTTCAAACATCTGCTGCCGGTATTCGAGAAAAAAACCGGCACCCAGGTGCGCGTGGTGGCGCTGGGCACGGGGCAGGCGCTGGACATGGGCCGTCGCGGCGATGCGGATGTGGTGTTCGTGCATGACAAGGTGGCGGAACAGAAATTTGTGGCCGATGGTTTTGGCGTGCAGCGCTTTGAGGTGATGTACAACGATTTCGTGCTGGTCGGGCCGAAGGCCGATCCGGCCAAAATCGCCGGCGGCAAGAACATCACCGACGCGTACAGGAAAATCGCGGCTGCGGCTGCGCCGTTTGCTTCGCGCGGCGACAAAAGCGGCACCCACGCTGCTGAACTGCGCTTGTGGAAATCCGCCGGCATTGATCCGCAGACGGGCAAAGGCAGCTGGTATCGCGAAACCGGTTCCGGCATGGGGCCGACGCTGAACACGGCCTCCGCGATGAATGCCTACTCATTTACCGATCGCGGCACCTGGCTGTCGTTCAGGAACCGCGGTGATCTGGTGATCGTGGTTGAAGGTGACGAACAGTTGTTCAACCAGTACGGCGTGATGCTGGTCAATCCGGCGAAACATCCGCATGTCAAAAAAGACCTGGGCCAGGCTTTTGTCGACTGGGTGATTTCCGCAGAAGGCCAGAAGGTCATCGCGGACTACAAGATTGGTGCCGATCAGCTGTTTTTCCCGAACGCTGGCCGTTAGTCGGGTGCGGTATGCTGCGGCGGTTCTGGTTTAAGGAATCGCTGACTTGAATTCATCGGGAATACCGGGGGGGCGCGCGCCCGGTCTGATTATTGTTGCGGCAATACTGGCCCTGATCATTATTGTCGCCATCGCGTTTTCGGTCGGTCGTTACCCGATCGCTGTCGGCGATTTGTTGCGCGTGATCTGGGCGTGGCTGGGTGGCGCAGCGCACGGCCTCGATCCGACCATCGAAACCGTGGTGCTGCAGATCCGCGGGCCGCGGGTGATCGCCGCGCTGCTGGTCGGTGCTTCGCTGGCCGCGGCTGGTGCTGCGTATCAGAATCTGTTTCGCAATCCGCTGGTGTCACCGGATATCCTCGGCGTGTCGGCCGGCGCCGCAGTGGGGGCGGTGCTGGGTATTTTTCTGTCACTGGGCATAGTCGCCATCCAGTCCATGGCCTTGGCTGGCGGGCTGGCTGCAGTCGCCCTGGTTTATGTGGTTGCACGGGCTGTGCGCGGCCACGATCCGCTGCTGGTGCTGGTGCTCGCCGGCGTGGTGCTGGGCTCGCTGCTAGGCGCCTTTGTTGCGCTGATGAAATATCTCGCCGATCCCTACAACCAGCTCCCGGCGATCACCTTCTGGCTGCTTGGCAGCCTGGCGTCAGTCGATCCGCGTGACCTGTGGATCGCCGGGCCGCTGATGCTCGCCGGCCTGCTGCCGCTGTGGCTGCTGCGCTGGCGCATCAACGTGCTGTCACTGGATGACGAGGAGGCGCGCGCGCTGGGCGTGGCTACGGTGCGCATTCGTGTGGCGGTGATCGTCGGCGCAACCCTGATGACCTCGGCGGCAGTGGCGATTTCCGGCGTTATCGGCTGGATCGGCCTGGTGATTCCGCATTTCGCACGCCTGCTCACCGGGCCGGATTTTTCGCGCCTGTTGCCGGTATCGGTGCTGCTCGGTGCGGGTTTCCTGGTTGCCGTCGATACGCTGGCCCGCAGCATTGCCAACATCGAAGTGCCGCTGGGCGTGCTGACGGCGTTCATCGGCACACCGCTGTTCCTGTGGCAGCTTGCGACCGCAAGAAGGAGCTGGCAATGAGGGACTGGCAATGAGCCTGGCGGCAACAAATCTCGGATTCGGTTACCGCGACCGCCGTGTCGGCAGCGGCGTTACGCTGGAACTGGCGCCTGGAGAGGTGTTGTGCCTGCTCGGCCCCAATGGCAGCGGCAAGACGACATTGTTCAAGACCCTGCTCGGACTGTTGCCGCCACAGGATGGCACGGTATTGATCGATGGCCGTGATGCGCGCACGCTGCCGCGTGATGCGATTGCACGGCAGATCAGTTATGTGCCGCAGGCGCATGGCGCATTTTTTCCGTACACGGTGCGCGAACTGGTGCTGATGGGACGCACCGCGCACCTCGGCCTGTTCGCAGCACCCTCCGCGCGGGACCATGCCGCGGCGATGGCGGCCATCGAACGCATGGGCATCGCACACCTGGCGGATACGATTTACACACAGGTCTCCGGCGGCGAATGCCAGCTCGCGCTGATCGCGCGCGCGCTGGCGCAGGAAGCACGCGTGGTGATCATGGATGAGCCGACGGCAAATCTTGATTTCGGCAACCAGGTGCGCGTACTGGAGCGCATTCGTACGCTGGCCGGAGAGGGTATCGGCGTGCTGCTGTCCACGCACGATCCGGATCACGCTTTTCTGTGTGCGGATCGGGCGGCGATGCTGCATGAGGGACGGTTGATGGCCTGTGGCACGCCCACCGAAGTGATGACTGCCGTCAATCTGCGCCAGCTCTATGGTGTGGAGATCGCGGTTACAGCAGTGGCACTGACGCAGGGCGGCACGCGCAATGTCTGCCTGCCGCTGGGGATTGCGCGATGAAGTTTCATAAGTATTTGTTTTTATTAATATTTTTGTTATTTTCAGGGCAAAGCGCGAGTGTTCATGCCCAGGACTCCAATCCCGCCATTGCTGCCGCATCCGATCTGCAGTTCGCGCTGGAAGCCATCGCCGCACGCTTTCGTGGCGATACCCAAAATGAACTGCGGCTGTCGTTTGGTTCCTCGGGTAATTATTTCCGCCAGATCGGGCAGGGCGCTCCATTCCAGCTGTTTATGTCGGCCGATGAGGATTTTGTTTTTCGTCTGCATCAGGACGGGAAAACCGAAGATCGTGGCGTGCTGTATGCGACCGGCCGTATTGTATTGTTTGCACCCAAATCATCGCCGCTCCAGGTCGATGGCCGGATGGACGGCCTCAACGCCGCCCTCGCTGCCAACCGCATCAGCCGTTTTGCCATTGCCAATCCTGAGCATGCACCCTACGGTCGCGCGGCCGAACAGGCTTTGCGCAAGCAGGGGCTGTGGGAGCTATTGCAGAGAAAACTGGTGCTCGGCGAAAACGTGTCACAGGCGGCGCAGTTTGCGACCAGTGGTTCGGCGCAGGGCGGCATTTTTGCGTATTCGCTGGCCTTGTCCCCGACTGTTTCGAAATTGGGAACGTATGTTTTGTTGCCCGAAGACCTGCACCAGCCACTCCGCCAGCGCATGGTGCTGGTCAAAGGGGCGGGCGAAACGGCGCGCGCGTTTTATGCCTGGTTGCAGCAGCCCGCAGCACGGAAAATTTTTGAGCAATATGGTTTCGTGCTGCCGGTTGAGGCGATGAAATAAATCATGGATTGGTCTGCACTCAATCTCTCGCTGAAACTGGCGGCCTGCACGGTGCTGATCCTGCTGCCCATAGGCATCTGGGCCGGTCATGCCCTGGCTGCCTACCACTTTCGCGGCAAGGCCTGGGTCGAGGCGCTGCTGGCGCTGCCGCTGGTATTGCCTCCGACCGTGCTGGGTTATTACCTGCTGGTGATGATGGGTGGTGCGTCTCCCATCGGCCAATTCTATGAATCCGTGTTCGGCCGGCCGCTGGTATTCAGTTTCGAGGGGCTGCTGCTGGCGTCGGTGATTTTCAACATCCCGTTCGCGATCCAGCCCATGCAGAGGGGCTTCGAGGCCATCGCACCGGAGGTGCGCGATGCCGCGGCCTGTTGCGGTCTGTCGCGCTGGCGTACGCTGTGGCGCATCGAATTGCCGCTGGCCTGGCCCGGCATCCTGTCGGCGGTAGTGCTGACGTTTGCGCACACGCTGGGCGAATTCGGCGTGGTGCTGATGGTCGGCGGCAGCATACCCGGCGAAACCAAGACCATTGCCATCGCGATCTACGACCGCGTGCAGGCTTTCGACACTGCTGGTGCCGGCTTGATGTCCGCTGTGCTGCTGCTGATTTCACTGCTGGCAATTAGTGCCGCTTACTTTACAACATCGCGTACGCGGTCACGCCGCCATGGCTGATCAGGGCATCCACGTCCGTTTGCAGCAAAGCGGCCCGATCCCGCTCGACGCCGAACTCAGCTGCCCGCCGGGCGAAGTGCTGGCGCTGGTCGGACCATCGGGCAGTGGCAAGACCACGATACTGCGCGCGATAGCCGGTTTGCTGCGCGTCAGGCACGGCGCGATCCAGTGCAGCGGCGACTGCTGGTTTGATGGTGACGCTCATGTCTGGGTGGAAACCCGCAAACGGCGTGTCGGTTACGTATTTCAGAACTACGCACTGTTCCCGCACCTGAGCGCCTTGCATAACGTGATGGAGGCCATGCTCGAACTGCCTGTGGCCGAGCGCGAACGCCGTGCCCGCGACGTGCTGGCGCGGGTGCGCCTTGCCGGACTTGAACACCGCGTGCCCGCAGCGCTTTCAGGAGGTCAGCAGCAACGCGTCGCCGTGGCACGCGCACTGGCGCGTGAGCCGCAGGTATTGCTGCTGGATGAACCATTCTCTGCGGTGGACCGTGCCACGCGTCAGCGTTTGTATCTTGAACTGGCCGAACTGCGTCGTGAACTGGCGATGCCCATAATCCTGGTCACGCATGATCTCGATGAAGCTCTGATGCTCGCCGACCGCATGTGCGTGCTGCACCAGGGCCGCACGCTGCAATCCGGCGATCCGTATGCGGTGATGACACAACCCCAGACGGTGGAAGTCGCGCAGCTCGTCGGACTGCGCAATGTATTTCGCGCCGGTGTGCTTGCGCATGATGCCGGGCGTAATGTCACCACCATTGAGTGGCGCAAACATCGCCTCGAAGCGCGGCTGCAGCCGGATTTTAAGGTCGGGCAGCAGGTAAACTGGGCCATCCCGCAGGGTCATATTGTGCTGCACCGGCGTGACCGGCCATCACGCGGTGAGCATGAAAACCCGGTGTCCGGCCCGGTCCTCGAGTATCTGCCACTCGGTGAAAATGTTGCACTGACCGTGGCTGTCAATGGCCCCGACCGGCCGCCGCTGTTCCTGACCATCCCCGCGCATGCAGCGCGTCGTAACGGCATCGTTCAGGGCGTGGTGGTTGGCGTATCCCTGCTCGCAGAAGGGATACACCTGATGCCGGCTGATGAATCGCGCACCCCTGCAAAACCGGCATAGGGTGTGAGGCGAGGAAGTATTGGGCGGGAGGGTAAGACGAGAAGATGGGGCGAGAACTTGGGGCGGGAACATGGAGCGAGAACGTGGGTAGGGAGCGGGGCACTGGTAATATTGGCCCACGAGGAGAACGCAGGGCATGAAAATTTTCGGCTTTGCCGGGTATTCCGGCAGCGGCAAAACCACCTTGATCGAAAAACTGATTCCGTTGTTCGTGGCGCAGAATCTGAAAGTGTCGCTGATCAAACACGCGCATCACACTTTCGACGTCGACCAGCCGGGCAAGGATTCCTTTCGCCATCGCCACGCCGGTTGCACCGAAGTGCTGGTGACATCGTCGCGGCGCTGGGCGCTGATGCACGAACTGCGCGGCACGCCGGAGCCGGGGTTGACCGAGCAGATTGAGCGGTTGTCCCCCTGCGACCTGCTGCTGGTTGAAGGTTTCAAGCATGAGCGCATACCCAAGCTGGAGGTTTATCGTTCCGAAGTCGGTGAATCGCTGCTGCATCCCCACGACAGCAACATCGTGGCGGTCGCCAGTGATGCCAGCGTGGATACCAAACTGCCGCAATTCGATCTGAACGCGCCGCCGATCATTGCCGATTTCATCATGAAGCATGTCGGGCTGGGCGAGGGCGCGCGGTGATCACTGTGCTTTATTTCGCCCGGCTGCGCGAAGCGCTGGGCACCGGCCAGGAACAACTGGTGCTGCCGGCCGGCGTCAGCACATTGCGCGGATTACGCGCCCACCTTGCGCAACGCGGCGAGGCCTGGGCCAGGGAAATGGCCGAGGGGCGCAACCTGCGCGCCGCAGTGAACCAGACCGTAGCCGCGGCGGATACACCGTTGGCCGATGGCGATGAAGTGGCATTCTTTCCGCCGGTGACCGGCGGATAGGGGGCAATGATGAGCGTGCGCGTACAGCAGCAGGACTTCGACATCAGCGCCGAGATCACCGCGATGCGCAGCGGCAATCCGAAAATCGGCGCCATCGCCAGTTTTGTCGGCGTGGTGCGTGACGTCAACGACGGTGACAGCGTTTCGACCATGACGCTGGAGCATTACCCGGGGATGACCGAGAAATCGATCGCAGCCATCATCGACGAGGCGCGCGGCCGCTGGGAGGTGCTGGACGCGCTGGTGATCCACCGTGTCGGAACATTAAAGCCCACGGACCAGATCGTGCTGGTGATCGTTGCCAGCACGCATCGTGGCGATGCCTTTGCGGCCTGCGAATTCATCATGGATTACCTGAAGACCCAGGCGCCGTTCTGGAAAAAGGAAATCACGCCGCAGGGCGGGCGCTGGGTGGATGCACGGGTGACGGACGACAAGGCGGCGGAGCGGTGGAAGACCTGACGCCTGCGCCGGGCAGCGTAACCAGTCCCTGCGTCCGCAACTGCTGTCTCGACGCTCAGGATATCTGTCTGGGCTGTTACCGCTCAATCAGCGAAATTACCGGTTGGAGCGGGGCGGACAATTACCAGAGAAATGAAATCCTCGTCCGCTGTCATCAGCGCCGCGAACAGCGGGCAGCGCTGAGGAAATAAACCCAGCTAGTCGATTTCACAGGGTTTCAACTACAGGCCCGTGCCCGATCCTTCGCAAACGATGACGGGCTGGAGATTAATTCGTTTTCAGCGCGTCTCTACCAGCAAGATATTCTGCGAATTCCTTGCCGACTTCCGGATGCCGCTGTCCAAACTCGACCGTAGCCTGCAGGTACCCGAGCTTGGAGCCACAATCGTAGCGCACGCCCTGATACCGGTAGGCGAGTACCTGTTGCTCATTGAGCAGCGCGGATATCGCGTCGGTGAGCTGGATTTCACCGCCTGAGCCCGGCTTCGCATTCTCGAGGTAGTGAAATATGCGCGGCGTTAACACGTAGCGTCCCACCACGGCGAGCGTTGAAGGTGCAACATCGGGATTCGGTTTCTCTACAATGGCATCGACTTTTTCCACCCGTTCAGTCAGCGGCTTTGCAGCGACGATGCCGTAGCTCCTGGTGTCTTCCCGTGGCACGTCCTGCACACCCAGTACCGAACAGTTGTAATAGTTATAAACCTCGATCATCTGCTGGATCACCGGTGTGCCAGCGTCGAGCAGGTCGTCTGCCAGAAGCACTGCAAACGGCTCGTTTACGATCGCGGGCTTGGCGCACAAAACGGCATGTCCCAGTCCCAGCGCCTCGGTCTGGCGGATAAAAATGCAGTTGACCTGCTTCGGCAGGATGTCGCGTAAGGCCGCAATCATGTCGCTCTTGCCGCGCAGCATCAGCTCGTTTTCCAGTTCATAGGCCTTGTCGAAATGGTCTTCGATGGCGCGTTTGCCACGTCCCGTGATGAAAATCAGATCGGTGATGCCGGAGGCGACTGCCTCTTCAACCGCGAACTGGATCAGCGGTTTGTCAACGATGGGCATCATTTCTTTGGGGCTAGCCTTGGTTGCGGGCAGGAAGCGCGTGCCGAGCCCGGCCACCGGAAAAACCGCTTTGGTAATTCTGTTCATGGAGTGCCTTATTCCAACAAAGGGGCATCAATTGCAGCAATAGTTTCCGTCACACGCCCCGCAATCAACACGCTGTCAGGGCATTGCATTTTTCATTCCCGGATCGGTTCTGCCAATGGAGTGGTATTCGATACCGAATGAAGCGACATAGGGTGGGTCGTAGAGGTTGCGTCCGTCGAACAATACCGGGTCCTTGAGGGCTGATTTCAAGGTGGCGAAATTTGGACTCTTGAATTCACGCCACTCGGTGGCGACAATCAGCGCATCGCAGCCCTTGAGCGCCTCGATGGGGGACGTAGCGTAAGACAAGCCGGGGCAATCGCCAAGAAGGCTTTTGGCGTTGTTCATGGCGATGGGGTCGTAAGCGACCACCGTAGCATTGCGCGCAATGAGCCCTCTGATAATCTCAAGACTCGGTGCCTCGCGCATATCGTCGGTGTTGGGTTTGAATGCAAGTCCCCACAAGGCAAAACGTCTGCCGGTCAGGTCATCGCCAAACCGGCGCACCACCTTGTCGACGATCAACCGCTTCTGGCGCTCGTTTACAGTGCTGAGTACAGACACCAGATGAAGTTGAATCTGATGTTCATTGGCCGTTCTTTGCAGAGCCCGGATGTCCTTGGGGAAGCAAGAGCCCCCGTAGCCGATGCCGGCGTACATGAAGTTATAGCCGATGCGCTGGTCGGAGCCTATGCCCAGCCGGACTTCCTCGATATCAGCGCCGGTGGCGTCGGCGAGAATCGCCAGTTCATTCATGAACGAGATCCGGGTCGCCAGCATGGCGTTGGCGGCGTACTTAGTCAGCTCCGCCGAACGTATTGCCATGGTGAGGATGCGGTCGTGGTTGCGATTGAATGGGGCGTAGAGTTGGCGCATGGTTTGCAGCGCCCGATCGTCACTGCAGCCTATGACAATACGGTCCGGGCGCATGAAGTCCGCAATCGCGGCGCCTTCCTTCAGGAATTCGGGATTGGACACCACACTGAATTCAGTATTCAGGCCACGGCGTTTGAGTTCATCGGATATGACGTTGCGTACGCGATCGGCAGTGCCTACCGGCACCGTTGATTTGTCAATGACGATTTTGTAGTCGTTCATGTATTTGCCGATATTCCGGGCCGCCGCCAGCACATAACTGAGATCTGCCGAGCCGTCCTCGCCAGCCGGTGTGCCAACAGCAATCATCTGCAGTTGGCCATGTTCCACCGCAGCGGCGATATCAGTGGTAAATCGCAACTGGCCCGAGGCGGCGCAGTTGATGACCATCATCTCCAGCCCTGGTTCATGGATGGGTATGCGGCCCTGCTTTAGCATCTCAATTTTTGACTCGTCGAGATCCAGGCACATCACGTCGTTGCCCACTTCAGCCAGACATGCACCAGTGACCAATCCAACATATCCGGTGCCGATGATGGTGATTTTCAAATCAGAATCCCCTTAAAAACTTGATGATCAATCCTGCAGTTGCAATAAATAGTATGTATCACTACCCAATGCCGCCAGGCAAATGCGCCGCCGCCCATTCGGCATGCTTGCCCGGAACATCCGGGGCATTTTCGCGGATAAAGAACCTTAATAAGCGAATAGGGGTGTTTGGCAGGATAAAATGTGGAAACCAATAACCTTATTGTTAACGCAGAGTCGTGGAGGAAATCAAGGCAAAGCCTGTGTAGCCATGACTTTGTGTTCCTTTCTGCGACTCTTTTTTACCTCTTTTACCTCTGCGTCCTTGCGTTAAAGCGTATTCCTGACATTGCTGTTTTTCACCACGCCGCAGCTTTTTTTATGGCACTATCATATCCATGAATCAAGTTAGGTCAATGTCATCCCCAGTGAGGCCGTTTGCCATCTCACATCACCTGGAAACACAGGGAGGGACAGAAACTGACTCGCGCATGCTCGTCACATTGCGCTGCCTGCTGGCGTTCTCAGCCTTGGCGATCCTGGCGGCGCCCTCTCAGTCGGAATCGCTGAGTACGCTGCACTTCGTTTTCCTTTTGATCTATTGCGCCTTCAGCGTGATCGTCGCACTGGTATGGTACCAGCGCGACTGGCCGGTGATGGCACGTTCGTTTCATTGGATAGATACGCTGTTCTACGTCTATCTGACTGCATGGTCCGGGAGTACGGAAAACTATTTCTTTTTGTTTTTCTTCTATCCAATTCTGGTTTCGGCTTTTTCCTGGGGGTTCAGAGAAGGCGTGATGGTTACGCTGGTATCCACGGTCCTCTTCTCGACTGTTGGTCTGATTGCCAATCAGAGCAGCACAATAATTCCGGCCTCCGGGCTGCTGCTATTCGGTTACGTCATCTCGTATCTGGGCGTCTACGAGCATTTGCTCAGGAGCAGGCTGGCGCTGCTTAGGGCGATCAACAATCCCTGGCATCCGCGCTTTGGCATTGATCATGTGACCCATGCCAATATAAAACGACTGCTCGATTTCTATAACGCAAGCTCATGCATACTCATCACGCGGCACCACTCGCTGCAGAATTACGTGATGTATACCTCCACACGCGGTAAAACTGCGTCTTTGGAAATACAGCGGGATGTTTCCAAAAATGTAGTTGATGCATTATTGACATTGCCGGAAACACTTGGCGCGTACTACCATGATCCGGAGGGTCCATGGTGGATGAGATACCGCGGTTATTCTGCGTTTGATTTCGATCTGAAGACAAAAACCAATTCATTCCGGCAAGAATGTGCAGTGTGGCGCAATCTACTTGATGCGAAGTCATTCGCAACCGTGCCTTATGCGCACGAAGGCATTACTGGCCGGATTTTTCTGGCCACATCCAACGGCTGGTTCACGTCTGCCGACATCGATCTTCTAGCCCAGGCATCAGATGCGATAGCGACCGTCGTTGGGAACATGCGCCTGGTTGAGGAGCTCATCGCCGGTGCCGCTGAAAGCGAACGCCTGCTCATGTCGCGGGATTTGCACGATACGACCATACAGCCTTATATCGGCTTGAAACTTGCGCTCGATGGGCTGTATCGCGAGGCGGGCGCCAGTAATCCGCTTTCGCCGCGGATTTTCGACCTGATCGAAATGACCGAGAGCACGATACGCGATCTGCGCAATTACGCGGCCACCCTCAAGGACAACATGCCGATGCCCGGGGAATTCCTGCTCGATGCAATGGCCAAGCAGGCCGAACGGTTGCGGCGGTTCTACGGCATCAATGTCGATATCAAGAGCGAAATCTCGCCCGAGCTCAAGGGGCGCTTGGCGGCCGAAGTTTTCCAGATTGTTTCGGAGAGCCTGAGCAATGTGCTTCGGCATACTGCAGCCAAGAAGGCGTTTGTCAAAATTGTCTGTGAGAATTCAAAGTTATTGTTGCGGGTCGGCAATGAAACTCCTGCCGAGTTCGGTAACGTGGTCAACTTCATGCCCCGATCGATTTACGAGCGTGTGCGGGCGATGGGTGGTGAAACCACCGTCGAGCAAGGCAATGAAGGTTTTACTGTAGTCCGTGTAGCGATCCCCATGTAACCGCAATCAAGAATGTTTTCCATATGAACGTACAGAGCCAGTCCGAAATCCGCGTTTTTCTGATTGACGATCACAGTTGCATACTCTGGGGACTGGAACGTCTGATTGAGAGCGGCGCCCCCAAAATGAAGGTCGTAGGCAGCTCCTCAAATTACACCGAGGCGCTCAAAACAATGGAGCATGCCGTCATCGACGTTATCCTGCTCGACATAGATCTGGGCGGAGAAAATGGCGTGGACGGCATACCGAAACTCCTGGAAAAATCCAACGCAAAAATTCTGGTACTGACGGGCGTGCGTGACAAGGCAATACACGACAGGGCAGTGCTCGCCGGTGCTTGTGGTGTGGTGGAGAAGGAAGCGCCTGCAGAGACGATATTGACCGCCATCACCAAGGTGCATAAGGGGGAAATCTGGCTCGATCGTGCGACTACGGGCAGGATTTTTGTCGAGTTTTCGCGGGAAGGTGCCGCACAAGCTGCTCACCCGGATCGCGTGCGCATCGATTCATTAACTGATCGGGAAATGATGATCGTCGCAGCCACAACGGCCAATGCCGGAGCGACGGCCAAGGTAATTGCAAACAGTTTGAACATCAGCGAACACACATTGCGCAACCATCTGACCTCGATCTACGACAAGCTCAATGTGGTCAACCGGCTCGAATTGTTTGCCTTTGCGCAAAAGTACAACGTGGCGAAAAAAACAAGCTCAAGTATCTAGCGCTCACGAACGTCTTATTGCGCACCCGACTATGCTGGTCGGCATCATAGTACGCAAATAACCATCTGATTGTATTCGCTTTTTGGGCTCAGCTGCGGACGATCTGTATGTTAGTCGGCACGCGGCGTTTTTTTGTTCATATTCGGCGTCGCATACCTATAGGAGTCTTCTCCTGTCAGGGCCAGGAGGTTATGCCCGCCAAGAGCAGTCAATTCCTGCCCCAAAGATCTGGAGGTTCCTCTCAAGCGGAGACGCGCATGGCAGCGTATTTTGTGACTCAATAAACGAAAAGTCGCCATGATCGAAAAAAGACGAGAAGAGCGGGTTACTGCATCACTGCCTGTAGTTCTCGTTGATGCTAGTGGCACGACATGCGATGTCAGTGCTTCGGGGGTGTTCTTCGAAACCGATGCCTCTCTTGTTGTCGGGGAATCGATTGATTTCACAGTGGAATTCGATGCGCCGGGTGGCAAACGGATGTTGAAATGCCAAGGGCGAGTCTTACGCACCGAGCAGCGGGGTGAGTGTAACGGGGTAGCTATCATGATCATCGATTCGGCAATGACCTTGGTCAGGGAGTTGAAGTCATCGATAAATCATCAAGGTTTGGGCGTATAGGCGCTGGCAGCTTGTATAAACGGTTCGTGGTGTCAATGTAGTGGGTTTTGAAACGGGAGGTTTGTCCTATGAATATCGGGAGACATCTCTCATCAAGATCAGGAGAGTCTTCTTATGCATTGTTTCTTAGGAAAGTTGCATTATCTGATCGTATGAAAACCGTGCCGACAATAAATGTCTAAGTGAAAAAAGTGAAAAAACAATTTGATAAATTCTTAGTCATTCTTGCGTTTCTGTTGCCCTTCGGAGCGCAGGCTAGTTATCTCAATATTGTGGATGGGTCTACGGTAACTTTTACGGGATACAACCCATCACCTGCAATTACAGGCACATATACCCAAGGTACTTTAGGGATGCTGAACGCCCTGTCTGACGGGGTTTTTTCCGCGACCTATCTCGGCCAGGAAAGCGGCTACAACACCGGATTCAGTTTCGAGAAGACCGGTTACAGGCTGGGAAAAGCCATGAAGCCCGGCACTGCGAATTACGATATCGCCCTGAATGAATACTCCACAATTGGCCATACTATTTATACCGATGTCCAGACTGGCATTCTGGATTTTTGGTTTAGAGATGATCATGGCGGCTACGTAGGTAACGATGGAGAAAAATACAGGAAGGGTTCTTCGTTCGCAATCCTGGCTGGCCAGTGCATCACCGTCTATGGCTGCTTCAATTACATCCTCGGCTTCGATGACAGCGGCGGAGGCTCTGATCGCGATTTTGATGATTTCGTGGTGGGTGTAAATTTATCACCGAGTAATTTGCCGCCGGTGCCTTTGCCTGCAGCGGCTTGGCTGTTTGGTTCAGCTTTAATGGGTTTTGTGGTCCTGTCAAACAGGCGCAAGGTTTGAGCGGAAATTTAAAAAGGGGGTGACGATGAAAACGATTCGAAAACTAGCGTTAGGGATAGTCTTACTGGCATCCAGTCAAATGGCCATGGCAGTGTCGGTTCCCAATATCGACTTTGAAAGCGGTTTGACAGGTTGGACCGTGGCGCCGTTGGCTACACCAAACATCACGACTGGTTCTGTGCTTGGTGCCAATCAGGGTTCCTCTTACGGCCAAATCAGCGGTTATGGAACCTTGTCCCAACTGATCAGTGTCACCGCAGGCACAACGTATGATTTCATGTGGCGTTTCATAACTTCGGACTACCTGCCTTTCAACGATCAGAGTGTTGTTTTTCACGTCAACGGTTCGCAAGTGCTTGCCAGCGTGGCCTCAGTGGGTAATACGAACGGAAATACCTTCGATACAGGTTGGCAGTATTTCTCCTGGGTTTCGGATGTAACAACAAATTTCGGTTCACTCTCGTTTTCCCTCTTCAATGCAGGGGATAACGCGGTTGACTCTAAACTTTTGCTGGATGCCGTCCCCCTCCCGATTGCCCCGTTGCTGTTCGGTTCCGCGCTGCTCGGTTTCGCTGCTCTTCGTAAGAAGTTAATGGCGAAACCTGCTGAGTTGGCAACTGCCTGATCTGATTCTACTTATTACGAAACAAGGGGGGCTTTGCCCCCCTTTTTTGTTACTATGCTGCCTGCATGTTTGATTGGGGTGGCGATATGAATCGGGTCACTTTTGGCGTTGTTTCCTTATTGCTTTTCTTGACAGGCGTGACTGGAGTCCATGCGGCGGATATGGTGGACGCCTATCGGCTGCGCTCGGGCGATGCGGCGCTGATTTCGGTCTGGCGTGAAGATGCCCTGAACAAGGAAGTGCGCGTGCTGCCGGATGGCAGCATTACCTTCGCCTTGGTGGGTCGTGTCGAAGTCGCCGGTTTAAGCACCCCTGAGGTGGAGCAGCGCATCGCCGCCGGGCTGAAGAAATACTTTCCTGATCCGATTGTTACGGTCGTGATCACTGGAATTGAAGGCAACCGCACGTACGTACTGGGCAAGGTGCTCAAACCTGGCCCGGTGGTCATGAGTGCACCCCTCACGGTGCTGCAGGCATTGAGCATCGCCGGCGGCCTCGATAAATTTGCCGACGAAAACACCATCAAGATCATCCGACCGCAGGCAAACGGCCAAGACGTTCTGCCCGTGAATTACAAGGATCTGATCTCGGGCCGGGATATGAAGACCAACTTCCAGCTCAAGGCCGGTGACACCATCGTGGTGCCTTGAGTAATGGTTTTGAAATGGCACATGAGTACTTTCTGCTGCGGAAAAAAATCATGAGGGCGTTACATTGAAGTTACGCCAAAATCTCTGGGAATGTGTCCTGTTGGTCGGCGTCTTGCTGGGGCATATGCCGGCACTGGCAGAGGAGTGGCGCCGGTCGGGTTCGATGCCAATGACGCTGGAGTACGATTCCAACCCGACGCTTTCCGCGACCAACAAGCAGGGCGTCTCGCGTACGAAAATCACGCCTACCTACAACCTGATTGGTACCTATGGCGTGGACGAGATCAAGGCGGGCCTGGCCTTGAGGTTGGAACGTTCCTCCAACGAGGCAATCAGCCAGAATCGCGAAGACCCGATTCTTTCACTGGGCTGGCGCCGTCAGACCCAAACCGGTGAATTCGGCCTCGTCGCCAATTACGAACAGGCCTCAACACGTTTCACCGAACTGGATGAAACCGGGCAGCAGTTGCGGGATGGCACGCGCACCACCCAATCTCTGGGTGGCAAATGGCGTTCCACCGTCAGCGAGCGCAGTACGCTTTCCGCCGATGGCAACTACAAACAAGTCGACTACGACCAAAGTGGTTTAACCGATTACGCCAATCTGACAGCTGGCCTCACATACAGCTATGCCTGGAGCGAGCGGATCGAGCCTTTTATACGAGTTGCTGCCAGCCACTACGAGCCTTCGGGTTCAACATTGCCGTCTTCAGACAATTCCACCCTGATGGTGGGTGTGAAGTGGAAGGAATCCGAGCACCTCGAATGGACCGGACAGGCGGGTGCCAGCCGTGTTTCCGGTGCGACCAGCGACACAGGATGGATCGGCAGCCTGGCCATGCGTTATCTGGGCAAACGTTATGACCTCTTGCTGGATGCCGGCCGTTATGTAAAGGACAGCGGGCAGGGCGGCTTCGTCGAATCCGACCAGATCAAGGGTGCCTGGAGCTATGCCTTGGGTGAGCGCACGCGCACCGGTGTCGATGTGTCATGGCGCGACAACAAGAGTGCCAATCCCAATACCATCCGGCAGCTGACTGTCTGGGCCGGCTACGAACTTTCTCAATTCTGGAACGCGCGGCTTTATTATCAGCGCAGGGAGCGCCAGCAGACCGGCTTTGCTGATGCCACGGGCGACCTATTGGGGTTAAGCCTTATCTACGCCCATCCGGGCTTCTAGCAGCACATAAAAAAATGGCTCAAGAGTATCAACTGACCTTCAACGACTACCTGTCCATCATCCGCCGCCGCGCGGTAGTGTTGGGCGCTTCCTTCTTCGGATTGCTGGTTATTGCGCTGGTCACCGCCGTTGCGATTCCGCCGGTTTATCAGTCCAGCGGCACCATCATGGTCGAATCGCAGCAAATCCCCACCGACCTGATCCCCACAATGGCCGCCAGCCTGGTGGAAGAACGCATCGAAGTGATCCGTCAGCGCGTGATGACGCGAGAAAACCTGCTCAAGATTATCGATAAATACAGGTTGTTTAAGGATGACAGTGAGTCGCTCAGTGTTACGGAAAAGATCGATGAAATGCGCAAGCAAATCAGCATCGAACCGATCAATGCCAATCTGAAGGGCCGGCGACAGGGGCAGGGAACCATTGCCTTCCGGTTGAAGTTCGAACACCGCCATGCCGATCTTGCCCACAAGGGGGCTAACGAACTGGTCACCCTGTTTCTCGACGAAAACGTCAAAGCCCGTACCGAACGTGCTAGTGAAACCACCGAGTTTCTGACCCAGGAAGCGAGCAAATTGAGGGTCGAACTGGAAGCCTTGGAAAACCAGCTCGCCACCTACAAGCAGGGACACAGCAATGCGCTGCCGGAACACCAGCAGTTGCGCATGAACATGGTGTCCCGCACCGAGGCCGAACTGAAAGATGTCGAGCGCGACTACAAGACCGCGCAGGAAGAACTGCGTTTTCTTGATCTGGAACTCTCGGCGGCTAAGGCGGGCATAACGCCCAGGACGGGTACGTCGTATGCCAAGCCGGCAGAGGATCTCGGTAGCCTGAAGGCAGAGTATGCCCGGGTTTCAGCCATTTATACGGAGGCGCACCCCGATGTGCGCAGCCTCAAGCGCAAGATTGAGGCACTCGAAGCCGCGGCGCCCGCCAAGGCTGGCGACAAAGCGGGGGGCGAGGCAGTGAGCCTGGATGTCGCCAAGGTGCAAATCAAGATTTCAGCCACTCAGTCCCGTATCGAATCGCTCGCGGCGCAGATGAAAGCTTTGCGTGGCAAGTTGGCCGCCACTGAGCAACAAATCATCCGCTCACCCATGGTGGAGCAGGGACTGGTCACCCTGATGCGCGACCACGAAAACGCGCGGAAGAAATACGAGGAAATCAGTGCCAAGCTGATGAGCGCCAAAATCACCGAAAACCTTGAAGGCCAGAACAAGGCGGAGCGGTTTACATTGCTGGAACCGCCAACTTTCCCGGAAAAGCCCTTCAAGCCTGATCGCATCAAAATCATCCTGATTGGGTTTTTCCTGGCAATCGGCAGCGCGGGTGGCTTGGTATTCCTGCTGGAAGCCTTGAACCAGCCCATCCGCGGGGTAGAGGCACTCGCCATCGCCATCCGCCAGCGCCCCATGCTGGTCATCCCTTACATCACCATCGAGAGCGAGATCGCGAGCAGGAAGCGTCTGATTTGGCGCACATCCGCAGGACTGACGGGCGCGATCCTCCTTTCCCTGATCCTGCTGCACTTTGTCTACATGCCACTCGATATCCTGATGATGAAAATCGTTGCCCGGTTCGGCTGAGGACGCAAGACATGGAAAGAATCAAGCAGGCCATCGAAAAAGCCAAGCGGCAGGGGGAACATCCCGTTGAAGGCCCGCGTGTGAACGCCGTTCTGCCAGCACTGGCTGCTGAAATCGCGTCTATCAGCTACAGCAGCACCCGCACGGTCGAGTTGGACAAGGCGCACCTGGAAAAAAATCGCATCATCGCCTTCAATAAAAATGATCCGATGAGCGTGTGCTTCGATCTGCTGCGCACTCAGGTTCTGCAGAAGATGGAAGAAAAGGGCTGGCGTACGCTGGCGGTGATTTCACCGGTGCCCGAATGCGGCAAGACGGTGGTGGCCATCAACCTGGGGATCAGCATCGCCCATTACACCAGCAAGACTGCGATGCTGGTGGATTTTGATCTGCGCCGGCCTAGAGTAGGGGCTTATTTAGGCATTCCACCGGAAAAATCTCTCAACGACGTATTGAGCGGCGAAGCCGAGTTGTCCGAGGCCTTCGTTAATCCAGGCATGCCCAAGCTGGTGGTGATCCCGACTTCAAAGCCCGTGCAGAAGTCCGCCGAAATCCTGGGTTCGCAGAAAGTGAGCGATCTGATCAAGGAACTGCGCGATCGCTATCAGGAACGCATTGTCGTCTTCGATTTGCCACCCATGCTCAGTTCCGATGACGCCATCTCCGTGCTGCCGCAGATCGATTGCGTTCTTATTGTGGTCGGCAGCGGCATGGTAACCCGTACAGAAATGACAGAATGCATGCACCAACTCGGTTCAGCAAATCTTCTCGGCGTGGTGCTCAACAAGGCCCAGGTTCAGCCGAGGAAATACTATTATTAACTTGTGCCTAGCATTAACTTGCGCCTAGCTCTATTCGGTGCTGCCCCTGATACCTCCAATATGGGTGTATCCGCACTGTTTATGAGTGCTGTCACGGAAATCAGCAAGCATATCGATGCCGTTGTTGAGTTTGTCGTATTTGACAACGGCTTGGGGCAGCGAGAGGAAACGCTTACAACCTCTGATGGCAAAAAGATCCGACTGATCCACTTCGGCGCCAGGGGAGGGCGGCGTTATCACCGGGCTGAGAATCTGGCAACCATGTTGCTGGCATCTCGCCTGGGTCCTTTGGGGGCCATACTCAACGAAGGCATCCGCCTGATTGATTCCTGTGCTGCTGTGTTGGATGTGTCTGGTGGCGACAGTTTCAGCGACATCTACGGACTTGGCCGTTTCAACAATATCTATCGGCCCAAGGCCATTGCCATTAACCGTGGCAAGCCCCTTATTCTGTTGCCACAAACTTACGGCCCATACAACGACCCAGCGGTCCGGACATTAGCTGCCACCTTAGTTCGCCATGCCAGCATGGCTTGGGCACGGGATATACACAGCTACGAAGCACTAAAAGGTTTGCTGGGCAACAGTTTCAATCCACAAATCCACCAGTGTGGCGTAGACATGGCCTTTGGATTGCAAGCCAGCCCAGCCAGTCAGTGTCTCGACGCGACACTGAGTGCATGGCTGGAATGCCAGAAGCCGGACTGGCCTCTGATTGGCTTCAACGTCAATGGCCTCATCTACAACGACCCCGCTAGGGCAAAAAAAAAATACGGCCTTAAGGCCGATTACCGTCAGGCTGTTGTCGGTTTTCTTAACAAAATTCTCGAAGAGACTCCAGCCCGATTAGTTCTGATCTCCCACGTCATGGATCAGCCGGGCCATTACGAGTCAGACTTGGCTGCTTGCCAAGATGTGGCCAGACAACTGGGCGGTCAGTATGTCAGCCGAGTAGCTGTGGCACCGACGACTCTGAACGAAACCGAGGCAAAATGGCTAATATCCAAAATGGAGTGGTTCTGCGGCACCCGTATGCATTCAACCATTGCCGGATTGTCCAGTGGTGTTTCTACCGCATCAATCTCCTACAGCGACAAGACCCTGGGTGTTTTCGACATCTGTGGTCAGGCCTTGCAGGTTTTTGATCCCCGAATTCTGGATACCGACGCGGTGATCGAGGGTTTGTGGCAGTCCTTCCTCAGTCGTGATGCATTGCACCTGTCCCTAGCAGCCAGACTGCCGCAAGTTGCTGACATTGCTTCAGGACAAATGCGTGACATTGCCAGACACATTCGCCACTTGGCGACGACCGCAAGCGGCATGCCTTGATGCTGCGCCGGCTACTGCTCCGGGGCGGTGTCTGGCTAACTGCTGGGCAGGGTCTTTCCGCAGGCGCTGCTTTCCTGCGCAACATCGTTATCGCCCGTCTGGTCAGCGTCGAGGATTTCGGAATTGTTGTTCTGCTGTCATTGACGCTGTCGGTGCTGGAAACAGTCAGCAACCTCGCCATTGACCGCCTGCTGGTTCAGGCATCTGACGGTGATGATCCCAAGCTGCAGGCGGTCGCACATGCGCTGCAGGTCGTTCGTGGCGTAATCGGTGGCGTCATTTTGTTCCTCGTCGCCGGATGGGTTGCGACCCTCTTCAAGATACCCCACACGACTTGGGCCTTCCAACTACTTGCTTTGGTGCCCTTGATCCGCAGCTCCCTGCATCTCGACACCGTGCGATTCCAGCGCGAGATGCGCTACAAGCCCACCTTTTGGATCGATGCCGTTCCGCAGTTGATCTCGCTTGGATTGGCAATCCCTTTGGCTTACTGGTTGCGTGACTATTCAGCGATTGTCTGGGCGATGCTCGCGCAAGCACTTGCGTTTACCGTGATTACACATTTTCTGGCAAGCCGGCCATACCGCTGGGATTGGGATCGAGCGATGGTGGTTCGTGTAATGTCATTTGGTTGGCCGTTGCTCGCCAACGGTTTGCTGATGTTTGCCATTTTCCAGGGCGACAAGGCGATGATTGCCATCGCATTTACACCTGAAGTCGTCGGCTGGTATGCGGCGGCTTTCATGTTGTCCATGGGGCCGGCCATGCTGGCCACCTCGGTTATGCAAAGCCTGCTGTTGCCTGTACTTTCCAGTTCCCAAGATGCGCCGGATGAATTCCGGCGGCGCCATGAAAAAGTCGTGCAGACCTGCCTCACCGTTGGTCTGTTGACGGCAGCCGTGTTTGCCGTTTTCGGGCCCGAACTTTTGATCACGCTGTTTGGCGACCGTTATCGTGATGGCACGGTGGTTGTCGTTTTGCTTGGCCTTACCCAAGGTGTACGAATCGCCAAATCGGGTCAATTTGTATCGGCGGTAGCCATGGCTAACACGAAAATTCCGTTATTTGCCAATCTGGCGCGCGGGGCGGCGTTATTCGTTGCAATTGGATTCATCGCGACTGGCTATGGTCCGGTGGTGATCGCCGTGACCGGTCTGCTGGGCGAGAGCGTTGCTTATGCAATCGCGATGCACCTGCTCGCGAAGCAAGTTCGTTATTCTGCCATTAGCCAGATGCCACTGATTGCAGTGTGGCTGGTGCTGGCAGGTTTGTCTTGGGGCGTTGGTACGCTGCTTCGCGGATTGGCGCCGGCGACCGGACAATTCATTCTCGGGGGGGTGTGGTTGATTGTCCTAGCGGCAATCTTCGTGGTTGCTTCGCCCGCAATTCGAAGTGAGTTGAGTCAGTTATTGACGAGGGGGGCTGGCGTTGGACGAAAGTGAGGGAAAAAGCATGGCGCACCGATCACTTGGTCCGACGATGTCGATTACCTGCTTTGTGGAGCACTACGGGCTTTGGGCTTTTGCGGCAGTTAGGAACGCTGAATCCGTTCTTTCTCCTCTGATCGCCGGTGCCTACCGAATCGGCATACTGTGCAAGGCATGCTTGTCTTTTGCCCTAGGTTTTGAGGGTGGTTAAATGGGCGTGCGATTCAATCCGGAAATTCGTGCATTGATTGAGCTATCGCAGTGGTGGGAGTTTTCATTAATCAAACTTGCCATAGCAGATGACCTTCTGTTCACTCCGGATACTCCGGCTAGTCTAAAAAAATTCCTGTCAATGTTGGAGGATCGCGGTGTCGCGACCCATTAAATCGATCGCCGATGTCGTGGCAATGCAGCTATGTACCGGCTGCGGTGTTTGTGCGTATGTCGAACCAAAACGATTCCGTATGGCAGATACGATGGACCATGGGCGGCGTCCTTTCCTCTTGGATAAGGCGATAATGGAATCGGGTGAGGCGCTGGCTGTTTGCCCGGGCGCGCAACTTGAGCATCCGGCATCTATGCGTGCTCGCGACGATATCTTGCCTGAGCTTCTTGATGCCTGGGGGCCGGTTCTTGCAGTATGGGAGGGCTACGCAGCTGACCCCGAGATCCGCTTTTCCGGATCGAGTGGGGGTGCAGCGACGGCATTGGCGCTATACGGCATTGAGCGGGAAGGTATGGCTGGGGCACTGCATGTTGGAGCCCGGCATGATGTGCCGTACCTGAACGAAACCGTTTACAGTAAGGATCGGACCGACTTGCTTGACCGTACAGGCTCGCGATACGCGCCCGCCAGCCCCTGCGATGGCCTAGACCGTATTGAAGCCGCCAAAGAAAAAAGTGTATTCATCGGAAAGCCATGCGATGCGGCTGCTGTGATGAGCGCAAGAAAACTAAGACCGGAGTTGGATGAAAAGCTTGGCTTGGTGATTGCCTTTTTCTGTGCAGGGGTGCCGTCTACCAAGGGTACTCTAGATTTGCTCCGAGCCCATGGGGTGGATGACCCTGCAACGGTCAAGGAACTGCGCTACCGGGGTAAAGGTTGGCCGGGCATGTGGACTGCGGAGTTTTTGAATCGCGAAGGCAAGCAGGAAATTCAGCAGTTGTCCTACGCGGATTCCTGGGGTTTTTTGCAGCAATATCGCCAGTGGCGTTGCTATATTTGCCCGGATCATACGGGTGAGTTTGCGGATATCGCGGTAGGGGACCCGTGGTATCGCAAGGTGCAAGATGGAGAACTCGGGAAATCGTTGATCGTCGCCAGGACTAGGCGAGGTCTGGACGTGATCAGGGCAGCATCAGCAGCAGGTTATCTGACTTTGGAAGATAGCAGCCCGGATCTGCTCCCGCGCTCCCAGCCCGGTCTTATGGAAACCAGAGGGGCGCTATGGGCGCGTCTTTGGGTGCTTCGTATGTTCGCAGCCGGGGTGCCGCGGTATTCTGGCTTCCCAATGTTTAAATTATGGATTGAAAATTTGGATAGTACGGCAAAGTTGAAATCCATTATCGGAACTGTCAAGAGAGTTTTCACCAAGCGATTACGAATTGCCATCATTCTGAAGAAACTGCCTGGGGAGCAAGGAGAATGATTGGTGTCACGTTGGTCGTGACATTTGCATTTATTGTCTTGGCATTATCATGCCGGCGTAGTGGCGCCGCCCTAGGTATTGTCATCATGTCGATGATGCTTTGGCCAGAATTCTTGCGAATCCCAATGGGGCTTGCAGAGATGTCCGTGCCCCGACTGGTGGCGTTGGTTCTTCTTGTTAAGTATTTAATTGCGGGGCAATACCGAGTGATGGGTTATGGAATGGTGGATACCATAGTCTTATTATTATGGGTTTATACAGTGCTGGCTACGATATTGTCTGGAGCGGAATTTCCTCATGTGTCCCAGATGATCGGGCGAGGTTTCGACACAGTATTGATGTATTTTCTTGCCAGAATCACTGTCAGATCACCTGAGGATGTAAAGGGTCTCTACACTGGATTGGCGATCACTGCAGTTTTTATGGGCCTACTAGGTGTCTGCGAATCAGCCGGATATGCCGCACCATATGCATCATTAACTGATCATCGGTTTTGGCGTTGGATCGACAAATACGATCAATATCGATATGGTTTTCTTAGGGCTAAAGGAAGTACATCAGTTCATATATATTTTGGCATAGCGATGATGCTATTAATGGGATTGCTATGGTCGCTACGTGGCTATGTAAAGAGCCAAGTTATTTTTTTTATCGCTGTGTCTTCAGCGCTTCTAGGCGCTCTTTCATCGATGTCCAGTGGTCCTTGGATCGCCTGTTTTGCACTAATCCTATTCATTTGGCTCGAGAGGCGCCCGGGACTGATCAAGCCAGGACTTTATCTTTTGATAGCCATATCTATCTTTTTAGAAATCATTTCAAATCGGCATTTTTACAACCTCATCGATTATCTGGCTTTAGATCCGCATACCGCTTGGTACCGTACAAGGCTGTTAGAGGTGGCTTTCTCGCAATGGCGTGAATACTGGTTAGTTGGGGTGGGTTCCAATTGGCCCCATCATTGGGGAGAGATATTGGATGGCAGAGATCATATCGATATAGTCAACCATTTTTTGATAGTGGCCATCTATGGTGGAGTACCTGCTCTGATTATGTATGTGGCCACTCATTATTTAGCAATGAAAAAAGTCATTTATGCGTGGCGTAATGACCTCAATGCGTCGAGGCGAAATATGCTATTCGCCTTTGGTGCAACCCTAATGGCTCTGGATATCGCAAGTATGTCAGTTGGGTTATTTGGTCCGCCACTCTTGTTGAGCCATATTTTGCTAGGGGCAATGGTTAGTGCTGCAGTGGCTTGGGATGGCGGGCACCATGAAGCAGCCTATCTGAATGTAAAAGCCTACTAGGCTAGACCGGATTGCTATCTTCCTATGAAAAATATTTTCTTCTTATGATCACGCCGATTTTGTCGATCATCGTGATCAGCTATAACACTAGGGAGATGACGCTTGAATGTTTGCGTTCAGTATTTAGAGAAACCAAGAACTCGGAATTTGAGTTGATCGTTCTCGATAATGCTTCAGCAGATGGATCGGTTGTGGCAATAAGAGAGGAATTTGGCAATAAAGTTACTTTGATTCCATCCATTGAAAACCTTGGCTTTGCGGCTGGAAATAACTTGGCAGCTATTAATGCGAAAGGGCATTACCTCCTTCTGCTCAACCCGGATACTGTAGTAATAAATTCTGCCATTGATCGTTTGATCGAGTTTGCGAATGCAAATCCGGCCTCCGGAATTTGGGGTGGAAGGACGCTGTTTGGCGATGGCACACTCAATCCTGCGTCCTGCTGGTCTCGGCAATCAGTATGGAGTTTGCTTTGTCAGGCTTTGGGTCTGACGTCGCTTTTTAGGCGATCAATTATTTTTAATCCAGAAGGAATTGGGGGGTGGGATCGTGGTGGTGAACGCGAGGTAGATATAGTTTCTGGGTGCTTTCTACTGGTTAAGAGGGGGTTGTGGGAGCCTCTGGGGGGATTCCGTGAAGAGTTCTTCATGTATGGCGAAGAAGCGGATTTGTGCTTGCGGGCCCAAGCGCTAGGTGCCAAACCCATAGTGACATCTACTGCGACAATCATTCACTATGGTGGTGCCTCAGAAAAGATTCGAGTCGACAAGCTTGTCCGCCTGCTTAATGCAAAAAAACTTCTGATCCAAATTCATTTTTCGTTTTGGTCAAAGCGGCTAGGTTTTCACTTACTTTTCTTATGGCCTTTAAGTCGGTATGCATTTCACTCAGTTCTTTCGGCATTCGGTCGCTCTTCTTCTCGTGAGGCTGCAACTATCTGGGGCGAAGTATTGAGTCGAAAAGCGGAGTGGTATATGTCGGATAGAAGCGGTGGGGTGGGAGCATGATCCCGCGGATTGTTGCCTGCTTTTTTGCCGTTTGTGCTCAGTTTTTGTCTTTGGCATATGCCGATGTTGGCACTTGCGTCAGTATCAGTTATCCGGCGCCGTCCGGTTCTAAAAACGATATCGTATTTAGCTTTGACAAACCGTATCACTGTGGCCGGTATGCCAATGGCGATTGGTGGGTAAGCGCCGATGCCTCGGAAGTCGTTGTGATCAAATCTGTTGATCCAGTGACCAGCGTCGGGTTTAGTGGAATTGAAATCAATCCTTCAACCAAAACCATGCAGGGTTTCGACCAGAGGATCAGCGGTTATGACGGCACCTTGAATGTGCGCTTGCCGTTACGTGTCAGAGGCGATTCATCAGTCGTCAAGGCGGTTAGCATTTCAGCGGAGCACTCCAAAAAGAATACCAATTCAAAATGCAGACCTTGCTTACAGTTTGCTGCTGTGCTTACGGTGCTGAGGACGCCTCTCGCTTATTCAAGCGGGTTTCTGCGACCGCCTTATTTTGGAAAAGAAAAGACGCACTACGCCTTGCCCAAGGATTTGCTTAAACATATTCCTAGGTTGCCCGTCGGGTGTTGCACTGAAGCTAAGTATGGTGACTTCGAGAAGATCCTGAAACGTTATCGAGGGGTTCAACTGGATCATCTGGAAAATTGGGTGGGCAGGGATATGCATCCTATAGACAACATGCCGGATTTTGGGGCCTCAATCGCGACAGACAATGCGGTTGCTCCTCTGCGGTTTATGCTAAATGACTTTAATTTTGAGGTTCAAACACACCGCCTGGCGCTGATAAACTACTTACAAATGGGCGTTGATCTCAAAGGGATGGCGATGACAGGGATGAAATGGCCTGGCGCTGGTGGTCATGGTAACGGCCGAAAATTGCCCATCTTGTTCGCAGCGCGCTTGTTGGGGCGTGACGATTTTTTACAATCAGCGAAGCGCGCTGTTTTTTCTGAAGATGAGCAGGTGTATTTTAGCGAAAAAGCCGGGAAGGCTTTGTATGGCGCATCTTGCTCGGATAGCAACTATTGGTTGACCACCCGCCTTGGACGAGGTTCGCGCGATTGTCGTGATCCCTATGGTTACATTGATGGCGGCGGCCACGAAATTGGAGGTGCCTACCAATTTTGTTGCACAGCGATGCCCTGGAAATACACTGCGCTTGCAGTAAGAATGCTGGGGCTAGAAGAGGGGTGGGCGAACAACGCATTTCTGGAATACGCGGATCGATGGGTAATTGACGGGGTTTGGGCGAATCCGGACCCCTGCGCTTCATATAACAATAATCCCGATGACTACATGAAAGTCTATGGCCCTGATAAAGATAACAATTGCATCCGCGGAGCAGGGCGCTATAAAACCAAACATGGCACCAAGAAGGATGGAGGTGATTATCGAAATAAATTTGGTGACCAGATGTGGCTTATCTATCGTAATAACGTAGGGCAGGTAGGCCGATGAGTTTCTTAGATCTGCGTGGTTTTGCTGATGTTGGACGTTCTAGCTCTCTGGCGAACAAATTGCGTGCACAAAGATTTGCGCTGTTTACCTCGTTGGTCGAATCGCTGCCTAAGCCTATAAAGATTATCGATGTCGGCGGCACCTTAGGCTATTGGCAACAACGTGGTTGGCTGGGGAAGGATGGTGTTGAGATTACTGTTGTCAATAAAGGTGCCCAGGAATTTGCCTTTGAGAATGTGCTTGTCAAGGACGGCAATGCACTTGATCTATCTGAATATGCTGATGGTGCGTTCGATGTGGCTTACAGCAATTCCGTTATCGAACATCTGTTCTCGCTTGAAAATCAGTCAAAGATGGCCGCCGAAGTACAGCGAGTTGCAAGAGCTTATTGGATCCAGACGCCAAACTATTGGTTCCCCATTGAGCCACATTTTCACGTGCCGGGCTGGCAATGGATGCCAAGGTCTTTGAGAGTGGCTTTGCTCATGCGTTTTCGCTGCGGATGGCGAGGGCCGGCGGCCGATCGAAAGCATGCCGAGGATCTTGTGGATGAGGTGCGATTGATGAGTAAAGATGAGCTTGCCCAGCTCTTTCCTAATGCCATCTTGTGGAAGGAAAAAATCTTCGGACTTACCAAGTCGCTCGTCGTTTACCAAGGGTTCTTCAACAAAGATAAATCGTGACAAGTACTATAATTCCGGCCCACAACGAGGCCACAGTAATTTCGTATACTCTTCAGTCATTGATCGGACAGTTATGCAAGGACGATGTTATCGTTGTCGTCTGCAATGGCTGCATAGACAGTACGGCGGTCGTGGCACGTCGCTTCGAACCCGGGGCCACTGTGTTGGAAATCCAGATACCTTCAAAAGTCGGTGCTCTCAACTTAGGTGAACGGCATGCAAAGGGGTTTCCGCGGATCTACATGGATGCAGATGTATCTCTCAGTGATGGTGCCATAGAGAGGATAAGGGATGCCTTGGATTCCGGCCGCTGGCTGGCTGTTTCGCCAACCCCGGTAATGAAGCTCGATGGATCAAACTGGGCGGTACGTTCGTATTACGACATCTGGCTATCATTGCCTTATTGCAAAAGCGGCATGCTTGGGGCGGGCGTATATGCATTATCGGAAGAGGGCCGACGGCGCTTTGGCGAGTTCCCCGATGTGATTGCCGATGATGGCTATGTTCGAGCCTTGTTCAAGGAGCATGAACGGGGCAATGTGGAAGGCGCTTATTCCTATGTGCGTGCACCGTCCAACCTGCATTGGCTGCTCAAGATCAAGACACGTAGCCGATTGGGGCAGATGGAGTTGGCGGCGCGTTTCCCGGAACTCATGAAAAACGAGGTCAAGGATTACCGGGGAGGGCTGTTGAGTGTGCTGTGCAATCCGCTCAAGTGGCTAAAGGTGGCGGTGTATCTTTACGTGAGTCTGATGTCGCGAATTTTAGCAAAGCAGCGCATCAAAAATCTCTCGCAATATCAATGGGAGAAGGATTTGTCCTCAAGACAGGCAGGAAAGGGTTTTCATGGTTGATGCGCGGCGTCGGAAAGTTCTGCTCGTGGCCTCGCACGGCGGACACTGGGTGCAGTTACGTCGCCTCGCGCCAGCTTTTGATGCACTGGATGTGCACTATGTATCCACTAATCCGGGCTTGCTTGCTGAAGTAACACCCGCGCTACTCTCCGTGGTACCGGACGCGAATCTTCGGAACAAGATGGCCATGCTGGAGCTGGCTTTCCGTATGCTCGGTATCGTGTTTCGGCATCGGCCCGATTTAGTAGTCTCGACCGGGGCAGCGCCAGGATTCTTTGCGCTGGTATTCGGCAAGCTACTGGGTGCACGGACGATCTGGGTGGATAGCATCGCCAATGCCGAACGGTTGTCGCTTTCCGGGGCTAAGGTGAAGCCCTTTGCCGACCTGTGGCTGACCCAATGGCCGCATTTGGCCAAGGCCAATGGTCCAATCTTTAAGGGAGCGGTGCTGTGATTTTCGCCACGGTGGGCACGCAGTTGCCTTTCGAACGCTTGATGCGAGCGCTCGACGACTGGGCCGGCATGCACCCCGAACGTCCGGTTGTGATGCAATTGAGTGATTCGGATTATCGGCCACGCCACTGCCAGTTTGTCGCTTATACCCGGCCCGCAGAGTGGGAGCAGTATTTCAACGAGGCAGATCTGGTGGTTTCCCATGCGGGCATGGGCACCATTCTCAAAAGCCTGGAACTTGGCAAGCCGCTGATCATGATGCCGCGGCTGGCTGCGCTTGGAGAGCACCGCAACGACCATCAGATGGCGACGTCGGCTCGGTTTGATGGTTATTCCAATATTCGCATCGTGAACGATTCCATTGAACTGACGGCTGCCTTGAATGATCCTCCTGCTGCAACGCTGCCGGTAGATTCGAAGGAAAACGTGAACTTGAACGCGCTTATCGGGGCACTCAAGCAATTCGTGGATGGGGGTGTAATTAAGAATGGATAAGCTGCTCTCTTGGGTGCAGTGGCCACCTCGTCCGGCCGGAATACTATGGCTGGCGTTCGCCCTTGGTATGACCGGTCTGATGTATCAGTCCGGCTTGTTGCAGATTTGGACGCAGAGCGAGGAATATGGCCACGGCCTGATGGTGGTGGTGGTACTGGGGTATCTGGTGGCGCTGCGCCGGGGGAATTACCTGCCTTTGCGTCCTGGTAAAGCCGGATTGAGTGTTGTACTGGCCGTCGTGGCATTGGTCTTTGTGGTGCTGGGCAATGCCTCGGGCATCAATTTGATGAGTTATTACGGTTTTTGGTTGTTCGGGTTGGCGGCGGCGCTGGCGGTGGGGGGCTTCGGTTTGCTGCGCAAGCTGCTGGTGCCGCTGTTGATTGTGCTGCTGCTGTTTCCCCTGCCCAATCCACTGGGGCCGATGCTGACGGCGGAACTGCAGTTGATCTCGTCGAAGCTCGGAGTGTGGTTCATCCGCCTGTTCGGCGGCAGCGTCTATCTCGAAGGCAATGTGCTCGATATGGGTGTGACAAAGCTGCTGGTGGCCGAGGCCTGCGCCGGACTGCGCTACCTTTTTCCACTGATGAGCCTGGGGGCGATTGCGGCCTATATCATGCTGCGTACGCCGCTGTGGATGCGCTGGACGGTGTTTCTGGTGACCATCCCCATCACGATTTTCATGAACAGTTTCCGCATCGGTGTGACGGGTATGCTGGTGGCGAGCGGCGGGGCCAAGCATACGGAAGGCTTTCTGCACTTCTTCGAAGGCTGGGTAGTGTTTGTCGTCGCTGCCTTGCTGCTGCTGGTGGTGATCTGGGGGCTGATCAAGTTGTTGCCGGGCCGCCAAGGATTGTTCGATGTCTTGTCCGTGCAAACGGACAAAGTTGCAGCCTCACCGGCACCCGGCAGCGGGGCGTATCGATTGCCGACGGTGGCGCTGTGGGTGATTACAGCCTTGATGGCGCTGGCGGTACTCGTCTCAGGTGTGCTTAGCAGTCGCGGTGAACTCATGCCGGAGCGCAAGCCGCTGAACGAATTTCCGGCTCAGATTGGGGAGTGGTCTGCGCAGGTGGGGCGCCTGTCTTCCACGGTCGAGGAGGTGGCCGGGGCCTCGGATTATTTCTATGGCGATTTCACAGGCGATACCGGTGCGGTGGTGAATACCTACGTGTCGTACTACGAAACGCAGCGCCATGGTCGCATTCCGCATTCGCCTAAGGTATGCGTACCCGGAGGCGGCTGGGTCATTGAAAGTCAGTCTACCGCGACCATTCAGGGTAAGTCCGGTGATGCCTTCGTTGTGAACCGTATCGTCACGGCCCTGGGCGGGCGGCGGGTGATCGCTTATTACTGGATCAAGCAGGGATCCGGTACTTATCTGCAGGAGTTTCTGGCCAGGCTGGATCTGGTGCGGCTCTCGCTGCTGGACAACCGCACCGACGGCGCTTTGATCCGCCTGTTTACCGAAGTGCGGCCAGGAGAAACGCTGGACGCGGGGGATGCGCGGCTCAAGCATTTTGCTGCCGGATTTGTCGAGTTGATCCCTGCTTATGTGCCGGATTGATGCGGCAGCGCCGTCCTGCACGTTTCAATGGTTGCGCGCGAAGGAAATCGGGGCAAAAAATTTAGTTCGGTTTGCACTGGGGGTGTGGCTCATTGGCGGCGCGGCGCTGGTCGCGGCTGCCAATGCCCGGTTCCCGGCCAATGCCATGCCAGACGGGGTTTTTCCGATCGGCGTCTGGTTGCAACAACCCGAGCATGCACGCAGATACCAGGCGCTGGGAATTAACGTGTATGTGGGCTTGTGGCAGGGGCCGACAGCGGCGCAACTGGCAACCTTGAAGCGGGCTGGCATGCCGGTCATCGCCACGCAGAATGAAGTCGGGTTGACCGATCCGCACCGGGACATCATCGTCGGCTGGCTGCAGCATGATGAGCCTGACAACGCACAGCCGCTGGTCGGTGGGGTGGGTCTTGCCCGGGCCGGTTGGGGATCGCCGCTGTCGCCGGCGGAAATGCTGGAGCGCTATCGGGCGATACGTAAGCTCGACCCGTTACGGCCGATATTCATGAATTTCGGCAAGGGTGTGGCGTGGGATGCCTGGAAAGGACGGGGGAATCGGACTGGACATCCGGAAGATTACCTTGAGTATGTCAAGGCGGCAGACATCGTCTCCTTCGACATTTATCCGGCGGCAGAGACCGACCCTGCCTTGGCGGGGCGTCTTGAGTTGGTGGCGCAAGGAGTTAAGCGGCTGGTCGCTTGGGCCGGACCGGAGCGGAAAGTCTGGTCTGTGATCGGCGCGAGCCGGGTCAATAATCCGGACGCGCGTGTCGATCCGGCGCAAATACGTGCCCAGGTTTGGATGAGCATCATCGGCGGTGCGCGCGGAATCCTCTATTTTGTTCACCAGTTCAAGCCGCGGTTTGTCGAAGCCTCCTGGTTCGAGGATCCTGCGCTGTCGGCGGCAATGGGCAGGATCAATGCAGAGGTGCAGGGCTTGGCCCGCATCATCAACCTTCCCGCCGCGCAGGATGTGGCCGACGTCAGCTTGATGGGTGAGGATGGTAGGGGCAATCGTGCGGAAAAACTGTCTTTCACCGCCCGCCGTGACGGGTGTGCCACCTACGTCATGGTTGCTTCTCTGGTCAATACGCCAACAAAACTAGCTATCCGATTGAATTTTAAAGATAATATTAGCCGCATCGCGGTAGAGAATGAGAGCAAGATACTGCCTACGGTGAATGGTAGGTTTGTTGATGATTTGCCGCCCTATGGCGCGCGGATCTACAAGGCGGTGCTTTCCCCGGCATGTGCATAATCGTTGTGGGGCGGCAGTAAAAATGTCGGGGGGCAGGATGTCGCCTGTTGTGAGTCTAAAAAAATATTGGGGGCGTTTGAAGATGATTTCCTTATTCCGTATGGCTGATTGCGGCCGAAGTGTTTATTCGCTGGGCCGTGTCGTATGCATCGGGCTCGTGATGCTGGTGGCGGGGTGTTCCCCGGCTGACAAGGCGAACCGGTTTTACGAGAAGGGCATGGCGCTGATGCAACAAGGCGAGCTGGTCAAGGCGCGCATCGAATTCCAGAATGCGCTGCAGATCAAGGATGGCATGCCCGAGGCCTGGTATGCGTTGGCGCAGATTGCCGAAAAGCAGGGTGATTATCCAAAGATGTTCGGGATGTTAAACAAGGTTGTTGACCATGACCCGAAGCATCTGCAAGCGCACATCAAGCTCGGGCGATTGCTGCTGGCAGCAGGCAAGCTCGACAGGGCGCTTGCCGCCAGCGACACCACGATTGCGTTGGCGAAGGATAATCCGGATGTGCTGGCCTTGCGCGCGGGGGTGCTTTACAAGCTGGACGACAAAGCAGGCGCGATAACACAGGCCAACGCGGCACTGGCGAAAGACCCGAATAACGTTGATGCCTTGATCGTGCTCGCAACCGAGCGACTGGCGGCTAAGGATGGCAGCAAGGCCATCGAATACCTGGATCGTGGCTTGAAAAGCAATGAGAAAAACATTGCGCTGCAGTTGATCAAGGTGCAGGCGCTGGAGTCTCTGGCCAAGCTCGATTCAGCGGAAGAGATCTTCCGCAAACTGGCCGCCTTTTATCCCGAGACCCGCGCTCTGCGGCATATCTTGGCGCAATTTTTACTGAGCCACGGCCGTAAGGATGCTGCAGAGGCGGAATATCGCGCCATCGTTGCCGAGAATCCAACCGATGTGTCCGCCCGGCTGGATGTGGTGCGGTTTGTGAATACGCTGAAAGGACCCAAGGCGGCCCAGCAGGAACTCGAGGCCATGATCGCCAAGGATCCGGCCAGCAACGAGTTGAAGTTCGGGCTCGCCAACATGTATCAGTCGCGTAACGATCACAAGGCGGCCGAGGCCGTGTTCAGAGCCATCATCGACAAGGCCGGAGGCAGCCAGGACAGCATCAAGGCCAAAGGGTTGCTGGCGGTCGCATTGCTGGCGAGGGGTGACAAGCAGGGCGCACGGGCGCTGGTGGCTGAAGTGCTGGTGAAGGACCAGCACAACGAACAGGGGCTGTTGCTGAAGGCGGGAATGGCTATCGACGAGCACCAGTTGGATGTGGCGATTGCCGATCTGCGCACCCTGCTGCGCGATGTGCCCGATTCCGCACGTGCCTTGCTGCTGCTGGCCAAGGCGCATGAATTGGCCGGTTCAACCGAATTGGCCCAGGAGCATTATCTGAAGGCTTTCCGGGCGAGCAAGCAGGCGGCGCCCTACGGCATGGCTTATGGCGAGTTTATGCTCAAGCGCGGCCAGCCCGCACGTGCTGCAAGCGTGGCCGAGGACATCCTGAGTGATTCGCCGGGCCATGTGCCGGCGCTGAAGCTGCTTGCGCAGGCGAAAATCAATATGGGTGATTGGGTCGCGGCGCAGGCCGCAGCGGACGAACTGCGCAAACAGGGCGACAAGGGGGAAATTTCGGAGCAGATCTCCGGATTGATCCAGGCCGGAAAAAAGAACTATGCGCAAAGCATTGCTGCCTTCAAGCGGGCGTTCGATGCGGCGCCTGCCGAGATGCAACCCATGGTGTCGCTGGTACGCGCTTATTTGCTTGCCGGCAAGCCCAACGAGGCAATCACTTTCCTGAGCTCGGTGATTCAGGCCAGTCCGGGTAACTTCAACGCAATACTGCTTCGGGGGCAGTTGTATGCCATGAAAGGTGACAAGGCAGCCGCCGCTGACGGCTTTAAGGCTGTCGTCAACCTGCAACCCGGAAATGCGATTGGGTATATCAACCTGGCTAACTTGCATCTGCAGGCCGGGCACCTCGCGGAGGCGGACCAGACGATTGCTGCCGGTCTGGCAGCCGTGCCGGATGATTTTGCGCTGCGCCTGACTCAGGCCGGGGCGCATGAAGTGTCCGGTCGTTTCGAGGATGCGATCAAGCTGTATGAGCAGTTGCTCAAGGAGCGCCCCAACTCGGATGTGCTGGCCAACAATCTCGCCAGCCTGTTGAGCGACCATCGCAGCGATAAGGCCAGCCTGAGTCGCGCCTACGATCTGGCGCAACGTTTCAAGCGTTCCAATGTCCCGCAGTTCAAGGACACTCTGGGCTGGTCCAGCTACAAGGTCGGTAAGGCAAACGAGGCGGCGCCGCTGATTGAGTATGCGACCAAGCAGCTGCCGGACATGCCGGTGCTCCGCTATCACCTCGGCATGAGCTATCTGGCGCTCAATAAGAAGGATGCCGCCCGCAAGGAGCTGGAAAAAGCGCTGACCTTGGGTGAAGGCAAGACTTTTCCCGAATCGGAGCAGGTGAAGCAGACGCTCAAGGGGCTATGATGAGGATTGAGTCTATTTTTCTGGCGGCTGGATAAATGTACGAAAATTTCTATGGGATGAAAGAAAAACCGTTTTCTATTCAACCCGACCCTGATTTTCTCTACATGAGCAAGCGGCACAGCATGGCCTATGCCATGCTGATGTACAGTATCCACAACAAAGCAGGTTTTGCCGTGATCAGCGGCGAGATCGGTTGCGGCAAGACCACCCTGATCCGGCATCTGCTCAACAATGTCGGGCAAAATATGACCATCGGACTGGTCTACAACACCCATCAGGAGATTGCCAACCTCTTGGAGTGGATCATGCTGGCTTTTGGACAGCCCTACGAAGGGCTGTCGCAGGTCGCGCTATACGATGCGTTCCAGCGTTTTCTGATTGCACAGTTCAGCGCAGGGAAAAGGGTTATGTTGATTGTCGATGAGGCGCAGAACCTTAGCCCCAGTGCGCTCGAATCGCTGCGCATGCTTTCCAACATCAACGCGGACAAGGATCAGTTGCTGCAGATCATCCTGGTAGGCCAACCCCAACTCCAGGAGATGCTGCGCCGTCCGGATTTGCAGCAGTTCGCCCAGCGTGTGTCGGTACATTTTTTCGTGACCCCCCTCGATGTAGCGGATGTGCATCGCTATATTCACCACCGGGTCAGGGCGTCCGGTCGGGAAAAGTCGCTCTTCACGCCGTCGGCCTGTCAGCGCGTCGCTGAGATCAGCCGGGGTATTCCACGCAGTATCAATGTTCTCTGCGATACGGCGCTGGTATATGGGTTTGCCCGGGGTATTAAACGTATCGATGCCAATGTGTTGGATGAAGTGATCCAGGACCAGGGGGAGTTTGGGGTTCTTGCAATTAAAAATGGCCCTTTCGATTTTGGGCCCCATAGTTCCCAAGCTTAGACTCTGTCGGTCATGAGTTGAGATGCTCCCCGGATTCTTGCGAAATTTCCACTGAAAAGATGAGCACCGGCATGGCTGCAAGTGCACGCTGGGCATTCATTTTCTGGAGTTGCGTAGCTGTTGTACTTTTGCTCTCGTTAAGCCCCCCCGCAGAGCATCTGCTCGCTGCCGGTTGGGACAAAAGTAACCACGTCCTGGCTTTTTCAGTTCTGGCCATTCTGGGATGTCGAACATATCCGTCGCACCTTGCAGCGGTCATGGCGGGCTTGCTGCTCTATGGCGGACTGATTGAAGTGTTGCAGTCTTTCACGCCTTACCGTGTTGCAGAGTGGGGCGACATCATTGCAGATGGATTGGGCTTGTTTCTCGGGTTTGGGCTCGATATTTTTTCAAGAAAAATAGCCCATACCGACCGCTCGGAGTAACGGACTGACCAAGCAATTCACTTCAATAGGCGTTTTTGCCTGTTAATGCCGATGTAGTGCGGATGAGAATAGTCAGATCGAGCCAGAGCGACCAGTTGTTGATGTATTCGATATCGGACTCTACGCGCTGCATCATCTGCTCAATATCCTTTGTTTCACCACGGAAGCCGCGCACTTGGGCCAGCCCGGTGATACCCGGCTTGATATTGTGGCGGGCGAAATATTCGGCAATGCGGCGGGAGTATTCTTCATCGTGCTGGATGGCATGGGGACGAGGGCCTACCAGAGACATCTCGCCCGATAAGACATTGAATATCTGGGGTAACTCATCAAGGCTGGTGCGGCGGATGAAGGCCCCGACCCGCGTAACCCGAGGGTCATTTTTTTCTGCCTGCTTTATCACATTGTTATTCGGTTGGTGCACTACCATGCTGCGGAACTTCCAGATGCTGAAGATCTTGCCGCTCCAGCCCATGCGTTTCTGTCTGAAAAAGACAGGGCCGGGGCTGTCAAGTTTGATCGCAACGGCGATTAAGACCATCAGCGGAGCAATCAGCAGGAATATCAAGACAGAGAGTACGATGTCTTCCAGTGACTTCAGCAACACGCTGGTGCCGGTCAACGGTGTCTCGGAGAGGGTGAGAATAGGAATGCCGGCAATCTCGCGCACACTATGGTTAATGAGGCGCAGGGAGAAGATGTCTGGTACCCAGTGCACGGCGACGTGCTTGTCTAGGAGCGAGAAGTAGAGCTCTTCAAGAACTTCGGAGGCATCGAGGGGCGTGACGAAATAGACCGTACTAATATGGTGGCGCTCGATCAACTCGTTCAGGTTCCCGAGGTTACCCAGGATCGGGAGTGTCTTGCCTGCCCCGGGTTCTGACTCCGAGGGAGCAGCACCCTTGAGCGGCACGGAACCCAATACCCGCTGTCCCAACCAGGGGTTCCCCGCGATCTTCTGGTAGAGGTAGTTGGCGAGTTTTCCCGTACCGATGATAAGGACATTCTCCGATTGGGCAGCATGCCTGAGCAGAGTCTTTTGCACCACCTGCATGATCAGGTGCAGGAGCAGTTGTGACAGCAGTCCCATCACATAGAGCTGCCCCATCAGAAGCCGCGAGAATTTTTCGCTCTCCTTGGTCAAGAAAGCCATCATCACCAGAAACGCGAAGCAGACGGTCCACGCCTTGAACAGCGTAAGTGACTTTCTCGAGAAACTGGCATTGCTGCGGTAAATTCCATAATGGTCATACGTCACCGCCAACGCACCCAGCAGGAGCAGCAGCATGACTAGGTAATTGGTGGTGAGAGCACCGATGTGATAATTGATAAGCCCGTAGGCAATACCAATGATCGTAAGCCCATCCAGCCCGGCCTGGATTAAGTTGGTAATACTGCTGCGGCGCTGAAGAACGGGGCGCTTTCTTTCTTGCATTACTGACATAACGATTTCGATTTATCGATAAAAAAGATATTTAACCACGGCGCTTAACAGAGGATAGGGTAATCCCGCGTTTTTAGCACCTGCCAGAAGTGGAGTTTAGCGGCGAGTTTGAATTTTTGCATAGGCATGATGCCGCCAAGCGCCATATTCGGTCGATCGTAATTGGTATGTCCGTAGCCGTCGAGTAGCCAATTCCTGCGCCTCGTTGAACGAATCGAACAGATCCTGAGTCACTAGTCGTAATGCATGGTGCGGTTGTAGCGTTCCAAGTTGGCATTCTGCTGCGGCTTGCCGGGCTGGATGGGTGCGCTCCGTATCTCGCGGCTTTTGGCCCATGCCCGCAACGCGCCTTTGCTGAATGCGGGCAGTTGTCGCGGCGGATCCCCGACGGCCTGCCACGCCAGTAGATGGTTTTGTCCAGAGCACGGATCCTCGCGCCGCGAGCAACGGCACTGCATACGTCTGGATAAGGCAAAATAACGGGGTAAACTCGTCAGTTCCTGAAATTCGATTTTCGAGTTGATGATGGTTGCCGCATTGCAAAAAACAATCTCCAAAACTTTCCAGGCATTTTTCGAATCCGAAAAATCCGGCGGCATCCTGCTGATCCTGTGCACGGCTGTTTCGCTGCTGCTGGCGAATTCCCTGATCGGCGTGTATTACATCGGGTTCTGGCAGACCCGTGTTGCCGGCTTGAGCGTCGAGCAGTGGATCAATGATGCACTGATGGCGATTTTCTTTTTGCTGATCGGCTTGGAGCTGGAGCGCGAACTCTATGTCGGTGAATTGTCGAATTTTCGCAATGCGCTGCTGCCGATATTTGCGGCACTGGGCGGGGTTATCATGCCGGCGCTGATTCATTATTCGCTGAATGCAGGAAAGGCTACGGAGGCCGGCTTCGGCATTCCGATGGCCACCGACATCGCTTTTGCGCTGGGTGTGCTGGCCCTTCTTGGCAGCAGGGTGCCGTGGTCGCTGAAGGTGCTGGTGGTGGCGTTCGCGGTGATCGACGACCTGTGCGCGATCATTGTCATCGCCGTGTTCTATACGGCGGAACTCTCGATGGCCTACCTGCTGGCGGCACTGGCGGTATGGGGCGTGTTGCTGTGTTTCAACCGGCTGCTTCGGGTGATGTCGTTGCTGCCATATCTGATCGGCGGGGCGCTGATGTGGGCGCTGATGCTCAAGTCCGGGGTGCACGCGACGATTGCCGGCGTGATGCTGGCTTTCGCCATTCCGTTTTCGCACCAGGATGACGACACTGCATCGCCTTCGCACAGGCTGGAACATATCCTGCACAAACCGGTGGCCTTCATCATCCTGCCGGTATTTGCACTGGCCAATACCGGTGTCGTGATCGGTGCTGACTGGATGCAAAGCCTGACCAGCGCCAATGGCCTGGGCATCGCCGTCGGGCTGTTGCTGGGCAAACCGGTCGGTGTGGTGCTGCTTTGTCTGATCGCAGTCGCCACAGGACTGTGCCGCCTGCCGGAGGATCTGGGCTGGCGCCATGTACTGGGGGCCGGCATCCTGGGCGGCATCGGGTTCACCATGTCCATATTCATCACCAATCTGGCATTTGCCGGTGATGCGGCGGCCATCAATGCGTCGAAAATGGCGATTCTGCTGGCGTCACTGGTGGCGGGAACGGCGGGCTTCCTGTGGCTGAAATGGGTGTGCCGACAGACCGCCTGATTGATCATAGCCATTGACTATATTAGTCATTCCAACAATCAATTAGCGCTATCCAACACAAGGGCCTAACCTTTGGTTGCCGGATCAACAGTCAATTGTCCATAGCCAGAGGAGAGAGCCATGTCAAATGAAGCAAAGTGCCCGTTCACGGATGGTGCCAGCAAAAACTCCGTAGCCCGTGGAGCCCCTGCGAATGCAGACTGGTGGCCCAACCAGCTGAAGCTGAGCATCCTGCACCAGCACTCGTCCAAGTCCGACCCGATGGGCGAGTCGTTCAACTATGCTGAAGAGTTCAAGAGCCTCGATCTGAATGCCGTGGTCAAGGATCTCCATGCCCTGATGACGGATTCGCAGGATTGGTGGCCTGCTGACTGGGGGCATTACGGCGGTTTGATGATACGCCTGGCCTGGCACGCTGCAGGTACCTACCGGACCATCGACGGCCGTGGCGGTGCAGGCACCGGCAACCAGCGCTTCGCGCCCCTCAACAGCTGGCCTGACAACGGCAACCTCGACAAGGCGCGCCGTTTGCTCTGGCCGATCAAGCAGAAGTACGGCCGCAAAATCTCCTGGGCTGACCTGTTCGTCCTCGCGGGCAACGTCGCGCTGGAATCGATGGGATTCAAGACCTTCGGTTTCGCCGGTGGCCGTCCGGATATCTGGGCGCCGGAAGAAGACGTTTACTGGGGTTCCGAGCGCGAGTGGCTGGCGACCAGCAACAAGCCCGACAGCCGTTATTCCGGCGACAGAAACCTGGAAAATCCCCTGGCTGCGGTGCAGATGGGTCTGATCTACGTCAACCCGGAAGGCCCCGATGGCAATCCCGATCCGGTAGCCTCGGGCCGTGACGTCCGCGAAACCTTCGCGCGCATGGCCATGAACGACGAAGAAACCGTCGCGCTGGTTGCCGGCGGTCATACCTTTGGCAAAGCCCACGGCGCCGGTGACACCAAGCTGGTGGGCCCCGAACCCGAAGGTGCCCCGATCGAAGAGCAGGGCCTGGGCTGGATCAACAAGCTGGGCAGCGGCAAGGGCGTGCATGCTACTACCAGCGGCATCGAAGGCGCGTGGAAGCCGAATCCCACGAAATGGGACAACGGTTATTTCGACATGCTGTTCGGCTATGAGTGGGAACTGACCAAGAGCCCGGCCGGCGCCCATCAGTGGGTGGCAAAAAACGTCAAGCCGGAGCACATGATTCCGGACGCGCATGATCCGGCGAAAAAACATCCGCCGATGATGACCACGGCCGACCTGTCGCTGCGCATGGACCCGGCTTACGAGAAAATCTCGCGCCGTTTTCACAAGAACCCCCAGGAATTCGCGGATGCCTTTGCCCGTGCCTGGTTCAAGCTGACGCACCGTGATATGGGTCCGCTGGCCCGTTACCTGGGCCCGCTGGTGCCGAAGGAAGTGCTGATCTGGCAGGATCCGATCCCCGCCGTCAACCACCCGCTGGTCAATGCGCAGGACATCGCCGCCCTGAAAGCGAAGATCCTCGCATCAGGCCTGTCCATCTCCCAACTGGTGACGACGGCCTGGGCGTCGGCCGCAACCTTCCGCGGCAGCGACAAACGCGGCGGCGCCAACGGCGCGCGCATCCGCCTCGCGCCGCAGAAAAACTGGGAAGCCAATCAGCCGGCTGAGCTGGCGAAAGTCCTGCAGAAGCTGGAAGCCATCCAGAAGGACTTCAACACCGGGGGCAAGAAAGTGTCGCTGGCCGACCTGATTGTCCTGGGCGGCTGTGCAGCTGTCGAAGCCGCTGCGAAAAAGGCTGGCCAGGAGGTGAAGGTTCCCTTCACGCCGGGTCGCATGGATGCATCACAGGAGCAGACCGATGTCGATTCCTTCGCCGTGCTGGAGCCGATGACAGACGGATTCCGCAATTACGCCCGCAAGGGACTTGAGGGAGTGACGGCTGAATTGCTGGTGGACAAGGCACAGCTGCTGACGCTGACCGCTCCGGAGATGACGGTTTTGATCGGCGGCCTGCGCGCCCTGAACGCAAACGCCGGTCAGGCGAAACACGGTGTGTTCACCAAGCGTCCTGAAACACTGAGCAATGATTTCTTCGTGAATCTGCTCGACATGAGCACCAAGTGGCAGAAATCCGCCACCGAGGGTGTGCTGGAAGGACGCGACCGGGCAACGAACGAACTCAAGTGGACAGGCACCGTGGTGGATCTCGTCTTCGGTTCCAACTCCCAACTCCGGGCACTCGCAGAAGTTTATGCCTGCGGCGATTCGCAGCAGAAGTTCGTGCGTGACTTTGTGGCAGCCTGGGACAAGGTGATGAATCTGGATCGTTTTGACCTTGCGTGATTTTGGTTAGACAAAACTTTTCCGCCTCACGAGGGCGGGAAGGGCATCCGGCGCGCAGCCTCACAAGGGTGAACGGCCGAAAATGAGACGGGCGGAACTTCGGTTCTGCCCGTTTTTATGCTTGCTACCCGCAGGAAAATCATAAAATTGTTAATAAAAACAAATACTTATTGAGATGGCCTCCAGATTGACCAATGGGCGGAATCAATAAGGGTGTCCCGCACAGGGATTGATGGCGCATTCAATCGTATCCTCGACAAAAGATAGACTGGCCTTCAAATAACAATCATCGTATTTAAAAAAGCCGCCAATGATCGTCCGTTCATCACTGCTGGAGGAGAAATCGATGGCAAAGCTGACGCTGTGTGCAATGGCAATCGTCTTTGCGGGAACAACCGCCACTGCGACCGCCCAGACGTGGTTGCCGCAGAAGAACGTCGAAATCGTTGCCGGCTCGGCGGCCGGCGGCAGCAACGACAAGACAGCGCGGATCATGGAGCGCATTTTCACCACAAACAAGCTGGCCCCGGTGCCGCTGGTGGTGATCAACAAGCCGGGCGGTGGCGGCAGCATCGCTTACACCTATGTCAGCCAGAAACCCGGAGATGCCCATGCCCTGTACATTGCGAGCAGCGGGCTGCTGTCGAACAACATCCTCGGCTCCAGTCCGCTCGGTCATCGCGATTTCACGCCAGTGGTTTCGCTTTATGAAGATTATGCAGTGTTCATGGTCAGGACCGAGTCACCGATCAGGACCGGACGCGACCTCGCCGAGCGGCTGAAGAAGGACCCGCGTTCGGTCGTCGTGGGTTTTGCCAATGCCTTCGGCAGCAGCCGCCACGTCGCTTCGGGTTTGCTGATCAAATCACTGGGTGGCAATGCACGGGATTTAAAGCCTGTGGTGTTCAAGGGTTCTGCGGAAGCAATCACCGCGATGCTTGGCGGGCATATTGATGTGGCCGTCGCCGGTGCGGTGAACGCAGTCGTCCACGTCAATAATGGCACCGTGCGGGTCATCGGCGTTGCGGCACCCGTGCGGCTGTCCGGTCCGCTGGCGACCGCGCCGACCTGGAGGGAGCAGGGGGCCGATTTCGTCTATGGCAACTGGCGGGCGATTTTTGCTCCGAAGGGACTCAGCGCCGCGCAAGTCACATTCTGGGAGGACGCGCTGCGCAAAATGGTGCACGCACCGGAATGGAAAGACGACCTGGAAAAAAACTACTGGAGCGACAACTTCGCCGGCAGCGCGCAGCTGGCAAAGGATCTCGAGACCGACTACGCCTATCTGAAAAATGTATTGCTGGATCTCGGGCTTGCACGCTGAAGACGCTTGCCTGAAGCCGCCTACTCCTCCTTGAAACCGATGGTCTTGATCAACACGGCATAACGGGCCAGTTCGGCCTTGATGTGTGCCGCCAGTTGCGCCGGCGTGCTGCCTTCGGGCTCGTAACCCACGCGCGCCATGCGCTCCTGCATGTCGCGCGTCTGCAGCCCGGTAATGATGGTCGTGTTCAATCGTTCGACGATGGCCTGCGGCGTACCTTTGGGCACGGTCAAGCCGTACCAGGGTGTCATCTCGTAACCGGGCAGGCCGCTTTCGGCAATCGTCGGAATCTTCGGATCCAGCGGCGAACGTTTTGCGCTGGTCACTGCAATCACGCGCAGCTTTTTGGCGGTGACATACGGCGACAGTGCCGACAAGCTGCCGAAAGTCATCGTGGTTTCGCCGCTGAGTACCGCATTCACCGCGGTGTTTCCACCTTTATACGGCACATGCAGCATGTCCAGTTTGCCCAGCACCTTGAATTGCTCACCGGAGAAATGCGTACCGGTGCCCGCGCCTGCTGAAGAGAAAGTCAGTTGCCCGGGTTTGGCTTTGGCCAGTGCGATGACCTGCTTGACGCTGTTCGCCGGCAACGACGGATGCACCGCCAGCGCGAACGATTGTGTGGCGAGCAGCGACACCGGTTCGAAATCGCGCTGCGGATCGTACGGCAGCCTGGCTCGCAGATTGGGAATCAGCGCATAAGTCGTGTGGCTGGTGACCAGGATCGTGTAGCCGTCGGGTGCTGCACGTGCGACGATTTCCGCGCCGATGACCGTGCTGCCGCCGGGACGGTTGTCCACCAGCGCCTGCTGGCCCAGCCGCTTGCCGAGATCGTCGGCAACAATACGGCCGATGATGTCGTTGCCGCCGCCGGGCGGATAGGGAACCACCACACGAATGGCCCGACTGGGGTAGGGTTGCTGGGCCTGGGCAGCGCCCGCAAAAAACAAAACAGATGCCAAACCGACAGCCAACCGCAGCAGCATTTGAATCTCCCCGAGGATCGTGCGCGCACAATACGGGATTTTGTGGTGCCCGATAAGCGTTCGTCCACGTTATGACGACTCGCGAACTACAGCCTGACGGTATTTCCCCCGGCAATCGATTGGATCACGGCTTCGAATGAGGCAATGGTGTTTACCATTTCATCGGTGGTGATCGGGTAGGGCGCCACACCCGCCACCGCATCGGCAAACGCATCCATCTCTGCCAGCACTGAGTCGATTTTCGCGAAATCCTTCACTTCGGTCCTGCCGCCCTTGAGGCGGATGATGGTCCGCGTTTCGTCCAGCGCTTCGACCGAGCCTTCATCGCCGAACACATGCACGCGGAAATACAGCGGGGAGGCGCGCACGGCACCAAGGAAACCGCTGATGCCGTTGGCGAACCTGAACAATACGGAAACCGTGTCGCGCGGATCGGCACCGCTGCGATGGGCAATGAACTGCGCGGTGAGCTGCTCAGCCGGGCCGGCGATGTTGGCAAAGGCATCAAGGATGTGGATGCCGGTGCCGGTCATGCCGGCGCCTGGCGTTTCGGCCGGCAGATCGCGCCACGGTGCAAAAAATTTACTGGAGTGTTCGTTGCTGTAATGGCCTTCGACGTGCATGACGCGGCCCAGCGCACCGCTGGCAATGACGCGGCGCAGTTCCGCCATCGATGGCCAGAAGCGTTTGTTCTGGCCTACACCCAGCGGCACTTTTGCAGCCTTGCACGCGGCCACCGCACGTTCGGCATCGGTGCGGACCAGTGACAGCGGTTTTTCGCAGAACACGGCTTTGCCGGCGCGCGCCACCTGCACCACCTGGTCGGCATGCAGCGAGTGGGGCGTGGCCAGCACCACGGCCTGCACTGCCGGGTCCGCCAGAGCTTCTGCCAGCGTCGCCGACAGCCTGAAACCTTTGGCCTTGGCGTATTCGCGCGTGGCGTCGAGTTCCTGGGTCACGCCATGCACAAAGTGCAGCTTGTTGCTTTTGCCCTGCACGGCATCGGCGATATTTTTGCCCCACCAGCCGAGTCCGACGATAGCTGCATTGATCATAAAATTATCAATAAAAACAAATATTTATAAGGTCATTCACTCTTTGCTGCACAAATCCGGCAGGCATACTCTTCCAGCGTTGCGCGGGTGACGCCGACCGCGCCGTGCTGGCGGCGGTTGTATTCCACGCTCTCCAGTTCGGTGCGGAAGGAATCATTGAGTCGGTTGATCATGTTGAACATTGAACAGGCGAGGGAGATTTCGACGATTTCAGCGTCATTGAATTCGCGGCGCATCGCATCCCAGGCCTTGTTGTCGCGTTTCGCGGTGTTCAGTGTCATCGCCTCAGACCACGCGATGGTCGCCTTCTCTTTGGCATTGAACAGCGGACTTGCCTGATAGTCGCCTTTCAGGGCGTCGAACTCTTCGTCTTTCAGACCCAGTGCTTGACCAAGCACGTAATTGTGTTCCGTTCAGTAATGACAGTCGTTGATGGTTGAAGTCTTCAGTACCGCGAGGTTGCGCAGGCGCACATCCGATACTGCACCGGCATTGGGCTGGCGCACCGCGGCGATGAAGGGCAGGATCCAGCGCGCGACATACGGGCTGTGCGACAGGATGCGCATCAGGTTGGCGGTGCGGCCGAGCATTTTGTTCGATGCGTCGAACAGATCCCTGGCGGGCCCAACGGCTTCCTCATCGGTGATGCCGCGGATGCGCTGAGTCATGGCGATTCCTTTCAGGGTGAATCAGGAGTTTTGCAAAACGGGCTGTATCGCGGCATAAGAACCGCGGAAATAACCCAGTGGTGCACGGTCGGCATAGCTGTATTGCAATACCTGGCCGATGAATATCACATGGTCGCCGCTGTAGTGCCGGGCTTCAGTGCGGCACTCGAACTGTGCCGCAGCACCATCGAGCAGCGGCATGCCGTGCGCGCCGAAACCATGGGCAATGCCTTCGAACTTGCGCGGCACCGGTTTGGCAAAACGCTGCGACAGCGGAATCTGGTCATGCGCCAGCACGTTGATCGCGAAATGCGTGGCCTGCAGAAAATTCGGCAGATTGGGTGAGCGCAGCGACAGGCTCCACAACACCAGTGGCGGCGACAGCGAGACCGAACTGAAGGAATTGCAGGTCAGGCCTATGGGTTCGCCGTCACTGGTTTTGGTGGTGACGATGGTGACGCCGGTGGCGAACAGGCCGAGCGCATTGCGAAAGTCGCGCGGATCAAGTTCCGGACTGGCCGGTGCGGTCGGTGTATCAGCCATCAGCGTTACAGGGTAGGCAAGTCGGCCGCAATGCCGAGCAGGGATTTACCCGCCATCGTGGTGGCGATATCCCAGGCCAGCGCGTAATGGCTGTTTGCGGCGTGGATATCGCGGAAAGAGCGCTGTATGACCTGCTGGTTGTAAAGAAACTCTCCACCACCGGCGCCGAACAGCAGATCGACACCTTCGGTGCACAGATGCGCGGCGTAGGCGCCGTCGCGACGCATGCGGATTTTCAGGTCGCGCGCCGGCACGGCATTGTGTGCTGCCAGTGCCATGGCTTCCCTGCAATTGCCGATCAGGATGCGTTCTGCAGCGGAGATCGCCGATGCCGCATGACCCAGTCGCGCCTGGGTGGTTGCATAGTCGGCAAGCAGCGTCGTGGCGTAGGCGGTGATGCGGTGGCGGATGTCGGCACTGAACTCTTCGATCGCGCCCTGGGCGATGCCCAGCGCAGCGCCGGCCACCACATAAGGAAACATGTCGAACACCGGCAGGCGATACAGCGGGGCGGTTTCACCGCCGGGCGCAACACCACCTTTCATCTGCTCGACAGTCAGCGCGCGATGCGCAGGCACGAAAATTTCGCTGACCTCGACATCCTTGCTGCCGGTACCGCGCAGTCCCGCGACATGCCAGGTATCGATGACTTTGTAATCGGCCCTGGGCACGACGAACACATAATATTGCGGCAGTTCGCCTTCGGCGCTGCTGGCAATGCCACCGAGCATGCACCAGTCGCAGGCATCAATGCCGCTGGAAAATTTCCAGCGGCCGGACAAACGGAATCCTTTGCCGTCGCGCTCGGCGTGCCCGGCGGGGAACATCAGCGCCGAGCCGACCAGTGCATCCGGTGACGGGCCCCAGATTTCATCCTGCGCAGCGCGTGGCCACAGCGCCAGCATCCAGTGGTGATTGGCGAGGTTGGCCAGTACCCAGGCTGTCGAACCACAACCACGGCCGATGATGGCCGACAGTTCAACGATGGCCTCGTACGACAATTCGCTGCCGCCGACACGTTTCGGTTGCAGCATGCGGAACAGGCCGCTGGCATGCAGGTCGCTGATGGTGTCGTCAGGGATGCGTCGCAGCTCTTCCGTGCGCGGTGCACGCTCGCGCAATACCGGCACCAGCGCCTGTGCGCGTTCGCTGAGATCGGAATGAGTCGGCGCAGTCTTGGCCATCAGGATTCGACGTTGACGATGGTGCCGGTGGAGGCTGATTTGAAGATCGCTTCCAGCGCGGAAATGTTGGCAATCATCTGCGATTGTGGCACCGGGTAGGGCGCACGACCTTCGGCGGCATCGGCAAAGGCTTCGAGGTTGGCAAGCACATTGGGTGCCGGCGGGAACTCACGGACTTCTTTCTTGCCGCCGCGCAGTGTCTTGGTCAGCACCCAGCCTTCCGGCGCTTCGGGATGGGTTTTGTCGCGCACTTCGATCCAGCCCTTGTTGCAGTACACCGCGAAGCGCCCTTCGAACGGTGTGGCGAGTATTGCGCTGATCAGTGCATGGCCGCCGTTCTTGAACGTCACGAGAATCGCCAATGTATCGCCGTTCACGAGCTGGCTGCCCAGTTGTTTGACGCTGGCGAATACGCGCTCGGCTTCGCCAAATACGCCGACGGACAAATCAAGCAGATGAATGCCGGTGGCCGTCATCGGACCGGCTGGCGCTTCTTTGCCGGAGAGCCGCCAGTTGTCAGCGGCCAGTGCGAGGAATTTGTCCTGGCTGAAATTGGCCTCAACCTGCAGCGGTGTGCCAAGCTCCCCGGACTGGATGATGCGCATGGCTTCCAGCACAGGTGGCTCGAAGCGCCGTTCATGGCCCACGGCCAGCGCCACCTTGTTGTCATTGACGGCTTTGATTGCGCGCAGCACATCGGCACGGGTCATCGACAGCGGTTTTTCGCAGAACACGTGTTTGCCGGCGTTCGCAACGGCAATGATCTGCTCGGTGTGCTGGGTGTGCGGGGTGCACAGCACGACACCCTGGATGGCCGGATCCTTCAGAACATCCTGAAGGTCGGTGACGACTTTGACGCCATGCTGTTTTGCAAAATCGGCAATGCCCGCGGCATTGATCTCGACGACGGTGCTGACATTGATTTTTTTGCTGGTCTTGAGCAGCGGGACAATGATCTTGCCCCACCAGCCCATGCCGACGACTGCGACGTTGAACAACGTGTTGCTCCTTGCGAATGTTTCAGGCGGCCTTGCTGCCTTTTTTGGCGATGGCGGCGTTGACCGCCGGCATCACTTTTTCAGCCATCAGTTCCATGGAACGTTTGGCCAGCTTGGGGTCAATCCAGTCGTGGCAGGCATACACCAGCATGCCGAAATCGCCGACCTGTTCGCGGAAGGCGAGGATCTGGTCGACCACGCTGTTGACGGTGCCGGCGAGCACCAGCTTGTCGGTGACGTATTCCGGCGTGATCGCCGAATCGGGCATGCTCTGGTCGACCTTGAACAGGTTGCCGCGGCCGCTGAAACCAACCAGCTTGCGCACCAGCTGCTTGAAATAGAAATGGTAGGGGCCTTCCGCCGATTTGCCATAGCGCTGCGCGGTGGCTTCGTCATCGGCGACGAAAATGCTTTTGGCGATGCGCCAGTCGGCAGTGTTAGCCACCTCACCGATGTTTTTCTTGCCTTCGGCGTAGTTGGGCCAGTGCGTCTTGACCCACTCCGGCATCAGGAAGTTGGCAGAGATCGGCTGCCAGCCGCGCTCGGCCATTGCGATCACGCCCTTGGAGAAGGGGGCGACCACGGTACCCACGATCAATGGATGCGGTTTCTGGAAGGGCCTGAGGATGCGGCCCTGGCCGATTTCCGGAATCATGGTTTTTTCGGTCGTGACTTTCCAGAACTTGCCTTCGAGGTTGTACGGCGGCTCGGATTCCCAGATCTTCAGCACCATGTTGATGCCTTCGACAAACATCGCATTGCGGTCGCGTTCGAGGTTGCCGAACACTTCAGCGTCGGAGGCCAGGCCGCCGGGGCTGATGCCCATGATGAAACGGCCTTCAAGCAGGTTGTCCAGCATCGCGACCTGCGCCGCGATGGCGGCGGGATGGGAACACGGAATGTTGATGGTGCCGGTGCCAAGCTTGATGCGCTTGGTTTCCGAGATCAGGCTGGCGAGAAAGGTCATGCAGTGCGTGACCGTTTCCGCAGCATCCGTGACATGCTCTCCGACATAGGCTTCATCAAAGCCCAGCTTGTCGGCGAGGATGATCGCCTCGCGGTCCTCGCGCAGTGATTGCGGATAGCTCTTCCCGGGCGGGTGGAGCGGCATCATGAACGTTCCGAGTTTCATCCTTGCATCCTTGGTCGGGTTAAACGGACAACAGTTATTCGGTCTGGATGTTGGAGTCGCGGATCACCTTGCCGAAACGCTCGGTCTCGCCTTTGACAAAGGCGGTGAAATCCGCAGGACTCTTGCTGGTGACGACGGCGACACCACTGTCGCCGAGACGCTTGTTGACAGTGGCATCCTTCATGGCGTCCTGGCCAACCTTGAAGAGGGTGTTGACCACCGGTGTCGGCGTACCTTTGGGCACAAACAGCCCCTGCCAGGAGCCAACCACCATGTTGAAACCCTGTTCACGCATGGTCGGCACGTCGGGCATGGCGGAGCTGCGTTCCGGTGCGACGATGGCCAGCATGCGCAGGCGGTTCTGCTTGGCGAAGGTCAGCGTTGAAGAAAAAGTGGCAAACATGAACTGCACTTCATTGGCCAGCAGGCCGACAGTGGCCGGACCGGCGCCGCCCTTGTAGGGCACTTCAGTAGCACTGGTGCCGGTGACATTGAGGAACATGCGCGCTTCCAGCGAATTGGCGCTGCTCGCCGTCGGCGAGCCAAAGTTGAGCTTGTTCGGGTTGGCCTTCATATAGGCAACCAGTTCTTTCACTGATTTTGCCGGCAATGCGGGATGCACCACCAGGCTGCCCGGCACGTCGACCAGTTGCGTAATCGGGATCAGGTCTCTCAGCGGTTTGTACGGGAACTTGGTGTAGTACACCGGATTGATCGCCATCGTGCCGACATTGCCAAGAATGAAGGTGTAACCGTCAGGGCTGGCGCGGGCACCGACTTCCACGCCGATGTTGCCGGCGGCGCCCGGGCGGTTATCGACAACCACCTGCTGTTTCAGCAGATCCGCCATCGCCGGCTGGATGATGCGGCCGACGAAGTCCGAAGCGCCACCCGGCGCAAACGGCACGACCATGCGCACCGGGCGGTTGGGATAGTTGTCTGCGCTGAATGCAGTGCCGCAGGCGAGCAGGGACAGTGCGGCAGCCAGGGCAGTGCGCTTGCAATGTTTCATTGGTTTTCTCCTTTGGTGTATATAAGTATTTGTTTTTATTGATATTTTATAATATCTTTATTAAGCTTTTTCTTCGCCTGGAGCGATCGGCAATTTCACCGGACGCTTCAGTCTTGCCGACAGATCGATGGCCTTGGTCAGCATCAGGCGATTATGGCCTTCCGCTGCGGTGGCGTGTTGCGTCGGTACGCCCAGCGACACCCGATTCAACCACGAATTGGTTTCTTCGCGCATCGGTCCGCGCAGTTCGCCCAGCGCCATGTCACCGACCGGATAGCTGGTCAGGAAATCGACGTGGCGGCGTTTGTCCGGTGCGTAACCTTCGCCCTGGATCAGGTTGGTGGCGAGGATGATGTCGCGATGCGTGTCGTCGATGGTTAGCACGCCTTCGGTGCCGACAGCGCCGACTTCCAGGCTGTAGACCGCGCCGGGCCAGACCTCGGGCAGCGCCCAGGAAATGACGCCGTGGTAAATCGCGCCGTCATCAAAGGAAATCGTGTAACCGGTACCGTCCACGCCTTGCCACGTCGGACCCAGCGCCTTGTTCACCGAGCGCGCATAAACCTCGACCGGTTTCTTGGTTTCCATCAGCCACATCACGATATCCAGCGCGTGGGTGCCGGAAATCACCATCGGCGTCACTTCAGCGCGGTTGTCGCTGCGTTTGTAGTTGTCGATCGCCACCAGGCGGTTCATGAACGCGCGCGAGGTCACCATGGTCACGTCACCCAGCGAACCGGTGCGGACTTTTTCCTTGGCCACCAGCCAGCGGCGGCGGAAACGCTGGGTGTAGCCGATCACCGCGTCTACGCCGGATTTTTCGATGGCAGCCAGTGTCATCGCCGATTCGCCAAGGTCGGTGGCCAGCGGTTTTTCGATCAGCATCGGCAGCTTGCGTTCTGCCGCCATGATCACCGGATCGACGTGCAGGTGTTCGTCCGTACAAATGGCGACGGCATTGACCTCGGGGCGCGCCAGCAGCTCACGGTAATCGGTGGTGACAAAATCGCCGCCGCATTTTTCGCGGACGATTTCGCCGCGCTCGGGATTCAGTTCGGCAATGCCGATCCAGCCCACCGAGGGATGGCGCGCGGCGAGTTCGGCGCGGATCAGGCCGACACGGCCGGCACCGATGATGGCAAGGCCGATTTTTTTCAGATCCTTTTTCACCGCGCGCCTCCGGCGACCACAGCGCGCGGCCGCGATTCCGGCAGCGGCAGGTTGACCGGTTCGTTGCGCTCGGCGGAGATGTCGGCGGCGACGTAGAGTTCCATCACGTTGCGCGCTTCCTCGGCGGTGACCAGCACCGGACGATCACAGCACACGGCCTCGATGAAATGCACGGTCTCGGCATGCATCGGTCCGGCAAAGGCGTGATCGACGCGCTCGCCCGGCATCGACGACATCGGCAGCTGCATGCCGCTTTTCATGGTGTTGAGCATGACGTCGCGATGGGTGTCGTCGACCATCAGCGCGCCGTCGGTGCCGATCATTTCGATCCAGGTCGAGCAGGCGTTGGGATAACCCGGCGGCAGGCTCCAGCCGGCGCCGATGACAAAGGACATGCCGCTGTCCATGGTGACCGTGATCCACTGCGTATCGGGCACGTCCTTGCCGCTGTTGGCGCGCATGATGCCGTAGTTGACCTGTGAATAGACGCGGATCGGTTTGGCGGGCGCCAGGCACCACAGGATGAAGTCGAGGTCATGCGTGGCTTCCATTGCCGCCGGCGACAGCTTGCTGCGGCCGGTGATCTTGGCGCCGAGGCTGCGCTGGATGTGGCGGCTGACCATGGCGCTGACAGGGGTGCCGATGGCGCCGCTGTCCAGGCATTTCTTGACGTAGGCGTATTTGGGATTGAAGCGCTGCGAATAACCGATGGTGAACTTGACCCCCTTGCGGCTGGCGATGGCGATCAGGTCATCGGCTTCGTGCAGTTCGACGGCAATCGGCTTTTCCATGAACACATGCAGACCGGCTTCGAGGCAGTCGCGCGCCATCGGGTAGTGCAGGGCTTCGGGTGTCGCGGAAATCATCACCGCATCAAGATCCTTAACCTCGAGCATTTTGCGGTAATCGTCGCTCGCGGTTTTGGCGCCAGTGGCTTTGGCCACTTCAGCCAGACGCTCGGGCCTGGTCTCGACGATGTGCAGGTCTTTCACTGCCGGATTGATGGCGCAGGTGTCTGCGCGTATGCCGCCACACCAGCCGGTACCGATGATGCCCATGTTGATCTGCTTCACTGCGTGTATCTCCTGGAAAGGTAAGTCCGCTTTGACGCGATGGAATAAATGCGCGGAACAACTGCACGGAACACATGCGATTGATGCGCCATGTTAACCACGGCGATCCTAGCGGACAAATACCGAATCACAGTTCGTGACATAACGATTCGGCATGGCTAGACTGCTTGTATGTACACCCCGATTATTCCGCAGTGCAGCACGAACAACATCGGAAACAGCCGGTTTCCGGGGCACACAAGCACTGCAGCGCGACCACGGTCAAACATGCCGCTTTGTTATCTCACTGCCAGGCGCACATGATCATGGATCTGCGCGGCATCCGTTATTTCGTGCAGATTGCCGAGCTGGGCAGCATCACCCGCGCCGCCCAGCACCTCCGCGTCGCGCAGCCTGCGCTGTCCCGGCACATCCATGCGCTGGAGCAGGAACTCGGCGTGCCGCTGCTGGTGCGCCTGCCGCGCGGGGTGCGCCTGACCACGGCGGGGCGCCAGTTTCTGGATCATTGCCAGCGCATCCTGCGCGAACTGGGGCGGGCGCAGGACGGCTTGCGCAGCGGCGGCGGCGCCGCGCAGGGGCGCGTGATCATCGGTGTATCACCGACCACCGGGCCGCTGCTGCTGCCGGGTGTGGTCGAGCGCATGCGCCGGCAATGTCCGCAGATCAGCCTGAAGGTGGTCGATGGCTTCAGCAACCAACTCCATGACTGGCTGCAGGCAGGTCGTGCCGACGTCGCGGTACTGACCAACCCGGTACATTCACGCGTGGTCAAGGTCACACCGCTGATTTCCGAACCCGTCGTGGTATTCGCCAAAGCAACGACGCGTGTCGGGCGGCGTTTTTTTACTGCGGCAGAGCTGGCACGCACACCGGTGGTCAGTACGGAAGCCATCCGCATCATCGCCGATGAACAATTGCAGCGGCACAAGGCGCGGGTCAATGTCGAAGCCGAGATCGATTCGGTTGAGGCCATCCGCCGGCTGGTACTGCGCGGCACCAGCATGGCGCTGATGCCGGTGTCCACGTTTCATGAAGACGTCGGCAGCGGCAAACTGTCGGCCTCGCCGATTGCCGACGCCAGCATCCATCGTATACTCACGCTCGGCCAACAGGCGGACCGGCGGCCTTCCGCAGCAGTCGACGAGGTGGCGCAGATCATGGCCGCCGAAGTGCAGGCGCTGGCAGAAGAGGGCGTGTTCAGCCTGCCGGGCCATCCCCATAAAACCGCGCGGACACCGCGCCTGAAAAAAACACGCAACCAGGAGCAGGCATGAAGCGCATCGATGTGCACAACCACGTCATCCCCGAGACCATCGTCAAGGCGATGCGGGCGAATCCCGTTTACAACACGAAGATTGAGGGCGAGGGCCACAATCGGGTGTTCATCCGCGGCAAAGTGCGTTTTCCGTTCGAGGCCGAGTTCTACGATGCTGATGCCAAGCTGGAATCGATGGACCGCAAAAAAATCGACATTGCGTTCATATCACCCGGCCCACAGACTTTTTTTTACAATTTGAAAGATGAACTGGCGATCAATACCGCGCGCATCGTCAATGACGGCATCGCACAGATGGCCGCGGCCAAACCAGACCGGCTGCGCGGCATGGCGACACTGCCGATGCAGCATCCCGAAGCCGCCATCGCCGAACTGGAGCGCGTGGTCAGGGAATACGGCTTCAAGGGCGTCGAACTCGGCACCGCAATCGGTGATGAGGAACTCGCCGACCCGAAATTTCGTCCGGTACTGAAGCGCATCGAAGAGCTGAAGGTGATGGTCTTCGCGCATCCGAATACCCAGGGCGCGGCGGGGCGGCTCGATTGTTTTTACCTGATGAACCTGATCGGTAATCCCCTGGACACCACGATCATGGTCGGCAAGCTGATGTTCAGCGGTGCTCTCGACGAACTGAAAGACCTGAAAATCCTGCTCGCGCACGGCGGCGGATTCCTGCCCTACCAGATCGGCCGTTTCGTGCATGGCCACAAGGTGCGCCCGGATACCTCGGCAGTGACCCCGTCCGATCCGCTGCAGATGCTCAAACGCTTCTGGTTTGATGCGCTGACCCACAGTCCGCAGGCGATCCGCCACCTGATCGACGTGGTCGGTGCGGAACATGTAGTGCTCGGTACCGATGCGCCGTTCGACATGGGCGAGATGGCGCCGGTCGATCGCGTCGAACTGGTGCCGGGACTGACCGAGCAGGAACGCGAAAACATTTATTACAAGGCAGCCACGGCGCTGTTCAACGGCAAGATCTGAGGCCGCAGCCCCGCTTTCGCGTGCTAGGATTGTTGCCGGAGGAGATTCGGCGACCATGCCGAACCTGCATATAAAAATTTCTTTTATTTTTTGCGGATAGCCGCGCCATGCCTTTCCATCGTTTCGAGGATTTCGAAAGCAATTACCTGACGCCGCACCTGTCCACCGGTAAGGCCCCGGTGATCGACGGTCGTTACATGTATTTCTGCCTGCTCCACAAAAGCGCCGGCACTGGCTCGGAACTGCATTACCACCCGAACGAACTGCTGATTTTCCCGGTGCGCGGCAAGATCAATGCCATCGTCGGCAAGGACCGGCGCGTGGTGACACCCGGCACCTTCGTGCACGCCCCGGCGTTTGCGCGGCATTCGATGAAAGCCACCGAAGACGGCAACCTGCAGTACCTCTACATCAAGGACAAGACCTGGACGGTGGTCGGCCTCGCCGATGACGAGGCGGTGCCAGACAGGGCGATGACCGTGGCCGAGGTCAATAAAAAGTACAGCGTCGGTGAACGTGACAAACACCAGAAGGCGCAGGGCAAATCACAGGCCATCATCGAAGGCTTGCCGGTGTGCTTTCATCCGATCCTCGATGACCTCGATGCTCCTGCGCGTTCCGGCCGCTGCGTCAATTGGATCGAGGGCGAGCGGCTGGCATTCGGGCTGTTCGAGGTGCCCGCGGGCTATACCGAACCCGAGGCTGTTTCGGCAAGAGAGATGTTCGTTTATGTGCTCAGCGGCACCATCGACGCACAAACCGGCAGCGACAAAAAAACCGTCAGTACCGGCGCCATTGTTTATGTGCCGCGCGGCGAACGTTATCGGCTGCAGGTGCGCAAACATGCGCGTTATGCCGTGGTGTGTTCGACACCGTGGCTGGAAAACAAAATCGACAATATGTCGCCGGAAGAAGCGGAGCAGGCACGAGTCAACATGAAAGCGAATTAAGCGGGGCGGTGCAGGCGCATCGGTAACAGCGCAGTTTGTAAGAGGCAGGTAGCAACGCGTTTCAGCTGGTTAACAGCAACCATACTGGAGAAGCGATGAAATACTTGTTTAAAAACAAATGCTTGGGAGTTATTGTCGGCGCGGGATTGGCGGTGTTCGCGGGGTTGGCGCAGGCCCAACCCAAGGGCTGGCAGCCGCAACAGAACGTCGCGCTCATCGTGCCGTCCACGGCCGGTGGCTCGCTCGATCACGTCGGGCGGACGATTCAGCGGATGTGGGAACAGCAAAAACTGGTGCCGACCTCAAGCACGATTGTGAACATGGGCGGGGCCGGCCATGCGCTCGCTTACAACTTCCTGAATGCGCGCGCTGGCAATCCGCTGTTCCTGAGCATCACTTCTTCGAACTTGCATGTCAGTCATATCAACGGCCGCTACCCGCTATCGTATCGCGAGTTCACGCCGCTCGCGGTGATGCTGACTGAATACATTGCCATCGCGGTACGTGCCGACTCGCCGCTGAAAACCGGCAAAGATCTCGTGGAAGCGCTGCGCGAGGATCCGCGGAAATACAGCCTCGCGATCAGCAGTGCCGTCGGCGGGACCCACCACATTTCATTAGGTCTGCCGCTGCAGTCGGGTAGGGTGGAAATGAACAAGACCCGGCTGGTGGCTTTTACCTCGACGGGCGAAGGGATTACCGCGCTGCTGGGTGGGCACGTCGATGTACTCTCGGGCGGCACGGTGCAGATTGCCCCGCATGTCGCCAGCGGTCGCATGCGGGTGCTGGCGGTATCCTCACCGAAGCGCATGTCTGGCGTGCTGGCCAGCGCCCCGACGTGGCCGGAGCAGGGTTACAAAGGTGCGCTTGAAAACTGGCGCGGCGTGATGGGTGCCAAAGGCATTTCCGCTGCGCAGATCGCATACTGGGACGGCGTGTTCGGCAAAATTGCGGCCAGCCCTGAATTCAAGGAGCAGGCCGACAAGAATCAGTGGGAGATTTCATATAAAAACTCGGCGGAAACCGCCAAGTTTTTTGCCTCGGAGTATGCCGATCTGAAAAGCGTGATGGATTTTCTCGGACTGTCGGGGAAAGCAAACCCTTAGTCCTTAGTATTGACCTGAAAGAGGAGCGGCAATTATCAAATCGCAATCAGTGGGCAGTATCGGCCTCGGCATCATGGGCGGCGCCTTCGCGCGTCACCTGCTGTCCGAGGGTTTCAGCGTGACCGGATTCGATATCGACCAGAAGCGTCGCGCGGCGCTTAAAAAACTGGGTGGTAAACCCGCGGCCACTGCCGCCGCGGTCTCTGCAGTCTGTCCCATTCTTGTGACCTCGCTGCCCAGCCTTGCTGCGGTGGATGCGGCCTTCTTCGGCAAGGGCGGCATCGTCGCGACCGCAAAGCGGGGAACGGTGCTGATCGAGACCAGCACGCTGCCGCTAGCGAAGAAGCACGAGATCCACGAACGCTGTGCGGCCAGGGGTATTGTCGTGCTCGATTGCCCGGTCAGTGGTACCGGTGCCCAGGCGGCCAATCGCGACATCGCGATTTATGCCAGCGGCGAGCGCAAGGCCTATGACAGGGCCCAAGTGACGCTGAAGGGTTTTTCACGCAGCGTGTATTACTGTGGTGAGTTCGGCAACGGCTCCAAGTTGAAGTATGTCGCCAACCTGCTGGTCACCATCCACAATCTGTCCACGGCAGAAGCGATGGTGATGGGTCTGAAATCTGGACTCGACCTGAATCTGCTCTACAAGGTGATCAAGGACGGTGCCGGCAATTCCCGCATGTTCGAGGTGCGTGGCCCGTTGATGATCAAGGGCGATTATAGTCAGGCAACGATGAAAATCGACGTGTACAAGAAAGATATTGATATCATTGAGCAGTTCGCGGCCGATCTGCATTGTCCGGTGCCGCTGTTCGAAGCTTCAAAACCGTTTTATGCCGCGGCCTATGCGCAGGGCCGCGGGCTGGAAGATACCGCAGCCATCTGTGCAGTACTTGAGCAGATGGCCGGAGTGCAACGTAAAAAGCAGCATAAAAGACAGCGCAAATAGCAGCGCAAATAGCAGCGTAATTAGAAAAGATTAAAGTTGCATTAATAATGACAAAAACATGCCTCTGACGAGGCTGTCATGTTTTTGAAAAACTCGATTATTTCAACCCGAAAGAAGAGAAAGACCCGATGAAACCCACCATGTCACCGCAGAGCCAGGCTGCGCAAACCATTTCCCGCAACATGAAACTGGTGTCCCACAACGAGCTCGCCGGATTCGGCGGCGTCGGTGAGGGCATCAACATGCAGGTGACCAAGAACGGTCGCCGTATCCTGTGGCTGGCGCATGAATCTGCGCCGAAGAACTTCACCGGCGTCGATGTCACTGATCCGAAAAATCCGAAGGTGATCGTGCAGACCGACCTGCCGCATGAGCGCGTGCGCTCGAATTCGCTGGATGTCGTGGGTGACATCATGGCCGTGGCCTACCAGACCAAAAAGGTTGGCGACAAGCCGGCGGGGATGGACCTGTTCGACATCAGCACCCCGGAAAAGCCGAAGCTGATTTCGCATTTCGATGCCTCGGGCCCGCATTCGCGCGGCGCGCACTGCGTGTGGTTCGCCGACGGCGAATACGTGCACCTGACCTCGGGCTCGGCAGACTTTGAACCGACGCATCCGAATGACTTCCAGTTCTACCGCATCATCGACGTGCGCAACCCGTCGAAGCCGGTGGAAGTGGGCCGCTGGCATTACCCCGGCACGCACAAGGGCGACAAGGAAGCGCCGCCGCCGCGTCATCCCACATTCGACGGCGGTTACCGCCCGCACAACGTCAATGTTTATCCTGAACACCCGGATCGCGCCTATGTCGCCTACCTCGATGGCGGCGCGATGATTTTCGACATCTCCGACAAATCCAAGCCGAAGCTGATCAGCAACTGGAAATACTCGCCGCCGTACAACGGTTTCTGCCACACCGTGATGCCGCTGATCGGGCGCGATCTGCTGATCGTCACCGACGAGTGCACCAAGGATGATGGACTCGACTGGCCGAAACTGGGCTGGGTGGTCAATGCCAAGGTGGAAACCAACCTGGTACCGATGTCGACCCTGCCGCTGCCGCCGGTGGAGAGTTTCGCCAAGCGCGGCGGTCGCTATGGCGCGCACAACCTGCACGAGAATTTGCCGGGCCCAGCGTCGTTCCGCTCCAACACTATCGTTTTCGGTACGTTCTTCAACGGTGGCGTGCGTGCGTTCGACACCTCGAACCCGTATCAGCCGCAGGAGATTGCCTATTACGTGCCGGGCAAGCCTGCAATGTCGCCCAAAGGTGCAGTCCAGATCAATGACGTGTGGGTCGACGAAAACGGGCTGGTCTATGCCGTGGATCGTTTCGGCGGCGGCCTCTATGCCATTGAAATGACGGCGTAAGGAAAAGGTTTAAACAGCATGGCAGATGTCCTTGCCGGGCGGTTCCCGGTCAGCGTGATCACCGGCTTCCTTGGAAGCGGCAAGACCACGCTGATCAACCGATTGCTGAAGCGGCCGGACATGAACCGGGTCGCAGTCATCGTCAACGAGTTCGGCGAGCAGGCGATCGACAACGACCTGGTCGAGGTGTCCTCCGAGCAGATGATGCTGCTCAACAACGGCTGCCTGTGCTGCGTGCTGCGCGGTGACCTGCAGGAGACGCTGCGCGACCTCTACATCAAACGGCGCAACGGCGACATTATCGATTTCGACCGCGTGATCATCGAGACCACCGGCCTTGCCGATCCGGCGCCGGTGATGCAGACGCTGATGACCGACGAGATGCTGCAGGAAAATTACCGCTTGGATTGCGTGGTAACACTGGCTGATGCGGTCAACGGCCTTGAGCAGCTGCAGACCATGGAGGAGCCGGTCAAGCAGGCGGCGCTGGCGGATCGCATCGTCATCACCAAATCCGACATTGCCGGCGAAGAGGTTACCGCAAAGCTGGAGGCGCGCCTGCGCGAGCTCAATCCGCAGGCCCCCATCCGTCGCGCGCTGAACGGCGAAATCGAGCTGGCCTTCCTGATCGATGTCGGCCTGCGCAATGTGAAGGCCAAGCTTGAGGACATCGAGCGCTGGATGGGCGATCCGGATGAGCATGGCCACCGCCACAGCCACGATGCCAAGGTGAAATCATTCAGCCTGCGTTACACCGAGCCGATGACCTGGGCGGCATTTTCGCAAACCATGGAAGTGCTGGGCGCGCTGCGCGGCTCCGACATGCTGCGCGTGAAGGGCCTGATCAATGTCGTCGATCACAAGGGGCCGATGGTGATACAGGGCGTGCAGCACCTGTTCCACCCGCCGGTCGAACTCGATGCCTGGCCCAGCGCCGATCGTTCGACGCGCATCGTGTTCATTACCCGCAACATCCCGCGGGAAACGGTGGCCAACCTGTTTGCGGCAATCGGTGCGGTGACGGCAACAGCCTGATCCCAGCAGCAAGAACAGCAGGAAATGGGCGTCATCCTTGATCGTATCCATGCACTGGGCCTGCACGCGGCAGTAAGCCGTCACCGGAAAAACAGATTACTTGCGTTGCAAGTAAAGTGTTTCCACTTTGGCTCTTGCCCAGGGTGTCCTGCGCAGGAACTTCAGGCTCGAAGCGATACTGGGTTCGTGTATGAAGCAACGAATCGGCAAAGCGATTGCCATCGTTTCCCAACCCAGTTTCTCGACCAATTCAAGCAAAATCTTCTCCAGCGTGATGCCATGGAGGGGATTGGCGGGCTGGGACTGTGGCAGGGTCAATGGTCGATGCCCACAATATCATCCGCTTCAAATTCGTCTGGCACTGTGCCGTCGCCGATGCCGGTGACCATGGCGGCCATGGTGGCACTTTGCTTGACGAAGTATTCCTCGCTGATCGGGTCATAGAAACGCTGACCAATGGCAACCTCGTGGAATTGGATGCGGTGACGGGCAGGGTGATTAGTCATGCTGAATCGGCAGGAAAGTGAACAGTTCAGACTTCTATTTTATTTGCCCCGGTCTCAGGCGGGGCCGCTTTGTAGCATCGCATATTCCCGACCCATCCTATTCCGACTCAAAGCCTCTTTGCATCCTGATTCCCAGAAGCACAAAAGCCCGGCCTCGGGGGCTGGGCTCAGTGCAAGAACGGGTACAACAATTTTGGCTCCCCGACCTGGGCAAAGCTGGGCACTCTTGGTTGCTGAGGGTGCCCATTGCAATCTAACGTGGAGCTAAGAGGCTGAGCGCTTTTGCGCAGTCCCGCTTGAGCGTAGGGTTTAGCGCGCCATCCATGCAGTACGAGGATCAAGTTTTGGTTTTGGCGGTTCTGGTGGTTCTTTGTAATCTGGGTCTTTGTAGAACTTTTGACATTCTTTGAACGGACAACGCCATCCTGTTTTTTCGTACCTCAAAGGAGATAAGGGTTTTTTGTTACGACACGTGGGACAGTAATAAAGGCCATTAACACGATGTTGATAGACCTGCAATTTTGGGACGTATTTGAACCACGGGAGAAGATAGATAACCCATGCTAATAACGCTAAACAGCCCAGGGCTAGTAACACTAGGAATATTGATAGCGATTGCGGGGATGATTGCGCTACTAGCGTGGTTATTTCATGACGAAATAATATGGCTAGCGCAGCCGCTGTTGGGGTCAGCGCTCCTATTACTAGCGTTAGCAAGTGTGCTGATATTTTCTCGAATAGAGACTTCATTATGTGAAAACCCTAACGTGTAGTAGTTGCCAATTTGAGGTGACAGATTTAGTTGACAGTGACCTTCTCCCCGCCAGCCCTACCAATCTGAAGTAGAGAAGTCCGTCAAATCATGGAGAATGACGGACATGAAGAAGAGCAGATACAGCGAAGAACAGATCATCGGTTTTCTCAAACAGGCCGATG
>JAKFUS010000015.1 GCA_021732605.1 Betaproteobacteria bacterium | reverse complement strand
ATGATGCCCAGCGGCAGGCCAACCAGCGTCGCCAGTATGAAACCGGTGCCGACACGGCCCAGCGTGATGCCGAGGTCCTGCCACAGGTTGCCGTTGGCGGCGATCAGCGTCAGCGCATCCCATACCCGCGCCGGGCCGGGCAGCACGTAATGCGGCACCCGTAATGCCAGCAGCCACCACACCACGAGGATGACCGCGACCAGTCCCAGCCGCTGCAGCACCAGTGAACGGCGCCACCCGCGCGTGGGGGTGTGGGCGTGGATCTGGCTTTCTAGGGTGATTGGCATTGTCAGGAACGGTTATTGGTGATTGGTAACTGGTAACTGGTAATCGGTGACTGGTTAATGGTAATGGGTGATGGGTGAGGAGTTATGAGTTAATGCGGTGCGATGCCGGGGAAAACAGCCTGTTCCAAATTTACCAATTACCAATTACCAATTACCAATTACCAATTACCAATTACCAATTACCAATTACCAATTACCAATTACCAGTTACCAATTACCAGTTACCAGTTACCAGTTACCAGTTACCAGTTACCAATCGCCAGTCACCGCTTACTTGGGAGGCGCAGTGAAGTAAGTGCCGCGGCCGCTGGCGACCAGTGCGCCGTCCTTGTCATACACAAAGGCTTCTGCGGTCGAATACTGGCTGCCCATGCGCACCACCTTGGCCTTGGCCGTCAGGTCGCCGGGCATTGCAGCCTTGTGGTAATCGACGCGGATGTCGATGGTTGGCACCGGCTTGCCGAGTTGCGCGGCGATAGCGTAGTCGGCGGCGACGTCGACGATGGCGGCGAGGATGCCGCCGTGGGTGTAACGGCGCTCAGGGTTGACCACCCACTCTTCGCGCCAGCCGGCTTTGAGTTCAATGCCGCTGTCGTCGGATTTGAGCACGGTGAAGTTCAGCCATTGATTGAACGGCCCCCGAGTGATCAGTTGCTGGAGTTTTTCGACGGTAACTTTTTCTTCAGACATTGCTTGTGCTCCGGTGGATTGATGTTTGAATTCAGGCGGTGGCCAGGGCGCGCAATTGCTGCTGGTCAACCTTGTTGGTGCCGGCCAGCGGCAGCTGGTCGAGGAAGAAAACGCGGCGCGGGTGCTGATAGGCCGGGCCGTTGGCGAGCGCGAACTGTTTCAGTTCCTCCTCGCCGGCGCTGGTGCCCGCGCGCAGCACGATGAAAGCGTAAGGCACCTTGCCCTTCAGTTCGTGGTCGAAGGGCATCACGTAGGCCTGGTGCACGGCGGGGTGGCGTTCCAGCAGGCGTTCGACTTCGATCGGGAATATGTTCTCACCACCGCAGACGAACATGTCATCAGTGCGGCCGACGAAAAAATAAAAACCGTCGGCGTCGCGCCGGCACACGTCCCCGGTGTGGTACCAGCCGTCGCGGATGCGTTTGGCGCTTTCCTCGGGCAGGTTGTGATAGGCCGCGAGGATGCCGGGGTTTTTGACAATCAGTTCGCCTTCATCGGGCGTGGCGCCGTTGATCAGTTGCGCCGCGGTGCCGGGATAGGGCACGCCAATCGAACCTTCAGGACGCGGCCTGCCTTCGGGATGCGGACCCAGTGGCACCGGGCCGCCTTCGGTGACGCCGTAGACCACCAGCGGTTCGGCATTGGGAAAATACACGTTCAATTCGCGCAGCAGCTGTGGCGAGGAGGGCGCGGAACCCATCATGATGGTGCGCACTGAAGCGGTATTGATATTGACGAGCAGATCCTTGCGCGCCAGCACCATCGACATCATGGTCGGCACACCGGAGATCACGGTGCAGCGGTAGTGCCCGATGGCGGCGATGTAACGTTCGACGTTGAACTGCGGCAGCAACGGCAGCATGGCACCCGCGGTCAGACCCTGCTTGATCGCGTTTAATGCATTCTTGTGGTACAGCGGTGCTGCGACCAGGATCACGTCATGTTCCGTGGTGCCACGGGTATGGGCGAGGATGCGCCGGCTCCAGTTCTGGCCGTAATGCGTCAGCAGCACGCCTTTGGGACGGCCGGTCGAGCCCGAGGTATAGGGCTGGATCGCGACCGAGTCGGCAACCGGTTCGAAGGCAGTAAACGGACCGGGGTCGATGAAGGCATCAAAAGCATCAGTGCCGGTATCGTCATAAACGATCGCACGCATGCCGGGCGGGCACAGGTGGCGCAGCGCGGGTTCGACAAACACCAGGCGCGCACCGGCATCACCGAGAATGAATGCAATGCTGTCGGCAGCAAGTTTGATGTTGACCGGCACCGGCACCACGCCGGCGCGCATGGCACCCAACAGCGTCATCACGAATTCGACGCGGTTCAGCGACAGGATGCCGATGCGGTCGCCGGCGCGCAGGCCTGCGCGGACCAGTCCGCGCGCCACCGCATCGCAGGCGGCGTCTAGTTCGCGATAACTGACCGGCCGCGGCCGCTGCGCATCACGCAGGTCGACAATCGCCGGTCGTTCCGCCTGCGCGTGCGCGGCGAATGCCAGCCCGAGATTACCCGGGTAGCCGCGCGGTTCTGGTGGTGGCAGTGTCATGCAGCGTCGTGATTGGTGACTGGTAATTGGTAAATGGTGACTGGTAATTGGTGACTGGTAGGTGGTGATTAGCTTGTCGTCCTCGCGAATCACTTAATCACCTAATTACCATTTACCAGTCACCAATTACTGCTCTTCAGGGCTTGATGATGACTTTGCCGAACACTTCACGGTCTTCGATCAGCTTCAGGCCTTTTGCCGCGTCCTGCAGCGGCATCACTTCGTCGATCACCGGTTTCATCTTGCCCTGCTGGATCAGGTCCATCAGCGCTTTCAGGTTTTCATCATAAAAACTGTTGGAGCCGATGATCTGGATTTCGAAGCTCCACACGTAACGCAGGTCTTCCTTGGGGTCGTAACCCGCGGTCGCGCCGCAGACCAGGATCTTGCCGCCGCGTTTGACGCATTTCAGCGACGGCGCCCAGGTGTCGCCACCGGTGAAGTTGATCACCACGTCGACGCCGCCTTCATAATTGCGCCGCTGCGGTTTGCCGAATTTCTCGACTGCCCACTTCGAGAAATCGGTTTCCTTGTAATTGATCACGTGATCGGCGCCGAGGTCCTGCAGCCGTTTAATTTTATCTGCACTTGACGCGCAGGCGATGACTTCGGCGCCGAGCATCTTGGCCAGCAATACACAGCCGGTGCCCACACCGCCGCTGGCGCCGAGCACCAGCACCTTGTCGCCCTTTTTGATGGTGTTGTGGGTGACGATCATGCGGTGTGCGGTGCCGTAGGCCACCGGCAGTGAGGCGGCCTGTTCATAGCTGACGTCAGCCGGCATGCGGATCAGTTGATCGGCTGCGACCAGGCATTTTTCGGCGAGGCCGCCGTGCATCATTTCGCCCATCAGGCCCTTTTTCTTGTTCAGCGGATTGACCAGCACGCGGTCGCCGGGTTTCCAGCCGGTGACACCGGCGCCGACTTCGAGGATTTCGCCGGCGATGTCGAGGCCGATGATCATCGGGAACGGCACCTTGATGCCGGGCATGCCGCGCACCGTGAATACATCGTGGTAATTGAACGAGGTTGCGCCGACTCGGATCACCACATGGCCTTCGATGACGGCAGGATCCGGGAAATCCGTTATGTATTCCAGTTTGTCGAGCCCGCCGTGTTCCCGCAGTACTACTGCTTTCATGTCGTTCTCCAGTCTGATCGTTATTTAAAGCGTCGTTGTTTAAAACGCGTTAGAGATTTTGGTTGCTTGCCAGCAATGACAGCGCACCGCGAACGGTACGTTATCTTTTGATTATCCGTTTTTTTTCATGCTCACGCCCATCCCAGCACGCGGTTGACGCCGGTAGTGATTCGGGCGCGGTCCACGCCGTAGATATGGATGGACACCGCCGGTTCAGTTTCGTTGTTGGCAATGCGGTGGATGCTGTCATTGGGGTGATCGAAATTCAGGGTGCCGGCGCCGCGCACGGCGATGTTCGACAACACCGGCGGGCCGCCGTCGGCATTGTCAAGGTACAGCGCCTCGTTGATTTTTCCGCGGTAGACACCGACGCCGCACCAGGTGTGATGGGCGTGGATGGGGCTGCGTTGCCGGGCGCCCCAGACGATGGCGACGATGGTGTAGCGGCCGTTGGGGTCACCGTAAAGTACATGACGCGTGTAATGGTCGTGACTGGGGCGGCACTGTTCCGCCGTCAGCCAGTCCGGGCGGGCCACGGATTCTTCAAGCGCTGCAGTCACGAGCACAGGCAATTCGTCAGCAGGTGCGTCTACTGCTGCGTTCATGCGTTCAACAAGGCGATGCAGAGGGAGGGGGGCGCTCATTTGCTGTCCGCCATGATCGGCAGGTTCATCACCGATTTGCTGGCGAGTATGGCGCCAAGCACCATGCTGCGCGCGGCCTCAATCTGTTCTCGGCAGATGTTGGCTGCCGTTTCGCCGTCGCCGCGGGACAGGGCTTTGACCAGTGTGCGGTGCTCGTGCTGCATTTCCTGGCTGCGGTTGCGCGAACCCAATCCGAGGTGCAACAGCCTTGTCATCTCGTCGAGCAGTTGTTCTATCGCGCCGGCCAGTCGCGCATTGCCGGCGGCCTGAGCAATGGTGACGTGGAAGGCCTTGTTGGCGTCGAGGAAGCGCGCGGTGCTTTTGGCGTTGCCGGTCTGGTAACCCTCGCGGCAAATGTCATCGAGCATGCGCAGCCGCTGCGCGTCTACACGGCCTGCGGCCATCCGTGCCGCCACCGGCTCCAGCATCAGCCGCAGCTCAAAGACGTCGTGGATGTCCTGCAGCGTGACCGGAGTCACCATATAGCCGCGGCGGGGGATGGCGCGGACCAGCCCGTCGTGGGCGAGCCGCGACAGGGCCATGCGCACAGGGGCCTTGCCGAGTTTGTATTGCGCGCAGAGCTGTGCTTCGGATACCTCCGTGCCCGGCGCAATGAGGCAGCAGATGACGTCGTGCTTGATGCGCTCGTAGGCGCGGTCGCTGAGCAGCGGGATGGTTTTGACAGTTGCGGCGGTCATGCTTCTGAAATCTTAGTAAATGAGCTCTGACATGTCAATGGTGTGTTTGCACTGACCGGCGTGGCGGGTGTCGCAGCGGGACCGCATCGTGAAAATGCGTCTTGCGCCCCGTTGCTGCAGTCACCACAATGCAGCTACTCCCACTAGGGCCTGTTAACCATTACTTCGTGAGATGCGTTGTGTCCAAAATCGTCAGTGGCAAGGCGCTTGCTGTGGCCCATATCGAGAATATGGGCGAGGCAAGCAACGCCGCCAGTGGCGATTTTGGCCACAACCCGGAGGGACGGGACGATTTGGCCCCAGTGCGTTGTCGCGCCTTCGCTTGTTTGCCAACGGGCAAACCGCGCTCGACGCTCCTAGCCCTGAGGCCAAATCGTCGCCGTCGCACTCATGAAGTAATGGTTAACAGGCCCTAAAGAAGAACTGTCTTGAACAAAGCCGTTGCCATGTCCGGCCCGTGGGTTGTTGTTGCCGTCGCGACTTTTGCGCAGATGATCGTGGCAATGTCGAACATCCTGCTGCCGACCATTGCGCCGAAACTGGCGGAGTCGCTTGGCGTCAGCCCGATCCTGATCGGTTACCAGGTGAGCCTGACTTTCGGTGTGGCCACGCTGGCGACGATGTTCGGCGGCAATGCCGTGCTGCGCTTCGGCGCCGCGCGAACCACGCAGTTGTCGATCCTTTGCTGCGGCGCGGGTCTGGTGTTGTTTGCGTTTCCGCATGTTGCGGCCATTGCGCTGGGTTCGGCCTTCGTCGGCATCGGCATGGGTTTGATCAATCCGGCGGCAGCGCACCTGTTGGTCAGCTACACACCCCCTGCGCGGCGCAACATCATGTTTTCGATCAAGCAGACTGGCGTGCCGGTCGGCGGCGTGATCACCGCGCTGACCGCACCGGCGATTGCCGTGCATTATGGTTTTCGCTGGTCCCTGGTCATGGTCGGGGTGCTGGTCGTGGTGCTGGTGATTTTTGCCCAGCGTTATCGTGAACACTGGGACAGTGATCGCGGCGGCGCCGACCATGGCAGCCGTGCAGCATTTGGCGGTGTGCCGCTGGTGTGGCGGCAGCCCGACTTGCGCTGGGTTTCGCTGGTGGCGATGATTTTTTCCGGGATCCAGCGCTGTGTGCTGAGTTTTACCGTGATTTATCTGGTGGCTGAAGGGCAATTCGGCCTGGTGGAGGCGGGCGTGATGCTGTCGGTGGTGCAGATTGGGGGTTCGTCCTCGCGGATCTGCTGGGGTTGGCTGGCGGATCGCCTCGGCAGCAGCCTGACCGTGTTGATGATTATTTGCGTGATCACCAGCATCTCGACGCTGGCCTTGGTGTTTTTTGATCCGGAATGGAATAAAGCTTTGATCTATTTATTATTTTTTGTGATCGGTGTGACGGCGGTGGGTTGGAACGGGGTATTCCATGCCGAAGCAGCACGCCTCAGTCCGCCAGGCATGGCCAGTGTCGTGGCTGGTGGTACCACTTTTTTTGTGTTCGCCGGCGTATTGATCGCCCCCGCGGCGTTTGCCGCGGCTTACGGCGGCATCGGCAGCTACAGCAATACCTTCCTGCTGGTGACGGCTGCCGCCGTGGTGGCATTTGGCCTGTTGCTGATGGCGCAACGGGCGTCGCCACGGTTGCCGCAAAGTGAGCGGTGACGGCATGACGCCTGGTCCGGACATGTCACTGAAGATCGCGCGATGACTGCATCCCAACCCGCGCTTTTCATCGTGTTGTTGGCGACGATGGCTGCGCAGATCGCTTCGGCAATGGGCATCGCCATTTTTCCGGTAATGGCGCCGCATCTGGCGGTCATGCTCGATGTCGATGCCTCCATGGTGGGCTATCAGATCAGTATCCTGTTCGGAGCGGCGATGCTGACTTCAAGCGTGGTCGGCACGGTGGTGTTGCGCTGGGGCTCCTGCCGTGCCATGCAATGGTCGCTGTGGTTGTGCGCGGCGGGCATGATCGCCGGCCTGGCGGGACAGCTGTGGCTGATGCCGCTCGCGGCAGTGTGCATCGGCGCCAGTACTGCGCTGGCGGCTTCGGGCGGCGCTCATCTGCTGTTCCGTTTCGGATCAGTGCGGCATCGGAACCTGATTTTTTCGATCAAACAAACCGGCGTCCCCCTGGGCTGGGCGGGTATTGCCCTGCTGGCTCCGGCGCTGACCGTGGCCTTCAGCTGGCGCGTGCCCATGTTCGCGGTGCTGGTCTATTCTGTGGCAGCGGCATTGGCGCTGGAGCGATGGCGCGAAACCTGGGACGATGATCGCAATCCGCATGCCGCGGCACGGACCAATCTGCTGACCGGCGTGGCTGTCTTGTGGCGTTATCCGACGCTGCGCTATCTCGGCATGTCCTCTTTCTTTTTCTCCTTTGCCCAACTCTGCCTGGGGACCTTCACCGTCAACCTGCTGGTGCAGGAGGCGGGCTACGGCCTGATTGCCGCCGGCGTGATGTTGTCGTTGGTGCAGATTGCCGGGATGGCGGGGCGGCTGTTTTTCGGCTGGCTCGCGGATCGCAGCGGCAGGGCCATTGCCGTGCTGGCGGGAACCAGCCTGGTTGCCGCCGCCGGGTGCGCCGCGAGCGCATTCATAGACGGGGGGTGGCCACGTCCCGCGCTGGCCGCATTTTATATCTTGTTCGGTATCGTCGCCTACGGCTGGAATGGCGTGATGCACGCCCAAATCGCGCGACTCAGTCCTCAGGGCATGGTCAGCGTGGCGACTGGCGGCATGATGGTGTGGATATTCGGCGGCATATTGGTGGGGCCGGCGTTGTTTGCAGCGACCTATGGGGCCATCGGCAGTTATACCGCAACCTTCGGTGTGCTTACGGGCGTGGCCCTGGTCAGTGCGGTACTGGCGATGGCTGCGGTGCGTGCAGAGCGCGCCGCATGAGCTCGGTGTCCATTCAGCCTGCGCCGTCAGTGGCTGCGGTGGTGGCGGCAACCACTGCAGCGCAGGTTGCCGGCGCGATGGGGGCGGCGGTGTTCCCGGTGATCGCGCCGGAACTGGCACGCACGCTCGGCGTGCAGGCGTCGCTGATCGGTTACCAGATGAGCCTGATTTACGGAACCGCGCTGCTCGGTTCGATGCTGTTTACCTGGATGGTCGCGCGGTACGGTGGTTGCCGCACCACTCAGATTGGCATGACCTGCTGTGTAGTCGGCCTGGCGGCGGGATTCCATTCCAGTATTGCCGCGCTGGTGGTGACTTCGATATTCATTGGTATCGCGATGAGCATCAACCTGCCTGCGGCGGCACATCTGCTGTTCCGCTTCAGCCCGCCGCAGCACCGCAATTTTGTTTTTTCATTGAAGCAGACCGGCGTGCCGCTGGCCTGGGCGCTGATGGCGCTGATTGCACCAGCGATCACGCTGGCCTGGGGCTGGCGCTGGGCCTTGGCGCTGGTGCTGGTGTCGGCACTGGCAACATTGCTGGCGCTGCAGCGGGTGCGCGAGCGCTGGGACGATGACCGGCGCCCCGATCTGCCGGTGCGGGCGCGGGTGTTTGAAGGCGTGCAGCTCGTGTGGCGGCTGCCGGCATTGCGCTGGCTGGGTGTGGCCGCTTTCGGCATGGCATTCGTGCAACTTTGCGTCAGCACCTTCACTGTGATCATGCTGGTCGGCGAGGTCGGTTACACGCTGATTGAAGCCGGATTGATGTTGTCGGTGGCGCAGATTTTCGGTGTGCTCGGCCGTATTGCCTGGGGCTGGCTGGCCGACCGCACCGGTGACAGCCTGCGCGTATTGCAATGGCTGACCATCGGCATGTTGCTGTGCTGTTTTGCGATTGCCTTTTTGCAGCCGGGATGGCCGGTGGTGCTGACGGCGCTGCTGTTTGCGGTGTTCGGTGCAACGGCGATCGGTTGGAACGGGCTGTATACCGCAGAAGTCGCACGCCGCAGTCCACCTGGGCAGGTCAGCATTGCGACCGGCGGCGCGATGGTATGGAACTTTGGCGGCATCCTGGCAGGGCCCACTGCTTTCACGCTGGTCTACGCCGTGCTTGGCAGCTATGTCTGGACCTACGGCACCATGGCCGTAATGGTCGTGGTCATATTTCTGGCGTTGTCTGCCGCCCGTCGTGCGCAGCGCAGGGAGGCGTGATGGAGTTCCCCGGGCTGCTGCAGATGTTGTTTAGCGCATTGGTCATCTTGCTTGCATTTGCCGTGCGTGGTGGCGCCGGCTTTGGTGGCGGGGCCATCGCGGTGCCGATGCTGGCGCTGGTATTTCCGCTGCAGGTCACCGTGCCGGTGGTGACGGTGCTCAACATGCTGTCCTCGATCGGGCACGGCATCACCGACAGCCGCCTGATCGTCGGAAGTCCGCCGTGTGCTGCCGGGCAGCCTGATCGGCGTGTGCATCGGCATGTATTTCCTGACGCAGATCGATCCGCAGCCGCTGGGTCGCGCGCTGGGCATCTTTGTCGTCATTTATGCGCTGTATACCATGCTGTTCGCCGGGCACACGCATCAGGTACCGTCGCGCTGGATGCCGGTGGTGGCTGTGGTGACCAGTTTCGCTGCCGGTCTGATCGGAGCCTTGTTCGGCGGTGCGGCCGGGCCTTTGTATGTGATTTACCTGAATGCGGCGCGGCTGACGAAGGACGCGTTCCGGGTCACGATCACCACCATCATGCTGTTCCAGGGCCTGGTGCGTGTCGGTGGTTATGCGGTGTTCGGCTTGTATGACGCGAATGCGCTGATGCTGCTGGCGATGGCGATGGCGCTGCCGCTGATGCTCGCCGGCTCATGGTTTGGGGTGCGGCTGATCCGCGGTATTGACCAGACCCTGTTCAATCGCACAGTCGGTGTTGTGCTGCTGGTCAGCGGCGCGGCACTGATTTTCAAGTGATGTGATGTTAGGCATGACTTTATTCGATCTGACTTTATTCGACTTGACCGGGTTCCAGCTGGCATGGATTGCGGCGGTTTTTTTCCTCGCGTTTGTCGTGCGCGGCATGTCGGGTTTCGGCGCCGGGATGATCGCCGTGCCGCTGCTGGCCTTTGTGATTCCGCTGCAGCTCGCGGTGCCACTGTGCAGCCTGCTGGTGTTTGTGCTGTTCGTAATCCTAGTCATCCGCGACCGGCGCGAAGTGGTGTGGGCGGAACTGCGCCAGCTGGTGCCGCCGACCATCATCGGCGCGCTGGTCGGATTGTGGCTTTTCGCCAGCCTTGACAACCGCATGCTGGTGCTCATGCTCGGCTCGTTTCTGGTGTGTTATTCCTGTTACATGCTGGCGGTCAGCTTGCTGGGCTTGCCGCAATTGCGCTGTTCACAGCGTTGGGCGCTGCCGGTCGGATTTTTCGGCAGTTTCTTCGACACGCTGTTCGGCGGTGGCGGCGGCACGCTGGTGGTGATTTACATCAATGCCCGTGGTATCGGTCGTGCGGGATTCCGTGCCACGGTGGCCGCGTTGTGGTTTACCGAGATGATTGCCCGCATCGGCGGTTATGCCTGGGCCGGCTTTTATGATGAGACTGTGTTATGGCTGTTTGCCGCGCTGTTGCCGCTGATGTGGGCAGGCACTGTGGTCGGGGAACGCCTCGGCAACCGGGTCGACAGTGAAACGTTCGCGCGGGTTCTGGCGTTGATGCTGCTGGCCAGTGGTGTGAGCCTGCTGGCGAAGTGATGCAGCAGTGTGGTGGATTAGCGAGAAGCTGCGCGTTAACGCAGGAAAATCACCACGGGGAACACGGCGACGGCCATGACCAGCACCAGCCAGTCGAGGCGATTGCGCTTCAGCCAGCCGGTAAAGTGCAGAATCAGTACGATGGCTGCAATCACATAAAACGCGTAGAAAGCCATTTCAGAATCCCCCTTTAATTTCGGTTGGAGGATAACCGAATTCAGAGGCAGTCGCCATCGTCAACCGCGGTTGGCGCGACGCAGGCGTATTTTGTCGGCGCATTCCGCTGGTAATTTGCCACGGATTTCCATTGTTGTTGGACGGGCATGGGGTTTGCCGGGTCTCATGCAATGCAGTGCATGACCAGCGACACCGGGGAGCACTGATCAATGATCTCGCTGCCGCTGGCCGGGGTTATTGCCAGGCCAAGTTCGCAACTCATTGTTTATTATCATTTTTATGATTTCGGATCGTCAGTGACGGTGTATGGCAGGGATTCCCGGCGGTCGGCGCAGAATTCCTCAACATGAATCGTATGGTGTATTGCCAAGCATCTGATTAACAGCGCAAAATGCCCAGCCATATGTGGCGGGCGTAATTTGCGAGCGTAATTCTGCGGAGATTCCAGTGGCGCGTATCGCTGTGTTCAATCAAAAGGGTGGCGTCGGTAAAACGACGACAGCGTTGAATCTTGCCGGCCTGCTGGCGCGGCGCGGGGCTGATCCGTTGGTCATTGATCTGGATCCGCAAGCCCACCTGACCAGTGTCTGCAACATTACAGTGCCCCGCGCCGATGCCAGTATTTACGGCCTGTATGCCCATGGCACACCGCTGGCATCGCTGACTTGCAGCACGCGCAATGGCTGGAAGCTGGTGCCTTCACACATCGAATTGTCAAAAGTCGACAGCCAGTTCGGCAAGGGGCCTACGATACTCGGCCGGCTGGCGGCTGCCCTGGATCGCGAGCCGGCTGAGCGTCCGGTGCTGATGGACTCATGCCCGATGCTCGGCGTGCTGTCGCTGGGCAGCGTGTTTGCCGCGGACGGGGTGATCATTCCGGTTTCGACGGATTACTTGGCGATGAAGGGTGCCGTGCAGATGGAGCGTACGCTGAAAGCGCTGGAGCAGGTATTGAAGCGGCGTGTGCCGCGGCGCTACCTGATCACGCGTTATGATCCGCGGCGCCGCATGGCGGCTGATATCGAGCGTCAGCTGCGCGCTCGTTACGGCAACGAAGTCTGCGCCACGCGCATTGCTGAAAACGTCAGCATCGCCGAAAGCCCGGCATCCAGTCAGGATGTGTTTGAGCATGCACCAGCCAGCCGCGGCGCGCGGGATTACACCGAGCTGCTTGAAGAATTTCTGGTGACAAGGTTCATTCGTCTGACTGAACGTGAGGCCAGACCGGTACTGCGGACTGCACCGCCCGGCGCACGCACCGCACTGGTCGCGGAGAAGGACGCGCAGATTCGGCGCAACTTGACTGCCGGCCTGAAACTGGTGCCGGCGCGTCGCATCGGCACTTGAGGATTCCTGGCCGGACAACCGGCTAGCGCGGTTCTTCCTGCTTGCTGATCAGGGAAATCATGCCCTCGAGATCGACCCCGTCACCGCGGCTGTCGGGAGCGAGTGTGCTGCACTCCAAAATTTTGCAATGCTGGTAAATCTGGCGAATCCGGGTTTCGGCCTCACTCCGGTCGTGCGCCTGCACCATCAGGTTATCCACCACCATGCCGCCGCGCGTCCTGATGCGGAATCCGAACTTGGTCATGCCGGCCATGTGCGTGCTCCTGTTAACTGGAGTTCAGAACAGAATATTCAGGATTCGTCGGATTTCAGCTCATTACGGTAACGCTTGAAGTTCTGTACGTAGTGATCGGAAATGCGATTGATGCCCTTGATCTGTTCAGGGGACAACTGGCGCACCACCTTGCCCGGCGCACCTAAAACCAGCGAACCATCGGGAATTACCTTGCCTTCGCCGATGAAGGCACCGGCGCCGATCAGGCAGTTCCTGCCGATTTTTGCACCGTTGAGGATCACCGCCTTGATACCGACCAGGCTGCCTTCACCGATGGTGCAGCCGTGGAGCATGGCCATGTGGCCGACGCTGACGTTTTTTTCGAGGGTCAGCGGAAAGCCGGCATCGGCATGCAGCACCGAGCCGTCCTGCACCTGCGAGTTCTCGCCGATGGTCAGCGTGTCGCTGTCGCCGCGCACCACGCAGTTCCACCAGATGCTGGCATTGTTTTCCAGCACCACACTGCCGATGACTGTTGCGTTGGGGGCGATCCAGTAATCACCTTTGCAGATGACCTTGCGTTCGCCGAGGGAAAATTTCATGCGGGATGTCCTTGATCGCTGGTATCGGTGGTTTTACCGGGCAGGACGCTTGGCGAGCACGGGAGCGGTGACGCCCTCCATGCCGGTCAGCGCCAGGGCAAGCAGGAACACGTTCTGCGCGCCAATATGGTTGTTGACCGGCGAATACCACTCGCCTGGCGAGTGGCTACCGCCGCCGGTGCCGCTGGAACTCAAGGTGATCGCGGGTATTCCGAGCGACATCGGCAAATTGGAGTCCGTGCTTGAGGCGGTTATCGAGCGTACCTGGGCGCCGACACGCGGCATTGCAGCCCGCGCAGCGTGGATGATCGGCGAATCGATCGGAGTGACGCCGGCGGGACGGTCACCGACCTGCTTGATCTCGACGCTGATTTTGTCAGACTTCCAGCGTGCGTTTTCTTCGTTCACGGCGTCTTGCAGGGCAGTCAGGACTTTTTTCTCGAATTCGATCAGCGCGGCGTTGCCATTGGAGCGTATGTCGATGCCGATCGTCGAAGTGGCTGCAATCGCGTTTACCGAGGTGCCGCCGTTCACCGTGCCCACGGTAAAAGTCGTTTTCGGATCTGCCGGCGGCACCAGGTCCCCGATTTTGGCTACTGCGCGGCCCATGGCGTGGATGGCGCTGGGCAGGCCGAATGCCGAGAAGCTGTGGCCGCCGGGCCCCTTGAAGGTGGCCAGGTAGCGGTGGCTGCCGGTGGCGTGGTTGACGATGCGACCCAGACCGACGCCGTCGAGGGAAATGAAGCCGTCGATGTCCTTGATGTCGCGGAACAAAGCCTTGACGCCGCGCAGATCGCCGAGTTCCTCCTCGCCGACTGTGCCGACGAAGATGATGTCGCCGACAGTTTTGATATTGCTTTTGCTCAAGGTCTCCAGGACCGTAAGCAAATTGGTCAGTCCGAGGGCATCATCATAAATGCCGGGGGCGTAGTAACGGCCGTCTTTCTCACGCACCTTGACGTCGGTGCCTTCCGGGAAAACCGTGTCGAGGTGCGCAGACACCACCAGCCGCGGTCCTTTGCCGGTGCCGGCGCGTACGCCGATGACATTGCCTTCCTTGTCGATATAGGCGCCGGGCAGTCCTGCTTCGCGCATTTTCTTGAGGTAATACTCGGCGCGCAACTGTTCCTTGAACGGCGGCGCCGGTATCTCGTTGATGCGCACCTGCTCTTCGAACATCCTCGCGCCGGCACCCTTCAGTGCGGCGAGTACCGCGGCTACCTCGCTGTGTGCGGCGAGTTTCGCATAGCTTTCCTCGACCGCCGGCGGAATCGGCGGCAATTCCGTTTGCGCGACAGCCGCGGAGGTGGTTGCCAGCATTACGGCAGTCAGCAGTACGCGCGATACAGAAAACATGTGATTCTCCCTGGTGGCCGGCGGTCAGCGCGGGTCAGAAACCGACAGCCTGGCCGTCGGTGCGGCGTTCGGAAGCGGCGAAATAACCGTCCTCCATTTTGTAGATCAGCTGGGCGCGGCCGAAGTCAGTGGACCAGCGGTCAGCCTGCGGCATGTCATGCCCGCGTGCGCGCAACTCGGCGATGGTTTCCGCGGATACGCCATGTTCAATGCCGACCTTGAGACCGGTGTCGATGCGCCAGCGCGGCGCGTCGGCGGCGGCCTGTGGGTTCTGTGCATAGTCAACCAGACGCGACACCACCTGCATGTGGCCCTGGGCCTGCATCGAACCGCCCATGACGCCGAAGCTCATCAGCGGTTTGCCGTTTTTGGTGAGGAAGCCCGGGATGATGGTCTGAAACGGACGTTTGCGCGGGGCGACCACATTGGCATGACCCGGTTTCAGACTGAAGCCGTAGCCGCGGTTTTGCAGGCTGATGCCGGTACCGGGCACCACGACGCCGGAACCGAAACCGGCAAAGTTGGACTGAATGTACGACACCATCATTCCGGATTCGTCAGCAGCCGTCAGATAGACGGTGCCGCCTTTGGCCGGGTGGCCGAAGACGGGATCCTGCGCTTTTTTCATGTCGATCAACTGCGCGCGTTTTTTCAGGTACGCCTTGTCGAGCATTTCGGCGGGCGTGATGCGCATGGTTGCCGAATCGGAAACATATTCATTGATGTCCGCGAAGGCAAGTTTCATCGCTTCGATCTGCAGGTGCATGCTGTCCGGTGAATCCACCGGCAGCTTGGCGACATCGAAGTTCTCAAGAATGCCCAGCGCGATCAGCGCTGCGATGCCCTGGCCGTTGGGCGGGATTTCATGCAGCGTGTAACCGCGATAATCGATGCCGATCGGTTCCACCCAGTCGTTTTTGTGGCTGGCGAGGTCGTCCATGGTCATCGCGCCGCCGTTCTGCTTGGCCCAGGCGACGATTTTTTCGGCGAGGTCGCCTTTGTAGAACGCTTCACCCCTGGTCTCAGCAATCCGCGCCAGGGTTTTGGCCTGTGCCGGGAAGGAGAACTTTTCGCCTGGAGCTGGCGCGCGGCCGCGTGGCATGAAAGCTTCGGCGTATCCCGGCTGGTTTTTCAGTTCCGGCGCCTGGTTCCCCCACAGCCGGGCGATGGTCGGCGTGACCATGTAACCATCGGTGGCGTATTTGATCGCCGGCTCGAACAGGTCGACGAAGGGCAGCTTGCCGAACTTGGCCGACATTTCCGCCCAGGCCGAAACGCAGCCCGGCACGGTGACGGAATCCCAGCCGCGCTGCGGCATGGCTTGGGCACCCTTGAAGCGGTCGGCAGTCCACGCCGCGGGAGAACGTCCCGAGGCATTCAGCCCGTGCAGTTTTTTGCCATCCCACAAAATGCAGAACGCATCGCTGCCGATGCCGTTGCTGGTTGGCTCCAGTACGGTCAGTGAAATCGCCGTGGCGAGTATGGCGTCTACGGCATTGCCGCCCTTGAGCAGCATGCGCAGGCCGGCCTGAGCCGCCAGCGGTTGCGACGTTGCGACGGCATTACGTGCCAGTACCGGCATGCGCTGCGAGGAGTAGGGGAACTGGAAATCGAGGGGAGTCATGATGTTTTCCGGAAAAAAATAAACTGGAAAATGCGTGGAAAAAACGTGAAAAAATACGGGGCTACAGGGCCCCGTATTTTAACGCACGCGGTGTGTAACGTAAGTTAGCGTCGGGGCCGCGTTACTGCATTTCAATGCGTGCGTCGCGTACAACCTTGATCCATTTCTGGATTTCGGCGCGGTTGAATTTGTCGTGCGATTCGGGCGTGGTGCCGGTCGGTTCCGCACCTTGTTCGAGCAGCGTCTTGCTCACCTTGGGATCTTTCAGCGCCTGCGCCATCGCCGCATTGACGCGGTCGGCGATCGCCTTTGGCAGGTTGGCCGGACCGAACATGGCAAAGCCGCTGGAGACGATGAAATCCTTGTAGCCCTGTTCCACCATGGTCGGAACCGTGGGGGCAGCCGGCGAACGTTTCTCGCCGGTCTGCGCAATCATCCGCATGCGGTTGGCGGCGACGTAGGGAACGGCGGCCGGCATGCTCGGGAATTGCATCTGGATATGGCCGCCGACCAGGTCGATCATCGACGGGCCGGTGCCCTTGTAGTGGACGGAGGTGAGTTTTATGCCTGTGGTCGATATCAGCAGTTCGGCTGCGAGATGGCCGACAGTGCCGATGCCGGCGGTCGAGTAGAAAATGTCGTTGGGTCGGGCCTTGGCCAATGCGACGAATTCCTTGACGTTTTTCGGCGGCAGCGAGGGGTGGAGCACGAAGGCGGTGGGCACGTCGGCGACTACGCCCAGCGGCGTGAAATCCTTGACTGAATCATAGGGCAGTTTTTTGATCATGGCCGGGTTGATGGTGTGTGCGGCGGAGGCCAGCAGCAGGTTGTAGCCGTCGGGTGGTGCGCGCATTACGATTTCCGTACCGATCACGCTGCCGGCGCCGCCACGGTTGTCGATGATGATCTGCTGACCGATGATTTCAGCCATTTTCGGCACAAAGATGCGGCCGATGATGTCGGTGTTGCCGCCGGCGGCAAACGGGATCACCAGACGGATCGTTTTGACGGGATAGTTTTGCGCTTGCGCGGGGGCGGCCAAAGCCAGGGCGCCGGCGACAGCGGCAATGCCCAAACGTGACAGTTTCATGTTGGTGTTCTCCTCGGGTGGCCCGCGTCCGGAAATCGAGTTTCCGTCACAGGTGTTTGTCCAGTGGCGGAGTTTACCAAGCTTGTCGCGCTTATGTTGCGACGATGTGTCCAGTTTGTGGTGCGGGCAGGGGCAAGCCATCGGCTACGGGGTAGAATTCGGATCATTCCTGCATTCCTCATTGGCAGCCTGTAAGGAGATCGAATGACAAGCAAACGCATGACCATCATGGGCACCCGGCATGTGGTCGCCGCAGGCCATTATCTTGCTGCCCACGCGGCGTTCGAAATCCTCGAAGCCGGCGGCAATGCCATTGACGCCGGCGTCGCCGCTGGCCTGGCCATAGGTGTGCTGCAGACCGAGAAAGTCAACATCGGTGGTGTTGCGCCGCAGATCATTTACACCGCCAAAGACCGCAAGGTGTATTCCATCGACGGGCTCGGCGTGTGGCCGCGGGCAGTGACCCCGGATTATTTCCTGAAAAAACACGGCGGCAAGATTCCGCCCGGCGTGGAGCGCTGCGTGGTGCCGGCGGCACCGGATGCCTGGATCACTGCGCTGTCGAGATTCGGCACCATGAGTTTCGGCGAAGTTGCGTCTGCGGCGCTGCGTTTTGCCAGCAAGGGTTTTCCGATGTATCCGCTGATGGCCGAGTTCATCGCCGACAACGCCGACAATTACGGCCGCTGGCCGTCGAGCAAAAAAGTATTCATGCCAGGCGGTAAACCGCCGGTGCCGGGCAAGGTATTCGTGCAGGCCGACCTTGGCCGCACGTTGCAGTACATGGTGGATCAGGAGCGCCGTGCCAGCCGCAAGGGCCGCAAGGCCGGCCTGCAGGCGGCACGCGACGCCTTCTACAAGGGCGATATTGCGCGTGATGTGACGAAATGGATCACGCAGCAGGGCGGCCTGATGCGTTACGAGGATTTTGCCGACTTCAAGGTCAATTTCGAGCCGACGGTGAAATCGAAGTTCGGCAATATCGAGGTGCACGCCTGCGGGCCTTGGTCGCAGGGCCCTGCGCTGCCGATGGCGCTGAATATCCTCAAGGGTTACGACCTGAAGGCGCTGGGACACAACACGCCGCAATATATCCACGTCGTTACCGAAGCACTGAAACTGGCATTTGCCGATCGCCATCATCACTTTGGCGATCCCAAATTCGTTAAAGTGCCGCTGGCCGGATTGCTGTCGGAAAAATATGCGGCGTGGCGGCGAACGTTGATTCGCGACACCCAGGCCTGGCCGGGGATGCCGCCGGCAGGAAACCCGAAATCGCTGACCGCGCTGCAGAACATGTGCATGCCGGAACCGCAATCCGAGGAATCACCGGGTCCTGGAGACACCTCTTACCTGTGCGTGATCGACCGCCATGGAAATGCGTTTTCTGCGACGCCTTCGGACGGTTCGGACAAGACGCCGATTGTTCCTGGCGTGGGCATCGTTTGTTCGGGTCGCGGCACGCAGTCCTGGGCCGATCCTTCACATCCGTCATCGGTCGCGCCGGGCAAACGCCCGCGGCTGACGCCGAATCCGGCGCTGGCGCTGAAAAACGGCAAGGCGTACATGCCCTTCGGCACGCCGGGTGGCGACGTGCAGATCCAGGCCATGATCCAGGTCTTCCTCAACGTCAATGTATTCGGCATGGGCGTGCAGGATGCGGTCGAAGCGCCGCGTTTTGCCGGCTACAGTTATCCGGGTTCTTTTGAACCGCATGCCTATTTCCCTGGACGCCTGTACCTGGAGTCACGAATTGAGAGGAAGACCGGCGAAGCACTGGCGGCGATGGGTCATAAAACCTACTGGTGGGATGACATGACCTGGCTCGCGGGTTCGGTGTGCACCATCATCAACGATCATGCCCACGGCGTGCTGCACGGCGGCGCGGATCCACGCCGTCCGGCCTATGTGCTCGGATGGTAATTAGGGGCTGGTGACGACAGCGGTGGCACGATTGCTGCTATGGTTTTTGGCAGTAATCAGCCCCGTCATCTACTCTCGACGATCACAAGGAATCCGCATGAACATCCCTTACGCAATTTTTGCCATATTCGCAGCCGCATGCTCTCCGCTGGTGTTTGCCGCCAGCGCAAGTGCGTATCCTGACCGCCCGGTGCGCCTCGTGGTGGGTTTTCCGCCGGGTGGTGCGGCTGACATCCTCGGCCGCGTCGCGGCCCAGCAATTAAGCGACCGCCTTGGGCAGCAGGTGGTGGTGGACAATCGCGGCGGCGCCGGCGGATTGATTGCGACGGAAATCTCAGCGCGGGCCAATGCTGACGGCTACACGCTGCTGTTTTCATCGATCCCGCATGTCATCAATCCGCATTTGTATAAAAAAGTGTCTTATGACGCGATCAAGGATTTCACGCCGCTGGTGCAGTTCGTCGCCGTGCCGCTGATGATGGCGAGTGGCAACAGCTTTCCCGCAAAAACCGTCGCCGAACTGATCGCGTATTCAAAGGCGAATCCGGGCAAGGTCAACTACGGTTCGGGCGGCAGCGGCTCGTCTAGCCATCTCGCGATGGAACTGTTCAAGTCGATGACCGGCATTCGCATGGAGCATATTCCGTATAAGGGCGTGGGACCGCTGGTGACCGACATGCTGGGTGGCCAGATCGCGCTGACGATTTCGAGCGCGGTGCCTCTGTCGCCGCAGGTCAAGACCGGCAAGCTGCGCGGCCTGGCGGTGACCAGCCCGAAGCGTTCCGCGGCTTTCCCGGAATTGCCGGCGATTGCCGAGACGGTTCCCGGCTATGAGGTCGTCAACTGGTTCGGTATTTTTGCGCCGGCAGGAACGCCCGCCGACATCGTCAAGCGCGTCAATGCAGAATTGAATACCGCATTGGCTTCAGCGGAGCTGGTCAAACGTTTGAATGCGCAGGGCGCGGATGCCGTCGGTGGCAGTGCCGAAGCATTTGCGCGCGTGGTCAGGGCTGATTATGCGAAGTGGGCCAAGGTGGTGAAGGAGTCGGGTGCGCAAGTCGATTGATGGTTGGCGCTTCGGTCTGAAGTCCAGCAGTTAATTATAAAAGCTGCATGGAGAAAAAATGTTTAAAAACAAATACTTATGTATTTTTATCGGTGCACTGGCGATGCTGGGCACAGCGGGTTTAGCACTGGCGCAGGATGCCGCCGGCTACCCCTCGCGCACCATCCGCTACATCGTCGGTTATACGCCGGGCGGCACGGCAGACATGCTGGCGCGCGCAGTCGGTCAGAAACTGACGGCGGTTTGGGGCCAGCAGGTGATCGTCGACAACCGTCCCGGCGCCGGCACCAACATCGGCACTGAACTGGGCGTGAAAGCGCCGCCCGATGGTTACACGCTGTTCATGCCGACAGTGGCCAATGCGATCAATCCGACGCTGTATCCGAAACTCAATTACGACATGCTGAAAGACTTTGCCTACATCACCAATTTTGCCAAGGTACCGGGCATAGTCGTCGTGCATCCGTCACTGCCGGCAAAAAATGCCAAAGACCTGATCGCGATTGCCAAAGCCAATCCGAATTCCTTGCGCCATGGTTCCACCGGCATCGGCAGCCCGCATCATCTCGCCGGTGAAATTTTCAAAACCATGGCCGGTGTGAAAATGGTGCATGTGCCGTACAAAGGTGCGACACCGGCCATTGCCGACAGTATCGCCGGACATATCGAGGTGTATTTCGGAGCGATGGTATCGACCATCCCGCATGCGCGCAGCGGCCGCCTGCGTGCGCTGGGCGTGACCAGCCTGAAGCGTGTGGCTGCCGCGAAGGATGTACCGACGCTGGACGAGCAGGGGCTGAAAGGATTTGAAACCGGATCCTGGTTCGGCATGGCAGTTCCGACCGGAACTCCGGCAGCCATCATTGCCAAGCTGCACGCTGAATCAACCAAGGCACTGCTCGCGCCGGATCTGCGCGACCGGATGATGGCCGAGGGCGCCGAGTTCGTCGGCGACACGCCGGAGCAATACACCGCGTACATCAAAACCGAGCTGGTGAAATGGGGCCTGGCCGTCAAGGCCTCGGGCGCAAAAGCGGAATGAATGTAATCGAATCATTGCCGGAACCGCGCATTGCCGCGGTATCGGCGAACCCGCTGCTCCGTGCAGCGGTGCAGGATGATGGCGCAGGACTGACAGCCGATCTGGCAGCTGCATTGACAGCGGGTGATGACGCGGTGATTCGTGCCGCCTTGCAGGGCGGACCACCGGCGGTTGTGCGCCGCGTGTGGCAGGCGCTGGCTGCGGCGATTGATGGCGGCGGTGATGGCATCAGTCTGCAGCTCTTCGCGATTCCACTGGTCATCGTCGCCGGGGCGCGTATGCAACTGACATTGCCGGGCGCATTGCCTGAAACCGACAAGATCACCGCGCTGCTGGAACGGCACGGCGCCGTCGGCGCGACGCGCAATTTCGGCCTGGGTAATGCCTTGTGCAGCGCCGCGGCACTGGAGGTCTTGTCACCCTGCGCGTTATGGCGCGCCGTTCGTGATCCCGCAGAGCGCGCTGTTGTTGAAACGCTGATCCCTGAGCCGGTCGTCGTGGGCCCCGGTCGTGAGCAGGTACACCTGCGTTTCCTGATCGGTGCCGGCGTGACGCCGCAACATCTGCCGTCGTTTCTCGAGTCGGCATCCAATATTGGTACCTGGGGCACGCCGCTGACACGTGAGCTGACGCGTCAGTTGGCGCAAGCAGGGCTGGAAGTGCTGCCGATGCCGCGGCCGCCGCAACCGTTGCTGAAAGCGGCTTACCTCGGTCGTTGCGCGCAACTTGAAGCTGCACTTAACCTTTTCCTCAGCAATACCGTACGGCATTTCCGGATGAGCGTCGGCGACCCCGAAGCCGTGTTGTCTGCGCATGCGCTGGCGGCGGGTGCCGGCGAGCTGCGCCTGAGCCTCAGTTCGCCGTTTGATGAGTCGATGCTCGAAGGATTCTGCTGGCCGCTGCATCCGCTGGATGAAGTGCATGATGTGCAGCTGATTTTTGCGCAGGCTTTGAACGATTTCCGGATTTCCAGTGTGGAGTGGCGGAGTGAAGTGCTGCCCGACGTACTGGAACGTGGCCTGCGTTATGTGCCTGCACAACGCGCGGCGACAGCGGCAAGGCATTGATGGCGCCGTATGCAGCACTGACTCCTGAGACATTGCTTGATGCCGTCGAGTCCTGCGGCCTGCGCTGCGACGGACGGCTGCAGGCGCTGAACAGTTACGAAAACCGTGTCTACCAGGTGGGTCTGGAAGACGGCGCGTCGGTTGTCGCCAAGTTCTACCGCCCGCAGCGCTGGAGCAGCGCGGCAATCCAGGAGGAACACGATTTTGCCGCGGAACTCGTGGCGCGCGAGCTGCCGGTGGTGGCGCCGCTGCTGTTCAACGGACGCACGCTGCACGAGCATGGCGGTTTCCAGTTCGCGATCACGCCGCGCCGCGGCGGGCGTACGCCGGAACTGGATGATCCGGACACGCTGCAGTGGATGGGGCGCTTCATCGCGCGCATCCATGCGGTGGGGCAGACCAAACCTTTTGAACACCGCCCGACGCTGGACATCGAATCCTTTGCCTACGAGCCGGTGCAGTTCGTGCTCGACAGCGAATTTGTGCCGGATGACCTCTACGACACCTATGCGAGTGTCGTCGAGGACGTGGTCGAACGGGTCGAGCGGCGCTGGGTCGCTGCCGGCGCAGTTCGCAATATTCGGTTGCACGGCGACTGCCATGCCGGCAACGTGTTGTGGACCGACGAGGGGCCGCATTTTGTCGATCTCGACGATGCGCGTATGGGGCCGGCCGTGCAGGACTTGTGGATGTGTTTGTCGGGCGACCGTAAGGCACAGCAGGCGCAGTTGTTGCACCTGCTCGGGGGTTACTGCGAATTCCGCGAGTTCGATGCGGCGGAGCTGATGCTGATTGAGGCGTTGCGCACGCTGCGCATCGTGCAGTACGCGGGCTGGCTGGCGCGACGCTGGGACGACCCGGCCTTCCCGGCAAGTTTTCCCTTTTTCAACACCCAGCGCTACTGGCAGGATCACGTGCTGGCGCTGCGCGAACAGGCGGCGGCGCTGGATGAGCCGCCGTTGCAATGGCGGCGTTGAAACGCATCATGTTGCAGTTTCTGGCGGCAAGCGCTGCGGTCTACGGCATAGTGGTTCTTTTTACATGGCTGACGCAGGATCGCCTGATTTATTTTCCGCATATCGGTGGTGTCGCAAGGTCGACGCCGGCCCAGGTTAAATTGTCTTTTGAAGATGTGCGTATCACCACGACGGACGGTGAAGCGCTGGCCGCGTGGTGGGTGCCCGCCATACCAATGCGCGGCGCAGTGCTGCTTCTGCACGGTAATGCCGGCAGTATTGCCGACCGCATCGACTACCTTCCGCATTTCCATGCGATGGGATACGCGGTGCTGCTGGTTGACTACCGCGGCTATGGTGCGAGCACCGGCAAGCCATCGGAGTTCGGTACTTATGCGGATGCAGAGGCCGCCTGGCGCTGGCTGACGGCGGAGCGCGGTTTCAAAACCAATGACATTACGGTGGTCGGCGAATCGCTGGGCGGGGCCGTAGCGGCGGAATTGGCTGCGCGCATGCAACCGCGTGCGCTGGTCTTGATATCCACGTTCACCTCGCTGCCGGATCTTGGCAGCGAAATTTATCCCTGGCTACCGGTGCGTTTGATCAGCCGCTACCGCTATAACACGCTGGCACATCTGCGCAATTTTCGCGGCCCGGTGCTGATCGCACACAGCCGGGATGATGAAATCGTGCCGTTTGCACATGGCGAACGCCTGTATGAGGCTGCAGCCGGCGCCGCGTCATCGCTCGAAATGCGTGGCGGGCACAACGAGGCTTTCCTGTTCGGGCGTCCTGAGTGGGTGCAGGCGGTAACCGGTTTTCTGCAACACGGCGCCAAACCTCGACAATAATGCGCTCGCAGGCCAGGCAGCCGCAGGTGGCAGTTCAGGGCAGGCCGAGCGCGTCCTTGGCGTTGCGCAACAGGGTCTCCGGCTTGACGGGTTTGTTGAGGTAACCCGATGCGCCGTAGGCCAGCGCGGCGACGATATCGTCGCGTTCGGCGCGGGCAGTGACGACGATGATCGGTGTCGATTTGAATTCCGGGTGTTCGTGCAGTTTGCCGAGTACATCCAGACCGACGGTATCGCGCATTTCCACATCGATGATGATCAGGTCGGGCAGTGGCTGTTTGCCCAGTGCGGCTGCGATTTCGCTGCGGTTGGCGGCGCCGCGGATGTCGAATCCACCCTGCATCAGGCTGCGCGCGGCTGTCAGTGCCTCCGCCTCGTGACTGTCGATGATCAGAATGACGTGTTTGCCGCCGCCACGCGACGGTATCGGTTTGCCCGGGCGGTTGAGGATGCTGATCTGGTAACCGGCTTTCAGCCTGCGCGCGCCGGAAATCGTGCCCTCGGCCTGGCGTCGCTGCTGCAGCGTCGGCTCTTTCGGGCGTTCATTGAGGAAACTTTCTAGGTCGTCAATCGCGGATTTGGATTGGGGGGCCGTTGCCGGCACGATTTCGATGTAACCCTCGTTGGTCAGCGCCTCCAGTGCCGCGCTGATGTCGCCGGCACGCGGAAACTTTTCCCGCAGATTTACCGCGTTGGCCCGCTCACCGACCGCGGCCAGCAGCCCTTTGATGCCGGGTTTCAGCGTGCCGGGGCGCGCCGCGACTTCAGCAAGGCCTTTGGCGGTGGTGCGGTAAGTATTTTTATCAGTCATGGCGATTCTTTATACCAGCATTTCGGCAACGTGATCATCAATGGCAAGTGATGATGTCAGTCCCGGTGATTCGATGCCCAACAGGTTGACTAGTTCCGTCACTATTGAGTTTTTCCAAAAACATGACAGCCTCACCAGAGGCATGTTTTTGTCATTATTTATGAAATGCTCAATAGTTCCGCCATGCCGTGATCACGGGGGCCGGAGGAACTCGCAAGTTTACTTGAAAACACTGGCGCGTCGTACACTTGGCACATGGACGTATGGAACGAGGCATTTGCGGAACAGTCGCCGCTACTGATGACGCTGCGCGCGGCAGCGCGGCAGGTAGCGGGCGGCGATTGGCCCGCCTTGCCGCGATTGCAGGAAGTCATCGCGCGCGCTGGCGTACGCACCGCATCCGGGTTGCCGCTGCAGTTGGTGCCGCCAGTCACAACGGGCATGACCGAATCGTATGAGCAACGACTCTACGCGCGGGGTGAACTGGAATTCCGCGAGCGTAACTGGCACGACCTGTTCAATATTCTGGTGTGGCTGACGTTTCCGCAGTCCAAGGCCGCGCTGAATGCGCGGCACCATGCCGCGCCACCCGCAGCTCAAGCAGGAGGTCGCGGGCCGGTGCGGGACGCCTTGACCCTGTTCGACGAGAGCGGCGTCGTGGTGTTGTCGGTGGATGGCGGGCTGTTACGCTTGATTCGGGAATTCCGCTGGAAGCCGCTGTTCTGCGAGCGTCGCGATGCCGTGGTCGCGGGCATGGAATTCCTGCCGTTTGGGCACGCGTTGTGTGAAAAGGCGCTCGCGCCGTACAAGGGCATCACCGGACGCGCATTGTTGCTTGAGGTTGACCGGGATTTCCTCGTGCATCCGCCGACGGAACGCCGGACACAAATCGACCGCCGACTGGCGCAACTGATTGCCGACCCTCAGGCATTGCGGCATCCGCACGATCTTGCGCCGCTTCCGGTGCTCGGTGTGCCCGGCTGGTGCGCCGATAATGAACAACCGGCTTATTACGATGATCGTGATCACTTTCGCCCGGGCAGGGTGGGTCGCTTGCCATCACCTGTCGCCGGTAGCGCTGTCATTGAGAAGGAAATCTGCTGATTGCCGTGCTGCAACGGGCCAGCGTGGCACGGGTGGTCATCGACGGTGTGATCCGGTGCCTGAGGTAGAATCGCAACATCAGGCTTGGTATCCGGGTTCTTTAAAAATATCAATAGAAACAAATACTTAAAATGAATGTCTGAGGGCGTGCCGCATCTTGAACTTGCGCGCTTCGCCCCTATCTAATGTTCCGTGTTCAACCATCGGGGGTTTGAAAACTTATGAAACGTGTCTTTCTGCTGATTGTCACCAACTTCGCGATACTCGCGGTACTCAGTGTGACCATGCAGTTGCTCGGCATCGACGCTGCGCTGGAAAACGAGACCGGACTCAATCTACAAGGCCTGCTGGTGTTCGCGGCGATCTTCGGCTTCGGCGGCGCATTCATTTCTCTGCTGATCTCGAAGTGGATGGCGAAGCGGGCGACGGGCGCCCAGGTGATCGAAGTGCCCGCCAATACCACCGAGCGCTGGCTGGTGGATACCGTCAAGCGCCAGGCTGAACGCGCCGGCATCGGTATGCCGGAAGTGGCGATTTATGACGCCCCGGACATCAATGCCTTCGCCACCGGCTGGAACCGCAACGATGCGCTGGTCGCCGTCAGCACCGGCCTGCTCAACAACATGTCGCAGGATGAAGCAGAAGCGGTTCTTGGTCATGAAATCAGCCATGTCGCCAACGGTGATATGGTGACGCTGACGCTGGTGCAGGGCGTGGTGAATACATTCGTGATTTTCTTCTCGCGCGTGGTCGGGTTTTTCGTGGACCGTGTGTTGCTGAAAAACGAGCGTGGTCAGGGGATAGGATTTTTTGTCGCCACCTTTGTTGCGCAAATGGTGCTCGGCGTTCTGGCGAGCATGGTGGTGGCCTGGGTCAGTCGCCAGCGCGAATACCGTGCCGATGCCGGCGGTGCCGAACTGGCCGGCCGGCACAAAATGATCGCTGCGCTGGAGCGCCTGAAAATGAACCACGAGCAAACGGCGCTGCCCGCGCAGATGTCGGCTTTCGGTATTTCGGGCGGCGGCGGAATGATGGCGCTGTTCATGTCACATCCGCCGCTGGATGTGCGGATTGCCGCCCTGCGTGCCGCACAGTCAGGGGCGCAATAAGCGGCAGGACATAAGCGGCAGGACATAAGCGGCAGGACATAAGCGGCAGGACAAGCGCTTCATTCAGCAATGAAAAAGCCCGCGCTGCTCAGCGCGGGCTTTTTTGCGTCCTGCGGTCGTGATCAGGGCCGCAACAGCGGATCGCGCACGGCTCCGGTCACTGACAGGTTGCCACGGGCGACCAGCAGGCCCTTGCTGCCCAGCTCCGCACTGATGCGCCCGGACAATGCGCCGCCGTCACCGATTGCAAGGGCGCCGCTGGCATTCAACGGTCCGGAGGCCAGTTGCAACTGCTTGTAGTTGTAGCGGCCGCCGCTGATGCTGAGTCCGCCGCTCAGCGTATCAAAACGGGTTTTGCCGCCGCGGGTGCCACTCGCCGTCGGCGCCTGGATGGCGCGCACCATATCGATATTGATCAGTTCGCCGGTGCTGATGGTGAATGACGCTTCTGCGGCGCTGGCATCGAACAGCGTTTTCAGGGTTTTTCCCTGCAAGGCGTAACTGCCGTTTGCGGTCAGTGCGCCATTCGCCGAAAAATCGCGGGTAAAGGCGGGCATCAACTCCTGCAACCGGCCGTTTTCCAGATTGAATTCGCCTTCGACCGTGATGGCTCCGGCCCAGGTGGCTTTCAGTGCGCCCTTGACGCGGCCGCCACCGAGACGGCCTTCGAACGCGCTTACCGTGAGTTGCTGCTGATCCACCTGTGCCGTGACCGAGAGGTCACTGAAGTTCAGTGCCGGTCCCACCGGTGGCTGCCATTCGCCCGCCGAGATGGCCAATGCGAGCCCGTTGTCCTTCGGCGTTGCATTGACAGTCATTTTGCCGTCGCTCAGGCGCATTTTCTGCAAGGAGCCGCTGCGGCTGAAATTGACGAAGGCTTCGAATTGCGGCACGTCGACGGGAAGACCGTTGACCTTGACCGCAGTCAGCCGCAACTGGCTGATTTGCAGTGCGGCACCGTCCGCTGCTTTGGCCATCGCCGGCAGCAGGTCGATGCCAGCGGGTTCGATGGTGATTGCGTTGGCGCTGATGGTATCGAACTCGCGCACACCCAGCAGCAGGCTCCAGGGCATCATCGGGATGCTGACCGTATCCGCCTTGATCTGCTGTGCGCCGCCGATGCTGACCTGTTCGAGGCGGAGCATCTGCTCCGGATAAACCGTGTAGCGCATGTTGGCGATGCGTACCGGCTGCTTGAAGCGTTGCGACACCAGCTCCTGTACCGCCGGCACATGGCTGCCCAGCGGTATCAGTTGCAGGGAGGCCAGGACGCCGACGACCAGAACCAGCAGGACGATCCCGCCCATCGCCACCTTGCTGCGCGGTTTTTTGTCGGCGCGGAAGGACGACGCGGCGTCGCGCGCTTCGGATTCCATGCGCAATTTGCGGTCGGCGGCCGCAGCATTGGCGCGTTCCTGCGCCTCGGCACGGTAGCGCGCATCGGCCTCTACTTCGGCGCGGGCGCGGGCGCGCAATTCTTCGTCTACCCGTGACTTGACGTTTTTTTCCGCGCTATCGCGCAACTCCTGTTCGTGCACCACGCGGGCGACGGCTTCGGTTTTGGCGCGTTCTTCAGCCTGGGCGCGTGCCTGGCGCTCGACCTCCATCTGCGCCTTGGCCTTGGCGACGGCGGCTTCGGCCATCTGGGCGCGGTATTCGGCATCTTCGCGGGCTTTTTTGCCTTCCGCGCTTTCGCCGGAGCCCGCAGTGCGTGCCAGACGTTCAGCATCTTCCCGCGCTTTATGCGCGATTTCGAGCTGGCGATCGGCTTCTTCCCGCGCTTTGCGTTCGGCCACAGTACGCGCGGCGATTTCAGCCTGCGATTTTTTCTCGGCTTCCTCGCGTTTGCGGCGCTCGACCTCCATCACCGCCTCAACCTCGGCGCGCGCTTTGGCTTCAGCCTCGACCTGCACCTTGCGGATCGCCTCTTCCCGCAGTCCGCGCTCGGCGGTAACTTTGGCTTCGGCTTCCTCACGGGCGCGCCGCTCGGTGGCGAGCCGGCCTTCCATTTCCTCGCGAGTCCGCTTTTCCTCTTCGGCACGGGTTTCCGCTTCCACCGATGCCTGTCGCGCTTGTTCGCGCAGTGCTTTCAGTTCGGCGTTCGCCTTGGCATCGATTTCGGCGCGTGCTTTTTGTTCTGCCTCTGCGGCAAGTCTGCGCTGCTCTTCCTCGCGCGCGCGGGTTTCGGCTTCAGACTTGGCGCGGGCTTCTGCAGCGACTCGGGCTTCGGCTTCAGCCCGTGCCCGGGCTTTGGCTTCTTCCAGGGCTTGCATTGCCGCCACGGCTTTGGCCATCGATTCCGGGTCCGAGCCCTGCGTGGCGGCGCGGACTTCAGCGGCCGCTTTGGCGCGTGCTGCTTCTTCCGCCATCTGGCGCGCCTGCGCAACCGCGTCTTCGGCGGCCTTGGCGCGCGCTTCGGCTTCTACCAGCGCCTTGCGCTCGGCCTCAAGCCGGGCCTTGATGTCGGCTTCCATGCGGACGCGGGCTTCAGCCTCGCGTTTCACGGAATCCTGGGCGCGGGCAAGAGCTTCTCCCATCGCCTTCATCTGTGCTTCCAGTGCTTCGCGCGCCTTGGTTTCGGCTGCAGCATGAGCATTGGCTTCAACCTCGGCTTTGGCCTGGGTTTCAGCTTCAACGCGGGCTTTGGCTTCGGAAGTTGCTTTGGCTACCGCGTCGGCCTTGGCGCGGGCTTCGGACTGCGCGCGTGCACGGGCTTCGGCTTCGGCTTTGGTGGAAGCCTCCTGCGCCGCCTTCAGGCGGATTTCTGCGGCGGCTTTGGCCTGGGTGTCTGCCGCAGCCTTGGACTCGGCTTCAGCTTTGGCTCGTGCTTCGGCTGCTACACGGGCGGCGGCGTCAGCCTTGGCCTTGGCTTCCGCTTCCACTTTGGCGCGGGCGTCAGCGGCGGCGCGGGCCAGTGCTTCAGCCTGCTGCCGGGCTTTGGCTTCCATAGCGGCTTTGGCGGCAGCCTGTGCGCGAGCCTTGGCCTGGGCTTCCTTCTCTTTCCGGGCTTCGGCTTCGGCATTGACCTGGGCTACTGCCTCCGGGGAGGTGAAGTCGAGATCCATTTCGCCGTCATCAGCTGCCGGTGCTGGTGCGCGGCCGGGTGCTGCCGGGGCTGCGGCGGGTTTGGCGGCTGGAGCGGCAGCCGGCGATGAGAAAATCTTGACGTAACCGGCTTTGGTCAGCTCGTTCAGTATGCCTTCGACATCTTTTGGCTCCAGTTTGCTTTTTGCCACCACTTCGGCAAATGTCGATTTGCCGTCCACCGACAGGAAAATATTGCCGGCATTGCGATCGAGCTTGACGGTTTTGTTCTTGAAATCAAGAACACCCTTGGAGGTCTTGGCGTAGACAGTTTGCGGGTGCATGGTATTAACACCGTGATTTATTGGACAGTTTTGCGGTGGCTCGGCCGGCGCCCCGATCCCTTGGTCCCCGCCGGAGCTGCGAGGGGCCATTGGCAGTGCCGGCATTGCATGTGCCGGGTCATTATAGTTACTATATCTGGATACAACAAAATGATGCGAATGGATCCGCAATTGCAACATTCACCAGACTCACCAGACGCACCGGATTCTCCAGACAGCCGCCGTTCGACGCTGGATGTCACGAATCAGGTCGATACCATGGATCCGGTGTCGGTTTCCTTCGAGGTCGCGCAAATTTACGAGCGGCTCTACCGGCGCGAGTTTCCATCGAGCATGTTGCGGGTGTTTGCCGATATCGGCCGCTTGTACCGCGGTGAATTCCCCGGTTATCACCCCTGCGAAACCGATTATCACGACGTCCAGCACATCCTTGAGGTGACACTGGCCATGTCGCGGCTGATGGATGGCTGCGTGCAGGTGACCAGCACGCGGATCATGGACGAACGCCTGTTCCAGCTCGGCACCGTCAGCGCGTTGTTCCACGATATCGGCTATCTGCGCCGGCTTGACGACACCGAAAAGAAGCACGGTGCTGAATACACCCGCACTCACGTCGGTCGTGGCGCCGAATTCATATCCTGGTATCTGCCGGAGATCGGACTGGACGATCTGGCTGATCCCGCCGCGCGCATTGTGCATTTCACCGGTTACGAAGTGCAGGTGAGCAACATACAGATCGAACCGCAATACCGGATGGTCGGCAACCTGCTCGGCACCGCTGATATTCTCGCGCAGATGGCGGATCGCTATTATCTGGAGAAATGCCGCGATCGCCTGTATCCGGAGTTTGTGCTCGGCGGGATTGCCCGCCAGATCGACGCCCAGGGTCAGGAGAAAGTCATTTTTGCCTCGCCGGCCGATCTGATTTTCAAGACCCCCGGCTTTTTTGCCGGTGCCCACAAGCGCCTGGAGCAGGACCTTGGCGGCGTCTATCTTTACGCAGACAGCCACTTCAAGGGCGAAAATCTTTATTACTCGGTGGTGCGCAAGAATGTCGATTACGCGCGCACAATTTCCGAGACGCAGGACGTATCCCTGCTGCGCCGCAAATTGCCGGACAGCAGCCTCCAGGAAGCGGCATAACCCAGCCGGTCGCTGTTTCTCGCGCCTGGTTCCGCGTTCAGGACGCCTTCAACAGTATTTTTCCCGTGTGCTGGCTGGCTTCCATCAGCACATGCGCCTTTGCCGCCTCCTGCAGCGGCAGCACACTGTGCGTGACTACTTTGATTTTTCCGCTGGCGATATGCGGCCACACCTGCGCTTCGAGCTCACGCGCGATGCGTGCCTTGAACGCGTCGGGACGGGTGCGCAGCGTGGAGCCGGTATAGGTCAGGCGCTTCAGCATCACCGGCATCAGATTGATTTCCACCTTTGATCCGGCTCCGAAGGCGAGCTGGATGATGCGTGCGTCGGGACTGGCCGCCTTGAGATTTTTTTCGATGTTCGCGCCGCCGACGATGTCGAGGATCACGTTGGCGCCGCCTTCGGCGCGTACTACCTCGACAAAATCTTCCGTGCGGTAATCGATGACGCGGTCGGCACCCAGATCCTTGCACACCTTGCAGCGGGCTTCCGGACTGTCGGTGGCGATGACTTTGGCGCCGAAAGCCTTGCCGAGCTGGATGCAGGTGGTGCCGATGCCGCCGGCGCCGCCATGCACCAGGAAGGTTTCGCCGGCCTTGAGGCCGGCGCCGATGAACACATTGCTCCATACGGTGAAAAAAGTTTCGGGCAGGCCGGCGGCGTCGACCATGCTGATGCCTGTGGGCACGGTCAGGCAGTGTTCTGCATCGACCGCGACATATTCGGCATAACCGCCGCCGTTGGTCAGCGCAACAACCCTGTCACCGATTGCCCAGCGCTGCACGCTTCCGCCTTTGGCGACGATTTCGCCCGAGACTTCCAGGCCCGGCAGATCCGATGCGCCTTTGGGCGCCGGATAGAGCCCCTTGCGCTGCATGATGTCGGGACCATTGATGCCGGCGGCAACAACCTTGATCAGTACTTCATGGGCTTGGGGCACCGGCAGCGGACGCTCTGTCGGTTTCAATACTTCGGGACCACCGGGGGTAGAGATTTCTGTGGCGCGCATGGTGGCGGGCAGGGTATTACTCATGATGTTCCTTGGTTTTTTACTTGGTGGTTTCGCGGTATTTGCGGATGCGTTCTTTCAGTCCCGGAGTGCTCACGGAGCGCGCCAGCTCGGCCATGTCTTCGGCGCGACTGTCGATCACGGTGCGACGATGCAATGCGGCGGCTGCAGCAGGGGTCAGGGTCTCGGCGGTTTGTTGTGCAGCCGTAAGCTGTGCGGGCCATTCTTCCTGAGAGGCGATTCCTGTCAGAAATCTCGCGGCTAGCGCTTCCGCAGCATCGAAGCTGCGCGACGTCGACAGGATTTCCCGAGCCTTGTCGGCGCCGATGCGATGCATCAACCTGCGGGTGCCGAGCACCACGCCGAAGCGCAGCCCGGGCATGCGGAAAGTGGTGCCGGCAGCGGCAATGCGCATGCCGCAACCGGCGACGATATCGGCACCGGCGCCGAATACGCGGCCATGAGCCAGGGCCAGTGTTTCATAAGGCGCGTGATACAGCGTCTGCAGCAGGGTCTCGATGCGGATGAAACGCAGTGCGAGGTCGCCTTCACTTTGTGCCTGCGCATCGGTGAAGTCAAAGCCGGCACAGAAATGCGAACCTGCGCCGTCGAGGATCAGCAATCGCGTGCCGTCAGTGGCGGCGTATTCAACGGCATCGATCAGCGCTTCGACCAGCGAAGCCGACAGCGCGTTGGCTTTCTGCGGCCGGTTCAGCGTCAGTCGCGTGACATGGTTCTCGTGCTTGCGCAGCAGTTCGTCGCTCATGGGGATGCCTTTAAAACCTTGGCCACAGAGGGCACAGAGAACACGGAGAAATACAAAATCGAGAGTTGCATTTGTTTGTCCGGGCAGGGGTTCTCTGTGAACTCTGTTCTCTGTGGCTGCTTTTTTAGTTTTGCAGGCTTGCGCGTACTTCGGCAGAGCGGTCCCAGATGTTCGGCATCTGCGGGCTTGAATAACCGGAGACAAAGGGTTTGTCGATACCGGTGGAGGCATCGAAGACATGACGTTTGACCGCACCGATGTTGGCACCGTAGACGTGAATGCTGATAGATACCCGGTCATCATAGGCATTGGCCACTTCATGGATGTCGCCGACGGTGGGCGATACCCTGTCGACCTCGCCCGGCAGTAGCCGCGCCGTTTCACTGGCGGCCATCGGCTTGCCGAGGGCGGAGCGTTCAAAACGGCGGCAGGACTCGGCGCCGCGCATCATGCCGACCATGCCCCAGACCATGTGGTCATGCACCGGCGTTTTCTGTCCCGGACCCCAGACAAAACTGACTACCGAGAAGCGTTCCAGCGGATCGCAGTAGAGCAGGTACTGCTGGTAGAACTGCGGATGCGGCTGCGCGCATTCATCGGGCAGCCAGTCGTCATGCTTGATCAGATCGCCGAGCAGTTTTCCGCCGGCATCGAGCATGGTTGTTTCGTTGCTGCCGTTTTTCTCGGCAAGGCGGGTGAACTCGGCGACGAAGTGACGGAAGCGTGCGGTGTTTTTCATTTTGAAGCTCCTGCTGAATTTCCTGCTTTCATATCCTTCACGTTCATGTCTTTAAATTCGGCGAGAATTTCCGCGGTGTGTGCGCCCAGTGCCGGTGGTCCATGGCGTACATCCAGACGCTGGCCGGACACGCGCTGCGGCGAAATGACGGTTTTGCTGGCCACTCCGTTAGGCAGCGCCATATCCTGCACCCATTCCATGTGTTTGACCTGCGGGTCGGCCAGCACCTGCGAATAATTGTACAGCGGTGCGCAGGGTACGCCACGCGCGTTCATGCGTGAGAGCAAATCGTTCGCATCATATTTGACGAACTCAGTCTCCAACACTTCGCGCAGCGCATCCTGATGCTGCGCGCGCAGGGTAGGCGTTGCAAAGCGCGGGTCCTTGGGCAGGTCACTGCGGCTGATGACTGCACAGGCGGCTTCCCACAGTTTGTTGGTCCCGGCGGCCAGCGCAAAATAACCATCGCGGCAGCAGAACGCGGCGTACGGTGCATTCATCGGGTGCGCCGAACCCAGGCGCACCGGGTCGCGGCCGGTGCCGAACAGTTCGCTGGTCTGCAGGTTGGCGATGCCGAGCATGGCTCCGAGCATCGATACATCGACATGGTCGCCGTGGCCGGTGCTGCGTGCCTTGTGCAGTGCCGCCGCAGCACTGAACGCTGCGTAGAGGCCCGCAGAAAAATCGGCGATCGGAATGCCGCATTTTGCGGGACGGCCGTCAGGGTCGCCGGTGACGCTCATCACACCGCTCATTGCCTGCACTGTCATGTCAAAGCCGCCTTCGCCGGCGCGCGGCCCGGTCTGGCCAAAGGCGGAGACCGAACAGTAAACGAGCGCGGGGTGATCTTTCGCGAGAGATGCGTAATCAAGACCGAATTTCGCCATCACGCCGGGGCGGAAATTTTCGAGCAGGATGTCGGCGCTCAGTGCCAGCTTGCGTGCCGCGGCGCGATCGGTATCGGCCTTCAGATCCATTACTACTGAGCGCTTGTTACGATTCACCGATGCGAAATACTGGCTGTAGCCATCGAGGATTGGCGGCCATTGCCGCATCAGGTCGCCTTCGGGTGATTCGACCTTGATCACATCGGCGCCCATGTCGGCGAGCAGGCAACCCGCAAAGGGACCGGCCAGAACCTGGCAGAACTCGACGACGCGGATGCCTTGTAACGGAAGCATATGGGGGCTGGGGACTTTGTGAGGCCGTGATGCTAGCACGGCACCATCAGTGGTTCACTGCAGCGGAGAATTGTTCCCCGGCATCCAGTGCGTTCAGTGCATCGCGTTCACGTACGGTCATTGGTGCTGCCGGCTGTGCTTGTGCAGTATCGAATTGAAATCCGGTATGCGCCGTGATGTGAGCGATGGTGGTTTTCGGTTGATAGGACTCGAGAATAAATCGTGATCCTGCGCGCGCATCGCGTGTAAACACGGCCAGCGGTGTCACCAGCGCGGTCATGTTGCCGGCAGCAGTGACGAAATCAAGTTTGTCGACGAGCGCGCGCGTGCTGTGATCCGTGCGCCAGGTCACGACGCGTTTTGCCGTCGGCAGCATCACGGCTGCGCCGCCACCGCCGGGCAGTCGCACCTTGGGATTTTCCCAGGAGCCGATCGCCGATACGTTGGTGCGGCCTTCGGCGTCGATCTGCGCGCAACCGAGATAAACCAGATCGAGGCCGCCGCGCGCGCACAGGTCGTAGAAATCCTGGTTGGCGAATATCGCCGGCGAACCATGCACGATCGCCGGGTCGCTGCTCGATTGCGGAATCGTGATGGGTTGCGGCTCGACGCCACCGGCTACATTGATATAGGTGAAGGGGAAATCGTAGGCGCGTTTGGCGAGCAGGCAGGCGAGCATCGGCAACGTGGAGTTGACGCCGCTGAAGGTGATTTCGCCGGCGTGGATCTGGCGGGCAAGGTTGACGACGATGAAGGAGAACGGCGTCCAGTCTGCGATATTCATATAAATATATGATTTAATTAACTATTTTTATGGTTCGTCACGGCCCGCCATGCCGTCAGTTTTTGTGTATAACTGCGCGTGGCGTGCGCCGGACTGGTGGATGGCAGACGCGTGTATTGCAGCGGTTGCGCGGTCAGTGTCGGCAATACATGTTTCAGGAAACTGTGTTCGGCTTTAGTACCGTTGAAAAATACCCGGGTGATGTTGCGGTGATTCGCGAAGAAGCTCTGGAAATCGTTTGGGGTGAAATCCGGGGCAATTGCGGAATCCAAGCTGCCTTCGCGCTCGCAGGAGGCCATCACGTCCCACAGCGCAACGCCAGATTTTTTCAACTGCTGCTTCCGCTGCTCGTACGGCAATTCCGGGCCAGCGCCAAAAAAATCGCCCATCAGTTTCCAGAATGCATTGTTCGGATTTGCGTAGTACTGTTTTTCATCCAGGGATTTCTTGCCCGGCATGCTGCCGAGGATCAGCAGGCGCGCTGACGCATCGGCGACCGGCGGAAAACTGTGGATCAGCATCACGTTATTCCACCGCGGGTTTCCGGTGCTTCCGCCAGATGTTTTTCCAGTACACCGTCGGCATCCTCCATATAACGTTCCACCGCCGGGTAATCGATGTCGTAATACGGATGCATGGAACCGGGCCATGCACCTTGGGCTGTGATGGCGACGGCTTCGACCATGAATCCCGGAACCAGGGTCAGTTCCGGTTGTTCGCGCAGCCGGTCGGTGGGCACCAGTTTTTCCGCGGTAATCAGCACGCGTTTCGCCGCGCGACTCAGCGGATGGTCCCAGAACGGCGAACCGTAGACGCGGGCATTGCCTTCGGCATCGACTTCGGCGGCGTGGATCACTGCGATATCCGGATGTACTGCAGGCACCACGTAGACATCGCGTCCGGAGCCGTACGGGTCGCGCAGGGTCTGCCAGTGGTTGATGCGCGCGAGTTCGCTGCCATGTACACCGGCGACCGGCTGGAAGGGAATCCCGTAGGAGGCTGCACGCAGCCCCGCGACCAGGGTCATTCAGGCATGTTCTTCGAGCCGTGCTTCCTTGCGCTCAATGGCTTTGCGATACCAGCGCGCCATGCCGAAATTGCCTTCCATCGCGACGATGCCGGCGCGTACTTTGGCGACGGCACCGGCGCGGCACAGCAGATCGAGGTCGTAACCGGGGGAGGGCTTGATGATTTCGAGGTTCTTGCGTTGCTGTCGCGCCAGCTCGCGCACCAGTGCGAACGGCCCGCGGTGCAGGAATACGCCGCCGAGTCCCAGCGCGGCGCCATCGGGGATGCGCTGTGCGAGTGCAGCGAGACTGATGATCTTGGATGGGGTGGCGGCCATGGGGCGCTCCGGAGCGGTGGTTGGCGAAAGTTTACACCCGGGCTTTTATCCCGTTGATTTCACCCCGTGACCAGTATTCGGACTGCACTGTGCCGCGTGGTGCCGCGGTGCGATAATCGCCGCTCATTTCATCCAGTGGAGCAGCGCATGACGCAGATTACAGCCGCGGAATATTGGGCGCAGAAGGGCAATGTAAAACTTTATGTGTACCGCAAGCGTGCTGCGACTGCGGCGAAAGGCGCGCCGGTACTGTTCCTGGTGCACGGCTCATCGGCTTCGGGTCGTTCGAGTTTCGATCTCAGCGTGCCGGGGCGTAATGACTATTCGCTGATGGATCACTTTGCCGGCCAGGGTTACGACGTATGGACGGTGGACCACGAGGGTTACGGTCGCTCGGACCGCACTGAAAGCAATTCCGATATCCCGTCCGGCGCGCAGGATCTGGCCGCGGCGATGCAGATTGTCGAGCGCGAAAGCGGCGCGCGCGAGGTGTACATGTACGGCGGCTCGTCGGGCGCGCTGCGCGCGGCCCTGTATGCGCAGCAGAATCCGGGGCGGGTCAAACGGCTGATGGTGTCGGCGCTGGTCTACACCGGGGAGGGATCGCCGACGCTGGCAAAACGTAAGGAGAAGGTCGAGGAATACCGCGCCAGCCCGCGGCGCAAGGTCGACCGTGCCTTCATCCACAGCATGTTCACCCGCGACAAGCCGGGCACTTCGGAAATGATCGCCGCCGATGCGCTTGCGGATGCCGAACTGCCGCTGGGCGACTCCGTGCCGACCGGAACCTATCTCGACATGTGCGCGCACCTGCCGGTGATTGATCCGCTGAAAATTACCTGTCCAGTGTGCATCATCCGCGGCGAATTTGATGGCATTGCCGCCGAGCCCGACCTGTTGAATTTTTTCGGCAAACTGCCGGGCAAAGACAAGCAGTTCGTATTCGTGTCGGGGCTGGCCCATGCCGCAACGCTGGGCGTCAACCGCCACAAGTTCTGGCATGCGATGGAATCGTTCATGAATGTGCCGGAGAATCGTGCGCTGGCGGCCTGAGGATTTAAAAAAATAAAACAAGGAGGGGCTTGTCCATGAACAGAATCATCAGTTGCGCAATCGGCTGTCTGTTGGTTGCGAGCGGTGTCTCACACGCACAGGTTTATCCGAGCAAGCCGATACGCATGCTGGTGGCGGTACCGCCCGGCGGTCCGGCGGACACGCTGGCGCGTCTGGTCAGCCCGCACCTCAGCACGGCGCTGGTGCAGACCGTCGTCATCGACAACCGGCCCGGCGCCAACGGCGGCATTGCTTACGAAACCACGGCGCGTGCCGTACCCGACGGTTATACCTTTGTGCTGGTTGCCGCGGGTGTGGCGATCAATCCCAGTCTCTACCGCAAGGTGTCGTACCACCCGATCAAGGATTTCGCGCCGATTACGCTGGGCATCACGGTGCCCAATATTCTGGTTGTCCACCCTTCGCTGCCGGTGAAGTCGGTGCAGGAACTGGTGGCCGCGGTCAAGGCCAGGCAGGGCGGCTTCACCTTTGCCTCCGCCGGCAACGGCACCTCGGGACACCTTGCGCTGGAATTGTTCCGCCTGACTTCGGGCACGTCCTTTGTGCATGTTCCTTATAAAGGCGGCGGGCCGGCCTTGCAGGAAACCGTTGCCGGCCAGGTGCAGGCGCTGTTCAGCATCGCGCTCGCCGCAACGCCGCAGATCAAGGCCGGCAGGGTGCGCGCACTGGCGATCACCAGCGCCCAGCGCTCGCCGGTGGCACCGGAACTGCCGACGGTGGCTGAATCGGGTTATCCCGGATTCGAAGTCATCGGCTGGTTCGGCTGGCTGGCTCCGGCGGGCACGCCCAAAGTTATCGTTGACCGCCTGAACAAAGAACTCGTCAAATCATTGGCCATCCCGGAGGTCAAGGACCGGCTGCTCAGTCTGGCCACGGTCCCGGTGGGCGACAAGCCCGAGGACTTCGCGCGCTTCATTCGCAGCGAGTACGAGAAGTGGGGCAAGGTCATCAAGGCCGCCAAAATCGAAATCGAATAACACCAGCTGAGGAAAACGCAGACATGAGCAAGTCCAAGGGTATCCGTGAAGTAGCCTACGTCGATGTTCGTGCCGGTGGCGGCGACGGGCACCAGCACAATTGCAGCGCCGGCATGCAGCCAGTGTCGTTTACCGATTGCGCCGGTGGCGGCCAGGTGGTGGTCGAGCGCAACATTGCCTACGTCGGCAACATGCGCAATCCGCACGGCACGCTGATATTCGACGTCAAGGATCCCAGGCATCCCAGGTTCCTGTCGGAAATCAACATGCCCAAGGGCACGCATTCGCACAAGGTGCGCGTGTCCGGCGACATCATGCTGACCAACCGCGAAGTGCTGTCGACGAAGAATGCAAAAGGTGAGGTGGCGCCGGATGATTTTCACGGCGGCCTCGGCATTTACGATGTCTCGAATCCGGCCAAACCCAAACTGATCACCTTGTGGCAGACCGACGACAAACCCGGTGTTGATTACGCGCGCGGCGTGCACCGCTTTGATTTTGACGGCCGCTACGCCTACATCTCGCCGACCATGGACGGTTATCTCGGCAACATCGTGATGATCCTCGATCTCAAGGATCCGGCGAAGCCGCAGGAGGTCGGGCGCTGGTGGATGCCTGGCCAGCACACCGCCGGCGGTGAGAAGCCGACCTGGCGCGGCTCGGCGCACAAGTGCCATCATCCGCTGCGTTACGGCAACCGGCTCTACACCAGCTATTGGCATGGTGGCTTCGTCATTCTCGATATCGACGACATGAGCAAGCCTAAATTTGTGTCGGGCTTGGACTGGAGTCCGCCGTTCCCGTGGCCGACCCACACCGCACTGCGTATCCCGTTCAAGATCAAAAATCGCGATTTCCTCGTGGTGTCCGATGAGGACGTGGTGCGGCTGCCCGACTGTCCACCGCACAACTCGGCCTTCCTGTGGATGGTCGACATTACCGATGAGAAACATCCCGCGGTGGTGTCGAGCTTCCAGCTCGAGGATATTCCGCCGGAGCAGCAGCCGTACGCGACTGGCTGTCATCAGCCCTGCGAAAAAGTCACCGGCACCGAAATTCCGGTGGCCTGGTTCGCCCACGGCCTGCGCATCGTCGACATCGCCAATCCGCACGCGATGAAAGAGGTGGCTTACTTTGTGCCCGATGTGCCACCGGGCTCGGATCGGGTGCAGAGCAACGACGTGACCGTTGACGACCGCGGCTTGCTGTACCTGCTCGACCGCGTCCGCGGCCTGCATATCCTTGAACGTATTTGATCGAAAAAAAGGAAACACCATGGCATCCGGAGTATTTGACGACATACTGATCCAGCACCTGTGGAGCACCGAGGAGCTGCGGGGAATTTTCAACGACCACAACCGCGTGCAGAAATGGCTGGATTTCGAGGGGGCATTGGCGCTGGAGCAGGCGGCGCTGGGCATCATTCCCGGGGCCGCGGCCGAGGAAATCGCAGCCAACTGCAAGATTTCGAAAATCGACATCGCCGCGGTGGCAGCCGAAATTCGTCGCATCAAACATCCGCTGGTGCCTGCGGTGAAAGCGGTGCAGAACCTGTGCAAACCCGAACATGGCGAGTACATCCATTTCGGGCCGACCACGCAGGACGTGCTCGACACCGCAACCATGATGCAGATCAGGGACGCGCATGTGATTTACCTGCGCGATATCAAGGCCATCGGCAATGCGCTGGTTAAATTGTGCGAGCAGCACCGCGCAACACCGATGGTCGGTCGTTCGCACGGTGTGCAGGCCTTGCCGATCACCTTCGGCCACAAGGCTGCGATCTGGCTGTCGGAAGTGGGGCGGCATTACGAGCGCCTGCGCCAGCTCGAGCCGCGGATGTTTGTCGGCGGCATGGTCGGTGCGGTGGGCACCCAGGCCTCGTTCGGACCGCAGGCGAAGGAACTGGAAAAAAGGCTGATGAAACGCCTGGGTCTCGGCGTCGCCGACATCAACTGGCAGCCGGCACGCGACCGTTTTGCCGAATACATCAATGTGCTGGGCCTGATCAGCGCGACGCTGGGCAAAATCGCCAACGAGATCGTCAATCTGGAGCACACCGAAATCGGTGAGCTCTACGAGCCGTTCAGTGCCGGCAAGGTCGGTTCATCGACCATGCCGCACAAGCGTAATCCGTCGACCTGCGAAGCCGTGGTCGGTGTCAGCCGTGCGTTGCGTTACAACGCGTCGTTCATGCTCGAGTGCATGGTCACCGAACACGAGCGCGACGGCTCGGGCTGGCGCGGCGAATGGAAGGCGATTCCCGAATCCTGCCTGATGGCCGGCGGCCTGCTGGCGATGATGAAATACGTGCTGAGCGACCTGCATGTCGATGCGAAGCAGATGCGCCACAACCTTGGTCTGCTCGGCGGCTTCCTGCTGTCGGAGCGCGTGATGTTCGTGCTCTCGGACAAGGTCGGCAAACAGACGGCGCATGACCTGGTGTACGAGGCCTCGATGCACGGCATCGAGAATGGCGTGTCCTTCGAGAGCGCGTTGATGCAGAACGCGCAGGTCAAGGCGGCACTGTCTGCGGATGAACTGAAGGCGGCGCTCGATCCAACCACCTATGTCGGCCGCGCGCCGGAGATTGTCGATGAAGTGGTGCAGGCACAGCGCGCCAGCGGTTGGTTAAAATAGTTAATTAAAACAAATACTTATGTAACTTTCGGGAATAAACGGGAATAAAGCACCATGAAAATCGCAATACTCGATGACTATCAGGATGTCGTGCGCACACTCGACTGTTTCAAAAAATTGCAGGGCCACGAAGTAACGGTATGGAACGACCACACCAAGGACGTCGATACGCTGGCCAAACGCCTTCAGGACACCGAAGCGCTGGTGATGATTCGTGAACGCACGCCGATCCGTGCGCCGCTGATCGCGCGCCTGACTAAACTGAAACTGCTCAGCCACCACAGCGTGTATCCCCATGTCGATGTCGATGCGCTGACCAGACAGGGCATCCTGTTGTGCAGCAACCTGCATCCGGGCCAGCCCTCGCACGCGACTGCAGAACTGACCTGGGGTTTGATCATCGCTGCGATGCGCCGGATTCCGCAGGAAGTGGCTGCGTTGAAGGCGGGACGCTGGCAGTCGAGTGTGGGGTACGGCTTGCGCGGCAAGACGCTGGGTATTTATGGTTATGGCCGCATCGGCGCGGTGGTGGCTGGTTACGGCAAGGCCTTCGGCATGAAGGTGCTGGTGTGGGCGCGAGAGGCCTCGCTGGAGCGGGCGCGTGCCGACGGTTACGCCACGGCGCGCAGCAAGGAGGTCTTTTTCGAGGAGAGCGATGTCATCACACTGCACCTGCGCCTGATCGATGCGACCCGCGGCATTGTCTCGTCGGCAGATCTGGCACGCATGAAGCCGACAGCGCTGATGGTCAATACCAGCCGCGCCGGGCTGATCGAAGCCGGTGCCTTGGAGCAAGCGCTCAAACTCGGACGGCCGGGCATGGCCGCGGTCGATGTGTTTGAGGATGAGCCCGTTCTGGGTGCGAGCCATCCGCTGCTGGCGCTCGACAATGCGGTGTGCACACCGCATATCGGCTATGTCGAGCGCGGCGGTTACGAGCGGATTTTCAGCAGCATTTTCGATCAGATCCTGGCCTATGCCGCCGGGAAACCGGTGAACATGGTGAATCCGGAGGCGTTGACGGGGCAGGCCTGAGCAGCGGCTCTTGATGTAGCATTGTTCCCATATAAACGGAGGAGGAATGATGAAAACAAAACTGACCCTGCTCGCCATCGCAATCGGTCTGGCGGGTGCGTATGCCCCGGTTGCGGTCGCGCAAAAAACGGTGACACAGAATTCAGCTGCGGCCTATCCGAACAAACCGGTGCGCTGGATCGTGCCGTTTCCGCCGGGCGCGTCCAACGACATTACGGCGCGCCTGTTTGCGCACAAGATGTCCGAATCCATGAGCCAGCAGTTCGTCATCGACAACCGGCCGGGGGCCGGCGGTTCGATCGGCGCGCAACTGGCGGCAGAGGCCACGCCCGACGGCCACACGCTGCTGCACGCCAATCCGGGCCCCAGCGTCAACAACGTCATCATGCGGCGCAAGTCACCGTACCAGCTCAACGATTTCGCTCCGGTGATGTTCATCGGTTACTCGCCGCTGCTGATCCTGGCCAATCCCAAATTCGTCGCCAATAACGGGCGTGAACTGGTTGCATATGCCAAAGCCAATCCCGGCAAACTGACCTGGGCTTCGTCGGGCAACGGCAGCAGTCTGCACATCGGTCTTGCCTTGTTTGCCGCGGCGACCGGTCTTGATTTCGTCCATGTGCCGTACAAAGGTTCGGTACCCGCATTGACCGATGTCATGAGCGGTCGCGTTGATGTGATGCATACGACAGTGGTCAGCGCCGATGCGCAGATCAAGGCGGGGCGTGTCAAGGTGCTGGCCGTGGCGGCCCCCACACGCCAGGCGGTGTTGCCCAACGTACCGACACTGCTGGAGGAGGGCATCAAAAATGCCGAGGCGACGGTGTGGTTTGGCGTGCAGGTGTCGGCGAAAACACCGCGCCCCATCATCAATAAACTGAATGCCGAGATGAACCGCGTCCTGCAGATGCCTGATGTTCAGGCGCGGCTGGATCAGCTGGGTCTGGTCAAAGCCGGCGGCACGCCGGAAGAGTTTGGCGTATTCATCAAGAATGAAGCCGATAAATTGTCGATGTTGATCAAGACCAAGCGCGTGGAGATGATGGATTAGTGCCCTGCGGGGGCGGTATGCGCGAGGCAACTGATGCATTGTTACGCAGCCTGTTTGCGCATGCACCATTTGAGCGCGGTCATGCCCCAACAAACCGGGTATCCAAGGATTGCGCTTTTGATAACGGGCGGATGCACCGCAGGCGTGCAAATTTGTCCTGGCGCTTTTATTCATCGCCGCACATGCCCGCGTAAGTCTTGCGTAAGTGGCGCGGCCTATAAAGACTTCCCGATTTGCGGTTTCCGCAATCAAATCCTGAGTGGTGCAATTGAGTTGATCTACGACTGGAAATGCGTTGTGCGTCGCACCATGGCAGAGGCAAAAAAGCTTTGTTTGAGTAAGGGCTTCGTGTAAAGTCCGATTCCGTAATGTGTAAGCAGAAGTCTGCATGATAATGCAGGGGTTTAAAAAAGAAGCATCAAAGAAGCGCCAAAGATCGACCGTCGCAGGCATATCAACATTGTGTGCTTAGTTGTGCGGCACACCGGACTGGAAGTGTGGTTCGTTCCAGTATCTTGTTTTTGAAATCAGGAGGATGTTCAGTTGAAAATCAAGAATCAGGAAGATTTCTGGGCCGGCATGATGTTCGCCAGCTTCGGAGCCTTGGCCATCTGGTTATCGACCGATTACCCCATGGGTACGGCGAGCCGCATGGGACCGGGATATTTCCCCACCTGGCTGGGCGGGATCATGCTGCTGCTCGGTGCCATCGTGGCGGTAATGGCGTTGAAAACGGAAGGTCCGAAAGTCACACCGTTCGCATGGAAACCGATGATCATGCTGAGCGTGGGCTTTCTGGCCTTCGGCTGGGGCGTTGATCACATCGGCTTCATTCCGGCGCTGTTCCTGCTGTCGGTGATTACCGCAGCTGCCGGCCAGACGTTCAAGATCGTTGAAGTGCTGATCATGACCGTGGTGCTGATCGCGGGCGCGGTCGGCATTTTCATTTACGGCATCGAACTGCCGTTCCCGCTGTTCTGGTGGAGATAGCATGGAAACTGACATCATTTCGAATCTGGCGCTGGGGTTTTCGACAGCGGTTTCACCAATCAACCTGTTCTACTGCTTTATCGGCGTACTCGTTGGTACGCTGATCGGCGTGCTGCCCGGCATCGGTCCGGTGGCTGCGGTGGCGATGCTCCTGCCGCTGACCTTTAATCTTGATGCGGTAGGCGCCATCATCATGCTGTCGGGCATTTACTACGGCACGCAGTATGGTGGTTCTACAACAGCCATTCTGGTTAACCTGCCCGGCGAATCGGCCTCGGTGGTTACCTGTATGGACGGTTACGCGATGGCGCGGCAGGGGCGTGCGGGACCGGCACTGGCGATTGCTGCCATCGGTTCATTCTTCGCCGGCACCGTTGGCACCATTCTGGTCGCACTGGTTGGACCGCCGCTTGCCGAAATCGCACTGAAATTCGGCGCACCCGAGTATTTCTCGCTGATGGTCATGGCGCTGATTGCTGCGGCTGTGCTGGCTCATGGCGGGATGCTGAAAACGATTTGCATGATCGTGCTCGGACTGCTGGTTGGTATTGTCGGCACTGACGTCAATTCCGGCATGTCTCGCTTCACTTTTGGCGCATCAGGCTTGGCTGACGGACTGAGCTTTGTCGTGGTGGCGATGGGTCTGTTCGGTTTTGCCGAAATCCTGAGCAACCTGCAGGACAAGGCCGATACCGCGAGCCGGGACATTCTGAACCAGAAAATCACCGGCCTGATGCCGACCGCGAAAGACATGAAGGATTCCTTTGGCGCGATCCTGCGCGGCACGGCGATCGGCGCGTTCTTCGGTACGCTGCCTGGCGGCGGTCCGACGATCAGCGCATTCTCGGCCTATGCGGTGGAGAAGAAGCTGGCCAAGAATCCGGAGAACTTCGGCAAGGGCGACATTCGCGGTGTTGCGGCCCCTGAATCGGCCAACAATTCGGCCGTGCAGTGCGCGTTCATCACCACGCTGACCCTGGGTATCCCCCACGGCGCGACGATGGCGCTGCTGCTGGGTGCGCTGACGATTCAGGGTATCGCCCCGGGTCCGCAGGTGATGACCCAGCGTCCCGACCTGTTCTGGGGGCTGATCGCGAGCATGTGGATCGGTAACGCCATGCTGGTGATCCTGAACCTGCCGCTGGTCGGCCTGTGGATCAAGCTGCTGAAGGTGCCGTACCGTTTCCTGTACCCGGCAATCATGGTGTTCATGGCCATCGGCGTTTACAGCGTGAACAACCTGGATCTCGACATCTACATGACGATCCTGTTCGGTGTGCTGGGTTACATCTTCATGAAGCTCAAATGCGAGCCTGCGCCGCTGATTCTGGCGTTCGTGCTGGGACCGCTGATGGAAGAAAACCTGCGCCGTGCACTGCTGATCTCGCGTGGCGATCCAACGGTATTCATTACGCGCCCGATCAGTGCGGCATTCCTGGTGGCGACAGCACTCTTGCTGGCGTTCATGATTGTGCCGTCCTTCCGCAAAAAGCGCGAGGAAGCTGTGGCCGAGTCGGCTGTGTTGTAATAATCTGCAGCAACGGCCAACGTGTCGTAATAACTAAGCACGCGGCATCTTGCCGCGTGTTTTTTTTGTGAGGAGACGATAGTGCGAATCAACAATAAAATTGCAGGTGTAGTGGCAGGATCGCTGCTGGTTGCCGCCGGCGTCATTCCGGCGTCTGGCTTTGCGCAGACCAGTATTGCGCAAACTTATCCGACCAAGCCGGTGCGCTTGATCGTGGCGTTTCCGGCCGGCGGATCCACCGATATCATCGCCCGTCTGGTGGCGCAGCGGCTGGGTGAAAAACTCGGGCAGCAGGTCATCGTCGACAACCGCGGCGGCGCCGGCGGCACCATCGGCACCGAAATCGCCGCCAAGGCAACACCCGACGGCCATACGCTGACCATGGGCACGACCAGCACCCACGTCATCGCACCGGCAGCGTACGCGAAAGTGAATTACGATCCGGTCAAGGATTTCGAACCCATCACGCTGGTCGCCTCCACGCCCTATCTGCTGGTGCTCCACCCCGGGGTCAAGGCGAACAACCTCAAGGAGTTCGTCGCGCTCGCCAAGTCGCAGCCGGGCAAACTGAACTATGCCTCAGCCGGCACCGGTTCGACCACGCAACTGGCGATGGAGATGCTCAATCGTGCCGCTGGCATGGACATCGTGCACATCCCTTATGGCGGCAACGGCCCGGCCGGCGCGGCCGCGCTTGGCGGTCAGGTGCAGGCATTGTTCGGCAGCATGCCGGCGGTGTTGCCGCATGCCCAGGCCGGCCGCCTGCGGCCGATTGCGGTGGGAACCTCCAAACGTTCGCCAGCATTGCCCAATGTGCCGACAGTTGCGGAGTCGGGTTATCCCGGTTTCGAGGTATCGCTGTGGTTGGGATTTTTTGCGCCCAAGGGCACACCGAAACCGGTATTGACCAGACTGCAGACAGAACTGACGGCAATTGCCAATTCGCCGGAAATGGGCGCGCAGTTCGAGAAAAATGGTGCCAGTTCTTTGACCAATACCCCGGCGGAAATGATGGCGCTGATGAAATCCGAGCTCGACAAGTATGGCAAGGTAATCAAAGCCGCCGGTATCGTGCTTAAATAAAATAGCCTGGCGGCGAATTTTTGCCGCGGCAAGTCATTTCAACGCCGTCTGCGGGCAACCGCGGCGGCGTTTTTATTGGCTTTGTCGGTCGGTGTGGGACATCCATCCGCTGACCAGCAGGATCAGGGCGCTGGCCCAGAACACCGGCACGATGCCGAGCAGTGCGCCGACCGAACCGGCGGCCAGCGGGACGCCGATATGGGTGATGTTGTTGATGGTCAGCCGCAGTCCGGTGACTTCTCCCGAACGGCCCGCAGGAGAGCGGTTGTAGGTCAGGTTGAGGGTCAGCGGCTGACTGACGCCGAGGGTCAGGCCAATACCGAACGACAGTGCCATCAGCGCCGGCACGTATTCTATGAAGGCGAACGGGATGAACAGCAGTGCGGCGATACCCATGGCCGCGGCGAGTACGGTTTCCACGCTGAAACGCCGGGTCAATACCGGCAGGGCGACACGCACGATGAAGCTCGCCGCGGCGAAGGCACCAAGGATGGCGCCGATGGTCGATGCCGACAGGCCGATGGAATGGCCGTAAATCGGTACATAAAACGTATACAGATCCCAGCCGGTGGTGACCAGCCCGCTGACGATGATCATCCGGCGCAGGGAAGGCAGGCGCATCAATTCGAAAGCGCTGCTCTTTTGCGGCTCGCTGCGGGTGCCATTGGCGCCCAGTCGTGGCGACAGGGCCAGGGTGAGTATCGGACACAGCACGAGGACGGCAAACGCAATGTAGGCGGAGCCGAATCCGAAACGGTCGATCATCACGCCGGCGATGACCGGGCCGACCATGTGGCCGCTGGAGTAGCCCAGGCTCAGCGTCGAGAAATTACGCGTGCGCTCTGCCGCCGTGCCCAGCGTGCCGGCGAGGCTCTGCACGGCAACGTTGAAGAATACAAAGCCGCCGCCGATCAAGGGTGCTGAGATGAACAGCGCCGGCAGCGTCGGCCACACGGCAGGGATGATCAGCCCCGCGCCGAAAGTGATGGCGCCGCCGAGCATCGGCCAGCGCGAACCGTAACGGTCTGAGATGCGGCCGACAATCAGCGCGAAACCGAGCTGGAATATCGAGTAGGAGGCGATCAGGATGCCGATCAGCAGCGGGCCGGCGCCCAGGTTCAGGGCGAGCAGGGAGGCCACGACGCGGCTGCCCATGTGGCCGCCCTGCATGGCGAGCGTCAGCAGCGTGACAACGGTGATCGGTTTCAAGGTGATATGTGGCGCAAAAAACGGTGGCGCAAAAAACGGTGGCGCAAAAAACGGTGGCGTAAAAAGCGGCGCTGTCGGTGGTTACGGCAGCGTCGCGGAAGTTTGGGCGTCAGTGTTTCAGCGGGCGTAACCGGGGGCTTCCTTGTCGAGCTTGCGCTTGAGTGCGTCCCACATCAGCTTGCCGCCGGCACCACGACCGCTTTTGCCATAAATCATCCCGCCCTGCTCCAGGGTGTGGTTGATGATTTCATTCGGGATACGGTTCAGTTCTGCGCCACCGGTCATTGCAGTGATCTGGAATTTGCAGGCGCGTTCCAGGCGGAACATGCGCGCGAACATTTCGCCGACGCTGGAGCCCACGGTCAGCGTGCCGTGGTTGCGCAGGATCAGCATGCTGCCGTCGCCGAGATCACGCACCAGGCGTTCACGCTCGTTGTGGTCTTCGGCCACGCCCTCGAAGTCGTGGTAACGCACCTGCGAGAGGGCAGTCAGCGCCATCTGCGTCAGCGGCAGCAGCCCCTGTTTCTGCGAGGCCACGGCGACGCCGTACTGGGTATGGCAATGCATCACGGCCTCGGCATCGTGATTGCCCATATGGATCGCGCTGTGGATGGTGAATCCGGCCGAGTTCACTTCGTAGGGCGAGTCCGAAAGCTTGCGGCCTTCGATGTCGCATTTGATCAGGTCGGAGGCGGTCATTTCCTCGAACAGCAGGCCGTAGGGGTTGATCAGGAACTGGTCGTGGGTGCCCGGCACGCGGCAGGAGATGTGTGTGCCCAGCATGTCGGTCCAGCCCATCATCGCAGTCAGCCGGTACGCGGCGGCGAGTTCGACGCGGGCCTGCCATTCCGCTGTATTGATGTTGCCCCCCAAGGGGACTTGCTTTCCCCCGAGGGGACTTGTTGCACAGCGCGCAGCGCCCCCCAAGGGGACTTGCTTCGCAGCGCGTTTGCGCGAGGCGGCGGGGCGGTGTTTGGCAGTGGTGGCAGCACGTCTTTTCATATGATGGATACCTGTAATAGCGAGTGGCGTGATCCGGATTTACGCGGCAGCCGCCCGGGCTTTGGTGTGTAATTGCCATTAGAATACCGCAGTCCGGCACCGAGGATGAACGACAACCAGTGTTTCAGTGTGCTTTGTATTGCCGGAAATCCATATCGTGAACACGCTCGCAACTGACTCAGCAGATGCACAGGAGGCTCCATGAAACAATTCAAACTGCCCGCAGTGTTCATGCGCGGCGGCACCAGCAACGCAGTGGTGTTCAACCAGCGTGACCTGCCGCAGGACAAGGCCTTGTGGGATGAGATTTTCCTCGCCGCGATTGGCAGCCCCGATCCCAACGGCCGCCAGCTCGACGGCATGGGCGGTGGCGTGTCTTCACTGTCGAAAGTCTGCGTGGTCGGACCGCCGACGCGGCCCGATGCCGATATCGATTACACCTTTGCCCAGGTGCAGGTGAAAGAAGCCAAAGTTGATTACGGCGCGAACTGCGGCAACATGTCCTCGGCGATGGGCCCGTTTGCGGTGGACGAGGGCATCGTCAAGGTGTCTGGTCGCGAAGCGCTGGTCCGTATCCACAACACCAACACCAAAAAAATCATTCACGCACTGTTCAGTCTCGACGACGGGTTGGCGGCGGTTGATGGTGATCTGGCGATACCGGGCGTGTCGGGCACCGGCTCACCGGTGAAACTCGAGTTCCGCGATCCGGGTGGTGCCACCACCGGCCAACTGCTGCCCACCGGCAATGTGATCGACACCCTCGACGTGCCTGGCGTCGGCAAGATTCGCGCATCGATGGTCGACGCGGCGAATGCCACGGTGTGGGTCAACGCCAAGGATCTCGGCCTGACCGGTATTGAACTGCCGGAAGCGCTGGAAGCCAATGCGGCAGTGATGTCAAAACTCGAAGCGATCCGCCGGGCTGCTTCGGTGGCGATGTGCATTACGAAGAGTGTCGAAGATGCGGCAAAAAACAAATCTGTGCCCTTCATCGGTTTTGTCTCTGCGGCACAGGATGCAAAAATGCTCTCAGGCGCGGCGATCACCGCGCAGGACATCGATCTCACCGGTCGCGTGATTTCCAACGGTCAACCGCATCGTGCGCTGCCGCTGACGGTGTCGCTGTGTATGGCGGTTGCGGCGCGCCTCGAAGGTGGTGTTGTCAATGAAGTGTTGCGCCAGGGTACTGCTGCAGAAGCGCCGATCCGCATCGGCATGCCCTCTGGCATCCTGACCGTGGCTGCCACCGTTAAACAGAAAGACGGAAAATGGCATGCGGAGCAGGGTGCGTTTTATCGCACGCAGCGCCGCATGTTCGAGGGTCAGGTGCTGGTGCGGGCGTCGCATGTGCCGGGCATGATGGCTGCCGGCAAACTTAAAGTGGCGTAAATCGGCCGCATAAAATTACAAATAAAATCAAATACTTATATAAAATACTTAAATGGGCGCCCGCAGGCGCCCATTGTTTTTGCAGTTACTGATGAGTGGCTCAGCCAGGCCGTGCCGCGGTGAGCCCGCCATCCACTACCAGCTGGGTGGCAGTGATGTAACGCGCTTCATCGGAGGCCAGGAACAATATGGCGTGCGCGCTATCCCAGGCGTCGCCCATACGACCGATGGGTACCGCAGCGTGGCGCTTGGCCACCAGATCTGCGGCGGCTTCGGGTCCCAGTTGTTTCATCAGACGTTCTTCGACCAGTGGCGTGTGCATGGTGCCGAGCACGACCATATTGCAGCGGATGCCTTTTTTGACATAGGCGATGGCGGTGGCGCGGGTGAAGCCGAGCAGTCCGGATTTTGTGGCGCTGTAGGCGATGTGCACGCGGCCGTCGACCTGATGGGCAAAGCCTGCCACCGATGAAACATTGACGATGGCACCGCTGCCTTGTTTTTCCATCACCGGCAACACGTGTTTGCAGCCGAGGAAGGCGGTCTTCAGGTTGTGGTCGACCTGGCTGTCCCAGACTTCTTCGCTCATGCTCACCGGATCGCCGGGGGCCGAGCCGCCGACGTTGTTGATCAGAATGTCGATGCGGCCGTATTTTTTGATGCAGGCATCGACTGCAGCTTTGACTGAATCCGAATCCGTCATGTTGCAGATGTAAGTGCTGCAGTCGCCGCCTTCCTTGGCGATAATCGCGCGCGTGGCCTCCACCGCTGCTGCGTTGAGATCGGTGCCGAACACCTGCGCGCCCTGGCGTGCCAGCAGCACGGCGGTGGCCTTCCCATTGCCCCAGCCCGCGCCGATACTGCCTGCGCCGGTGACAAATGCGACCTTGCCTTTGAGACTCAGCATGCAGTTTCCTTTTTGAGCGCTTTGCTGGGCGCCGGGATTAGGGGGGAGCTCAAGCCGTATTTTTGACCGGAGCCTTTTTCGCCCAGTAATCCGGTGCAGCCTTGGTTTTGGCCAGAGCTTCGGCCGTCTCGAAGCCCGGCGCCATTGAGGCTGTGGTGCCGGCCATGACCTGATGGTGGTCGATGTTGAGCAGGCGCAGCCAGCTCTGCTGGCCCAGCGTCAGGCCGATGGCGCAGCCCAGTTCCACCAGCTCCGGCTCAGTGAAGTGTTTGTACATGCGCTGCCAGAACGCATCGTCGGTGTCGGTGCGCCAGACGATGGCTTCGGCATAGGCCAAGGCGGCTTTGTGTCGTTCGTTGTAATTGACCGATTTCTCGAAATCCATCAGTTCATCGACCTGGCCTTCATTGATTCCCGCCTGCTGGCCTTTGATCGAGCGCTGGTTGCCGCAGAATTCGCAGACCACCGAGCGTGAAACATAAATGCGGCAGACCTCCTTGATCGCGTGGTCGAGAATGCCGTTGCGAAACACATCGTTCCACGAATTCGCGAAAAACCAGAAACAGGATGGCACGTGAGCGCGAACGGCTGTGCTTTCGGGGCGTGGAGTGCCTTCGCGCGCGCAGCGCTCCATCTCGGCGCGCATTTCGGGTGTCATCTGGTCCAGCGGGATATAGCTGATGCGTTGTTTGTTCATTTGTATTTCCTCCGTGAGGGATGTTACCCCGGATCAGATGCTGACCGGCTCCGAGCTGATTGCGGGTTTCAGCACTGCGCACAGCGGCAGCACAAACAATATCGCGATACCCATCAGCGCCACAGCATTGGCAACGCCGATATGGTCGCCGGCCAGGCCATAACCCAGCGGCGCGGCAATGCCGCAGAGGGAACCCAGCGTGTAAAAGAGGCCGAAGGTGCGCGGCAGCCGCGGCTGCTCGACCAGGTCGCCGATGGTGGCGTAGAGCACGGATGAGGTGCCCTGCAGCGCAATGCCGATCAGCGGCAACAGCAGGAATGCTGCGGCACCAGGCAGCGCCACGGCGCATAGGATGCCGACGCCAGTGGCGACTTCAGTGAGTAAGATGGTGCGGATGATGCCGACGCGTTCGGCGAGCAGGCCGCAGGCGTATTTACCGGCCATGCCGCCGACGAGAATCAACGGTACCGACAGCGCCGCCCAGCCGTTGGACAGGCCTTTGTCGATCATCAAAAACGCGATCAGCGTCAGGAAACCGGTGCGGGTGCTGCTGTCGATGATTTCGATCAGGCACAGTGCGCCGAAACCGCGCTTGTTGCGGATGCCCCAGCCGCCGCCCGAGGGCGTGGCATCGGTGGCGTGAGTTGTGGCACCTGAGGTTGCGCTGTTGCCCGCGACCCAGAACAGAATGGCTGCGGCCGTCAACATGCCGGCGACGCCGTAGAACACCACCGGACCCTGCCACGACAGGCCGCTCAGCAACAGCAGGCTCAGCAGTCCGCCAAAGGCAAACTTGCCGACATCGCCGAACAGGTTGTAGGTGCCGAGCGCAGTGCGACGACCAGCATCCGGATAAGCATTGGAAATGATGGTCGAGGACAAGGGGTGTTGCACGGCTGAACCGACACCAGCGATAAACAGCGCTACCAGAATCATCCAGAAAGCGGAAACATGATTCACGTCAATAAACGCAAGGGCAACAAACGCCGCGCCTGCGACGAAAGTGCCGGCAGCCAGCAAATTGCGCTCACCAAAACGTTCGGCGACCAGACCCGCCGGAATCTGGAATGCCGCCATCGCAGTACGGTGTGCTGCGCGTATCATGCCGACCTGTGCCAGTGACAGGCCGAAAGTCTGCGCCAGCAGGGGCAGTAGCACATAGCTGAGGTCGGACAGTCCGTCGTGCAGAGCGTGTGTTGCACAGCAGGCGGTCAGTGCACGTTTGGGGCTGGATGTCCTCAAGGGCTAGCGTGTTTTTTTGTTGTTTATGGTGCCTAGGATGCCACAACCGGGGCGGGGCACAGGCTGCAACTGCGACCTCGCCGGCTTATTGCAATAAAATCAGCGTTTTGAATGCCGCATTGATCATGACCATCATTATTTACGTATTTTCTGCGGTTTTTTTCCTGCTCGCCGCCGCTCTGGTATTTACCTGGTGGCAGCGCCGCCATCCCGGTGCCCTGTTGCTGGCCGCGACTTATGCCATGGCCGCCGCGCTGGCCTTGTTGCTCCATGCCTGGTGGCCGCTGGTGATCGGACTTTTGTCGGCCTGGTCGTTGCGGCTGATGGGGCTGGATCCGGGAGCGGCGGTTGCGCGCAAGCAGGATCCGCCAACCTGACTCCTTAGGGTTTGATAATGACTCTCGATCGGATGCTCATGGTCGCCGGTTCCATTAGCCGAATGACAATTTGATGTCGTTTGGGATTGTTCTCGATAAATTGGTTTCCCAAGGCAATCAGTTTTCCCATGCATTCAGAATCCGAAAGAATGGTGAGGTTGAAGGTGATTTCTTCGTAATCGTCAAATAGCCATAAATTCAGATCACTGCCGGGGTTTTCCCTTAAGTGGTATTTTTTCGCGCATTCATGAAAACTAACTGTGTTCATCGCGGAGAAAAAATGACCGGACATTTTGTGAGACCATGCGTTGCTGAGCACCAAAAATATGTAGATTAATAATGGTGCGACTAATAGGACGGTCAACCGCAAGCGCTCTCCTATTGGCATCTGCGGGGTATTGTTCGTCGGCATTCAGTGCCTCAATGAGAAGTTGTTCTCAATTTACTCCGGCTTCAGATTCGCCTTTCGCGCAACCTCGCGCCATTTGCTGATTTCGCTATCCAGGTATTTGGCGAATTCCGCGGAGGTCGTGGTTTCCGGCTGCAGGCCTTGAATCAATAAGGCATCGCGTACCTGGGGCGTGCTGATGGCGGTGGTAAATACCTTGTTCAGGCGTTCGACGATGGCGCGAGGAGTTTGTGCCGGGGCGAATACTCCAAACCATAGCGTGACTTCGAAGTTTTTGACACCTGATTCCTGCACCGTGGGCACATCCGGCAGCGCCGGTGCGCGTTTGCTGCTGGTGACGGCCAGCGCCCGCAGCCGGCCCGCGCGCACATGCGGCAGCACGGGGGCCATGGTGCCGAACTGCAATTCAATGCGTCCGGCAATGGTGTCGACCACCGATTGCGCCGAACTCTTGTAGGCAATCGGTGTGATCTGGATGCCGGTCAGGTTGGACAGCAGTTCGCCGCCGAGGCGCGCCATGCTCGCATCGCCGACCGTCGTGTAACGAATCCCACCCGGTTTGGCGCGCGCCAGTGTGATCAGCTCCTGCAGGGTGTTGGCGGCGACGCCTGGATGTACGGCCAGGATGTACGGCAGATGGCCGATCAGTGTGATCGGCACAAAATCGCGCTGCGGGTCATAACTCAGGTGCGGATTCAGCGCCTTTGCCAGTGCATGAGTGCTGGTGGTGCCGCCGGCCAGCGTGTATCCGTCAGGTGCAGCGCGGGCACCTACTTCCGCGCCGATCGAGCCGCTGGCGCCGGCACGATTGTCGATGACGATAGACTGGCCGAGCGACTCGCTGACCCGTGGCGTGATCACCCGCACGGCAGCGTCCACCGAACTGCCGGCGGGGAACGGTGCGACCAGCCGGATCGGGCGGCTGGGCCAGGTGTCGGCGGCCAGCACTGAAAATGCATTGCCGGCGAGCAAGGCGGCCGCCGCAATGATGAGCGATGTTTTGTTCATGACCATTTTTCCTCCAGACCGGTGATTAGATCGGCGATGTCGTCCAGTGCGTTGAAGCGCGGCTGGGCGGCGATGTGCGGCGTGATCAACACGTTGGTGAATTGCAGCAGCTCGTCATCATCGCGGCCCGGCGCTTCATACAAGGGGTCGAGCGCGAAACCGCCGAGGTGCCCGGAGCGCAGCGCGGCGATCAGCGCATCACGATCAACGATTTCAGGGCGTGAGATGTTGATCAGCCGTGCGCCGGGTTTCATCCGGGCGAGGCGCATGGCGTTGAACAGGTGACGGGTGTTGGCATTGCCGGGCAGGCAGATCACTACCCAGTCGCTGGATTCGAGCAGCGTGTCGAAGTCGGCGTAATGAGCATGGTGTGCGGCAGCCACGGCATCGGGCAGAGGCGTGCGCTGATGATAAAGAATGTTCATGCCGAAGGCCGCGGCGCGGGTTGCGACCTCGCGGCCGATTTCGCCCAGACCGACGATGCCCAAGGTTGTTTCGTGCAGCAGACGGATGCCGGGGACTCTGGCCCAGTTGGAGTTCGCCGTATGCTGGCGGTCATAGGTGCGTGGCGTAAACCCCGCGGCCTGCAGGGAACTGATGCTGATGCGATTGATCGTCCGCTGCAACTGGCGCGACAGAGCGAGCATCAGCGCAATGCTGTGTTCGGCGCAGGCGATATTGGCGCGGCGGCGCAGCGTCAGCACTGCGACCCCGCGTGCAGCACACGCAGCCGAGTCGATGTTGCCGGGGATGGCGCCGTATTTCTGCACGGCACGCAGGCGTGGCGCTGCGGCCAGTTCGGCGGCGCCGAAAGGCAAAGATTCGAGTACGGAAAAATCGGCATCACCCAATGCACTGCGCAACGCTTCGCTGCTGTTGACCAGCCGGACTTCTGCTGGAAACAGCCGCGGCAGGCGGCCGCGCAATTGCTGCAGCCATCCGGCGAAGTCCGGCAGGTCGTGGGCAAAAAAATCGGCGAAGGCGGCGATGCGTTCCGTGCTGGTGGCGGGATCCAGCGTGACGCCGATCAGGCGCAGGAAGGGATCTTCCTCAACAACCAGGACAGGTTTTGCCATGATCAGGCCTTGCCCGGGATTTCGGATTCGATGCGCAACGCGCGTGCCACCCGTGTGTGCATGTTGTAGGCGCCGGCGAGCACGGTGATTTCAACCACGGCCTGATCGTCGAAATGACGTTGCAGTTCATTGTGCAGTGTGTCGGGCACGTTGATCTGCTGGGTCATCGCATCGGTCCAGGCGAGGGCGGCACGCTGCGGCTTGCTGAACAGGTCGCTCTTCACCCAGTCGCCCAAAGCTTCGATCTGTTCCCGGGTCAATCCCGCCTCCAGCGCATGGCTGGCGCCGTGGATGCGCGCCTGGTATTCGGCGCCGTTGAGGATGGACACGCGCAGGATGATCATTTCGCGCAGAGCCGGATCCAGTGTGGTCTTGTAACGCACGACACTGTTGAAATCGAGCCAGCCGGCGGCAATGGCCGGGCTGTTCATCAGTACGCGATAGAGATTGATCAGCTTGCCGCGCTCTTTTTTGACGCGCGTTATGAACGGGGCGAGGTCGCTGCGCTCCTCGCCGATCAGCGGTACACGGGCCATGGGTAACCTGTTGAGAATTAATTTGTTGTTTGGATCATTCTACCGTTCCGTAGCCACCGCCACCGGGTGTTTCAATGACGAAAGTATCGCCCGGCTGCATATTGACACTGGCGCAGGCATCGAGCGCGACGACCGAGCCGTCGGCACGTGTCACGCTGTTGTGTCCGGTTTGTCCCGCTTGTCCGCCCGCCATGCCGTACGGCGGCACACGGCGGTGTCCGGAGAGGATGGCGGCAGTCATCGCTTCGAGGAACTGTAGGCGGCGCACGGCGCCATCGCCACCACGCCAGCGTCCGGCACCACCACTGCCGCGGCGTATGGCAAAACTGTCGAGGCGCACCGGGTAGCGCCATTCCAGCACCTCGGGATCGGTCAGCCGCGAATTAGTCATATGGGTCTGCACGCAGGCGGTGCCGTTGAAACCACGCGGATCGTCGCTGTCGTCTTTCACCTGATCGCCTTCCAACATACCGGCACCGGAGCCGCCGGCGATGGTTTCGTAATACTGATGACGATCATTGCCGAAGGTGAAATTGTTCATCGTGCCCTGCGATGCGCCCATCGCACCCAGCGCACCGTACAGCGCATCGGTGACGCACTGCGAGGTCTCGACATTGCCGGCGACCACGGCGGCAGGGTGGCGCGGATTAAGCAGTGAGCCTTCGGGTACGATTACCGCCAGCGGTTTCAGGCAGCCGGCATTGAGCGGAATGTCGTCATCGACCAGCGTGCGAAACACATAGAGCACTGCTGCCATGGTCACGGCAAAGGGCGCGTTGAAGTTGTCATGGCCCTGTGCGGATGTCCCGGTGAAATCGATGACGGCGCTGCGCGCTTTAGCATCGACACGGATCGCAACTTTGATGACTGCACCGTGATCCATTTCGTAACTGAAGCTGCCGTCGCGCAGTTTGCCGATGACGCGGCGCACGGCTTCCTCGGCGTTGTCCTGCACATGGCGCATGTAGGCAGTGACCACGTCGAGGCCGAAATGCCCGACCATGCGCTCCAGTTCCTGCGCACCCTTGTGGTTGGCGGCAATCATCGCGCGGAGATCGGCGATGTTCTGGTCGATGTTGCGTGCCGGATGGCGTGCTGATGCAAACAGCGCGCGGGTTTCGGCTTCGCGCAACCGGCCCTGTTGCACCAGCAGGAAGTTCGAGATCAGTACACCTTCGTCATCGATGTGGCGGCTGTCTGGCGGCATCGAACCGGGCGTGATGCCGCCGACATCGGCATGGTGGCCGCGCGATCCGGTGTAGAACAGCACATTGCGACCCTGGGAATCGAACACCGGTGTGATCACCGTGACGTCGGGCAGATGGGTGCCGCCTGCGTAGGGGTCGTTCAGCATCCATGCATCGCCCGGCTTCATATGGTCGCGGTTGGCGTTGATCACGGCCTTGACGCTTTCACCCATGGAGCCGAGGTGCACGGGCATGTGCGGCGCATTCGCGATCAGATTGCCCTGGGCGTCGAACAGCGCACAGGAAAAATCCAGCCGCTCCTTGATGTTGACTGAATACGCGGTATTGGCCAGCGTCGCACCCATTTGCTCGGCGATGGACATGTAGAGGTTGTTGAACACTTCGAGCATCACCGGATCGGCATCGGTACCGGCCTGTGCGGCGCGGCGTGGCTCGCAACGGCTCAGCAACAGGTCGTTGCGTGGCGTGACTTCAGCCTGCCAGCCGGGTTCGATCACCGTGGTGGCATTGGCTTCGGCGATGATCGCCGGGCCGGTGATGCTGTGGCCGGAGGCCAGCGCTTCGCGTTCATAGACGTGGACGTCATGCCATGTGCCGTTGCTGAACATCTGGGCGCGGGCGACGGAGGCGGGGGGCTGGGTTGCAGAAGTTGCCGCAACAGTTTCGGTATCACCGGTGCCACTGCCCACGGCTTCGACCGATATGGCTTCGATGACCAGCGCGCGTTCCGGCATCAGGAAGCTGTAGCGCTGCAGATAAAGATCCACGAAGGCCTGCTGCATGGCTACCGCGGAACCGTAGGCCACGGTCAGCGTACTGTCGGTGCCGGCATATTTGATATGGGCGCGGGGATTCAGCTTGATGTTCTCGCTTGAAACGCCTTGTGCGGCAACATCCTCGCGCGCAGCAGCACCGAGTGCGGTGATTCGCGCATCAAGCGGGATGATCTCTTTGGCATCCAGCGGCGCCTCGACCGCAGATTCACGCATCGCGGTGATATCGGCGAGGCCCATGCCATAGGCCGACAGCACACCCGCCAGCGGGTGGATGAAGATGCGCGGCATGCCCAGTGCATCTGCGACACGGCAGGCATGCTGACCGGCAGCGCCGCCAAAACAGGCGAGGGTGTAACCGGTGACGTCGTGGCCGCGCTGCACGGAGATTTTCTTGATCGCGTTGGCCATGTTTTCGACCGCGATCTGCACATAACCTTCGGCCATCGCAGCGATTGACTGTAAGTATTTGTTTTTATTAAGTATTTCTTTATGCAGTGCAGTGAAGCGGATCTGCGCCGCGGTCGCATCCAGCGGCTGGTCGCCTGTGGTGCCAAACACACGCGGGAAAAAAGCCGGCTGGATTTTGCCCAGCAGCACATTGCAGTCGGTGATGGTCAGCGGGCCGCCCTTGCCGTAACAGGCGGGGCCGGGATCGGCCCCCGCGGAATCGGGACCGACGCGCATGCGCGCGCCGTCAAAGTGCAGGATTGATCCGCCGCCGGCGGCGACGGTGTGGATGGCCAGCATCGGCGCGCGTACGCGCACGCCGGCGACCTGTGCATCAAAAGTGCGTTCCAGCGCTGCGAGGTCATGCCCGGCAAAATGCGCGACATCGGTCGAGGTGCCGCCCATGTCGAAACCGATGATGCGTTCGCAGCCGGCATTGAGCGCAGTGCGCACCGCGCCGACGATGCCGCCGGCGGGACCGGAGAGGATGCTGTCCTTGCCGCGGAAGTGACCGGCGTCGGTCAGGCCGCCGCTGGATTGCATGAACAGCAGGCGCGTGCCCGGCAGTTCGTTTTTGACCTGCTCGACATAGCACCGCAGCACCGGTGTCAGGTAGGCGTCGACTACAGTGGTATCGCCGCGCGCCACCAGCTTCATCAACGGGCTGACTTCGTGGGACACCGAAATCTGTGCAAATCCACTGTCATGGGCGAGGGCGGCGGCGAGTTGTTCATGCGCCGGATAACGGTAGCCGTGCATGAATACGATGGCGACCGAGCGATAGCCCTGAGCCTTTGCGGCCTCCAGGTCACGGCGTAATGCCGCAGCATCCGGGACGCGGATGATGTCACCGTGCGCACCGATGCGTTCATCGACTTCCCACACCGCGCCGTAGAGCAGATCTGGCAGCACGATATGGCGGTCAAAGATGCGCGGGCGATTCTGCCAGGCGATGCGCAGTGCATCACCAAAACCGCGGGTGATGAACAGCGCGGTGCGTTCACCGCGGCGCTCAAGAAGGGCATTGGTTGCCACCGTGGTGCCCATGCGCACGGCATCAATTTGTCCTGCCGGGATGGCTGCGTCACGGGCGAGGCCCAGCAGGTCGCGGATGCCGGCGAGCGCGGCATCGCGGTAACGCGCGGGATCCTCCGACAGCAGTTTGTGCGTGACGATGCCGCCGTCGGGGCGGCGGGCGACGATGTCGGTGAAGGTGCCGCCGCGGTCGATCCAGAATTGCCAGCGCCGGTTGGTTGTGTCTGCTGCAGTCATGCGGGCGGTATCGATGAAGGACACAGAATAGCGCAGTGGAGGACACAGCATAGCGCATCGGCAGGTTGACGCTCGACTGGTGGCGGGTTTTAATCGCAGCTTGCGTGCAGCAGCATGCAAGACGTGCCGGACTGCGCCCGATGCGCATAAAACAAACAAAAAAGGCGGCAGTTCATGGCGGAATCGATCATCAACAAGATCGGCAAGTACGACATCGTCAAGAAGCTCGGCGATGGTGCGACCAGCGTAGTGTTCCTGGCGCGCGATGCCTTCAATTCCCGCGAAGTGGCGATCAAACTGGTGTCCCAGGGCGCGCTGAAAGACGAGACCCGTGGCCAGTTGCTGCATCACCTGTTCCTCACCGAAGCCTCGCTGGCCGGCAAGCTGACCCATCCGCATATTGTCGAGATCTACGACGCAGTGGCCGACGAGGACAATGCCTACATCGTCATGGAGTATGTGTCTGGGGGCACGCTGCAGCGTTTTACGCGTGGCGACAACCTGCTGGCGCTGGGAGACGTCATCGAAGTGGTGTTCAAATGTGCCAAGGCGCTGGATTTTGCCTCAAGGCTTGGTGTGATCCACCGCGACATCAAGCCCGCCAACATCCTGGTCCACAACAACACCGACATCAAGGTCACGGATTTCGGCTCCGCGGCGCTGCTGCTGACTGAGCGTACCGTCGTTGACGGCATCGGCACCCCTGCTTACATGTCGCCGGAGCAGCACCTGAACAAGCCGATCAATCTGCAGACCGACATTTATGCGCTGGGCGTGGTGATGTTCCAGCTGCTCACCGGGCGGCTGCCGTTCAGCGCCACCAATATCGCCGGCCTTGCAAACCAGGTCCTCAATGACGATCCGCCGTTGCCTTCGGAATTCCGTCAGGACGTGGCCACAGATATCGACCTGGTGGTGAGCCGCGCGATGGCGCGCGACCAGGCCGTGCGTTACATGACCTGGGAGCAGTTTGCCAATGACCTGGCCGCAATTGCTTCCGGTGCGCCGCTGCCCAAACACGGCGTGCTCGATACCGAGAAATTCAACATCCTGCGCACGCTGTCCTTTTTCAAATCCTTTGGCGACGTCGAATTGTGGGAAGTGCTGCGTTTCTCGGAGTGGGTGGACATTGCCAAAGACGAAGTCATCATGAACGAGGGTGATCCAGGCGATTTTTTCTGCATTCTGGTGTCAGGCGAGGCGCGGGTGCTGCGCAAGCGGCGGCTGCTGCTGAGCCTGCTCAAGGCCGGCGAGTCGATCGGTGAAATGGCTTATCTGGGAGAGGCGGGCGGCAAACGCTCCGCCGATGTGGTGGCGGCGACCGACGTACGCATGATCAAGATCAGCATCAAGGCGCTGCAGCATGCATCGGAAATCTGCAGGCTCAATTTCGACCGGACCTATCTGCGCATTCTGGTGGAACGCCTCGCGGCGGCGAATTCCAAACTCGCCGGGATCTGACAGCGGGCAGTGTCAGGGGCCGTCCCCCCCCCGGTCGTCGGACTTGAAATCCTTCAGCACGTTAATGCCGGTAGCCTTGCCATCGGGACCGAACCGGACCACGAATATGCCATATTCGGGCCCGAGGGCTACACGCCACTCCCACGCGACTTCCTCGCGGTATTTGACGATTTCCCGCGGTTCGCCGAGCAATGCGATGACCCCGGCTTCAGTGGTGACGCCGGGCATGACGCGAAACAGCCGTTCGTCGGTCAGCAGTTGCGTGGAAGCGCGCACCGTGCGGCCACGATCGAGATCAAAGCGCCAGGTCTGGACACCTTCCGGGCCGTAGGCGTAATCCCAGGATTCGCCGCCACCAGCGCCGGGCCGGACCACGGTGGGTTTGCCGAGTTTTTGTGTCAGTTCATCGGCGCTGGCGCCGGGTTTGATGGCTGACGGGGCAGCGCAACCGGCGAGAACGCCGGCCAGCATGATGACGAACAGGCGGAAGACCAAGTGCATAATGTCCACTCCTTTTGACCATTGACCGGATGATGCGACAAGCAGATGAGTTGCTGCTGCTGATCATTCCTAGTCTGTCCATGCAAACAATACTCCGGAAAATCTATTCCCGCCCGGGTGATCGCAGGCGGCCGGACCGATACCGTAAGATCAGACAGGAAAACGCCTCCTGAGTTCCGCGACCTGCGCTGCATCCAGCGGGCGGATTTTTTCGCCGCGCAACAGCAGATGCAGCCGGGCCGTGGCTTCCAGTTCTTCGATGGCGTCAGCAGCAGCAGCCAGCGTGCTGCCGCCGACCACGGGGCCGTGATTGGCCAGCAGCAGCGCATGATGCTTTGATGCCAGTTTTCGCACCGCGTCTGCAAGCGCCATGTCGCCCGGCGCGTAGTAGGGCACCATCGGCAGCGAGCCGATGCGCATCACGTAATACGCAGTCAGCGGCGGCAGCGCGTTTTCGGCATTGGTATCGGCCAGTACCGACACGGCCACCGAATGTGTGCTGTGCAGATGCACCACGGCGCCGTTTTGCGGACGCTCCTGGTACATCGCGAGGTGCAGGAAATTTTCCTTGGACGGCGCATCGCCGGACAGCAGCTTGCCGTTCCAGTCGAGTTTGGAAATGCGCGCCGGGTCGAGGCGGCCGAGATTCGAGCCGGTGGGCGTCAGCAGCCAGCCGTCGCTGCAGCATGCGCTGATGTTGCCGGTGCTGCCGTGGGTCAGGCCGCGGTCGTAAATCGAGCGGCCGAGTTCGGCAATCTCTTCGCGCAACTGGTTTTCGTTCATTCTGATTTCCTCATTACTACCCGTTTATTGCAGCCTGCTCATTGCAGTCTATTTAATGCTTTTTCAAAAAAATCGACGCTGCCGAAGTTGCCGGACTTCAGCGCCAGTGCCAGCGGCTGCGTGGCGACGCTGCAGGTCCAGGGCACGCCCGGATCAATGGCCGGGCCGATACGCAGCGCGCGGATGCCCAGGCGTTTGACGACTGCGCCCGAAGTTTCACCACCGGCGATGACAAATTTTCGGGTACCGGTCTGTGCCAGGCCGGCGGCAATTTCCGCCAGCGCGGTTTCAACTCGTTGCCCGGTCTGTTCCGCGCCGGCTTCTGATTGCACTGCACGCACTTCCTCCGGCGTGCTGGTGGCGTAGACCAGCACCGGATCACGCCGCGCCTGCCGGCTTTGCCAGTCCAGCGCTTCGCCAACAATATCGGCGCCGGCGAGCAGGCGGCGTACATCGACGCGGAATCCCGGCCGTGTTTGCAGCCAGCGCGCGACCTGGGCATTGGTCGCCGTCGAACAACTGCCGGCGATGATCGCCGCGGCACCATCGATACGCGGCAGCGCGCCGGCGGCGGCGCGATCCGGCAGTTCGCCGCTGCGACGAAAATTGTCAGGCAGGCCGAGGGCGATGCCGGAACCGCCGGTCAGCAGCGGCAGTTCCGCGCAGGCCCTGCCGATGGCATGCAGATCGGCAGTGGACAACGCATCGACAATGGTGATGCCGATGCCGGTGGTGGCTGCAGCCTTGCACGCATCGAGAATGCCGGCAGCACCAGTGACGACAGTGTCATGGCCAATCAATCCGACGCGCTGCCGGGTCTGCGCCTGCAACACGCGCACCAGGTTGGCATCGGTCATGGGGGTCAGCGGATGGTCTTTCATGCCGGAGTCCGACAGCAACTGGCTGCCGACGAACAGGTGGCCGCGATACACCGTGCGCCCGTTATCCGGATAAGCGGGGCAGGCGATGGTGAACGAAAGTCCGAGCGCGTCCATCAGCGCATCGATAACCGGGCCGATGTTGCCGGCCGGCGTGGAATCAAAGGTCGAGCAGTATTTGAAAAAGAACTGCCGGCAACCCTGCGCCTGCAGCCAGCGCAGCGCGGCGAGGGATTCGGCAACCGCCTGTGTCGGAGGCGCGGTGCGTGATTTGAGCGCAACCACCACGGCGTCGGCGCTGTCGATCCTGCCCTCGGGCACGCCGATGGTCTGGACCGTGCGCATGCCGCCGGTCGCCAGCATGCTGGCGAGGTCAGTTCCGCCGGTAAAGTCATCCGCGATGCAGCCGAGCAGCATGTGTGATCCGTGGCAGGGAGTGGTTGGCGCCCCGAAGACGAATCGAACGTCCGACCTGTCCCTTAGGAGGGGACTGCTCTATCCACTGAGCTACCGGGGCCAGCGCGGATTATAGCGCCCGTGCGTTGTTCAATTGGTCGTCGGGGCGTGATACCGCCACGTTCTAATTGCCCCGCCGCCCTTTCAAATGCAGGAATCTTGCGTCATCAACCTCAAGTGCCGCTGCCTTGGTACCTGCAATCCAGAATTTGACGGCCCTGCGCACCAGCTCGGCCATCGTGGCGCCGGTTTCCTCGTGACGACGCTTCAGTTCTGCAAGTATTGACGGATCCAGGGAAATCACCAGCTTTTCCACCTTGTTGCCAAAACCCAGGGCTGGTTGTCCGGCAAGCTGTTTGTTTTTCTTTTTGGCCACTGTGGTATCTCCGGTAAGGGAAGGGGTGATTACTGATCTAACGAAAGCGGATTTTGGCGACCAGAATGGCGCTGGCGAATATCAGCGTGACCGCGTTGGCCAGGATCAGCGGAATGTCATTGATCAGGATGCCGTAAATCAGCCACAGCGTGATGCCGGTCACCATCATGGTGAACATCGCCAGCGATATGTCCTTCGTTGAGCGGGAGCGCCAGACCTTGATGGCTTGCGGTGCGTAAGCGGCGGTGGTCAGCAGGGCGGCAACCATGCCGATCCATGTGGGAGAGAACGATATTGATGTCATAGAGATACCAGGATCAGCATTGATTGTAACGCTCGCTAAAAGACACTTCGGAGGATCATACTGTTTCTTATACGCTATAAACAATTGATTATAAAAAGTTTTATATTCGATCCAGCAAATATTGAAAATACCAATTAGGGCAATCTTGCGGCAAAACTTTGCAATGTGTGAGGTAAGCTTTTCAAGCGCAAGACCTGCGGCAAGACGCTTGATGTGGACTATGCGACGAGAGAGCACGCACGTTAATTTTTCAAGATAATGGGTTTCTTGCTTGCCGCAATGTGCGGGACTATTCTAGCGTCGAACTGATGGCAGCTTCACACCCAATGAGGAGGAATACTGTATGACACCGACACAATCAGCGGAGACGCCGATCTCTGCTCAGCCTGTCGCGCGCAACAGTCCAATCCATATCAAGAAGCTGGGTCACGTGGTTATTCAGGTGCGTGACCTTCAGCGCTCGGTGCGCTTTTACACCGAAGTGTTGAACTTTCGCGTCTCGGATGACGCGACCAGCGGCGGGGTGTTCCTCACGGCTGTAGGCGACCATCACACGATCGGCCTTTTTCCTTCGGACGGTGAAAACGCTGAGGTACCTTCCAAGGGCGCAATCCGGCTGCATCACTTTGCCATGCTGGTAGGTTCCGTGGAGGAGTTGTTTGATATCCGCGACTATCTCAAGGAGCGCGGTGTTCCCATTGTCTGGGATGGAAGGCGTGCGATGGGCGGTCACACCAGCGTCGAGTTCCTTGATCCGGACGGCTATCACCTGGAGGTCTACTGCGACATGGATCAACTCGGACCGGATCAGCCTTCCCGTCCGAGGAGTCCCGCCAAATTCGACAGCCTGGAAAAGTCGCGGGATAACCCGAAGCCACCGACCTGGTAGCAGAACCGCGGCATTTCAGATGGGCAGCAGAGGCGGAGGGATGATGTTTGCCCCCCTTTTTTTCTTTGCGCGCATGGCAAGCCGCCAAACGACCGATGTCGATCAACGACCGATCCAGTTCTGATTACTGGATATTGGCGGCCTTGACCACGGCTTTCCATTTCGCAATGTCCTGTATCAGGACTTCACGCAGATGCGCCTGCGTACCGCCGACGGGCTCCAGGCCGCTGGACTCCATGCCCGCCTTGACGTCAGGGAGTTGCAGGATCCGGTTGATCTCCGCGTTCCAGCGCACGGCGATTTCCTTGGGCAGTCCCTTGGGGCCCAGCAGGGCCGCCCAGCTGACGGATTCATAGCCTGGTAGGGTTTCGCCCACGGTCGGGAGATCCGGTACGGCGCTGTTGCGCTTGGCGCTGGTCACTGCGATGCCGCGCACGCGATTGGCCTTGTGGTGCGGAATCATGCCAGTCAGTCCACTGAAGATGAGTTGAATTTCGCCGCTCATCAAGTCGATCACCCCACCTGTGGAACCCTTGTACGGCACGTGCGTCATCTTGATGCCGGCCATCAGGCCGAAGTGCTCCGTGGCAAGGTGGTTGCCGCTTCCGGTGCCCCCGGAGGCATAGTTGATCTTGCCGGGATTCGCCTTGGCGTGCGCGATCAGTTCCTTGACGTTATTGAATGGCCCCGATCGATTGATCGTCACCATGTTGCCGATCTCGCCGATCATCACGATGGGCACGATGTCATTGACCGGATCGTACGACAGCTTGTAGAGCGCCACGTTGGCGGTGTAGCTGGTCGATACCAGAACTATGGTGTAGCCATCGGCGGGCGCTCTCACCGCCGTTTCAGTGCCGATGCTTCCTGCAGCGCCAGGCCGGTTGTCCACCACCACCGTTTGCTTGAAAGTCTCGGAGAGTTTCTGTGTCAGTGTGCGTGCCACGACATCGGTCTGGCCGCCAGGCGGGAACGGCACAATCAGCCGGATCGATTTGCTTGGGTAGTTCTGCTGCGAATACGCGCAATTCGCCACAAGCGAAAGTCCAACAATCGCGGTCATCAACCCGCAGGTTTTCATGGCCCCTCCATTGAACTTGTTATGGCTATCTTCTTTGATGGCAATCTATGGCAACGCCTAAAACTTTGCAAGCGCCATTCCGAGGCCGATTTTTGGCATGCCTAACGTCGAGCTTGATGGTCCCGGATCATCCTGTCGGGCTTTCCCGTAATTTTGACTGAAGAGTGGATGCAAACACCGTGGCATAATGAGTTCGGGATCGGATGCATTATGGATTTTTGGCAACACAGCGGTTATCAATTGCTCGAGCGGGCTGCCGACGGGCATCTGCTCGTCACCGACGATTACCTGAGGCTTTATTACGCGCGGCCAGAGCTGGCTCCAGTGGCGGAATCCTGTGCTGCCGAAAAGCGCCTGCATGCCGCCTTGCTGGAGTCGCCGCGTCGCGCCGTCAGCGATGCCGAAATCGCCGCACTGGCAGACCCCGACGCGCAGGAAAATTACCGGGTGATGCGGCGTTTCCGCGACCAGTTGCTGGCGGCACCGACGCTGGAAGCCTTCTATTTCAACCTGTTCCGGCAGGATGTTGCGGTGCCGCCACCGTTCATTTACCACACCGCCGAGGTCATCCTGCGCGGCATGCTTGACGGCAACGACAACGGCCTGTTGGCACGTGCGGCGGAAACCTTTTTCCGCCAGCAGCGGGTCAGCGTCAAGGATGGTGCGGTGATGCTGGCCGATGCAGAGACCGTCAATCTGCATGCGGAAAGTGGCGGGCTCGGCAACCTTGGCCGCATGTTGAAGGAAGTCAACGCGCCGCTGCGCTCGATGGATCTCGATGTGCTCGATGAGTCCAACCATGCTGAATATTTCCGCCGTGACGAACGCCGCGATACCGTGCTGCAGGTCAATCCCGGTTTGCCCGGTTCGCTGGCCTTGTGCGAACTGCTGGCGCGCTGGGTCGAACATTTCCACGGAACAAAGGTTAAGGTCGCGCCGATCCGTGAGATTCCCGATGAGGAGTGGGTGTGGCATGTCGGACTCGATGTCGAGGCCAGTATGATGCTCAACGATATTTATTCCGGCGGTGAAGTCGATGAAGAGCGCATGCGGCGGGTGGTCGGTCTGTTCCGCATGGATTTTGCCGATGCTGGCGCGCTGCAGGCGGAAATGCGCGGGGCGCCGGTATTCCTCGGAATGGCGATGACCCCAGAGGGCAACCTGCGTCTTAAACCGCAGAATCTGCTGATGAACCTGCCGCTGGCGAGGCGCGCATGAGCGGGGATATCGCTGACGGGCTTTCGCCCGAGGCACTGGCTGCCGAACAATGGCGGCGCATTACGCGAATGCCTGACGAGGATGTGTCGCTCGCGGAAGGCGCGCTGTGGATTGCTGCCAGCGAATACCCGGATCTTGCCGTCGATGACTATCTGGCGCGACTGGATGACATGGCGACCAGACTGCGCAGCCGCTTGCGCGCGGACGTAGCGACTGCCGAAAAACTGCTGGCGCTGAATCATTTCCTGTTTTCCGAGTTGGGCTTCAGCGGCAACAGCGACGATTATTACGACCCGCGCAACAGTTTTCTCAACGAAGTGCTTGAACGTCGTCTCGGTATCCCGATCACTCTGGGCGTGGTCTACATCGAAATCGGCCGCCGCATCGGCCTCGTCCTGCACGGCGTGTCTTTCCCCGGGCATTTCCTGGTGAAGTGTGCATTGCGTGATGGTGTGGTGGTGCTGGATCCGTACAGCGGTGGCGTGTCTCTCGGCATCGATGAGCTGCAGCAGCGGCTGCGCGCGGCGGGGAGTGATGCGGATGTCGACGAAGCCATCCTGTCTCACCTGTTGAGCGCCGCCTCCAACAAGGAGGTGCTGGCGCGCATGCTGCGCAACCTGAAAGGCGTTTACGGTCAGCAGGATGATTGGTTGCGTGCGCTGTCTGCGAGTGAGCGGCTGATTGCACTGACACCCGACGACGCCGGCGAGGAATACCGCGACCGCGGCGGCATCTATCTGAAACTGGAATGCTTCCGTGCTGCACTAGGCGATTTTGGTACCTATCTCAAGCAATCCCCCGGCGCAGCTGACGCTGAAATCGTGCGCGCCCAGATCGCCGATCTTGCGGCCAAGGTGGCGCGGCTAAACTGATAAGCAGCGGGAACGGGTTGTGGGGGTTTGTTATGCTAGTCCCATCGTGACGCATTGAGGGGGGATAATGGAAATGTATCTGTGGTGGGCGGTGACCGGCATCGTGCTGATCATTGTCGAGATGCTGACCGGCACGTTTTATCTGCTGGTGATCGGGATTGCCGCACTGGCTGCTGCCGCTGCGGCTTATCTCGGACTGTCTTTCTGGGTGCAGGCGGTGGTCATCGCCGCAGTGTCGGTGATCGGTGTGATTCTCATCAAGCGCTTCCGCGGCACAGCCCTGCCGGGGTCAAACCAGGCGCTCGATATCGGCCAGACCGTGATGCTCGATGCCTGGATCAGCGAGGCTGACGGTCTGGCCCGGGTCCAATACCGCAACGCGCAGTGGGAAGCGCAGGTCACCGGAGAACGCATTCCTGGCGGCAAGGTGTTCTATATCCATGCAGTCGACGGCAACACCTTGCGCGTGTCCGCAGTCAGACCGTAATGAACCCGCACTGAACCAAATTAACAGAGGGGGCTCCCATGTTTCCGAAACTGATCATCGTGGTGTTCATGACCGGTCTGCTGATTGCCTTCGATCAGCGCTCGTTTGCGGTGCCGTTTTTTGTGGTGGCCCTGGGGGTGGTGGTCGCCATTGAATCGATACGCCAGGTGCCGCAGCAGATGGCCTGGGTGGTGGAGCGGATGGGTAAATACCATTCCGTGCTCGAGCCGGGGTTGAATGTGATCGTGCCCTTCCTCGACCGCGTCGCCTACCGGCATTCGCTGAAAGAAACCTCGCTCGATGTGCAGGAGCAGGTGTGTATTACGCGCGACAACACGCAGCTCGGCGTGGACGGCATCATTTATTACCAGGTCACCGATCCGAAGCTCGCGTCCTACGGTTCCTCCGATTACGTTTCGGCGGTCACTCAACTGGCGCAGACCACACTGCGCTCGGAAATCGGCAAGATGGAACTCGACAAGACCTTCGAAAGCCGCGACGAAATCAACCGCCAGGTGGTGGCGGTGCTCGACGAGGCCGGGCGCACCTGGGGGGTCAAGGTGCTGCGTTATGAAATCAAGAATCTGACGCCGCCGGAAGCGATCCTGCGCGCGATGCAGGCGCAGATTACCTCAGAGCGTGAGAAACGCGCGCTGATCGCCAAGTCGGAAGGCCAGCGGCAGGAGGAAATCAATCTGGCCGACGGCGAGAAACAGGCTGCGGTGTTGAAGTCAGAGGGTGACAAAACCGCGGCGATCAACCGCGCACAGGGTGAAGCGGCGCGCATTCAGCTGATTGCCGAAGCGACGGCAACGGCGATCAGTTCGGTGGCCGCCGCGCTGAACGCCCCGGGCGGCAATCAGGCAGCGAGCCTGGATGTGGCGAAGCAGTATGTGAATGCATTCGCGCATCTGGCGCGCACCAACAATACGCTGATCGTGCCGGCCAATGTGGCCGATGTGGCAACACTGGTCAGTTCGGCCATGGCCGTGATGGATAACGTGAAAAAGACGATGCCGGGTCCGGGTAATACGCCGCCGGCCAAGGCTGATTAAGGTAATAAGTTTCGCACCAGGTTCGGCACGAACTTCGGTGCGAAGTTTGGTACTAATGCAGCCAGACGCGGACGACCGGTTCCGGTGATGCGGCAACGACCGCAGGAGCGGCGGAACTGTCCGATTGCGACAACTCATCGGGCCGCTGTTCATGCGCGGTTTCCGCTTCGGCCGGAGTCTCGAGGGTGAAGCCTGATACTTCATTTGTTTTCGCGTCCCCGACTTTTGCCGGTTCTGCCGCCAGCAGCGGTTTGATGTTGATGCCGACGTCTTTCTCGCGCGGCGGGTTGCCGTCGTAAATCAGGTTGCGGCGGCGCTGCAGATAGGCGTCGCGCACAAACTCGTATTCGTCCAAGGCCGCTACCGACAACAACCGACTGGCGCTCAGCAGCTCTGCGCGGCGTGATATCAGGCGCAAGCCCTGCACCTGGTTGCGATCCCGTGTGGGGTCGATATAAGTGACCGGATCAGCGTTGTAGTCGACGACGCGGCCTGCGGTATCGCGCAGGTTGCTCGGTCCGAGCAAGGGCAGTACCAGATACGGGCCGTCGCCGATGCCCCAGTAACCGAGGGTCTGACCGAAGTCCTCGTCGTGTTTTTCCAGCCCGACCGGCGTTGCCACATCGAAAAGACCAAACAGGCCGGCAGTGGTATTGATCAGCACGCGACCGACATCCGACAGCGCTTCGCTGACTTTGCCCTGCAGCAGATTGTTCAGCGCAACAACCACGTCATTCAGGTTGGCAAACACGTTGCTGACGCCGGTGCGCGCAACCGGCGGTATGACCGCCTGATAGACCTCGGCAACGGGCTTCAGCACCATTCGGTCTACGCCGTCGTTGAACTGATAGATGCCGCGGTTGACCGACTCCAGTGGATCTCGGGGGTCATTGGCCGTGGCGCAACCGCCGAGGACGCCGAGGCTGATGACTGCGCAGACGGCGGTCAATCGCAAACGGGAGGCGGTGTGCAACATGTTCAGTTCCTTATAGAGGTGGTGCGGCATTTCAGCATTATATACAACCGTTTACCGATTCGCTGTGGATCGACAGCGATTTGCGTCTCGTCCAGTGCAAGCTGGTGTTCGCGGCTGCCCCGATTCGGGGCATGGTTATTGGTCGGAGATTGGTCGGAGGCCCTTTGTTATACTTTGCGACCGCAATCCGGTGTGCGGGAGGTGTGCAGTAAGGCACATTTTCCGGTCTTATTTTCAAGCTCAAGGAGTGGAAGTCATGCTGCAAAAAGCCAAACCCGCCGTTGAATTGAAAGACCCGAGCCTGTTTCGCCAGCAGTGTTATGTCGATGGCGTCTGGGTGGATGCTGATGACAAATCGACGCTGGCCGTGCACAACCCGGCCACCGGTGCGCAGGTCGGCACCGTGCCGAAAATGGGTGTCACTGAAACCCGTCGCGCAATTGAAGCGGCCAATGCCGCCTGGCCGGCCTGGCGCGCCAAAACCGCCAAGGAACGTTCCATCATTTTGCGCAAATGGTTTGACCTGATGATGGCCAACCAGGAAGACCTGGCGATGCTGATGACGGTCGAGCAGGGCAAACCGATCGCCGAGTCGCGCGGTGAAATCGCCTATGGCGCATCGTTCATCGAATGGTTCGCCGAAGAAGGCAAGCGCATTTACGGCGACACCATCCCGACCCACGCTTCGGACAAGCGCATCGTGGTCATTAAACAACCGATCGGTGTTTGCGCTGCGGTGACGCCGTGGAATTTCCCCAATGCGATGATCACGCGCAAGGCCGGCCCGGCGCTGGCCGCCGGCTGCACCATGGTCATCAAACCGGCTTCACAGACGCCGTATTCGGCGCTCGCCCTGTGCGAACTGGCCGAACGTGCCGGCATTCCCAAAGGCGTGCTGTCGGTGGTGACCGGTTCCGCCAGCCCCATCGGCAAGGAGCTGACGACCAATCCGCTGGTGCGCAAATTCACCTTCACCGGGTCTACTGAAATCGGCAAGCTGCTGATGCAACAATGCGCGACCACGGTCAAAAAAGTATCGCTGGAACTCGGCGGCAATGCGCCGTTCATCGTGTTCGACGATGCCGATCTGGCCTCGGCTGTTGAAGGTGCGATGGCCTCGAAGTTCCGCAACACCGGCCAGACCTGTGTCTGCGCCAACCGCATTTTTGTGCAGGATGCTGTTTACGACAAATTTGCGAAGATGCTGTCGGACAAAGTCAGTGCAATGAAAGTCGGCGACGGTCTTGATGACGGCAACCTGCAGGGCCCGCTGATCGACATGAAAGCCGTCGAGAAGGTCGAGGAACATATCGCGGACGCGCTGGAGAAGGGCGCAAAAATCCTCACCGGCGGCAAACGCCATGAGAAGGGTGGGCAGTTTTTCCAACCCACCGTGCTGGCGGGTGTCACCACCGAGATGAAAGTCACCCATGAAGAAACCTTTGGCCCGGTGGCGCCGCTGTATCGCTTCAAGACCGAAGAAGAATTGCTCAAGCTGGCCAATGACACAGAATATGGTCTGGCCTCGTATTTCTACAGCCGCGACATCGGCCGTATCTGGCGCGTCGCGGAAGGCCTGGAGTCCGGCATCGTCGGCATCAACGTCGGCATCATCTCCAACGAAATCGCGCCCTTCGGTGGCATCAAGGAGTCGGGTATCGGCCGCGAGGGTTCCAAGTACGGCATTGAGGAGTTCGTCGAGGTGAAATACCTGTGTATGGGCGACATTAATAAATAGTCATTAAAATCATATACTTATATAAATTCGCAATATTTTGCCAATCTGTAATGCGAGTCACACCGCCGCAGCCTCCGCTGCGGCGGTTTTATTGGTGAGACCGGTTCATGTTCAGCATCCTCGGCCTTGATCATGTCGTGCTGCGCGCAGCCAATGTGCCGCGCATGGTGCAGTTTTATTGCAAGGTGCTGGGCTGCACGCTGGAGCGCGAGCGGCCGGATCTCGGCCTGACGCAATTGCGCGCGGGCAATTCGCTGATCGACCTGGTCGCGGTGGATGGTGCAATCGGCCGCAAGGGTGGCGCGGCACCCGGTGCTGAGGGACGCAACATGGAGCACCTGTGTTTGCGCATCGAACCGTTTGATCCGGGCGCGCTGACCGCGCAACTGATCCGCCATGGCGTGGTGCCGGGTGAAATCAAATCCCGCTACGGTGCCGACGGCCACGGGCTTTCGGTTTATATCAGCGATCCCGAAGGCAATACGGTGGAGCTGAAGGGGCCGCCGGAATCGCGTCCGGCGGCGGGTCAGCAAAAATAGCAGTGCGGTTGCGGCTTAGAGCGCGGCTCAGATCGCCGCGAGGAGCTTTGCGGTAAACGCCTTTGTGCCCAGCTTGCCGCCGAGATCGACGGTGCGCGACTCCGGCGATTGCAGCGCGGCGTCGATCGCAGCTTCGATGGCTTTGGCAGCGGCGTCGAATTCCGGGCGTTGGTGTTTCGTCGCCAGCCATTCCAGCAGCATCGTGGCCGACAGCATCAGCGACACCGGGTTGGCTTTGTCCTGACCGGCGATGTCGGGTGCTGAGCCGTGCTGGGCCTGCGCGCAGCAGGCGTCATCTCCGGCCATGGTCGATCCGGCGATGCCCAGGCCACCTGAAATTTCCGAAGCCTCGTCCGACAGGATGTCACCGAACATGTTGCCGGTGACGATGCAGTCGAATTGCGTCGGGTTGCGCACCAGCAGTGCGGCCATGGCGTCGACAATTTTTTCATCGAGTTCGACATCAGGATATTTTTTGGCGACAGCGCGTACCTCGCGCAGGAACAGGCCGTCCGACATGTGCAGCACGTTGGCCTTGTGCACGGCAGTGACTTTTTTGCGCCGCTTGCGCGCCCACTCGAAGGCCACCTCACTGATGCGCCGCGACTGTTTGGCGGTGACCTTGCGGATGGCAATGGCCACGTCTTCGGTCGGCATGAATTCGCCGCGGCCCATGAACATGTTGCGGTCGCCGTAGAAACCCTCGGTGCACTCGCGGAAAATCACCAGGTCGATCGGTTTTCCGGTAAGGCCCACGCCCATGCGTGATTTCGCGGGGCGGATGTTGGCAAACAGGTCGAGCTGCACGCGCAGCCAACCCGAGGGATTGATGCCGCCCTGCTCTTTTGCCGGGTAATCGAGGTGTGACACCGGGCCGAGGATGATGCCGGGGGCCTGGCGTGCGGCTTCCTGGATTTCCAGGGGGAAGGTCGAGCCGTGTTTTTTCAGCGCGCCGAAACCGATTTCACGGGTATCCCACTCGAGACCGAGTTTGAATTTTGCGCTGGCGCGGTCGAGGACGGCGAGTGTTGCCGCGGTGATTTCGGGGCCGATGCCGTCGCCGGGCAGGACGAGGATTTTCATTGCGATACCTGTTATTGTGAGTCGGGAATTGTAGCAGTGTCGCCGGAACTCCCGGCATGCCTTCCGGCCCGTATCAACCAGCAAAGTCCACCACATGCCGCGCGTCGTCGCCCTCTACCGTTACCCCGTCAAGGGTTTTACCCCCGAACATTGCACCACACTGACCGTGCTGCCCGAAGGCCGGGCCGCAGGTGACCGCGTGCTCGCGTTTCGTTTTGCCAACGCGCCGGTGGCCGACGACCAGTGGTGCCGCAAGTATGAAGGCATCGTGCTGGCGAACACGCCAGGGCTGGCGCGGCTCAGCACGCAGTTTGACCACCGCGAGCTGCGCCTGAAGATTGCATTGGGCAGCCAGATACTTGCTGATGAAAAACTGGATGCTGCAGGACGCGGGCGCCTGGTCGAAGCACTGACTGCTTATGTGCTGGGTCTCAGGGAGCATCCGCTGCGCAACCATCCCGATCGTCTGCCGCTGAAACTGATCGGTGACGGTGTTACGCCGCGTTACCAGGACAACGAAGCGGGACAGGTGACGCTGCACAGCCGTGAGACCATTGCGTCAGCGGCGGCTGCGCTGCGCGATCCGAAGCTGAGTGAACACCGCTTCCGTTCCAATATCGCGATTGAAGGCATCGAGGCCTGGGCGGAACAATCCTGGATCGGGCGCAGCATCCGTATCGGCGGCGTCGAGTTCGAGGTGGTGAAGTCCAAGGTGCGCTGTCTGGCGACACACGCCAACCCGGTCACCGGCGAACGCGACCTGCAGGTGATGCAGCAGTTGATGCGTTCGTTTGCGCAGAAAGAACCCGTGCTGGGCGTCGGCATGCTGACGCGCGGGGCCGGCGGCGAAATCCAGGTCGGCGACGAAGTCACGCTGATTTAGCGGCAGCACGCGGCGACAGCCTTGTTGTGCTGCACTGCAGCGTTTAGAATGACAAGCGTCTGCAGGAGAGCGGGATTCCCGTAATCCCCGCCGAAGGCGTAAACCCTCATGATCGCTCAGGCCCATTTACTGCAGACAGCAGCAGCCGATCTGGAGAGTGACCACCGGGAAACCGGCAAGGTCCACCGAAGGGGCACGCGAACTCAGGTTCGCAAAACTCTCAGGTAAATGGACAGCGAGGGCGGCGCGGAGCTTAACAGCTCCGTTCTGTGTCTTTTCGCAACCTGAGAGGTTCAAATGAGAGTCATCGTACTCGGTGCCGGCGTCGTCGGCATCACGGCCGCGTGGTTTCTGGCCCGGGCGGGACATCAAGTCACCGTGATCGAACGCCAGCCGGCAGCGGGGCTGGAAACCAGTTTCGCCAACGGCGGACAGATTTCCGTCAGCCATGCCGAACCCTGGGCTCATCCGGGTGCGCCGCTGCAGGCATTGCGCTGGATGTTCAAAGAGGACGCGCCGCTGCTGTTCCGGCCGCGCGCCGATCTCCGGCAATGGCAGTGGTGCCTGGAATTCCTGCGCGAATGCACACCCGCCCGCACCCGGCACAACATTATCCAGTTGGTCAATCTCGGACTCTACAGCCGGGGCCTGCTGCAAGCACTGCGCACCGAGACCGGCATCGAGTATGACCACCTTGAACGCGGCATCTTGCATTTCTACACCAGCCAGCAAGCCTTCGACTCTGCGCAGGAACCGGCGCGCATCATGCGCGAGTTCGGTTGCGAACTCGACATGAAAACGCGGGAGGAGTGCGTGGCGATAGAACCGGCGCTGGCGCATGCCCGCGCGGGCATTGTCGGCGGCAGCCTGACGCCGTCGGATGAATCCGGTGACGCACAGCTCTTTACGCAGCGACTGGCGCTGCTCTGCGAAAAAAACGGCGTGCAGTTTTTGTATGGCCATGCCGTCAGCCGTGTCGCGACCGCGGGTGGCGTCGTCAGCGGAGTTGGTGTCACCGGACCGGAGGGGCACACTTCGACCATCACCGGCGATGCCTATGTGGTTGCACTGGGCAGCTATAGTCCGCAGCTGCTGGCACCGCTGGGCATCCGGTTGTCAATTTATCCGGCCAAGGGTTATTCGGTGACCCTGCCGGTTTCAGATGTGGCACGCGCCCATCATGTCAGCCTGACCGACGACGAATACAAGCTGGTGTATTCGCGGCTCGGCGACCGTCTGCGCATAGCAGGCACCTGCGAGCTGAATGGTTATGACCTCGTGCTGAATGACGTGCGCTGCCAGGCCATCGTCCGCCGCACCGAAACACTGTTTCCCGGAGCGGGTGACGTGACGCAGGCGCGCTACTGGACGGGGCTGCGGCCGGCGACGCCGTCGAACGTGCCGTACATTGGCAAAACGAAATATTCCAACCTTTATCTCGATACCGGCCACGGCACGCTGGGCTGGACTCACGGCTGCGGTTCCGGGCGGGCGATTGCCGATATTGTTTCCGGCAAGAAACCCGAGGTGGATTTTGCGTTTACGGGATTGAAATAAAAACGGCGCGCTCCCTGCGGAACGCGCCGTGTGCCGCCGGCCCCGCTTACTGGTGGCCGTACATTTTCTTGCCGACGAATGGTACTTTTGCGGTCAATACATCACCGGACAGCGCTTCGGTGATGTAAATCTGCTTGTGGTCGGGGCCGCCGAAGGCGAGGTTGTCGAGGTGATGATGCTTGTCATGACTCTTCGACGAAATCAGATGCGTCGGCAGCATGTTGGCGTCAAAGCGCCAGATCCCGACACCGAGCTGACAGACCAGCAAACCGTTTTCACCGTCCATCTCGATGCCGTCGGGGCCGGCGACGCCGCCGGAGAGCTGAATCGCGAGGCCGGTTTTGGATACCGAACCATCAGCCATCAGTGGCAAACGCCACACCGAGTTCGAGCGCGTCATGCCGACATAGACATGTTTTTCCGTGGTCGACAGTGTGATGCCGTTGGGGCTGGGGCCGTTTTCGAGCAGCCGGCGCAATTCGCCGTTGGCCTTGAGGCGGAACACCCTGCCAGTCGGATCGGCGATGCCGGTCTGGCCCTGGTCGGTGAAGTAGAGGTCACCGTTCGACGCGAAATGCAAATCGTTCAAACCCTTGAAGCTTTCGCTGTAGGCGGTGCGCAGCACGTTTTCCATTTTTCCGGTTTTGACGTCCAGCGTGAGCAGGCCTTCCTTGTAATCGCAGATGAACAAACGGCCATCTTTGTGGAACTTCATACCATTGGGCCAGCCGTCGTACTGGATCACCAGATCCCAGTCGCCCTTGGGCGTGATGCGGAAAATGCGGCCGAAGGGAATGTCACAGACAAACAGATTGCCGTCGCGGTCAAAGGCGGGCGCTTCGAGGAAACATTCCACTTCCGCATTCTGGCGATTCGGATCCGACCAGCTGCTGCGGCTTTTTTTGCGGAATTTTCCGGGCATCGAGGTGAAGACTTCGGCGTGGATGTGCTCCAGCGGTTTGAACGGATTGAACATGACGCGATGATCCCTTTAGGATATTAATGTAAATATTTGATTTTATTGATATTTTAAGATAGCGGCAAAATGCGTATTGCGGACATCGCTCAGTCGCCGCTGGTGTCCTGCAATGGCAGGAAACGGCGCGATGTTAGCACGCGTGATGCGATGTATTGCGTGTCCATATCGCGGCATGCGATGAACAGGAAGTCCCGTGGTGCGGTAGCATCGTTGCCTTCTTCATGAGGAGCAATGCCGTGTTCGAAGGTTTCAAGCATGTCCAGGTTCAGACTACCGATCCCGAAGTCAAAATCAATCTGCGCTATGGCGGCAATGGCCCGCCGATCCTGCTGCTGCACGGCAACCCGCTGACCCATGTGCACTGGCATCTGGTCGCGCCGCGACTGGCGAAAGATTTTACGGTGGTGGTGACCGATTTGCGTGGTTACGGCGACAGCGGCAAGCCGCGCGGACTGCCTGACCACAGCAACTATTCCTTCCGCCGCATGGGCCAGGACCAGATCGACGTCATGGCGCACCTGGGCTTCAAACAATTCTGTGTCGCCGGCCACGACCGCGGTGCGCGCACCGCATTCCGCATGGCGCTGGACCATCCGGACAAGATCAAAAAATTTGCCAGCTTCGACATCCTGCCCACGCACCACATGCTGACCAACGCCACCTGGCAATGGGCGCTGAATTCCTCACACTGGTTTTTCATGGCCCAAGCCTATGACATCCCGGAAAAACTGATTGAGGGCAAGTACGATTACTACATCAAGCAGAAGCTGACCAAGCTCGGCATCGGCAAGGGCGGTTTCTCTGAAGAAACATTGAAGGAATACGCGCGGGTCTGCACCGCCGAAAACATCCACGGCGTGTGCGAAGACTATCGCGCCGCAGTGTCGGTGGACATGGCAATGGATACCGAAGACTTCAACGCCGGGCGCAAGATCCAGTGCCCGACGGCGGTGTATTGGGGTGAGAAAAGCCACACCGAAAAACATTTCGATCCGCGCAAAGCCTGGCCGCAGTATGCAGCGAACATTGTGCGCATCAAGCCGCTGCCCTGCGGTCACTATCCGGCGGAGCAGGTGCCGGACATGGTCTACGACGAGATCAGCACGTTCTTCCGGGACTGACGATCACGGGCAGGGCGCATAAAAAAACGGGCGGAAATTTCCGCCCGTTTGTTTTTGGACGATCGGCTGCGATCAATTGGGCTTCAGATTCGCCGCCCGGATGACTTTGTCCCACTTCGCCGTTTCAGACTTGATGTAGGCGGTGAATTCATCCGGTGTCGAACTCATGGTCTCGATGCCGCGGGCGAGCAGGGCGTCGCGCACGTCAGCGGATTTCAGCACTGTGGCCAGATCCTTGTTCAGCTTGTCGATCACCGGCTTCGGCGTATCGGCCGGGGCGAGCATGCCGTACCAGTTGCTGGCTTCGTACCCTTTGAGGCCCGGGGTTTCGGCGACCGTCGGCACATCCGGCAAGGCCGGCGAGCGTTTGGCGCCGGTCACCGCCAGCGCCACGGCGCGGCCGGCCTTCACAGGCGGCACGCCGGTGGAAATGACGGCAACAAAAATCGGGGTATGCCCTGCGACCAGATCGGTCAGCGCCGGACCGCCGCCCTTGTACGGAATATGCACCATGTCGATTTTGGCGATGGTCTTGAACAATTCGCCGGCGAGATGTCCGGGACTGCCGAGTCCCGATGATGCGTAATTCAGCGTTCCCGGCTTTAGTTTGGCGAGCGTGATCAGCTCGGGGATGGACTTGGCGGCAACCGTCGGATGCACGATGAACATGTTCTGCAACTGCACGGCCATGGAAATTGTTGAAAAATCCTTCAGCGGGTCGTACGGCACTTTGGTGATGGTCGGACTGATCACCAGAGCGCCCAGTGTGCCGAGGTGCAGGTTATATCCGTCGGGGGTCGCGTTCGCCGCCATTTCCGCACCGATGGTGCCATTGGCGCCGGCCCGGTTGTCGATGACCACCTGCTGTTTCAGCGTCTCACCCAGCTTGGGCGCGATGATGCGCGCAACCAGATCGGTGGCGCCGCCGGGGGGGAAACCAATGATCAGGCGCACCGGGCGCACCGGATAGTCTTCCGCAGTCACGCCGCCGGCAGCCAGTGCCAGCACTGCCGCACAGGCTGCGGCCAGCGGTGTTCCGGGTTTGAAGTAGCGGGTCATCAGACTTCCCCTCCAGTGTTATCGTTTGGCCTGCTCGTGTCTTCCGGCGACCGTGACAGGATTATACGAGCGCCCTGCGGTGGCTGCACGATACTGTGCCAATACCGCCTGTAACGCCGGAGGAGGAGGTCCCGATGACCGACGTGCTGCAGTTGCACACTTTGCTGGGGGATTACCCCAATACGGCGGCCCTGAAAAAGGGCGGGGTGGCCTCGCCCGGCGTGCGTTTTGACTTTGCTGCGGAGAAGCTCCCCCAAAACGCGTTCAAAGCGGTGATCCGTGGCGAATTCGACGTAGCCGAGCTGGCGATCGTGACCTACCTGCAGGCGCTGGCCCACGGCAAACCGCTGGTGCTGCTGCCGACGGTGGTGATGGCGATCCCGCCGCATCCCTGCCTAGCCTGTAATACCGCGCAGGTTGTGCTGCGGCCGAATGATCTGCAGGGGCGGCGCATCGGCATCCGCGCACATTCGGTGACCACCGTGGCCTGGGTGCGCGGCATCCTTGCCCATGATTACGGTGTCGACCTCGACCGCGTGCACTGGGTGGCGTTTGAAGACCCACATGTGCCGGAATGCATAGAGCCGCCGAACGTGACGCGCGCACCTGCGGGCAAGATTCTGGTCGGCATGTTGCGTGCCGGTGAACTCGACGCCGGCGTGGTCAGTGTCAGCGATCAGGCTGACGGCGTGCTGCAGCCGGTGATTCCCGAGCCACAGGCGGCGCTTGCGCGCTGGCGTGAGCGGCACAAGGTGCGGCCGCTGAACCATGTGATGGTGCTGCATCGCGACCTCGCGCGTGCGCAGCCATGGCTGGCGGAGGAGATGGTGCGGTTGTTGCAACAGAGTGCTGAGCTGGCGCCGGACATGCCGGGTGCTGATTGCATACAGTCCGGCATCGAAGCGCTGCGGCCCACCCTCGACCTGATCATCCACTATGCGTTCCGCCAGCAACTGATCCCGCGGCGTTTTGCCGTGGACGAACTGTTCAACATGTGAAAACGCGGAACAGCCGCAGGTGAGCGCGGCCCGTTGCGCGGGTATAATCCGCGCACATTTTGAGAGCCTAATTTTTTGAGCGAAGGCCCATCCATGCTCGATACAAACAAAACCTGGGATCTGCTGGTCGTCGGTGGCGGCAACGCAGCCTTGTGTGCGGCGCTGATGGCGCGCGAAGCCGGTTGCAGCGTCATGCTGCTTGAAGGCGCACCGAAACCCTTCCGCGGCGGCAACAGCCGCCACACCCGCAACCTGCGCTGCATGCATGAAGAGCCGCAGGACATCCTCACCGGTACCTATCCCGAAGAGGAATACTGGCAGGATCTGCTGAAGGTCACCGGTGGCCTGACCAGCGAACACCTGGCGCGGATCACGTTAAAACATACCTCCATGTGCCGGCCGTGGATGTACAAACACGGCGTGCGCTTCCAGCCGCCACTCGGCGGCACGCTGCATCTGTCGCGCACCAATGCCTTTTTCCTCGGTGGCGGCAAGGCGCTGATGAATGCGTATTACCACTCGGCTGAACAGCTCGGCATCGCCATTCATTACGAAGCCAAGATCACCGACCTCGAAATCGACGGCGACAGCTTCAAGTCGGCGACCTTCACCTACGAAGGTGCCGAACACAAGGTGCGCGCCAAGGCCGTGGTGATTGCATGCGGTGGGTTTCAGGCCAATCTCGAATGGCTGGAAGAAGCCTGGGGTCCGGCAGCGAAAAACTTCCTGGTGCGCGGCACGCCGTATAACCGCGGCGATGTGCTGAAAGTGCTGCTGGCCAAGGGCGCGAAGCAGATCAGCGATGCGATGCAGGGCCATTGCGTGGCGATTGATGCGCGCTCGCCGAAATACGACGGCGGCATCATCACCCGTGTCGATGCGGTGTCGCTGGGCATCGTGGTCAACAAGCACGCACAGCGCTTTTATGATGAGGGCGAGGATTTCTGGCCCAAACGTTACGCGATCTGGGGCCGGCTGGTGGCGGGGCAGCCCGACCAGATCGGATATTCGATCATTGACGCCAAGGCCATGGGCAAGTTCATGCCGCCGGTGTATCCGCCGATCCGCGCCAAAACATTACGTGAGCTGGCGACCAAACTCGAAATCAATCCGGATGCGCTGGAGAAAACCGTCGCTGAATTCAACGCTGCAGTGCGGCCCGGTACCTTTGATCACACCATCCAGGACGATTGTGTAACCGAAGGCATCACGCCGGCGAAAACCCACTGGGCGCTGAAACTCGATACGCCGCCTTATTTTGGTTATCCGCTGCGGCCGGGCATCACCTTTACTTATCTCGGGGTCACCGTCGACGACAAGTCGCGGATGATCCTGCAGGACGACAAGCCCTGCAAAAACATCTTCGCAGCAGGGGAAATCATGGCAGGCAATGTATTGGGCAAGGGGTACCTGGCGGGCATCGGCATGTCCATCGGCACTACGTTTGGACGTATCGCGGGCGAGGAGGCGGCTAAATATGTTCGCGGCTGAAGACAAAGCGATGACCCTCGACGAACTGATCGAGGACGCGCAGCGCGTGCTGCGCATCTGCAACGCCTGCCGTTACTGCGAAGGTTACTGCTCGGTGTTCCCGGCACTGGCGCGCCGTCTCGAATTCACCGAGAACGACGTGTTGTACCTCGGCAACCTGTGCCACAACTGCGGCTCCTGCCTGTATGCCTGCCAGTTCTCGCCGCCGCATGAATTCCAGGTGAATTTCCCGAAACTGATGGCCAAGGCGCGCGGCGAGACTTATCGTCGTTATGCCTGGCCCGGTTTCCTCGGCAAGCTCTACGAAAACAACGGTGTGGCGGTCAGCCTGATTTCGGCGCTGAGCATCGGCCTGCTGTTCTGGCTGGCGGGCGCCATTTCCAATCCGGAGCAGTTCTTTGCCGCGCACAGTGACGCGCAGGGTTCCTTCTATGCGCTAATGCCGCACAACCTGATGGCGGGCGTGTTCGGCGCAGTGTCTCTATTCGTAGGGTTTGCGCTGTTGATGGGTTTCCTGCGCTTCTGGCCGTACATGGGTGAGGAACTGGCGGACTTTTTCAAGGGCGGACCGCTGGCCGAAGGCTTGCATGACGCGCTGACGCTGAAAAACCTCGGCGGTGGCAGTGACAAGGAAGGCTGCACCTATCCGACTGAACAGAAATCCTTCGCGCGCAAGATTTACCATCACTTCACCTTCTACGGTTTCATGCTGTGTTTTGCCGCGACCAGTGTGGCGACGCTGTACCACTATGTGCTCGGCCAGCCGGCGCCATACCCGGTGACCAGCCTGCCGGTGCTGCTCGGCATCGTCGGCGGCATCGGTCTGTTGATCGGACCGGCGGGGCTGCTGTGGATCAAGACGCAGCGTGATCCCGAGTTCAAAGTACCGGAGCAGACCGGCATGGATGCCGGCTTTCTGGTGCTGCTGTTCATGATCAGCCTGACCGGCCTCGGCCTCTTGGCGTTTCGTGAAGGCGCATCGATGGGCACCTGGCTCGCGATCCATCTGGGCTTTGTGTTGGCACTTTTCCTGACCATGCCTTACGGCAAGTTCGTGCACGGCATGTATCGTCTGGCGGCGCTGGTGCGTTACCACCTCGAGCGCCGGCGCCCGGTGCCCGGGATTGCGCCAGAGTAAGTTAGCGTTAAATAGCATTTAAAAACAAATACTTAGAGGGTTGATGGGTTTCATGCCCGTCAGCATCCTTTGGGGGAGAGCATTTCGATGACCGTGCTTCGGAAATACGGGGTGCATCACGCCTGGATCATTCTCGCGGCGGCCTGTGTGTTGGGTGTCATCAGCCGCGCTGATTCAGCATCGTTCGCAGTTCTCGTTGATCCGCTGGTCGAAAAATTCGACTGGAAACGCGGCGACATCGGGCTTGCCTACTCATTGGCCTTCCTGTGCAGCATGCCGGCGATGCTGGTGTTCGGCTGGCTTGGCGACCGCTTCAGCGCACGCGCGCTGATGCTCGGCGCATCGCTGATGATTTCTGTGGGCACGGTGATGCTCGGCATGATCCAGGAGTTGTGGCATCTCTATGTAATTTACGGCGTGTTCGTTGGCGCCCTCGGCAACGCGGCCTTCGTAGTGTTGCTGCCGGTCATCATCACCCGCTGGTTCCATAAGAAAATGGGGCTCGCGCTCGGCTTTTACTGGGCCGGGCTTGGACTTGGTCCGGTGGTTTTTGCGCTGTTGTTCCGCTGGATGATCGAGAACCGCGGCTGGGAGTCGGCGTTCCTGGTGTTCGGCTTCGCCTTCGGCGCGATTCTTCTGTTCTTTTCCTGGTTCATACGGACCAGTCCGGCCGAGATGGGGCTGACCGCCTATGGTGCCGAGGACGCGGCGCATGAGAAGCAGGTGTCCGGCCCGGCCGTCAACATGCGCTCGGTGCTTTCCAGCAGGCCGGTATGGCTGCTGATGGGATGCCACCACCTCGGCTGCGCCGGACATGCGGTGATTCTTGCGCACGGCGTTTCGATGGCTACCCACCACGGAATTCCGGGCCTGCAGGCGGCAGGTGTGCTCAGCACCATCGCCGGCGTATCGATTTTCAGCCGGTTCAGTTTTTCGCTGCTCACTGAACGTTTCGGCGGGCGGACCATTCTTTCCGGGGCGATCTTCGGCCAGAGCCTGTCGATCCTGCTGCTGCTGTTTGCCACGGAGGTCTGGCACTTCTATGCCTTCGCGGTGTTTTTCGGCATTTGTTACGGCGGCGAGATGGTTGGATTCCCGATCATCAACCGGCAGATGTTCGGCGCGAAGGCGCCACTGAGTTCGATTTTTTCCTTCCAGATGATCGGCGGCAGCACCGGCATGGCCCTGGGCGGCTGGCTCGGAGGTGCGCTGTTTGACCACTCTGGCAATTACACCGCGGCCATACTCGTGGCTTCTGCGATCGGATTCCTCGCCATCCCGCTGGCGCTGTGGCTGCCGCGACATAAACACCCAGTGCCTGTCGCCGTTACGGTCTGAGTTTGACTCTGAAGTAATTTGCGCAGCAAAAATATACGCACATTCAGGTCATGAATTACCCGGGGACCGGCAATTCATCATCCGCGTTTTGTCTGTGGCAGTTTCCAGTCCAGCCATGCGCACAGCGCGCTTCCCATGATCCAGTCCTTGTCTTCTTCAGCAAGCCAGGGAATATCCTCGGTAAACAAGGTGACGGCTTGGCGATAGCTGCAGGACAGTTTGGTGAGGTCGGTACCCCAGAAAATCCGCTGCGGTCCAAAAGCGTCGTATACCCGTCGAAAATGCGGGAGGATGTTTTTGTAAGGATAGGGATGCGTGCTGTAGTAAGGCAGTCCGCTGGCCTTGACGGCGACATTGGGCCGTTTGCTCAAGATCAGCAGTTTGTCGATTTCTGCGAAGGCAGCATCATCCTTCAGTTCCATCGGCATCGCCATGTGATCCATCACCAGCCTGAGCCCGGGGTGCCGCCCGGCCACGGCATCAATGTGATGCACCAGTGGATGCAGAACCCGCACCATGACGGGAATTCCGGCTTCTTCGGCTGCGGTCCACAGCCATTCGAACTGACCTTCATTCAGCATCGATAACATGCGCGGCGTGTTGAATGCGAGACGCAGCCCCAGCATGCCGGGCTGACTGCGCCAGTTCTTCAGCGCGCTGTGCGACGAAGGCGCATCAATATCCATCCGGCCCACGACCGCAAAGCGATGCGGATGCAGCCGTGCCGCCTCCAGTGCGAGGTCATTGCGTTCTCCCTCCCAGGAGGGCGGCACAATGACTGCTGCGTCAACGCCTGCAGCATCCATCTCACGCAACAGATCGCTGCTGGAAAAGGGTTCCGGTCGATGCGGCTTATGGCGGGCAGGCCATGGACGCTCGGGGGTGTTGGCCGCCCAGATATGGACCTGTGAATCGACAATCAGCATGCTACCTCTCAGTGTAACCGGGCTGCTACGTCGTAGCGTCGGGTTTGGGTTTGTTTCACGGGAATCACCGCTTCAATTCTTCGTAGCCGACTGGTTACACCGACCCCAATTATTCCTATGCGCCGATGATCTTGAACAGTACGGCTGCAAGGGACGCTACCGACTGAGCTAGAAAGTTTTTCTGCATTTCAGCTTATTTACTTGTCACTGTATATATCTACAGCGCCACATTTTGTGGTTGGCAATCACTAACTTTACATTAGTTGCGTCCGGGAAATTGTCTGTGCTATAACGCACATTGGGGTAAGTCCCTCAAAGCGCAAGTTCTATCCGCCTACAGTGATCAGCCCTTTTTCCCTTTTTTAAATTAAAGGAATTCAAAATGGCTGATGAACTGATTCTTCGGGTTTTTGATGTTGAGCATGGCGCGTGCGCCATTATGCAGGCGCCTAACGGCAACGTGGCTATGATCGACTGCGGCCATAACAGCAGCACCGGCTGGCGTCCAAGCGAATTCATTCGTCGCAACCTGAAGTTGGAGAAGCTTAACTACTTCTTCGTGACAAACGCTGATCGCGATCACCTGAGCGACCTTGCCGGGCTGCGAGAGCACGGTGTACATGTCGAGGTGCTTGTGCGGAATGGATCGCCCAGCGCACCTGCATTGCGCGTTCTCAAAGAAGCGGAAGGGCCGCTGTGCGCTGGCGTTGCTCATTTCATCGAAATGCATGAGTCCTACAATGGCACGGCCGTGCCATTCAACGATGCGATGGGGGGCGTTACCTGTAAAACGTTCTGCAATCAGTTTCCCAGTTTCTCCGATACGAACAACTTAAGCATGGCTACGTTTATCGAGTACGCCGGAGTAAAGTTCCTCTTTCCCGGCGACCTGGAAAAAGCGGGTTGGCAGGCGCTTTTGAAGATCCCAGCTTTTGCTGCGGAGTTGAAGAACACCGATGTCCTCATGGCGTCGCATCATGGACGCGCAAGCGGTTTTTGCGAGGATATATTTAATTATTTTAAGCCGCAGGTGGTTGTGATTTCGGATACCGGAATCCAATACAAATCGCAAGAAACCGTCCCAGATTACCGGGACGTTTTGCTCAGTTCAAACGGAATTCCGGTAACTTGCGGTAATCAGTTGCGTCGGCGGCATGTCCTCACGACGCGAACTGACGGCGATATTATTTTTGTCGTCAACGCCGAGGGGTTTCGTACTACCGCCGTCAAAGACAAATACGCTCAAAGGGCTGCGTGACGAAAGGCGCGCTCAAGGCGCAGAACGCTACTTGGGTCTGGGGCGTTGCGGTTGCTGATGCTCTGGCCTTAGTGGCGTTCGCTTTTCCATCGGTAGTAGATCAAGCGGCGTCATGGTTGTCGTCTGGATCTCGGCTTGGCGGTGCTGCATTTGTGCCGGTAGCGGTACTCTTGCTCACATCGCTGGTGCCGTCAGATGCAAAAGCAGTTCTTGTTTTCTGGCGCATAAAGGAAGTGCTTCCAGGTCATCGGGCTTTCTTGACATTCGTACACAAAGATTCGCGTATTGATATCGAGCGGCTGCGTATGGTGGTCGGGCAGTTTCCCGAAACGCCGCGCGACCAGAACACACTTTGGTATAGGCTTTTTAAGCAGGTTGAAGGTGACGCCGGAGTGTCGCAAGCGCACAGGCATTTTCTTCTCTTCCGCGACTTGGCGGCGTTATCTTTTATCTTGATGATCGTCGCGCCCGTAACGCTACTTGCAGTCGGCGCTGCGACAGAAGCAGCGAAATTTGCGCTCTGGATAATGGTTGTTCAGTATCTTGCAACCGCAACCGCTGCGCGGTTTCAGGGGGAGAGATTGGTTTGCAATGTGCTCGCGCTAAAAGGGGCATCAGGTGCAGCAAAGAAACCCAAGGCTGCGTCTAAGAAGGCGAGTTGAAGAAACCCAGCCGGGCAGCTAGGATTTTGGTTCGTTTTACGGGAGTCGTCAGCCCTATGCGTTACTGATGGTCGTCATCAGGCTGTTTTCTGTGGCACCAGCTTGACCTGCAGCTCACATCCGACTGCACGTGCATAACGTTTGAGTGTTGCCAGCGAGGGCGCATGTTTCCCGGCGGATTCCAGCCTGGAGATGGCGCTTTTCGTAGTTCCCATTTTTTCGGCGACGGCATCCTGCGTAAGGCCGGCACGGGAACGTGCCTTGAGCATCTGGTCCGCGACCTGATATTCGAGCTCGAGGGCCTTATAGGCTTCGGCAAACCCCTTGCGGGCACCGGCCTTGGCCAGAAACGCCTTGTGGTTGTGGGACACGGGTTTGTATTTCAGTTCAGCCATTTTTGATCTCCTTCAGGCGCCTGCGCGCCAATTTCAATTCATGTTCCGGTGTCTGCTGGGATTTCTTGATGAACGCATGCAATACGACGATGCGTCTGTTGATTACAAAACAGTAAAACGCCCGGCCTATACCGGATCGGCCCCGGGGCCGCAATTCGAACAGACCTTCGCCAAAGGCGCGCGAGTGTGGCAGTCGAAGGCTGGGGCCGTGTTCAGTCAGCAGTTCGATCAGTCGCGCATAGTCGGCGACGACATCAACAGGCCAGGATTCGATCTCCGCCAGTACGCGGGCATGGAAGTATTCGATCTCGAATGCCATGGTTGAATGTTAGCAAATACGAGAACACGGCACAAACTGGCCATGGCGGGGCTTGGCGTTTCCGCGGGGATTTGAACCCGGGTTACCGCCGTGAAAGCGCGGTGACCAGTGCTACCAAGGATGTTCTAGAAAAGAGGCGGAGGGTATAATATAACCATTTGATTTTATTGAAATATTATTTAACTGCTGGTGGTGATATCGGCAGCCTTCATTTTCGCAATTTCTGCCTCGCCGTAACCATATTCCTTCAGTATCTCGTCCGTCTCCGCTCCCCGATCCGGCGCCGGATTACGTACGGCAAACGGCGTCTTCGAAAAGTTGATGCCGTTCTTGACCACCCGGATGTCGCCCAACTGGTAATGCTTCACCGGCGCCGCGATGCCCAGGTGCTGCACCTGCGGATCGGCAAACACCTCGTTCATTTTGTAAATCGGGCCGCAGGGCACACCGGCTTCATTGAGTGATGCGATCCATTCCGCAGAAGTGCGTTTTTCGATCTGCGCTGCAATGATTTTGTTCAGCGCCTCGCGGTTTTTTGAACGGATTTTCGATGAGGAATAATCCGGATCCTTGGGCAGGTCGGGCAGACCGACGGCCTTGCACAGGCGGTTGAACAGCGTGCCGCTGCCGGCGATGTTGATATGGCCGTCGGCGGTTTTGTAGGTGCCGGTGGGAATGGCGGTGGGGTGGTTGTTGCCGGCTTGTCCTGCGACTTCTCCGGAGACCGTCCAGCGCGCGGCCTGGAAATCAGTCATTGCGATCAGCGCTTGCAGCAGGGAGGTATGCACCCATTGCCCGACACCCGTGTGTTCGCGGTCGAGCAGCGCGGTGACGATGCCGAAGGCGAGGAACATGCCGGCGCTGGAGTCACCGATGGCGATGCCGGCGCGCACGGGGCCCTGGCCCGGCAGGCCGGTGACCGACATCAGGCCGCTCATGCCCTGTGCGACCTGGTCGAGGCCGGGGCGGTCGGCGTAGGGGCCGTCCTGGCCGAAGCCGCTGATGCTGCCGTAGACAATGCGCGGGTTGATCTTGCGGATGGTTTCGTAATCGATGCCGAGGCGGTCTTTTACTTTCGGCCGATAGTTTTCGACGATGACGTCTGCAGTGGCCGCCATTTTTTTGAACACCGCCACGCCTTCGGGCGCCTTTAAATTTAGCGTGATGCTGCGCTTGTTGCGATGCAGGTTCTGGAAATCCGGGCCGTGGCGTTTATCGAAGGGGCTGCCGTCGCCGTCCTGTTCGCCGAGTTCTTCAATCTTGATGACCTTGGCGCCCCAGTCAGCGAGCTGGCGCACGGCGGTGGGGCCGGAGCGGGCGCGGGTGAGGTCGAGGACGGTGAAACGGGAGAGGGGGCCGGTGTTGGTGGAGGTCACAGTGATTGTTCCATCTGGGTTCAGGATTGAGGAGTGAGGATTGATGGGGTAGCGGATCAGTTCGGAGTAATGCCTGCAGCCTTGATGACCTTGCCCCATTTCTCGATTTGTTTGCGCGCGAAGTCCCACAGTTCTTCCGGCGTACTGCCGACGGGGATTGCGCCGTTCTGGATCATGCGGTCGCGCATGGCGGGTTGGTTGATCACTGCCACGGCTTCGGTGTTGAGGCGCTTGATGATCGCGGCTGGCGTGCGGGCCGGTGCGATCAGTCCCTGCCAGGCGGTGGTTTCAAAACCGGGCAGGCCGGATTCCGCCATCGTGGGCAGTTCGGGAGTCAGCGGGAAACGTTTTTCGCTGGTCACCGCGATCGCGTGCAGGCGGCCGGCACGGATGTGGGCGATGGCGCTGGGCAGGCTGGCAAAGGTCAGCGAGATGCGGCCGCCGATCAGGTCTACCAAACCCGCGGCGGCGCCTTTGTAGGGCACATGGACCATGTCGGTGCCGGTCATCAGTTCGAACAGCTCACCGGCCAGATGTGGAGAACCCAGATTTCCCGAGGAGCCGTAGGTGAGTTTGCCGGGATTGGCTTTGGCGGCTTTGATCAATTCAGCGACCGATTTGATCGGCAGCGCGGGGCCGACCACCAGTACATTGGGTGCGCTGGCGACCAGCGTGATGGGCGCGAGATCGCGTAACTGGTCATAGGGCAGCTTGCGGTTGGCGGCGGGATTGACGCCAAAAGAGCTGGGTACCAGCAACAGCGTGTAGCCATCGGGCGCGGCGCGCACCGCGAGTTCAGTGGCGATGATGCCGCTGGCGCCGCCGCGGTTGTCGGCGACGACGTTCTGGCCGAGGCGTTCAGCGAGGCCTTCGGCCAGTGCGCGGGCGATGATGTCGGCATTGCCGCCTGCCGCCTGGGCGATCAGCAGGCGGATCGGGCGGTCGGGATAAACGCCGCGGGTGGCGGGTGTTGCCGCGCTGGCCGTTGCGGCAAGGCCGGTCAGCAACAAAGCGGCGGCGTAAGCGGCGGCATGAGCGGCGCAAAGGCAGGCCGGGAAAAATCGCGGTAGGACAGTCATGGTGTGCTCCTCCGGGTGCCTGCTTGTTTTTGTAGCGCCGCCGGTGGTGCATGCGGGGCGCATTTTGATCCATGTTACTGGACGCCGCGGGCGGCGGGGCGGCCCGCTCCACATATTGGCCCCGCCGGCTGTGGTGCGGACGCCCGGTGGCGCTATGATGCCGGTTCAATAACCAGAAGAGGGGGAGTCCGCCATGTTGTCCCGCATAGTTTCAGCCCTGCAGCTGTTCCTGGCCATCGCGCTGCTGTCGGCTGCCGGTGTTCAAGCCGCCAGCCCGACGGTGAAGCAACCGCAGGTCGATACGCCCAAACGCGTGCTGTTCGTCGGCAACAGCTATATGTATTACAACGACAGCCTGCACAACCACGTCAACCGCATCGCCTCTGCGGCGGATCCGACGCTGAAGGGCATCCAGTACAAATCGGCAACCGTCGGCGGCGCGCCGCTGTGGCACCACAACATCGTGCACCTGACCACGCCGGGCAACCTTGGCATCAAGCAGCCCTTCGAGCTGGTGATCATGCAGGGCAACAGCACCGATGCGATGTCTGATGCGCCGCGCGCCCGCTTCCGCGAGAGTGTCATCGCCTTTAATGAGGTGATCACCAAGCAGGGCGGCAAAGTTGCGCTCTACATGACGCCTGCGCACGTCAAGCCGAGCAAAGAGGCGAGGCCCGACATGACCGACAAGACGGCGGAGATGTATGTCTCTGCCGGCAACGAAATCGGCGCGTTGGTGATTCCGACCGGGCTTGCCTTTGCCGAGGCCTACCGCCAGCGGCCGGACATTAAGCTGCACCATGACTTCGACGGCAGCCATCCGACGCTGATCGGCACCTATCTCGCGGCGTGTACGGTGTATGCCAGTGTCTATGGCAAATCGCCGGTGGGCAACAGCTATGACTACTACGGCAGGATCAGCAAGGATGACGCGGCCTTCCTGCAGAAGGTGGCGGACGAGACGGTGAAGAAGTTTTTCGGACGGTAACGTTTTGCAGCGCATTGCGGCAATGGACTCGCCACGTCTCGATTTGCTTTTTGCAGAGCTCGGGATTCCGGCGGAAATGATGGTTGCCCGCGGTTTGCCGCAGTGCGAGGAAGCCAATGAACTTGAAATCGCGGAAATTGGTGATGATGGTAGAGAGCATTTGCTCATCCACTCTGCGGCGATCGCCTGGAAAAAATTGAAGGCTGCAGCTTTTTCGGATGGCGTAGGGCTGTTTATTGTTTCGGCTTATCGGAGCATTGATCGCCAGGCAGAGATCGTGCGCCGGAAACTGGCGGCAGGGTCGACTATAGAAGAGGTGCTCTGTGTGAATGCGCCACCGGGATTCAGCGAGCATCACACCGGACGGGCAATTGATCTGTCTGCACCCGGCAGTCGTGTTCTTGATGTTGAATTTGATAAGACCCCTGCGTTTTCCTGGCTTGTTTCGCACGCCGCTGGGTTTGGTTATCAGCTTTCATATCCAATAGGTAACCAGTGGGGTTTTCAGTATGAGCCGTGGCATTGGTGTTACGGGAAGTCTTGAACCGGTATCTGGATTACATGCAACCACCCATCCTCCGCCCGCATCCCGCAGCCGAAGTCCTGATCGACGAACGTTGTCATATTCTGGAGCTGTCCAATTCACCCGACGATCCCGGCATGTCGATCGCGCGGGCGCGGGTGGAACCCGGGGTCACCACGCGCTGGCATCGCGTGGTCGATACGCTGGAGCGTTATGTGATTCTCGACGGTGTCGGGCGCATGGAGATCGGTGATTACCCACCACAGGAAGTGCAGGCGGGTGATGTGGTGATGATTCCGCCGTCGGTGCGCCAGCGTATTGCCAATGCCGGTGAGGGTGATCTGGTGTTTCTCGCGATCTGCTCACCACGATTCACCCCGGAAGCGTATGAAGACCTTGAAGGCAACTAGCGCACTGTTGGTGGCTGCATTCGCTGTGCTGCCCGTTGCAGCGCAGCCGATGGCCGGCATGGGCGTGGAGGACACGCCGCTGCGGCCCAGTGAAGTCAAGCTGATGCAGCGCATCGCCGCAGTGGATCCGTCATTCCGCTACGGTGATCGCGTCAAACGTTATTTCCGCATTCACCCGACGACAAAAAACCGCATACCGCTGCGGGTGGAAATGGTGTTGCCGGAGGAGCGCGGTTTGTATTTCGGCGAGTTCACCCGTTATGTGATGACCATTAACGAACCCTCGGGAACGGTCACTTATGAATACGATGCCGGCACGGCCAGGCGCGGCCGCGGCACGATCCTGGTGACGCCGAAGGATGTGGTGAAAACCGAATTTGACTGCGGCACGACATCCTGTGCCACACGCATCGAACGCAACGGCCGGATGGTGTCGGGCCGTGGTAGTTGAATGATGAGGGGTAAGTGAGGGCGACTATTTAAAATAGTCAATAAAAACAATAACTTATATATTACCCTGGCACTCTGACCGGCGACTGATGCGCCTCAGGCGGAGGGTGCGGCAAAACGCGGATACACCTTCTGCACATTGCCGCTGAAAATCTTTTGCTTGTCCGCGGCGCTGAGCCAGTCGACCTTGTCGATGTAACGCTTGGTGTCGTCGTAATAATGACCCGTCTCCGGGTCGATGCCGCGCACCGCGCCGACAATTTCCGAAGCAAACAGGATGTTGTCGGCGGGGATCACGCGGGTCAGCAGGTCGATGCCGGCTTGGTGATAGACGCAGGTATCGAAATACACATTGTTGAGCAGAAAGTCTTTCAGCGGCGGCTTGCCCATGTCCTGCGCGAGGCCGCGGTAACGGCCCCAGTGGTAGGGCACCGCGCCGCCACCGTGGGGAATCACGAATCTGAGTGTCGGGAAATCCTTGAACAGGTCCGCGGTGATGAACTGCATGAAGGCGGTGGTGTCGCCATTGATGTAATGCGCCCCGGTGAAATGGAAGGCCGGGTTGCAGGAGGCGCTGACATGCACCATCGCGGGCACGTCGAGTTCGACCAGTTTTTCATACAGCGGATACCAGTGGTGGTCGGTCAGCGGCGGGTCGGTCCAGTAGCCGCCGGCGGGATCCGGATTCAGGTTGCAGCCGATGAAGCCGTATTCGTTGATGCAGCGTTCGAGTTCGGGGATGCAGTTGGCGGGCGCGACGCCCGGGCTTTGCGGCAACTGGCAGACGCCGACAAAGTTTTTCGGGAACAGCGTGCAGACGCGGTGAATCAATTCATTGCAGATGCCGGACCACAACTCGCTGGTGACGGCATTGCCGATGTGATGGCCCATGCCGCCGGCGCGCGGCGAAAAAATCGTCAGGTCGGTGCCACGCTCGCGCTGGATGCGCAGTTGCGCGCCTTCGATGCTGTCACGGATTTCATCATCGCCGATCACCATGGAGTCCTTCGCCGGGCTTAGCCTGGCGTCCTTCAGGCCGTCGATCTGGCGCTGGCGGAAGGCTTCAAGTGATTTGGGGGCGGTGGTGTAGTGGCCGTGACAGTCGATGATCATGCGGAATGTGGCAGGCGGGTTTAGTTGGCCTCGATTTTAGCTTTCTTGATCACCGGTACCCAGCGCTCCTGCTCGGCACGGATGAATTTCAGGTAATCCGCACCGTTGGACGGCGCCGAGTCGATACCACGATCTTTCAATTGCTTGATCACGTCGGGCGCATTCAGCGCGGCGGTGAAATCCTTGTTCATGCGGGCGACGATGGCCGGCGGTGTTTTCGGCGGTGCGGAGAGGCCGTACCAGTTGATCGCGAGGTAACCCTTGACGCCGGCTTCAGCGATGGTCGGCACATCGGGCAGCGCTTCGGCGCGTTTGCCGCCGGTGACGCCCAGCGCACGTGCCTTGCCGGACTGCACATGCGGCACTGCTGTGGAGATCACCGCCATGAACGAGGGTACCTGGCCGCCGAGCAGGTCGGTGATGGCGGGGCCGCCGCCCTTGTACGGAATGTGGTTCAGCGTGGTGCCGGTCATGCTCTCGAACAAGGCCACGGCGAGGTGGCCGGGGCTGCCGATGCCGGAAGTGGCGTAGTTGACCTTGCCCGGCTGGCTCTTGGCGTAGGCAATGAACTCGTTGATGTTTTTCACCGGCACCGAAGGATGGGTGATTAGAATATTTTGCAGTGTGACCAGCATGCCGACGGGGACAAAATCCTTCAGCGGATCGTAGCCGGTGTTCTGGATTGTCGGGCTGACCACCAGCGAACCGATATGCGACATACCGACCGTATGGCCGTCGGCTTCGGAATTTTTCAGGATCTGCATCGCGATCACGCTGTTGGCGCCGGGACGGTTGTCGATGATGACCTGGCTGCCGAGGCTGGCCGCGAGTTTGGGCTGCAGGAAGCGCGCGACGAGGTCGGTGGCTCCGCCGGGCGGAAAGCCGACGATGAAGCGCACCGGTTTGGTCGGGGACCAGTCTGCGGCCAAGGCAGGTGTCGCGATCAAGCCGGCGGCAACGATGGCAACAACGATAGTGGCAACGATGGAGGAAATACAGTGCAGCGTTTTCATGATGAATGCTCCGCGGAAAGTGAATATATGCGCCGCAGCATTGTGGCAAAAAAAAGCCTGCGGGGCCATCGCCTCGCAGGCTTATATCTAATCGAACAGCTTAGTTTGCTTTTTACATTGCTGATCAGTCGGTGTGAATTAGTTAGTGTGATACAGGCCGGCGGCCTTGATCACGGTTTCCCACTGGGCTTTTTCGGATTTAATGTAAGCGCCAAAGGCTTCCGGGGTGCTCGGGGCTACGTCGAGGCCCTGTTTGAACAGCAGGTCCTTGACGTCCGGCAGATTCAGCACAGCGAAGCTTTCCTTGTTCAGGCGATCGATTACATTGCGCGGGGTTTTGGCCGGAGCCAGAAGGCCATACCAGTTGTTCGCTTCGAAGCCCTTCAAGCCGGCTTCAGCGACCGTCGGCAGTTCGGGCACCAAGCCCGAGCGTTTTGCGGTGGACACGGCCAGTGCGCGGATCTTGCCGGTCTTCATGTGGCCGACGGCGCTGGCTGCTGTGGCAAAAATCAGGTTGATCTGGCCGCCGAGCAGGTCGACCATTGCCGGGCCGCCGCCCTTGTAGGCGATGTGGACGATCTTGGTGCCGGCTTTCAGGTTGAACAGCTCCAGCGCAAGGTGGCCGGCACCGCCGACACCCGAGGAGCCGCCATTCAGCGGTTTGGTCTTGGCGAGCGCAACCAGTTCCTGGACGTTTTTGACCGGCACCGAAGGATGGACTACCAGTACGTTGGTCGAATCCACGGCGCGCGAGATCGGGATCACGTCTTTCAGTGGATCAAAGGGCAACTTCTTGTATAGCGCCGGGTTAATCGCCAGCGCGGCAATGGTGCCCATCAATATGGTGTAACCGTCGGGTGTAGCTCCGGCGGTGATTTCTGTGGCGATGTTGCCGGCGGCGCCGGGACGGTTGTCGATGATGATCTGCTGGCCCAGGCGTTCGCTGAGTTTGCTGCCCATGGCACGGGCCGTGGCGTCGGTGCCGCCGCCTGGTGCAAAGCCCACCAGCATGCGGATCGGTTTGGTCGGTTGCCAATCGGCGGCAATACCTTGCGCAGCAAAGGTTGCCAGCATGGCGCCGGTGAGAAGGCTTAAAAGCGGCAGGCGCGAGGTTACGGGTTTGGTCATGCTTTTCCTCCGGTTTATTATGATGGGTCTGCTATTGCTTGGTCAGTGCTACATTGATTTGGTTCAGGCCGCGGCATTGGCAGCCGCCGCGGCTATACGTCCGGCTGCAAGGCTGGTGGCCAACGTGAAGGCATGTTCCATCGCGCCGGGATCGGCTTTGCCCTGGCCGACAATGTCGTAGGCCGTGCCATGCGCTGGTGTTGTGAACACGGTCTTGAGGCCGGCGGTCACTGTGACGCCCTTGTTGAAGCCGAGCAGCTTGGTCGCGATCTGGCCCTGGTCGTGGTACATCATCACCACACCGTCGAAGTCGCCTTTCAGCGCCTTCAGGAAAATCACATCGGATGAAATCGGGCCCTGACAGTTGATGCCACCGCTTTTCAATTTGTCGACGGTGGGGCGGATGATGCGAATTTCCTCATCGCCGAACAGGCCGTTTTCGCCGTTGTGTGGATTCAGCGCGGCCACACCGATGCGCGGGCTGGCTTTACCGACGGCGCGCAGCGTGTCATTGGCAAGATTGACCGCCGCGGTGATGCGCTCCGGGGTGATCATGTTAACGGCTTCGCGCAACGCCACGTGAGAAGTGACGCGGAAGGTGCTGAACTGATCGATCACGTTCATCTCACCGAAAAAACCGCTGTGGTCAGTGAGCTTGGCGAACATCTGGTGTTCGTCATTGAATTTCCAGCCACCGCGGTTCATCGCACCCTTGTTCAGCGGCGCAAAGCAGATGCCGTCAAGTTTTCCGGAAAGTGCGAGGTCAATCATCACCTTCAGCGTATCGCCGGCGAGCTTGCCGGCTTCGTCCGAAGACGTGCCCTGCGGGTATTTCGCCGGGTCGGTGTTGCCGAGTTCAAGCAGCGGCAGATCCTGGCGCGGCCAGGTCACTTCATCAATGCTGCGGTAGACGGTGTGCGGGATTTTGACGCCGGCGTTTTTCATGCCGAGTTCGAGTACGCGTTTGTCGCCGATGATGACCACGTTCGCGACTTGCGCGGGTTTGCCGGTGGCCAGCAGTTTGGCAGCGATTTCGGGGCCGATGCCGGTGACGTCGCCGAGCATGAAACCGATGCGGGGGAGTGAGTTCATAGGTGCTCCAGTAAGGGCCATGATTTTAGTCTATTTTTTTGCTTTCGCCGGTTTTTTGCGGGCGGGTTTAATGGCCAGCAATCGGGTCAGTTCGCGGGTGCTGCGGAGTTTTTCGAGGTTGAACACCAGGTCGATGATTTTTCCTGCTGCGGCTTTCGGCAGACCGCCCCAGCTTGCGCATTCGATGAACTTGTTCGCGACCTCGTTATCGCTCATCGGATGGGCCGGACTCCCCTTGCCAAAATCGGCACTGCCACTGATGATGCGGCCGTCCTTCAATTCGATGTCGATGAGGGTGGTCATTTTTTCGTAGCCCGCGGCCTCGGCCTTGGGATGCACACCGAAATCAATCAGGCCGATGGTGCGCTGCACATCAGCACGGTTGACGATGGCGTCAGTGAACTCGGCGAGCCCGGCCTTGCGTTCCAGCAGCAGAATCGCCATGCAGAACTCCATACTGAACTTGGCCTGCAGTTCGTTTTTCGGACGGCGATGAATCAGCGTGTTCGGCATGTGGCGGTTGGTGCCGACGCGGACTTTGGCAACCTGTGCAGGTTTGATGTCGTGTTTGAGTACCAGTTCAAGCATCACACCCATGCCGGTGTGGGTCAGCGAGCCACTGGGATGCGGCTTGATCGATACGCCGGGCATGGCGAAGGTCCAGGGTTTGCCGAGTTTGCCGTGGATGGATTGTGGGTCGTAACCGCCGCCGGCCGCCTTGAAAAAGCCGCGGTTGGCTTCGAGGCCATTGCTGGCTGCAGTCCAGCCGAGTTTGACCAGTTCGGCGGCGAGTACGCCGGATTCCGCAGCGCGGCCCGGATGAAAAGGTTTGGTCATGGTGCCGAAGTTTTCGCGCAGTCCGGCGGCCTGGCTGGCGCCGAGACTCAATACTTGCGCGGTTTGTGCGGCATCGAGGCCGAGCAGGCGCGCGGCACCTGCAGCGGCGCCTATGGCACCCATGGTCGCGGTGGAATGAAAGCCATCAGCGTAATGCCGCGGGTTGATGGCTTCGGCGATTTTGGTTTCGACTTCAACGGCGATCTGGAATGCGGTCAGCAGATCGAGTCCGGAGCGGTTGTCGCGTTCAGCGATGGCCAGCACCGGCGGCAGTGCCGGCGCGGTGGGGTGGGTGAGCAGGCCGTAAACGCGGTCCTTGGCCACGGCGAGCTGGGTGTCGTCATAGTCATCAGCATGGATCGCGATGCCGTTGGCGAAGGCGGCGAAGCGTGCCGGTACTTTCAGTGCCGTGCCGATTACCGTGGCGCCCTTGTCCAGAGGTACGCCCAGGGTTTTGAGATAGTTGCGCACGATGTGGCCGGATTCGGCGGCATTGCCGGCGAATGCCAGGCCGAGGCCGTCGAGCAAGGAACGCTTGCCGAGGCGCATCACCTCGCGCGGGATCTGCGCGGCTTTGGTGCGGGTGATGAAAGAGGCGACTTCGGCGGTCAGTGCGGTTTCATTGGGCATGGGTAGTCTGTCTGTAGGGTAAAAATCGAGCGCTCATTTGCCACACTTATTTATCACATTTCTATTCCCGTCGGTTCCGCACGACCTTTCGTCTTGCCCTGCCGGGAGGCGGGGAGTAATCTCGGCGCCTCCCATCCAGGCCATTTTTAATATGAAAAATCCGATACGCGCTGCGCTGCGACGCGGCGAAACCGTCACCGGCCTCATTCTCTTCACTGGCAGTCCGATCATTACCGAGCTCGCTGCCGCGGCCGGTATCGATTTCGTCATCATCGACATGGAGCACAGCGCACTGGACCTCGACCGCTGCGCGCACATCATTCGCGCCGCCGACGCCGCCGGCATCACGCCGTTTGTGCGGGTACCGGAAGCTGACTCCAACCTGATACTTAAACTGCTGAACATGGGCGCGGCCGGCATCGCGCTGTCGCATGCTACATGCGAAAATTGTGCGAAAGCCCTTGAGGCTGTGCGTTATGCCCCCGAGGGCAGTCGCGGCGCCTGCGCCATCGTGCGTTCCGCCGGTTACGCGCCGGGTGACTGGGAGGCGCATGTGCGCCAGGCCAATGACGAGATGATGGTGATTCCGCTGATTGAGGACACGGCGACGCTGGAGGATTTCGAGGCGATGGCGGCGATGCCCGGACTGGAAGTGTTTTTCATCGGACCCACCGACCTGTCGATCGCGCTGGGTGTGCCGCATGCAACTTTTGATGAGCCGAAAATGGCGGCGGCGCTGGAGAAGGTTGTCGCTGCCGCACGTAAGCACGGCAAATATGTGATGACCACCATCGGCAACAAACCCGATCCGGTCTACGGCAAATCGGTGCGCAAGCGCGGTGTGCAGGCCATCGTGCTCGGCACCGATGGACATCTGTTCCTTGATGTCTGCAAGCGGCTCAATACCGTCAAGCAAGCCTGATTACGGAGCAACAGGCAAAGTGGCAAAGAAACTGATCATCACGGTGCGCGTCAATGAATACATGTCGCGCGACATCAACAAGAATGTGCCATTCACGCCGGATGAAATCGCCGAGACCGCAGCCGAGTGCCGCGCTGCCGGGGCTTCGATCATCCATTTTCATGCGCGCAATCCCGACGGCGGAAAATGCCATACGCCGGAGGTCTACGCCGAGATCGTCGCCAAGATCCGCGAAAAATGCGACATCCTGATCGACACGACGCTGGGCCAGATCACGGTTAAGGAAGACGAGAACCGTCTGGCGCATATCAAGCTGATGGGCAAGCAAAACAAAACCCGTCCGGATTTCGCTGCGGTCGATACCGGCAGCAGCAACATCGATGCCTACGATCCGGTAGCGAAAAAATTCCTCACCACCAACAAGATTTACAAGAACAGCACCGAGACCTGTCTGTTTCTGGCCAAGGGCATGACCGATGCCGGCGTGAAGCCGCACCTGTCGGTATGGGCGGTGCCGTTTGTGCGTATGGTCGAAGCTTTTCTGGATATGGGCGCAGTGAATGAGCCGGCTTATGTGCAGTGTGTGCTGGCTGAGGGCGGCATCGTCGGCGCGCACCCTTGTACTACGCGCGGGCTGGAGGCGCTGATCGATTTCATGCCGCCGCACCGGCGCATTGAATGGACGGTGGCGTGCAAGGAAGGCAATTTGTTCAACGTGGCGACCACTGCGCTGGAACGCAATGGGCACTTGGCGCCGGGCATCGGTGATTACCCTTATCCGGAAATCGGTTGCCCGACCAATGCCGAACTGGTGCGACGCTTTGCCGAACTCGGGCGTGCGATCGGGCGTGAACCGGCGACGACGGATGAGGCACGGGCGATGCTGGGGATCCAAAGGCAGTGAAATACAAGGTTTATTAACATTACTAATCACTTACCCGGTACACTCGGTTTCGGATCAACAAAGCGAGTCGAAAGCAGGTAAAAATGGCTATTTATGCGATATGGAATAACAAAGGCGGTGTTGGCAAGAGTTACCTTACTTTTCAAATCGCCTGCGAGTATGCGAGGACTCATCCAAATAAGAAAATTCTAGTAATTGATTTGTGTCCGCAAGCAAATGCTTCTGGAATGCTTCTTGGCGGGATGGTGGCTGGTGAAAACGTTTTGGACTCTTTAAGTAATCAGGCGCCGCGCCGAACCATTTCTGGCTATATTGAAGACCGAATCATTAGTCCTTATGTTAACCCCAATACTGGGGCTTCTTTCTTGGTGCAGGTATCGCAGCGGAATTTTGCGGTTCCTGCAAATTTATTTTTGGTTCCCGGAGACGAACAACTTGAAATACAAGCCTCTCGGGTTTTAGGGGCAACAGCTCCAGGGCCTAACGATGCATGGAGGATTGTTCATACTTGGATTAGCGATCTCATCAAAGATGTCCAGCGATCTTGGAATCAAGAAGATGCGGCAGTATTCATAGATTGCAATCCCAGTTTTTCAATTTATACCGAACTTGCTCTTTCCGCAGCCGACAGACTTATTATTCCTTTTTCGGCAGATGGTTCGTCGAAACGTGCTGTCCGCGCAGTCCTTGCTTTGCTATATGGGATTACGAGGATGCCGGGGGCTCAGCAGTCCCAGTACTACCTAAACTCTCAGCAATTTCGGTTGCCTATCCCAAGAATTTATTGCTATGTCGGTAATCGACTGACGCAATACATAAAGTCCGCGAAGGCATTTCGCACTGTTGTGCATGAGATTGGAAATGAAATTTGGGCGGTTTGGCAAAATAATCCAAACGTATTTCATATTCATCCTGCCGGGGCGGGGAGTCCGGCTGGTAGAAATGCGTTTAATCAGATGTTTCAGTTTGAGATTGTTGATGCAAATACGGCATCCGTTGTATCGAGTTCTCTTGGGGCTCCAATTGTTCGCCTAACAGCCGGCGCTCATAATGTTGCTGGGAGGACGGTGACGGTTAATCAATCACAGCTTGATAATCAGCAGCCAAACATTCGGCAATTGGTTGCGGCTATCGAGTAAGGATAGGCAACGTATATTCCAGCGCAAGCGCCCATTTAGATTCGGTATCCATAGACGTGATCTCGCCGATTTCGCTTCGTGGCTCTTGACGTTTTCTGCAACGGAGAAAAATATCGTGCGGCAGCAATTCATCTGCGTTTAAGGAGAGGAAAACGTAATGGCTAGTTCGTACATTCGCATCTTTTTTTTCTTCACTGCAATGGCACTGGCATCAGTCACCGCCTTTGCGCAAGCACCCTGGAAACCCCAGCGTCCGGTTGAGCTGATCGTCGGCTCCGCGGCAGGCAATAGCAACGACCTGATGCTGCGGCTGATCGCGCAGACCGCGCAGGAAAAACGCCTGCTCGATGTACAGATGAACGTGATGAACAAGCCCGGCGGTGGCAATACCATTGCCTGGAATTACCTGAACCAGCATGCCAGCGACGGGCATTACCTGATGATGGCGAACCTGAATCTGTCGCTTGGACACCTGACGGGCACCACGACCTTCAGCTACCGCGATTTCACGCCGGTATGCCTCCTCTACGATGAGTATGTGGTGTTTGTGGTTCGCAATGAATCACCGATCAAGAGCGGGCGCGAACTGCTGGAGCGCCTGAAAAAGGATCCGACTGCGCTGAGCCTGTCGTTTTCCTCCGTAGCCGGTGGCGCCAACCACATCGCTGCCGGACTTGCGTTCAAGGCAGCCGGCATTGATGTGAAAAAAGTGCGCGCTGTGGTGTTCGATTCCGCCGGCAAGGCGATTACTGCTGCACTGGGCGGGCATGTCGATGTGGTAGCGGCCAGTGCATCGTCGGCAGTGTCGCACCTGAAGGCTGGCACGGTGCGCGTGATCGGCATCAGCGCGCCGAGCCGCGTCGGCGGGGTGTTTGCCGAGGTGCCGACTTTCAGGGAGATGGGTGTCAACACGTCATTTTCGAATTACCGCGGCCTGATCGCCGGCAAGACCCTGCCGCCGAACCAGCTGGCGTACTGGGAGCAGTTTTTTGCCAATCTCGACAAGGATTCGAGCTGGCGCGCCAACCTCGACAAGAATGAGTGGGAGCCGAATTACACCAACAGCCGCGATACGCGCAAATACTGGGATGAGCTGGATGCGCAAATGCGCGGCACGCTGGATGATCTTGGCCTGCTGAAGAAAGGCGGCTGAGTTATGGATTTACGCATTAGGGGCAAGACGGCCCTCATCACCGGCGGCTCGCGCGGTATCGGTCTGGGCGTGGCCAAACTGCTGGCAGAGGAGGGCTGCAATCTGCATCTGGTCTCACGCAAGCTCGAGAATCTGGATCAGGCGCGCAAGGACATCCTTGCTGCATACAAGGTCGAAGTCACCTGCCATGCCGCGGATCTTTCGGATGCCAAGGTGGCCTCGCAGTTGTCGGGTGAACTGAAGGATGTCGACATCCTGATCAACAACGCCGGTTCCATACCGCAGGGCTCGCTGGCGAAAATGGACCAGGCTGCGCTGGAAGCTTCGTGGTCGCTGAAACTGTTCGGTTTCCTGAACATGGCGCGCGAGGTGTACACGGCGATGTGCGAGCGCCGCAGTGGCGTGATCATCAACGTTATCGGGGCTTCCGGCGCACGGCCGCGTGCTGATTACATCTCCGGCAGCATGGCCAATGCGGCGCTGATTGCGATGTCGCGCGCGCTGGGCGCGGAAGGCCCGGATTACGGTGTACGCGTGGTCGGGCTCAATCCGGCGGCGACCGAAACCGAGCGGCAGCGGGTACGCTGGGAAGCCAGAGCGCAAAAAGAACTCGGCGACAGCAGTCGCTGGCCTGAGCTGACCAAGGGTTATCCCTTCGGCCGGTTGGCCTCGGTGGACGAGATTGCCAGTGCCATCGTGTTTCTCGCCTCGGGCAGGGCTTCGTATATCACCGGCACTGTGCTGACAGTGGATGGCGGCAGGTCGTTTCGCGGGAAATAAATCGTGTGCAGGGTAGTCTCGACATACTAAAATATTCGAGCCTGGTCCCTTTACCATGCGGATAGAAAGTGTGAGTGTGATTAATTAATGCTTAGTGAAAACAATGACGTTTGAATCCGTCGTCGACTATCGGCTCGATACAGAAGGTGCGCGCAGATTTACGAGACGGCATGCTATCCCAAGGGTGGTTGCCGTAGTATCTCTCGTTTTGTCTTTTATATTTTTAAGTTTTGGAAACCTTATTTTTGTTAATGCTGAGATATGGCCAATGCTGCTACTTATCAGCTTTGTTATGGTTATAGTGCATGGTGTGATGTATTTTGCACCATTTCGCTGTTTGACATGTAATCGTTCCATGTTACGGCTTGGAGACAAGTCCATTGATCCGATCAAAGATGGTCACCATGTGATGTTTGTGTGTCATCAGTGTCGAATTCGTTTTTCAATAAGGAACGTTAGCGCAGCGTGATGAAGCAAACCCTGAGGGCGAAGCATCCGCTAGCCACTCGGTATTACAGGCTCACATCGTGAACCAGTGTCGGTGAATACCCGGTCACTGGGGTAGAATTTAGGGCTACGCCGCACTGCTTGATCTTGCGGCGATTTCCTTCAGGAGGACAGCCCAATGGGTCATACCATCGCCGAGAAAATTCTCGGCAATCACGCGGGCGGCAAACCGGCAACAGCCGGTGAAATCGTTGTTGCGGACGTTGATTTCGCGATGATCCATGATGCGCGTGCCGGTAACGCGCTGAAAATGATCGAAAAGCTCGGTGCGGGCCAGGCCAACTTCGCGTTGCCCCATGTCAAACGCACCGCATTGGTGCTTGACCATTATTCACCGCCGCCGAACATGGAAGCAGCCAATACCCATGTCGCCATGCGCGAGTTTGCTGAAAAACACGGCTCACCAATTTACGACGTAGGCGATGGCATTTGCCATCAGGTGCTGCCTGAAGGTGGGCACCTGACCTGCGGTGATCTCGTCGTCGGCACGGATACACATTCCACCACTTACGGCGCGTTTAACGCCTTCGGCACCGGTGTTGAAGGCACGGATGTATCGGCGGTCATGATGACCGGCAAACTGTGGTTCCGCGTGCCGGACACCATCCGCATCGAATTGAATGGACCCTTGCAGCCGGGCGTGTGGGCCAAGGATGTGACGCTGCACATGTTGTCGCAGCTCGGTGCGGAAGGGGCGAATTACCAGGCGCTGGAGTATGTCGGATCGGGTGTCTCGGCGATGGCCATCGACGATCGGATGACGTTATCGAATCACGCGGCGGAACTGGGTGCGAAGGCGGCCTTGCTGGAGGCCGATGAAAAAACCTTCGCCTGGCTGAAAGCGCATAACGCTGCTGCGCCGAAACCGGTGAAAGCAGATGCTGATGCCACTTACACGCGGCGCATCGTGATCGACACCGCGAAGCTGCCGCCGCAGGTGGCGCGCCAGCATCACATCGACGACGTGGTCGGCGTGAATGAAGTGACCAACCAGAAAATCCAGGTCGCGTTGATCGGCACCTGCACCAACGGCCGGCTTGACGATATCCGCCAGGCCGCGGCGATCCTCAAGGGCCGCAAGCTGGCAAAGGGCGTGCGCATGATTGTCACGCCGGCATCGCGCGCGATTTACCTCGCGGCGATGCGTGAAGGCCTGTTTGAAATCCTCACCGCTGCCGGTGCTTCGGTTGAAGCGGCGGGCTGCGGCACCTGCGTCAACATCACCGGTCATTACATCGCCGGCGACAACCAGGTGGTGATTTCCAGCGCCAACCGCAATTTCAAGGGCAGGTTGGGCAATCCGAATTCGGAAATCTGGATCGGTTCGGCGGCCACGGTTGCTGCTTCTGCTTTGACCGGATTTGTCACCGATGCACGCACCGTCGCCGGCGGCGACTGGCGTGCGGCGGCTTAGGGCCAGGGAAACACACCATGAACATCATCAAAGGCAGCGCCCGCGTTCTGGGCGACGAAGTCAGCACCGACATCCATTGCTCGAGCAAATACCTGCCGGGCAAGGACACGGCGTACATCGCGACTGTGGCTTTCGATCAAGTGTCACCGGGTTTCGCCAAAGCCTTCAAAAAAGGCGATGTGCTGGTTGCCGGCAAAAACTTCGGCATCAATTCGTCGCGCGAGCAGGCTGTGCACATCATGCATCAGATGGGTGTCGCTGCCATTGTCGCGCCATCTTTCGGTCGGCAATTTTTCCGCAATGCGATCAACAACGGGCTGGCGGTGATCGAGTGCGATACCAGCGGCATCAGCGCCGGTGACGCGATTGAAATCGATCCGTCTGCCGGCCGTGTGGTCGTCGCCGCGCGCAACATCACCCGTGCCGTGCCGCCGCTGCCTGCGGCAGTGCAGGCCTTGCTGGCGGCAGGCGGTTTGATTCCGTTCCTGCAAAAAAATCCAGACTGGAACCTAGGCTAAACATCATGAACCTGAAAATTGAACGTGTGGAAGTATTCGGGGTGGCGATGCCCCTGGTCATGGAATTCAAGAATGCCTACCTGTCGAAGTCGGTGGTCAAAAGCGCCATCGTGCGCATTACCGCCACCGGTGGCGCCGTCGGTTACGGCAACATTGATCCAACGCCGGGTTATTCCAAGGAAAGCATCGAAGACAGCCTGGCGATGATTGAGTCGCGGCTGGCGCCGGCAGTGATGGGCATGGATCCGACCAACATCCATCGCATCACTGCGAAAATGGATGCGACGGTGCAGGAGTTCTACGATGCCAAGGCGACGATCGACATGGCCTGCACGGATCTCGCGGCACGTGTGGCGGGTGTACCGGTCTATACCTGGCTCGGCGGCGCGGTGAAAGACCGGCTGATGTTCAACGCCTGGATCAGCATCCAGTCGCCGGATAATGCGGCCAAGGAAACGCTGGGCTGGCAAAAGCAGGGTTTCCAGTCCTGCAAGATCAAGGTCGGCGCGGATATTTACGCCGACCGCGACCGCATCAAGGCGGTGCGCGAAGCCTGCGGTCCCGATTTTAATATTCGCATCGATGCCAATGCTGGTTATGACGCCGACACCTCGATCAAACTCGCGGAACTGATCGCGCCGTACAAGCTGCAGTTGTTTGAGCAGCCGGTGCCGGCCCATGACATCGCCGGCATGGCGCGCGTGCGCAAGGCTGCCAATTCGGTTGGTGTGCCGATCATGGCCGACGAGTCGGTGATTGATCATGCCAGCCTGATCAACATCATCCGCGCCGATGCCGCCGATATCGTCAAGGTCAAAGTGATGAAGCAGGGCGGTTTTCTCAATACCCGGCGCATGATTGCCACCGCGGAAGCCGCAGGCATCCGCTGTGTGGTCGGCCACGGTTTCGGTCTGGGGGTGAACACCATGGCGGAAATCATGCTGGCGGCGACGTCGAACAACGTCATCGACGGTCTTGAATGTGTGGGCCCTCTGAAAACCAAGGACGACATCGTCACCGAGAAATTGGACCTGTCCAAAGGCAGCATTGCTTTGCCGCAGGGACCGGGGCTGGGTGTCACGCTGGACGATGCGAAGCTGGCGAAGTACCGTTTCGAGGTTAAAAAAGCAGCGTAAATCGCAGTTGTGAGGAGAAAAATGCAATTAAAACAATGGGTTGCAGTGGTCTTGCTGGCTGTCGTCGCGGGTGTCGCTGCAGCACAGTCTTATCCAACGCGACAGATCACCATTCTGTGCTGGTCGGCTGCCGGTTCGCCGGTGGACATTTATGCGCGAACGCTGGCCAAGCTGCTGACGCCCGAACTGGGGCAGAACGTGGTGGTGGAGAACCGCACCGGCGGTTCGGGCATCGTCATGGTCAATATGCTGGTGCGCGGCGCCACCGACGGCTACACCATCGCGGCGAATACCTTGTCGCTGGCGACGCTGTTCAGCGAAAAGACGGCGCAATTCAAGTCCGAGGACCTGCAGATGGTGGCGCGTTCGCAGATTGATCCGTACGGCTTGATCGTGCATACCTCAACGCCGTTCAAGAGCATTGAGCAATTTGTCGCGTTTGCGCGCAAGAAACCGGAATACCTGAACATCGGCGGTCCGTTTGCGATCAGTTCACACCGTGTGGCCTGGGAAGTGTTTGCGGATGTCGCCAAGTTCAAGACGACCTGGGTGCCTTACCCCGGTGGCGGGCCGGCGCTGACGGCGATTGCCGGCGGGCATATCGATGCCGCGGCGACCAATCCGGGCAACGTCAAGCCGATGATCGATGCCGGCAAAGTGCGCGTGCTGGCGGTGTCCTCGGATAAACGCCTCGAGGATTTTCCCGATGTGCCGACGTATAAGGAAAAAGGCTGGGATGTCGTGCGCTACCAGTGGCGCGGCATCATGGTGAAGACAGGCACGCCGAAACCGATTGTCGATCGGCTGGCGTCGGCGATCCAGAAAGCGCAGCAGACCCAGGAATGGAAAACCTACCTGGCGCGGGTATCGCAGCTTGACGGCTTCCAGGGACCGGATGCCTTCCGCGCACAGCTGACGCAGGACGTCAAGGAAACGGATGCCGTGAAGAAAAAACTCGGATTAGTGGATACACAGTGAGGAGTGAGGAGTGAGGAGTGAGGATTGAGGATTGAGGATTGAGGATTGAGGAGTGAGGAATGAGGAATGATGAGTGAAAAACTTACAGTGCGACAGCAGTTGCGCAAGCGTTTGACTGAGGGCGGCATGATCGTGGCGCCCGGGATTTATGATGCCTATGGTGCGCGGCTGGTCCAGAAAGCCGGGTTTGAGGCGGTGTACATGACAGGCAACGGCGTGTCGGCCAGCCTGCTCGGGCAGCCCGATGTCGGCATGATCGACCTCACGCTGTTCGCAGCTCATGCGCACCGCGCTGCGGCCTGTGTCGACATTCCGCTGATCTGCGATGCCGATACCGGTTATGGCAATGCGGTGAACGTGCGCCACACCGTGCGTGAATTCGAAAGCGCCGGTGTTGCCGCGATCCACATCGAAGACCAGGTTGCACCGAAACGCTGCGGCCATCTGCCGGGCTCGCGCCCCGTGGTGTCGCTGGAGGAACATGCCGGCAAGATCGCAGCCGCAGCAGCGGCCCGCCGTGATCCGGATTTTTTGATCATCGCGCGCACCGACGCGGCAACCGGTCTCGGGCTGGATGAAGCGATCCGTCGTGGCCAGGCCTATCGCAAGGCGGGCGCCGATGTGGTGTTTGTCGAACTCAAGAACAGCCCGAATATCCTTGAAGACCTGAAGCGCGTAACGGCCGAATCCGGTGCGCCCTGCCTGGTCAATATCGACGGTGGCGGCAAGCTGGGCGAACTGACCGTGCCGGAAATCGAGGCGCTCGGTTTCCGCATTGCGATTTTTCCGGGGCTGGCGCGTAATGCTGCGGGTTTTGCGATCAATGAAGCGCTGGGTACCTTGAAGCGCGACGGCAATACCAAGGCGGTGCGCGATCGCATGCTGTCGATGAAGGAATACAACGAAGTGCTGGATCTCGGTGCCGTCGAGGAGTGGGAAAAGCGCTATATGCAGAACCGGTAGTTATTGGTATATCAGTATAAGTATTTGATTATAAAAATATATTTATGAATATGCGGTTGGTGCTCGCCAACCCGTCCATGGAGCCCTGCAATGGCCGTTGCCCGCAAGAAAAAGCCTGTAAATAAACCTGCCACTAAAAAAACTACAAGCCGCAAACCCGTAGCCAAAAGCGCCAGCGCCGCGAAACCCGCAAAAAGCGCCGCCAAAAAAACATCGAATCCGCTGGGCCTGGAGAAAAAAGCGCCGGGCCAGTTCGACACGCTGCAGGAAATCGCCCTCGCTGCGCATCACAAGCTGCCGGCACCGGTGTGGGATCACCTGATGGGTGGCGCCGATTCAGAAGCAACGCTGCGCCGCAACCGCGCCAGTCTTGATGCACTGGCATTGCGCCAGCGTGTGCTGGTTGACGTGCGCAACATCGATCTCGGCACCACGCTGCTCGGCCAGAAGCTGGCATTCCCGGTGTTTCCGGCGCCGGTCGGTGGTTTCCTCGGCAAGGTGCATGAAGAAGGCGGCCCAGCGGTTGCGCGTGCTGCCGTGTCCCGCGGCACTACGGCATTCATTGCCACTGCGGCGAAGCCCAGCCTCGAGGCTGCGCAGGCGGCGGTCAAACAGAAACTGATATTCCAGCTTTATGTGCGCGGTGACCGGACCTGGATTGAAGGCATTCTCGACCGGGTAAGTGCAGCCGGCTATGGCGCGCTGTGCGTGACAGTGGATCGCAACTATTACGGCCGGCGTGAGCGCGACATCGTCAGCGGCCTGCCGGTGAAGGAAGGTTTTGGCGACCAATCCTTCCAGGCCAGCCTGAACTGGAAGGATCTGGTGTGGATGAAGGCGCGCGTTGGCCTGCCGCTGATCGCCAAAGGTGTGGCCACGGCGGAAGACGCCGAGCTGGCGGTAGAACACGGTGCCGATGTGGTCTATGTATCGAATCACGGCGGGCGGCAGCTCGATCACGCGCAGGGCAGCATTGAAGTGCTGGCCGAAGTGGTCAAAGCAGTGGCCGGTCGCGCCGAGGTGCTCGCCGACGGGGGAGTTCAGCGGGGCACGGACGTCGTCAAGATGCTGTGTCTGGGTGCCAGGGCGGTAGGGGTTGGCAAACTGCTGGGTCTGGCCTTGAGCGCGGGTGGCGAGGCCGGTGTCGCGCGCATGCTGGAGCTGATGGAACTCGAAGTGCGCACCGCAATGGGCCTGATGGGCGTGACCTCAATCAAGCAACTGGGGCCGCAGTGGTTGCGCGCCGTGCCGATTCTGGGAACACCGAGTTCGGTCAGTGCTTATCCGCTGCTCGAGGACGCGGTACGCCGCAATACTCGCTGAGCGGTCTGCAAAACAACAAACAAGGTAACAGGAGAGTCAGGATGAACAGGAACACAGGAATGGTATTGGGCGCGCTGGCGCTCGCAATCGCGCTGCCGGCACAGTCGGCAGATGTTTATCCGGTACGTGCGGTGCGCATGGTGGTGCCGTTTGCGCCGGGTGGTGCATCGGATCTGGTGGGGCGTCTGATGCAGCCCAGGCTGCAGCAGGAACTTGGTCAGCAGATTCTCATCGACAACCGTGCCGGTGCGTCCGGCAACATCGGCGTCGAGGTGGCGGCGAAGGCGCCGGCGGATGGTTATACCTTCCTGCTCGGCAACATCGGCACCATGGCGATCAACCCCAGCATCTACCCGAAATTCGCGATACGCCCGGTGCGTGATTTCGCCGCGGTGACGCAGGTCGTCGACGTGCCGGTGGGGCTGGCGGTGCATCCGTCGATTCCGGTCAAGGGCATGCGCGAGTTCATCACCTTTGCCAAGGCGCAGAAGGGCAAACTCAATTACGGTTCCGCCGGCGCCGGCAGCAACGGCCGGCTGGAGATGGAGCAGTTCATGAAGCTGGCCGGCATTGACCTGGTGCACATCCCGTACAAGGGTGGTGCCGGTGCCGCGGCCACCGCGCTGCTGACTGGTGAGGTCGGCGTGGCGTTTGTCAGCATTGCTTCGGTGATGCCGCATGTGCGCAACGGCAAGATGAAAATCCTCGGTGTATCGGCGATTCGGCGCGTCAAGGCACTGCCTGATGTGCCGACCATGCCGGAACTGGGCTACAAAGACATGAAAACCGGTTCCTGGCAGGGGATTTATTTTCCGGTGGGGACGCCACGGCCGATGATCGACCGGATGTTTGCCGCGGCAGTCAAGACCATGGCGGATCCCGAGGTGATCAAGCGCATCAACGACAGCGGTGCAGAAGTCATTGTCAGCAAATCGCCCGAAGAATTTACGACGTTCATGAAAGAGCAGAACGAACGCTTCGTGCAGGTGGTCAAGCAGATCGGCGATATCACCGAATAGCTTTTGTCGGATAGCCGGATACCGAATAGTTTTTTTTCGGACAATCGGATGCCGAATAGCTTTTGTCGGACGACCGAATACTGAATAAGTTGTCGTCGAACGGCAACAGAATGCAAGGGAGCAGATAAGTGTACAAAATAGGAATACTCGAAGGCGACGACATCGGTCTGGAGGTGGTGCCGGAATGTGTGAAGGTGATGAAAGCGGCCGCGGCGAAAGCCGGCGTGCAAATCGAATGGTTGCCTTTGCCGATCGGCCGGCGCGGCCATGAGACGCATGGCCATACGATGCCGCAGGTGACAGTGGACACACTGAAGACGGTCGATGGCTGGGTGCAGGGCCCCATCGGCCACAACGCCTATCCGCGCACTGACAACACCTGGATCAATCCACCGCTGCGCAAAAAATTCGAACTGTTTGCCAACGTCAAACCGGTGAAGTCGTACCCCAATCTGCCGTCGCTGCACAAGGACGTGGACATCGTATTCCTGCGCGAAACCACTGAAGGCATGCAGTCGAGCAGCGTGGTGTTCGCCGGCGCCGGTGAATTCCAGCCCAATGACGACATCGCCATCGGCATGCGCGTGGTGACACGCAAGGGCGCCAGTCGTGTGGCACGCGAAGCTTTTGAAATTGCCCGCACGCGCAATCGCAAGAAGGTCACGGCGCTGCACAAGGAGCCGGTGTATCGGCTGGTCTGCGGCATGTTTGCGCAGGAATGCCGCAAGATGGCGAAGAATTATCCCGATGTTGAATTCGACGAAGTGCTGATCGACGGCTTTGCAATGAAGGCGGTGATGCGGCCGCAGCAGTACGACGTGGTGGTCACCACCAACCAGTTCGGCGACATTGTCACTGATCTGGGCGCGGGACTCGTCGGCGGCCTGGGCTTGGCCCCCGGACTGGTGGTTGGTGAAAAGCAGGCGATGGCGCAGGCCACGCACGGCTCGGCGCCGGACATTGCAGGCAAGAACATGGCGAACCCGTACGCGATGATCATGTCAGGAAAGATGTTGTTCGAATGGCTGGGGCGCACGCGCAATGATCCCAAGGCCACTGCAGCCGCGGCGCTGATGGATGCGGCGGTCGAAAAAGTGGTCGCCGAAGGAAAAAATCTGACCGGTGATCTCGGTGGCAAGGCGGGCACCCGGCAAATGGGTGATGCCATCGTAGCCGCGATCTGAGCGACAGACAGCACAGCGACAATGATTAAAATACAAATAAAAACAAATACTTACTTCTTTTTATTGATGTTGTTCGCCATGCCTGTCAATGCGCAACCTGCCAAGTCAGCGCCCCAGCAGAAAGTGCCACCGAAAGTAATAAAGGCGCCGGTACTACCGCCCAAACAGAATGCGCCACTGCGCGGCAAACTGGAAAAACTGTCTTGCAAGCTGGGTACCGAAGACCGCCATGCGCGTATTGCTGTTGAACTGATCGGCGGCCGAGTCAAAAGCCTCGCGTATTACTCGAAGTGGAAACCGAGGACCTGTTCGGTGCACATCGTGCGTGATGATGCCTACAGTAAATGGGAAGACACGGGCAATGTGACTGTGGTCACGCTGCAGGAAGAGAAGGGCGCATTCCTCATTGACTCCGACAAGCGTTCGGTGAAATTCCTGTTCCGCGACATCGATCGCGAACGTTTCTGCGGCATGAGCGGCAAGATTACCGGAAGCCTGACGGTGACCCGCGGCAGCGACCAGTGTCAGCTGGAAGGGGTGATGGACGAGCCTGAGTCCAAGGAGCTGCCAAAAGAACCGCCGAAGGAAGCCGCCAAAGAGCCGCCCAAGGAAGTGGCCAAAGAACCGGTGACAGAACCGGTCAAAGAACCCGCGAAAGAAGCTCCGAAGGAGCCGGCAAAAGATTTGGCGAAGGAGGCCGCGAAAGAAGCGCCTAAAGAACCGGTCAACGAACCAGCCAAAGATTTACCCAAGGATCCGCCGAAAGAGCAGCCTGCAGTGGTCTCGCCTAAAGCGCCCTGACCACGGTTCGGGGTGTCGTGAGTGAAAACCGTTGGGCCAGTACCTGTGCTTACGCGGCAATTGATTAGAAACTGTAGCGCAGTCCCATTCGGGCTCCTTTGTGCTTAGGCAGGCTGCCATGGTCGCTGTGTCCGGTCTGGAAGGTGAGGGCCCAGTCCCGTTTGAACCAATGTTGTCCACGGACGCCGACGCTGCGCACCTCTGTGTTCAATATGCCGAGCGTGCCGAAATCAGCGAGTTCCCGGCCGTTCGCAAAGGTAAGGCCGATCGAGTTGTGGAGGCCATAAAGGTAATCGAACTGCAGGACGTGACTGGGCGCTATGCTCAAGCCTCTGGAACGCTCGAGTTGGTATGAATAAGATGTCCGCAAGCTCTCCCAGTGGTGTTCAACCGAAAGGAATCCGACTCTCGTGGTCATGTCGTTGTATCGCAGGGTCCCTGCCTGCAGCTTCCAGCCGTTGTCGAGATTGAGATTCCATCCCTTTTTCCGCAACAGTCCGAACAGGAAAAACGTGGGTGACACCTCGCGAGTGGTAATTGTGCTTGCAAACCGCTCAAGCGAAGTCAGCGTATTGCTGTGCTGGCAACAAAATGCGGTTGGCGCTTTGCTGTTGTTCAGGCCAGGAAGAGGATTTTCGCGCAGCAGTCCGTAAATCGTATTCTGCTCTGCGATGCGATCCAGGCTTTGGAGATAGACGCCGTACCAAGCCTTCAAGCCATTGACGGGGACGTCATTGGCGAGACCCAAACCGAACTCAACGCCCTTGAGGGGCCGCATGGCATGCACGGCGATGCCCCCGTTCTCCAGGCTGTACCGGGCTTCCCCCGCTTTTCCCTGGATCGCGCCTGATCCCACAAGCTCCGGATCACCCAGACCCGATGGCAGAAAGCGGTATGCGGAGAGCAGTGGGTGCTGGAAACTCGTTGGCACCTGCCCGGCATCGAGCAAGACCTCGGTTACGGCCTCGTCAGACTCCTCAAACGGTTCGGCGGCCAGCACAATGGAATAGGGGGCGGCTAACAAAGTAGCCGCGGCGACCAATCCATGCCGGAGGTATGTCATTTAGTGCTCTTAACAGGGCACTTTCCAATATCCTCCTCTGCTCATGGCGCACTGAGCGCTTGCCCACCTTCAAGCCGATTTTTTGCGCTGTATCCGTGCGTTAAAGTACATATGGCAGTCCCTGATCGGGGACAAGGCGATGTTTCGGGATTTCAGACACCTGAATTTGATGGCGTATATGAATAGTTCCGACTGCGCGCGATACTCCGCAGGCCTGCTCCATGCGAAATAATCATCAGACGTCGCTGGAAACCAGCTTCAGTCCGAAAATACCGGCCACGATCAGCCCGATGCAGGCCAGCCGCGCGGCGGTGGCAGCTTCATTGAAAAGCACAATGCCGAGGATCGCCGTGCCCACGGCGCCGATGCCCGTCCATACCGCATAACCGGTGCCGACGGGGATGCCTTTCAACGCCAGCGCGAGCAGCCAGACGCTGGCAATCATTGCGCTGATGGTGATCGCGCTGGGTACCAGTTTGCTGAAGCCTTCGGTGTATTTGAGGCCGATGGCCCAGACCACTTCAAGCAGGCCGGCAATCAGCAACAAGATCCAGGAAGTTGTCATTATTTGCCTCGCTGTTTTTTTTGCTGCCAGGAAGTCGTCATCATGTGCTCCGCGATTTTTTCCGCTCAGGCCGACTGGCCGCCGCGAAGCAAGTCCTCTTGGGCGGCGGCGCGGTATTTGTCGTACAACACGCCTGCAGCAAAAAGCGCTGCGATATCGGCGTCCTTGTAATCGAGGCTGCGCAGGGTTTCCTCGCTGTGCTGGCCGAGCCAGGGCGCGGGCTGACGGATCGAGGCAAACTCGCCGCTGGATTTGACGGGGAGGCCCAGGGATTTCATGCGGCCGATTTTCGGGTGGTCGTATTCGACCACCATCTTGCGCGCCTTGATGTGCGGATCGTCGAGGATCTGCGCGTAGGTGTAGACCGGGCCACCCGGCACCTGCGCGGCATCGAGTTTTTCCACCCAGTGCGCGGTCGGGTAAGTCGCGAACACTTTTTCGATCTCCACTTCCAGTTCGTCGATGTTTTTCAGCCGCGACGGCAGGTCCTTGAAGCGCGGGTCGGTCAGCCATTCGGGTTTGTTGCAGGTAATGTTGCAGAAGTTGGTCCACAGCTTGTTGTTGTTGGCGCCAACCGTGACATAACCATCCTGCGTTTTATAGGCCTGGTACGGCGTCGAACGGCGGTGCCTTGTGCCGGTGGCCAGCGGTTCTTCACCGCCGCCGAAGTAGGCGCCGGATTCCCAGTGGCTCCAGGCCAGGCCGGCTTCGAGCAATGAAGTTTCAACATACTGGCCTGTGCCGTGGCGCAGTTTGCCGATGTACGCGCCGAGGATGGCGTAGAGCGCGGTGACGCCACTGGAGATATCGTTCATCGCGATGCCGACCTTGGCGGGGCGTCCGCCGGGGTGTCCCGTCATCATCATGATGCCGCTCATGCCCTGGGCGACGATGTCGAAGCCGCCCTTGTGGCCGTAGGGGCCGGTCTGGCCGAAGCCCGACATGGAGGCATAGATCACGCCGGGGTTGAATACTTTGATGGCGTCGTAGTCAATGCCAAGTTTTTTGACCACGCCGGGCCGGAAATTCTCGGTGATGATGTCGGCTTTCGCCGCCAGTTTCATAAAGATTTCCTTGCCGCGCAGATCCTTCATGTTGATGCCGATGCTCTTTTTGTTGCGGTTCAACACCGCGAAGCAATACGACTCATCGTTGATCTTGGGTTCAAAGCGCCGGGAACCATCTCCTTCCGGGAAGTTCTCAATCTTGGTGACGCTGGCACCCATGTCGCCCAAGACCATGGTGCAGTAAGGGCCGGCCATCACGGTAGTGAGGTCCAGTACGTTGACGCCTTCGAGGGGTAATGCCATACGCAAATGCTCCGGAATTAGTCATGCGGCACTGCGTCAGTGCATAGCCGCAATTAGTTTAGGAAAGAGTCATTTTATCCTGCGCCTGCCGAGGCGGGGAGCGACTGTTGATGGTGCATCTGTTTATCACGGATAATAGCCCGGCTCGAAAGTCTGCAAGTTCAAACGCAGCTTCACAATAATATACGGAGGACAAGAATGATCTCGTCAACTCAGAAATCAGCCATTCAAATGGCACTACTGGCGCTGACCGGAGTCCTCGGCGCACCGCTGGTCGCGGTGGCGCAGAACTATCCGGCGAAAACCGTACGCATCATCGTTCCCTGGCCCCCGGGCGGATCGAATGACATTGTCGCGCGGCTGGTGGCGCAGAAGCTGTCGGAAAACACCGGACAGCAATTCATCATCGACAACCGCGGCGGGGCTTCCGGCATTGTCGGATCGGATCTCACCGCAAAAAGTCCTGCCGATGGTTACACCTTCATGGTCCATTCGACCACGCATGTGTCGAACCCCCATCTCTACAGCAAGATTCCTTATGACACGATGAAGGACTTCGTCGGCATCGCGCCGCTGGCGCGTCAGGTCGGCATTCTGGTGGTGCATCCCTCGCTGCCGACGACCAGTGTCAAGGAATTTCTGGATCTCGGCCGCAAGCGTCCGAATCAGATTACCTATTCCTCCTCCGGTAACGGCAGTTTTGTCCATCTCGGCATGGCGCTGATGAATTCGATGAGCAATACCAGGATGGTGCATGTACCGTATAAAGGCGGCGGTCCAGCCGCGGTGGCGATCGTATCCGGTGAAGTGCAGGCAATGATGGCAACGGTCGGATCGGTGATCCCGCACATCAACTCCAAGCGCCTGCGCGCGGTTGCGGTGACATCGGATGAACGCATCACGCAGTATCCGCAGGTGCAGACGATTGCCGAAGGTGGCGTCAAAGGCTACGAATTTACAGCCTGGATCGGCGCACTGGGGCCGGCAAACATGCCAAAGCCGGTACTGGACCGCCTGAACAATGAAATGCACAAGGTGCTCAAGGATCGTGTGATTGCCGAGAAACTCAGTGCGCAGACGCTGGATCCGATGTTCATGACGCCTGAACAGTTCGCGGTGCGCCTGAAGTCGGATTACGACAAATACGCCAAGGTCATCAAAGAGACCGGCGCCAAAGTGGACTGAGCAGTTTCACGATACAGATGCAGAGCCGGCGTTCGCGCCGGCATTTTTTTAAGAGGAATTCCATGTGCACCAATAAAACATTTGCGCGCAAGGCTGGCTTGTTGACAGCCCTGGTTGCTGTTACCTGCGCTGTCGCGCCTGCCTTGCATGCCCAGAGCTATCCGGCAAGAACGGTCCGCGTCATCGTTGCCTGGCCTCCGGGCGGCGCCAATGACATCGCCGGGCGCATCGTTGCGCTGAAACTGAGCGAAACCATGGGCCAGCAGTTCATCATCGACAACCGCGGCGGTGCTTCCGGCATTCTCGGCGCCGACGTCGTGGCAAAAAGCCCGGCTGACGGTTATACCCTGCTGGTGCATTCGGCCGCGCATGTGTCGAACCCGAGTCTCTACAGCAAGGTGCCCTACGACACCTTGAAGGATTTTGCCGCGATATCGCCGCTGGGACGCCAAGTCGGCATGCTGGTGGTGCATCCGTCTTTCCCGGTGAAGACGGTCAAGGAATTCATCGACCTCGGTCGCAAGCAGCCCAATGCCATCACCTATGCATCCTCGGGCGCCGGCAGCTTTGTTCATCTTGCGATGGCCTTGCTCAATTCGATGAGCAACACCAAGATGATCCATGTGCCGTACAAGGGCGGCGGCCCGGCAGCGGTGGCGATTGCTTCGGGTGAGGTGCAGGCGATGACGGCCACCGTCGGTTCCGTGATCCCGCATGTCAGTTCGAAGCGCCTGCGTGCAGTGGCAGTGACGGCTGATGAGCGCATTGCACAGTTCCCGGAGGTGCCGTCGATTGCTGAAACCATCAAAGGTTACGAATTCACCGCCTGGGTCGGCATGATGGCGCCGGCGAATACGCCCAAACCCATCGTCGATCGCCTCAATGCCGAAATCCACAAGGTGCTGAAGGACAAGGGTGTCGCCGACAAGCTGACTTCACAGACGCTGGATCCGATGTTCATGACGCCGGAGCAGTTCGCTGCACGGATGAAATCGGACTTCGACAAATACGCCAAACTGATCAAGGAGACCGGGGCCAAGGCGGATTAAGCACTGCAAAAGGACCTTATATTAAAAAAACCGGCGTTCTGCGCCGGTTTTTTGCTCTTTTCATTGTTGCAATGCCGGGTTTTACGCATAATTTGTCGATCTGCACGGTCTTTTGCAGAGCAAAAAAACCGAAGGAGGAGCCGATTTGAAACCCTTATTGAATTCCATTCTGGTCGCCGTTGCCGCGACGCTGAGCGCTGCGCCGGTGCTGGTGCATGCACAGGTTTATCCGGCCAAAGTGGTGCGCGTGGTCATTCCCTGGCCAGCTGGCGGCTCGAATGATGTGGTGGGCCGGGTGGTGATGCAGAAACTGTCGGAGTCTCTGGGCCAGCAGTTCGTGGTCGACAACCGGGGCGGTGCTTCCGGCTCCATCGGTGCCGACGTCGTGGCCAAGGCGCAAGCCGACGGTTACACCATCATGGTGCATTCGACGACCCATGTCGGCAATGCGCATATCTACGGCAAGAAACTGACCTACGACACGGTGAAGGACTTCACCGGGGTCGGCATGTTGTCGGCGCAGCCGGGCGTGCTGACTGTGCATCCGTCGCTGCCGGTAAAAACCACGAAAGAGTTCATCGCATTGGCAAAATCGCGGCCGGGGCAGATCAACTATTCATCCTCGGGCAACGGCAGCGCGCCGCATCTGCAGATGGCACTGCTGATTTCGATGACCGGCATTGATATCGTGCACGTGCCGTACAAAGGCGGCGCGCCGCAAGTGACTGCCTTGCTGGCCGGGGAAACCCAGGCCTCGTTTGCCACGGTGGGCACCGTCATCAACCAGATTCGTGCCGGTAAACTGCGTCCGCTGGGTCTGGGATCAAGTAAAGCCAGCAAGGCGTTGCCGAATGTGCCGACACTGGCGGATTCCGGAGTGCCGGGTTACGACATGAGCCCGTGGATCGGGGTGTTTGCACCCGCCGGCACGCCTAAACCGGTGATCGACAAACTCAACGCTGAAATCAACAAGGCACTGGCGCTGCCGGACGTGATCAAAAACCTGGAGAATCAGGCACTGGATCCGTCACCGAGCACCGTCGATCAGTTCAACGCGACGCTTAAGGTGGATTACGAGAAGTACGGCAAACTGATCAAAATGACGGGTGCTAAAGTCGAATAACGTCAGGTCGAGTAACATCAGTCGGGCAGGATTGATTGCAGCATGGCGCCGGCTTTAAAGGCCGGCGTTTTCTTTTGTTATGCGGCATTAAAAACGGGATCGATATGGATTTGGGTATCAAAGGTGAAACCGCCCTCGTGGTCGGAGCAAGCGAGGGCATCGGTTATGAGAGCGCGAAGGCGCTGCTCGAAGAGGGCGTGGATCTCATCATCTGTTCGCGCAATGCAGAAAAACTGAAACAGGCCGCAGTGAAGCTGGAGCAGGCCGTGGGCCGGCCGGTGCGCTGGTTCGCTGCCGATGTGACCAAAGCCACTGATGTCACAGCCCTGCAACTGTGGCTGGAGCAGCAGACGATCAAACTGGACATTCTGGTGTCGGCCGTGGGCGGCAGCCAGCGCGCGTTGTTCGGAGAACTTGATGACGCAGCGTGGTATGCCAATTACGAATTCAATGTCATGGGCACGGTGCGTGTCATTCGCGCTACGCTGGATCTGCTGAAAAAATCAGGCTCAGGGCGCATTGTCATCCTCGGCGCCGCCGGGCCACGCATGCCGTATCCGCAGCAACTGGTGTCCAATGTGCACAAGGCCGGACTGATCGCCATGGTGAAAACGCTGGGCGCTGAATTCCAGCCCTTCAATATCCGCGTCAATTCGGTGTCGCCGGGGCGCACCATGACCAGCCTCTGGACCAACCGCATCGACAAACTGGCAAAGGAGCGCGGTGTGCCGCCTGCCGTCATCGTCGATGAGTTCGCACACGAGATTCCGCTGGGTCGCTTCGGCCAGCCCGAGGAAATTGCGCCGATGGTGGCGTTTCTCGCTTCCCACAAAACCAGCTATGTCACCTGTCAGTCGATCCTGGTGGATGGGGGTATCGCACGGGGATTGGTGTAGCGGCCCTCACCCCCGGCCCCTCTCCCCGCGTTGCAGGGAGAGGGGAGGTATTTGATGACCGCGCTGATGCGCAGTCATGTGAGTTGAACGTGGCGTCCGTATCGTGGTTTTGCTGCCATGGCGGTTGCCGCTGCTTCCTGTTTTGGGCATTATCTGTGAGCGCTTTTTTCTGCAATTCAAATATAACTGTGCGCACAGGAGGAGAAGTTAAATGAAGCGAGTGAACACAATTTGTTGTGCCCTTGTCGCAGGCCTGTTTGCGGCTGGTAGCCAAGCCGTGCAAGCACAGGCTTTCCCGACCAAACCGGTCCGCATCGTCAATCCCGCGGCGCCCGGCGGCAACAGTGAGGTGTTCTTTCGGCTGCTGCAACCGAAAATGGTTGAAGTTCTGGGGCAGCAGTTGGTGATGGATTACCGGCCCGGAGCGGGCGGCACCATTGGCGGCGATGCCGTGGCGAAGAGTCCTGCCGACGGTTACACCACCGGGCTGATGGCGGCGAGCTTTGTCATCAATCCGGCGATGATCCGCAAGATGCCTTTCGATACGCTGAAGGATTTTACGGCGCTGGGACTGATCGTTGATGTGCCTTCAGGTCTGGTCGTGCATCCATCGCTGCCGGTGAAGAACCTGAAGGATCTGATTGCGTTGTCGAAAAAACGCCCGGGCGAAATTTTTTATTCGACTTCCGGTCGCGGGACCGTGGGGCACTTGTCCGGTGAACTGCTGAACAGCATGGCGAATACCAAGCTCGTTCACGTGCCGTACAAAGGAGCGGGGCCGGCGGTCATCGACCTTGTGGCGGGTCAGATCCAGATGCAGTTTGCGAGTATGCCTTTGCTGACGGGTTACATCTCGGCGGGACGGCTGCGGCTGATCGCGCAGACCGGCAGTGCGCGCTCGGGATTTGCGCCGGATATACCGACCATGGAAGAGGCGGGATTGCCCGGCTTTGTCGTGCGCAGCGGCTTCAGCTTTGTCGGACCTGCCGGCATCCCCCGGCCCATCGCGGAAAAACTCAACACCGCGCTGGTGACGGCCTTGCGTGATCCGGAGAACCGAAAAAGGCTGATTCAGCTCGGCGCCGATCCAGTGGGCAATTCCATTGAGGAGCATGATGCGTACATCAAATCCGAAATCGCCAAATGGATCAAAGCAGCCCGTGCCGCAGGCATTGAGCCGCAGTGATCCAGAGGTTTCATCCGCCACGAAAGGAAGCAGCGCATGGTTGACCTGCATTTGACACCGGAGCAGACCGAATTCCGCGACGCCGTCCGTGATTTTGTGAATCGCGAAGTCAAACCGGCCGCCACCGATCCGGCGCGGCTGGAGCCCTTTGAAAAACCGTTGATGGTCGACCTGCTCGACCAGGCGGCGCAGATGGGCTTGCGCGGACTGGGTCTGCCGGAAGACCTGGGGGGGGCCGGCGCCGACACGCTGACCACCTGCATGCTGCTGGAGGAACTGGCGGCAGGAGACGTGGATCTCGCCGTGGTACTGGGCGAAACCGCACTGCTGGCGCGGGAAGTGCTGGGTGCTGCGATGAGTCCGGCGCAGCGCGCGCGCTGGCTGCCGCTGTTTCAGGCCGAGGACCGTTTTCATATTGCGCTGATTGCCCGCGATGCCGACGCCGGCCGCGGCTGGAATTATCACCAGACCCTGCCGCTGGATGCGGATCCGGCGGCAGCGCCGGAGATGAGCGCGGTGCGCGACGGCAATGACTGGCTGATCAGCGGCAGCGCGCCTTTTGTCGCCAATGCGCCGGTGGCCGGCTTGTTTGTGGTGCAGGCCAAGGTCAGTGGCGGCGACGGCACGGTCACCGTGCTGCTGTCGCAGGCGGGGCAGGGTTTGAGCGTCGGTGAATTCATGCAGCCGTTTGGCGCGCAGGGCGAGCGCGTACGCTGGCAGCATGGCGCCGTGGCGCCCGTAACCTTAAAAAACTGCCGGGTGGCGGAAGCGGATGTGCTGGCCGCGGATGCCGCGCATCGCATGCTGCATGCAGGCGTTGCGGGGCGACACATGGTGCAACTGGCGGCAATCAACATCGGCGTCGCCCGTGCCGCGTACGAGGCAGCGATCGATTACGCCAAAATGCGCTGGCAGGGCGGACGTCACATCGTTGAGCATCAGGCCATCGGCATGAAACTGGCCGACGTGGCAATCCAGATTGAGGCAGCACGTGCCTTGACCTGGAAAGCCGCCTGGATCACCGACCATCCGGAGGCTGTCGCCGACCGCAGCGTCAACGACCTGCCGTGGCCGGTGGTGGCGCGCACCTTCACCGCGGAAGCGCTGCACCGGGCGACGCTGGAAGCGGCCGAATGCTTCGGCGCGATGGCGGTGATGCGCGACATGCCGCTGCAGAAATACGTGCACGACACACTGGTGTTGCGCCATTCGGCGGATTGCGACCTGGCGTCGCCGTTGATTGTGGCCGAGGTTGTGGCTGGATTTGAGCGTTAAGCCGGATTTAAGTATCAATCATAACTTATTGAATTTATTGAAATAAATTTCAAGGGGCAGCGATGGATTTTGCACTGAATGAAGAGCAGCGCGGCTGGCAGAAGGAAGCGCGGAAATTTGCCGAAGAAGAAATCCGGCCGATGTCGCTGGCTCGCGACCAGATCGCCAATCCCAAGGACACCTTCGACTGGGACATCATCCAGAAGGGCTCGAAACTGGGTTTTCGCACGCTGGCTGTGCCCCGGGAGTGGGGCGGACATGAAGCGGACTTTGTCACCCAGGCGGTGGTCATGGCTGAACTCGCGCGCGGCGACAGTTCGGTGTCCAAGACCTTCAGCCAGTGCTGGAAATGGAGCCACCTGATCGCCGCGTCGTGCACGCCTGACCAGAAGGAGCGTTTCCTCAAACCGTTCATCGCCGATGACGGTTTTGTGCTGGGCAAGGGCGGCACCGAGGCCAATGCCGGTTCCGACAACCGGATGCCGCCGGAGAACGATCCCAAGGCCGGCTGGAAATTGCGCGCCGAGCGCAAGGGCGACGAATGGATCCTCAACGGCACCAAGATGTTCATCGCCAACGGCAGCGTGGCCAAGCTGTTTTTTGTCGATGCGCGCACCAATCCCGAAGTCGGTATCCGCGAGGGCAGCACGATGTTCATGATTCCGCGCGACACCCCCGGATTTCGCATCGGCAAGGTGTTCAACAAACGCGGCTGGCGTTTCTATCAGAACGGCGAGCTGATATTCGAAAACGCGCGGGTGCCGCATGCCAATGTGGTGGGTGAGGTCAATGGCGGCGTCAAGGCGCGCGCCACCGACAAATCAGAGTTCGGCGACATTGAACTGGCGGCCAACGCGCTGGGCATCTGCGATGACGCCGTCGGCATGGCGATGCATTTTGCACGTAACTACAAACGTGCTGGCAAGCTGGTCATCGACCATCAGCTGGTGCAACTGAAGCTGAACGAGATGTACATGCTGACCGAAGCGCTGCGCTCCTTCGTTTTGCGCACGGCCTGGGAACGTGACCGCAAGCTGCCGGATTACGGCAACAACGTGCTGGTGATGAATTATTCGCAGGAAGTGGTTCAGCGGGTGACGCGGGCCAATATGGACATTCACGGCCCCGAAGGCTGCATGATGCACGCGCGTGTCGACAAGCTGGTGCGCGATGCGATGATCTGGACCCACCTTGCGGGTGACACCGTGCAGCGCGTCAAGATCGTGAAGCGCCTGCCGCTGACACTGCCGGCCGGGGATTGAACAGGAACCGGTCCGCTCGGTGCTAAAGCAGTTTTCGGGCGACACCCTCGACCATGGCGTTGAGGGTGTCGAATACCGTCACCCCCGCAGCTTCCAGCGCCGCGCGTTTCGCGGCATAACCGCCGTGACTGCCGTAGGTCAGCGCGCCGGCATGACCCATGGCCACCCCTTCCGGGGCAGTGCGGCCGGCAATCAATGCAAACACCGGTTTGGCAAAGGCCTGTGCCTTTAAGGCTTCGGCAAAATCCTCTTCGTCGCGACCACCGATTTCACCGATGATCAACAGTGCACGGGTTTGCGCATCCGCGGCATAAAACGGCACCAGGTCGGAATAGCGTGCGCCCTTGACCGGATCGCCACCGACGCCCACCCACACTGAAGTGCCGACACCGCGCTGTGCGAGACGGAATCCGGATTCATAGGACAGCGTGCCTGATTTCGACATCAGACCCAGCGCACCGGATTTCAGTGATACGTCGGGCAGAAATCCCAGCTTGGCGACTTCAGCGACCGCCATGCCCGGCGTCGAGCCGCCGATCCACAACACGCCGGCCTCCTGTGTCAGCCGTTTGGCTTTGAGTGCATCGTGCACGGGCATGCCTTCGGTGGGCGTGACGATCATCTGGATACCGGCGGCAACGGCTTCCTGCAACGCGGCCAGCAGGTCATAGGCGCCAACCAGTGCGATGCTTACCGTGGCGCCGGTGGCTTTGACCGCTGATGCGCAGTCCGGGAATAACGGTATACCATTGATTTTATTGATATCTTTTGGGGGCGCTACGCCGGCCACCAGGTTCGTGCCGTATTCGTGCATCAGGCGGCTGTGCAAACGTCCGGCGCGGCCGCTGATGCCCTGCAGAATGACTTTGGTGTTGCGGTCGATGCGGGGAGACATCATTGGCCTGCGCCCAGATGTGTGCGCACTTCAAGGAGTGCAGCGTCGAGATCACTGTGCAAGGTGATGCCGGCTTTGGCCAGTACCGTACGTGCAGCTTCCATCCCGTTGCCAACCAGGCGTGCCACGACGGGCACCTTGAAATCCGGCACAGCCTGCAGCGCGCTGACCAGCAATTGCGAGAATTCGCCGAGTTCGGTGATGCCGGCAAATATATTGATCAGCAATACTTTTACATTGGGACCCTGGTGCATCCATTGCAACACGCTGACCAGGCGTTTGGTTTCGCCGCGCAGGCCACCGGTGCGGATGTCGAGGAAGTTGTAGGGTTTGAGTCCTGCGCTGCGCATTTCATCGATCAGCATCATCGACAGGCCGGCGCCGGTGGTCAGTAGTGCGATTTCGCCAGCGGGATCAACCACGACGTAGTCGCAGCCGTGGGCGTCCTTCAGTGCGGTTTCGAGATAGGGGCCATCGGCATTGGCGAGGAGTGCATGCTGTTCGGGCTGGCGGGGCAGTGCCGAATCGTCGGTGACGAATTTGGCATCACCGGCCACCCAACTGCCGTCGCTGTGAACAAACAGCGGATTGATTTCGATCAGCAGCGCTTCGGTGGCCATGAACGCACCTGCCATCGCGCGGCCGGATTCGGCCAGTGCCTTGCCGGTTGCACCATCAAAAGTCGCGGCGAGTTTTTCCGCTGCTGCTGCCAGAACTGAGGCATCGGGTGCGGCAGTGGCTATGCGCAGCGCATCCTGGGGCAGGGATTCGATCTCCATGCCGCCCTGCGCGGCCATGATGATGCGCACACCCGCTGCAGCCGGATCGAGCAGCATCGAGAGATAGGCTTCGCTGGCGCCGTGCACCTGCTGTTCGACGCGCACTGCGCGGACTGTGCGTCCTTTGGCCTGCTTGCCGATGATCCCGGCGGTTTGGGCGGCGACCTCGACGGGAGTCGTTGCTGTTTTGATCAGTCCGGCCTTGCCACGGCCGCCGGCAGTGATCTGGCCTTTGACGATCCAGGGGCCGGGTGGAAGTTGATTGATTTGTGCGGCGTCAGTCAGCAGGCAGCCCTGAGGCGTGGGGATGCCGTGGTGAGCCAGCAGCAGTTTGGCGTCGTGTTCGAGTAAATACATGATTCTGTTAGTCGATCGAAACCCGTTTTTGCGCGCGGGCCTGTTCGTGTGTGACGGTAGGTGCTGCGAGTTTGTAGAGCACGCGTCGCGTGTTGCTGAACAGCGAGCGCATTTTTTCGGTCCAAGGCGTCTTGCGCGCGAGTTGTGCCGCCGGACTTTCCCAAACGTCCGGACCGGCGAGTTCGTACGCGGTCAGGTATCTGGGGCCATCGGTCTTGCCGCCGGCGATGCCCATCGACATGTAGCGCCGTGCGCGTAGCACACCGGGGATGCCAGCGCAGCGCGGCAGGTGTTCCTTGTCGTACCAGGCGTTGTATTCGTCAATGATATGGTCGGGGATGTCGGTGTGCACGATGTACATCCACGGTGCATCGGGAGCGGGGATGCCGCCGACTTCACACATCAGCTTGAAGTTCATGCGTTCGCGTTGTTCGCCGTAGAGTTTGCGCATGCGCAGCGACCACGGCGTGGGGTGGGCGACGATATGCTGGAAGTCTTTCGCGGCCTCGACGGTTTCGTCCGCGGTTTCATACCATGCAAGGTAACGGATATCCGATTTATCGCAGAAATAACGGCGAGTGCGGACAAAGCCCGGCATCGCCATTAGCTGCGGCACATGCTCAAGCTGGTACCAGTCGTTGAATTCCTCGTCGTGCGCTGTGGCGACGTCGAGCCGGACTGTGATCAGTCCGCCGGCCTGCGTGGTCATGTTGGTACTTCGAGATCCACCAGCGGGCCGTATTGCTGCCCGCCGAATACATCGCCGTCAGTGATGTCACCGGAAATCACCGGGCGTGGAATGGTGATCTTGATCGCGTTGGCGGCGTCGTAGTTGATGATCGCCACCCGTTCGGGCTTCATGCGGTAGGTCTTGCCGAACCACTCGGCGTTGATCAGCCGGGCATCGCGCACTTTTTCATAAACCGATTGCTCCTTGAAAATGATGTCGAAGGTCAGCTCGAAGGGCCCGGAATTCTTGCTACGGATCAGTTTGGTGACTTGCCAGAGTTTGGCCATATTCACACCTGCTCGTAATTGATGCGGAACATTTCCAGCGGACTGTCCGGCTCGACCACATGGTTCATGTTGAAGCGGTAGCTGGCGCCTTTGTCGATTTCGGCGGGCGAGTAGGGGAAGGCAACCGAGGTGATCAGTCCGGTCCATTCCGGCACCGGGTAGTGCACGGCGATGTGGCTCAAGGATTTGGCCAGAGCATTGGCCAGTTTCTGGTCGGGCGCGGTGATCTGGAACAGCAGGCCGACTTCGTGACCGATACTCATGTCCGGCTCCAGCATGCCCATTGCAGCATTGCGGCCGAACTGGCGCACGTCAAGTCGATAACGGCTGTCGATACTGTCACCCATCACGGCACGGATGCGGTCGCGCGCAGCCTTGATCAGATTTTCCAGCCAATGGTCGAACTGGCGCAGGATGATCGGGTCACGCACCGAGCCGAGGACGATGCTCTGGTAACCGGCGAGTTCTGCGCCTTCGATTTTGATGGTGTAGCACTCGGCCTTTTTGAAGGTGCTGCCGGAGACTTTGACGGCACGGTCGGACACGGCCTCGTAACGGGCGTTGACCGTGTTGAGAATGCCCGACGGCTCGACCAGTTCGTACGGCGTGGAGTTTTCGTAGAGATTGTGCGAGGCGACGCTGGCCGGGTCGCAGCGGTAATCGGGATTGGGCGGTTCGATAATGAAATGGTCATCGGTGACGATGGCGAAATTGCAGTCCGGGTATTTGCGTAGCACCACGCTGGCGGCGCCGCATTCCATGATCTTGGCCATGTGCCAGACCGTGGCCGGGTTGAAGCCTTTCATCACCGGCATTGCCGCGAAAATCGAAGTGTCGCTGGAGCGGCCGGCGATGACCACGTCGGCGCCGTTCTGCAGCGCTTCGATATAAGGCTCCGCGCCGCACATGCCGACGATGTGAGAACTGCGGTCGATCACCGCTTCGTCGAACACCGGGGCGTTGGCCAGCGGCTTGATGCGGCCTTCTTTGAGGCGTTTTTTCAGGTAACCCTTGTCCTGCTCGGAACAGATGGTCGCCAGTTTGAAATTGAGTTTTTCCTCGCGCGCGATTTCGCGGGCAATGCCGGCCAGGCGTGCAACCTGCTCATCGGTGCCGGCGGTCATCGCCGATCCGACCAGCACCGGGATTTTCGCGGCACGTGCTGCCAGCATCATCAGCCGCAGGTCACGTTTGCAGGCAGCGTCCGAAAACTGCGGTTCGCCGGAGCCGAGGTGGTGCGGGCCGGGATCGGTGGAGCCGCAGTCGGCACCGATGAAGTCGGGCTTTAGCGTCATCGCCCGTTTCATGGTTTCTTCGCGGAAGCCGGAACCGAGGATGCCGGTTGCGGACAGGATGCGGATTTCTTTCATGGCGAGTGGATTCCTCAGTGGAGCGATCGCGTTGTCAGCGTCTTGTTTTTGCGTTCTGAAAACGCAACGGCGGCACAAGGCCGCCGTTACTGCAGACTGTTCACGGAAAGTGTATCAAACCGCGACGCTGCCCCGCACAGTAGTCCGATACATGAGACGACGCTGCGGCAGATCGTAATCAAAGTTGGCCTTGTGCAGCGCGGCGCAGTTATCCCACAGCAACAGGTCGCCGGCTTGCCAGCTGTGCCGGTATTGAAATTCGGGCTTGATGATGTGCTGGCAGATTTCGTTGCGCAGCACATCACCTTCCGCCTGGGGCAGGCCGACGATGGCCGAGGTATGCGCTTCGTTGATGAACAGGCCTTTACGCTTGGTCACAGGGTGAGTGCGGACGATGGGTGCTTCCACATCGGGCACGCTTTTCAGCTGTTCTTCGGTGAGCGCATGTTCCTGCACTACGCGTCCGCCGCGGGCGGCATCTTCTTTCTGGGCCAGTGCGTTTTTATTGCGGTAATAGCGATAACTGTGCACGTTTTTCAGGCCCTGCAGGCGCTGTTTCATGGCTTCCGGCAGCGCGTCGTAGGCGGCCGTGGTGCTGGTGAAGTTGGTGTCGCCCAATACCTTGCCGTCCTTGACCGGCACTTCAACGGCGTAAAGCGCCGACAGCAGGCTCGGTTCTTTTTTGTACGACAAGTCGCTGTGCCAGAAGCGTCCGGCATCTTGCGCACCTATAGCATTGCCGTAATGGTCCACCAGGTTGGAGACCACGAGGATTTCGGGAAATCCCGGAAGGCGGCTTTCCTTGCGCACATGCTGTTCGAGGATGCCGAAGCGTTTGGTGAAGGCAACCTGCTGCGCCGGAGTGATTTTCTGGTTACGGAAAAAAACCACTTCGTTGTCAAAAAAGGCCTTGGCGATCTCCGCGAAAGTGTCGTCGCTCAGCGGCTGGGTCAGGTCCACGCCGGAAATTTCTGCGCCGATGTGTTTGCCGATGCGGGTTACGGTAATCATTGTTGCCTCCTGTGACGGGTGGTTGGCCGGACACTGCGGCCCGGTCGTTGATCGATGGCACATCCTAGCAAGGCTTTGTCATGCGATAAAAGACTTAATATGTATATCATCATATTATTTACGCATGACAAACGATATACTCATCGCGCCATGACCCCGCTTTTATGACTCTCAAACAGTTGCGCTTTCTGCGCGAAATCTCACGCCAGTCGTTCAACATTTCAGCGGCTGCGCTTGCCTTGCACACCTCGCAACCGGGCGTGAGCCGGCAAATCCAGCTGCTGGAGCAGGAACTGGGCATGGAACTGCTGGTGCGGCGTACCAACCGTATCCTGGATTTCACTGAAACCGGCCGCGCCATCCTGTCGGCGGCGGAGCGCCTGCTGAACGAGATGGAAAACATTGCGCTGATCGCCGCCGACGCGCGCAACGACGGTGGCGGGCGGCTGGTACTGGCCACCAGCCATCTGCATGCCCGTTACACGCTGCCGGTTCCTGTGCGCGAGTTTTCGCGGCGTTATCCCGACGTGCAGTTGCATCTGCTGCAGGCCGACCCGGATGACATCACCAAACTGGTCGAGTCACGCGAGGCTGATATCGGCATCAGCACCGAACTGACGCAGGGCCATCCGGAGCTGGTGCAGATGCCGGCGCATCCCTTGCGGCGCAGCGTGATCATGCCCAAGGGGCATCCGTTGAGCCGCAAAAAACGCATTGTTCTGGCTGATTTTGCCGATTACCCCTTTGTCAGTTATCACCCGCGGTCGCGCGGCGGGCAGATCATTGGCAGGGCATTTCGTGAGGCCGGTATCTCGGCGCGCCATGTGGTCAGCGCAAGTGATTCGGATGTGATCAAGGCCTATGTGGCCGAAGGACTGGGTATTGCCGTGGTGCCGGCGATTGCGCTGGACCCGCGTGTGGACGCAGACCTGCATGCGTTGGATGTGACGCGGCTGTTTCCCGAAAGTCTGATGACGGTCAGTCTGCGCCGGGGCATGCATCTGCGCCGTTATCTGACCGATTTCATCGAAATGGTGGTGCCGCAACTGGGGCGGGCGGCAGTGGAACGCGCGATGCGCGTTCCGGGGTAAGGCTTCGGCTAGAATACGCTTTGGAACGCGGTGATTTTACAACACGGATTTCCCGGCAACATCAACATCAGGAGTTTTCCATGAAGCTGTACGGCTCGACCACTTCCCCCTACGTGCGCAAGGCGCGCGTGCTGATTCACGAAAAGAACATGCCGGTCGAGTTCATCGTTGAAGATCCGTGGGTTGAAGACAGCCCGATCATCATCAAGAACCCGCTGTCCAAGGTACCGGCGCTGGAAATCGGCACTGACAGCTACATGTTTGAGTCCGTGCTGGTCGTGCATTACCTCGATCATGCCGACGGCAAATCCTTCACACCGCGCGACCCGGCCGGATACTGGCAATCGCAGTGGTGGCAGGCACTCGGACAGGGCATCATTGATGCCGGCATCACCCGGGTTTTCGAGACGCGCCGCCCGGAGGAAAAACAAATGCCTGAAAAAATGGCGCGCGAGGAGCAGCGCATCGCCCGCGCCATCGACCTCGCCGAAAAAACGATGAAGGAAGGCAGTGAATTCCTGCTCGGCAACCGTTTCGGCCTGGCCGACATCGTGATGGGCGTGGCCATGCAATACACCGATTTCCGCTATACCCACGACTGGCGCAGCCGCGCGCCGAAACTGGCGAAATGGCTGGCGGGGGTGGCTGCACGACCGTCATTCGAGGAAACGCTGCCGCCGGGATTCGTCAAAGTGGCGTGATCGGTAGTTTGAGTGAGATCGTGAAAAAGGGTGCCGCGGCGCCCTTTTTTATTCAGCGCATGATGAAGGGATTGGGTACTTCGGTCGCGGTGGATATCCACACGCTTTTGGTCTGCAGGTATTCGTAAATCATGTCCTGGCCGCTTTCGCGGCCGATGCCGGAGCGTTTGTAGCCGCCGAATGGCGACAGGTACGACACCGCGCGGTAGGTGTTGACCCAGACCGTGCCGGCCTGAAGTTTCTCGGCCATGGTGAAAGCGCGGCGCATGTTCTGCGTCCATACCCCGGCCGCCAGGCCGAACACCACGTCGTTGCCGATGGCGAGGGCTTCTTGTTCATCGTGGAAGGGGATAACCGACAGCACCGGGCCGAACACTTCCTCCTGCGCGATGCGCATCGCGTTGTTCACGTCGGTGAAGATCGTCGGTTCGACAAACCAGCCGCTGCCGCACTCAGGCCGCGCAGCGCGTGCGCCGCCAAGCACAGTTGTGGCACCTTCACCTTTGGCGATGTCGATGTAGTTGAGGATCTTCTCGAACTGCGGCAGATTGGTGACCGGGCCGACCTGAGTGTCGAGACTCATGGGGTTGCCCATTTTTGCGGTCTTCGCCAGAGTCACCAGTTTCTCAACAAACTGGTCGTGGATCGATTGTTGCACCAGCAGTCGAGAGCCGGCGATGCAGGTCTGCCCGGTTGCGGCGAAAATGCCGGAGATCACGCCTTTCACCGCGTTGTCGAGCTGCGCATCATCGAACACGATATTGGGCGATTTGCCGCCGAGTTCCATGCTGACGCGTTTGAGTCCCTTGGCTGCGGCTTCGTAAATGCGCTGTCCGGTGGCATCGGAGCCGGTGAAAGCGACCTTGGCTACTTTGGGATGATCGACCAGAGGCGTGCCGACTTCGGCGCCGAAGCCGGTGACGACGTTGACTACGCCCGGCGGAAACCCTGCCTGTTCGATCAGCTTCATGAACTCCAGCGCCGATGCCGAGGTGTACTCCGAAGGTTTGATCACCACGGTGTTACCAGCGGCCAGCGCCGGCGCCAGTTTCCATGCCAGCAGCAGCAGCGGGGAGTTCCACGGAATGATCATCGCCACCACACCCAGCGGCTCGTGGCGTGTGAAATTGAAGGTGTCCGGTTTGTCGATTGGGATCACCGCGCCTTCAATCTTGTCGGCAAGGCCACCGAAGTAGTAGTACCACTGCGCCATGTATGCAGTCTGCGCACTCATCTCGGCATAGAGCTTGCCGTTGTCGCGCACTTCGGTTTCGGCGAGGGCTTTGGAATTTTCAGTAATCAAGTCGCCGAGTTTGCGCAGCAAGGCGCCGCGTTTGCTCGCGTTGAGCTTGGGCCATTCGCCGGAAGTGAAGGCGCGATGCGCGGCTTCAACGGCGCGCGCTGCATCGGTGGCGTTACCGCGCGGAATCAGTGCCCAGGGTTTGGCGGTGTACGGGTTATCGCTGGGGAAGTGCTCACCGCTCGCAGAATCCAGCCATTCGCCGCCGATGAACATGCGGTATTTCTTGAGAGATTCAGAAGGCGCATTCATTGCTAATCGCTTTCAAGTATCCGAATTCCCTCTCCCCACTTTTGTGGGGAGAGGGTTAGGGTGAGGGGCAACCAACCGGTCATAAATTGCCTGCATCACGTTTTCAGTCTGTAGCAATACATCGTTATCCCAGAATCGAATTACCCGATATCCAGCCTGTTCTAAAAACGTTGTGCGCTGCGCATCGTAAGACTGTTGCTGCTGATGCTGGCTGCCATCAACCTCGATGATCAGCTTTTCATTAATGCAAATAAAATCAACAATATATGGTCCTAGGGGATGCTGGCGGCGGAATTTGGCGTCGTTCAAATTTCGACTGCGGAGTAACTGCCAGATTTTGCGTTCCGCATCGGTTTTGGATTTTCTCAGTCCGCGAGCGTTTCTTTTTCCGCGCTGAGATTGGCCCTTCACAGGTTGCCCCTCACCCCAGCCCTCTCCCCGTTAGCACGGGGCGAGGGGGTGAAAACCAAGGTCCGTCTCCCTCTCCCCACGCAGCAGGGAGAAGGTTGGGGTGAAGGACTGCGACAATTCCATCATTCCAGCGCCTTAGCTCCCAGCAGTGCGGTGCGGAAACGATGCTTGATCGCAGTGCCGTCACGCACCGGCAAGGCCATCGGTGCCGCCACGGCAGTCACCTTGATGTCGCCGAACACCGGACCGGACTGGCGATGGAATTTGCTGATCCATAGTTTCAGCGCGGCTTGAGTGCGTATGGTTGTCGCTGATTTGAAACCGGCGGCTTTGGCCATGCCGGTAATGTCGACGCCGCGTCCGGTGTGCGCGCGCTGCATGCCGGTCTCGCCGTAATGGCCGTTATCGATCACGGCGATGGCGAGGTTTTTCGGTGCATCGACGGCGATGGTCGCCAGCGAGCCGAGCCCCATCAGTATTTCGCCATCGCCGGTGATCACCAGCACGCGGCGTTTGGGTTGTGCCAGCGCCAGACCGAGACCGACCATCGCGGCACCACCCATGCCGCCCCACAGATAGAAATTGAGATCATGGTCGCCGGCGGCATAAGCGTCGTAGGTCGGCGAGCCGAGTCCGGTGACGACCAGCGCATCGCCACGGTCAGCGAGCAGGGCGGCAACGACTTTGCGTCGATCCAATGCAGATTGTTTTTTCATGTCAGTTCCAATTATTTTTGCCATCACCCATCACCCATCACCCATCACCCATCACCCATCACCCATCACCCATCACCCATCACCCATCACCCATCACCTAATCACTTAATTACCAATCACCAATCACCAATCACCAATTACCAATTACCAGTCACCATCATTTGCTCCAGTTCTTGAAGCCAATCACACTTTGCTGAATCAATACAGCCACGGGCCGGTAGGTTTGGAAGGCGAGCAGGGCAGAGGCGTGCACGGTGTCGCGGATATCCTCAGCACGTTCAGCGGAATGCACGATGACGCCGGCGCCACTCAGCGCGCTTGCGGTGCTGCCACCCATCGGCACCTGCCAGGGATTAAATTCACCCCAGACCCCGCGCATGGTCACCAGCATCAGCAGCGGCAGCCGGCATTCCTGGAACATCGACAGCATGTTGATGCAGTTGCCGACGCCGCTGGATTGCATCAGCAGTACACCTTTGGCACCGCCCATCCACGATCCGGCGAGCATCGCAACACCTTCTTCCTCGGTGGTCAGCGATACCGTGTGCATGCTTTTTTCGGCTTCGCAGCGGCTGATCAGCTTGCTGTGGCCGGCATCCGGCACATAGGCAACCTGGGTCACGCCGGCCTCTTTCAGCACATCAAAAATCTGGTCCGGCCACACCGTGGCTTTGGTCTGCTGGTCGGTTTGCACACGCGCTCCTTTTTGCGGGATTACCGGACATAAAAACGCAGTGTAGACGTTTTGCCCTGACGCTCCAATGCGCGGAGATTGGTAAGGGTGATCGTTTATAATCTTTTTTCCCCATTTTTCCATGATGTGAATCCCATGTTGTCCATGCCCGACCAGAACAGCCATGCCGATTTGCGTGAAGGTGTGCGCGCGGTGTGCAATCAGTTCGACAGCGCCTACTGGCAGCAGATCGACGAGGCGCGCGCTTATCCCGAAGCCTTTGTTACGGCGCTGACGCAAGCCGGCTGGCTGTCGGCGCTGATTCCTGAGGAATACGGCGGTTCAGGACTGACGCTGACCGAGGCCTCGATCATCATGGAAGAGATCAACCGCAGCGGCGGCAATTCCGGCGCCTGCCATGGCCAGATGTACAACATGGGCACGGTGCTGCGCCACGGCTCTGATGCGCAGAAACAAAAGTATCTGCCCAAGATTGCCACCGGCGAGCTGCGCCTGCAATCGATGGGGGTCACCGAGCCGACCGCCGGCACCGACACCACCAAGATCAAGACCGTCGCCGTCAAAAAAGGCGACCGTTATGTCGTCAATGGTCAGAAGGTGTGGATCTCGCGCATCCAGCATTCGGAGCTGATGATTTTGCTGGCGCGCACCACACCGCTGGCTGAAGTCAAAAAGAAATCGGAAGGCATGTCGATATTCATCGTCGACCTGCGGGAAGCGCTGAAAAAGGGCATGACCGTCAAGCCGATCCGCAACATGGTCAACCACGAAACCAATGAATTGTTTTTCGATCATCTGGAAATTCCCGTCGAGAACCTGATCGGCGAAGAAGGGCGGGGATTCAAATACATCCTCGATGGCCTCAACGCTGAACGCATCCTGATTGCCGCGGAATGTATTGGCGACGGTTACTGGTTTGTCGATCGAGCACGCAAATACGCCAATGACCGCGTGGTGTTTGACCGGCCTATCGGCAAGAATCAGGGCGTACAGTTTCCGATTGCGCGCAGTTACGTCAATGTCGAAGCCGCCAACCTGATGCGTTACAAGGCGGCGGCATTGTTTGATGCCAAGCAGCCCTGCGGCGCAGAGGCGAATATGGCCAAACTGCTGGCAGCCGATGCGTCCTGGGAAGCGGCCAATGCCTGCCTGCAGACGCATGGCGGTTTTGGTTTTGCCGCGGAATACGATGTCGAACGCAAGTTTCGCGAGACGCGGCTTTATCAGGTCGCGCCGATCTCGACCAACCTGATCCTGTCCTACGTCGGCGAACATATTCTCGGGATGCCACGGTCTTTTTGAACTGCGTGACTGGTGATTGGTAACTGGTAATTGGTAACGGCCATGTATTTTCTGCTACATCACCCTGCTGCCAGTCACTAGTCACCAATTACCATTTACCGAATTTCCAATGCTGCCACTCGAAGGAATTACCGTAGTCGCGCTGGAGCAGGCGGTCGCAGCGCCGTTCTGTTCCCGTCAACTCGCCGACCTCGGTGCCCGCGTCATCAAGATCGAACGACCGAAGGTGGGCGACTTCGCGCGTGATTACGATCAGACGGTCAAAGGCCAGTCGGCTTATTTTGTCTGGCTCAATCGGTCCAAGGAAAGCCTGACGCTGGACGTCAAACATCCCGAAGCGAAAAACATTCTGGCGAAACTGATCGCCGGTGCCGATGTGTTCATCCAGAACCTCGCGCCGGGCGCGGCGCAGCGGCTGGGACTCGGCGCTTCCGGGTTGCGCAAGAAACATCCACGTCTGATTGTCTGCGACGTATCGGGTTACGGCACGACCGGCCCGTATTCGAAAAAGAAGGCCTACGATCTGCTGGTGCAGGGCGAAGCAGGGGTGTTGTCGCTGACCGGCACGCCGGAGTCGCCGGCCAAGGTCGGTATTTCTGTCACCGATATCGGCACGGGGCTGCATGCCTATGCCGCGATTCTGGCTGCGCTCTACACCCGCGAGCGTACGGGCGAGGGCACGCACATCGATCTGACCATGTTCGAAACCATGGCCGAGTGGATGGGGCATCCGCTGTATTACACCCATTTCTCCGGCAAGGCGCCGCGGCGCAGTGGCCCGGACCATGCGACCATCGTGCCTTACGGGCGTTTCAGAACGAAGGATGGTGACGTGCTGTTCGGCATCCAGAACGAGCGCGAGTGGGCAAATTTTTGCGACAAGGTGCTGGGCCGGCCGGAACTGGCCAAGGATCCGCGCTATGACAACAATACCAAGCGCACTGCGGTGCGCGCCGAGGTGGTCGCGTTGATCGAGCAGACCTTTGCGCCATGGACCAGCGAAGAAGTGGTGACGAAGTTGGATGCTGCTGATATCGCCAATTCGCGACTTAACACGCCGGACCAGGTCTGGGATCACCCGCAGTTGCAGGCGCGCAAGCGCTGGAGAACAGTGGAAACACCAGCCGGCCCGATACCTGCGCTGCTGCCTGCAGCGACTTTTGAAGGTGTTGAGGCACGCATGGATCCGGTGCCGGCGGTGGGGGCGCAGACTGACTTAATTCTGGCTGAACTGGGTTACGACGCGGCCGGGATTGCAGCCTTGAGGGCCGCAGAGTCGGTGTAACTTACTGTCCCTCTCCACCAAGTCTTTGGTGAGAGAGAGTTTTATATATAAGTATTTGTTTTAATTAACTATTTTATTGAAACGCCGGCGCTGCGCCAGTCCCAGGCCCGGCGGTCGAGTAACAGTTCAGGTCGCATTTCCTTCGGCGAGTTGACCCCGACCAGCGCCATGTCGGTCATCAGCTCACTGCGCAGCAGGTTGATGACGTGCTGCGCGCCGTGTTCGCCGCCGACTGCAATTGCGTAAAGGAAGGGGCGGCCGACGAAGACAAAGTCGGCGCCGAGCGCCAGCGCCTTCAGCACGTCAGTACCGCGGCGGATGCCGCTATCCATCATCACCGCCATGTTGCCGGCATTGGCCTTGATCGCAGGCAACATGCGCAGCGGACTCACTGCGCCGTCGAGCTGACGGCCGCCGTGGTTGGAAACCATCACGCCATCGACGCCGACATCGCGCGCGCGCGCAGCGTCCAACGGATCAAGGATGCCTTTGAGCACAAAGCGGCCCTTCCACAGTTTTCGCATCAGTTCGACATGCAGCCATGACAGCCGGTCGCGGCGTCCGGCCTGGCGGTTGAGTGCGGAAATCATTGGCACGCGTGGTCCCATGTTCTCGAAATGCGGCATGCCGTGGGTGAGGGAATGGCGCAGCATGCTCAGTCCCCAGCGTGGCCGGGTGCCCATGTCCCAGGCGAGGCGCAGCGACGGTCGCAGCGGGGTGCTGAAGCCGGTACGCACGTTGTTCTCGCGGTTGGCGAGTACTGAAACGTCGACGGTGAGCACCAGCGTGTCGTAGCCGGCGCGTTCTACGCGTTCGAGCAATTGCTGGATCACCTCGTCTTCGCCGGGCAGGTAAGCCTGGAACCAGGCGGTTTTGCCTTCCTGTTTGACGCGTTCCAGCGAGGTCAGTGCGGCGCCGCTGACCACCATCGGAATGTTGGCCCGGGCCGCAGCGCGGGCCAGCGCCACGTCGCCGTCGGCGCAGGTCATTGCGGTGCCGCCCATCGGCGGAATGCCGAAAGGCAGGTCGAACTGATGGCCCATCAACGTGGTGGCCAGCGACCGCGCGCTGGTATCGACCAGCGATTTGGGCACGAACTGCAGTTCGTCCCAGACAGCGCGGTTGTCGTGCAGTGAGGCGTTGGTTTCGGCGCCACCGTTGATGTAGCCGAAAATTGGGCGCGGGATGCGGCGTCTGGCTTCGGCCTCGAAGTCGTCGAGCGCGAGCATGGATTGCAGGATGCTTGGGGCTGAGGAGGACAGTGCAGCGGTGGCGGCGTTTTCGTAGCTGACGCTGGTCATGGTTTTTATCAGTGCTTGCTGGGAATCCGCAATGATACCCGACCATGCAATTGCGGTGCTCAGGGCGGCAGGCGCCGTCCGAGGCCTTGTTTTTCCCGATAACACCCTTGCGCCAGAGATGCAGCAGAGTTGGGGGGAGGCTTGCCGCCGTATGTTCGATGCCGAACGGAAGAACCTGGCGATTCCCAAGACAATCTTTTCACCAGCCTTGGTTGCCCTTGAAGCAGGTTTGCGGGCGCTGTGAGCGGTTTCGCGTGCCTGTCGGCACGCAACAATAACTTTGCTGTCGATGGAGGTGCGGAATGAATCATTACATGGTGCTGACTGTTGCGGCCGCAGTCTTGCTCGCCGGAGGTTGCGGAAAAAAAGAGGATCCAAAGCCGACCGCGCCCCAGCCATCGTTGATGCAGCCGGGCGATCCCTTGCCTCCGTCCGCTCCGACACCGCCGCCGCCCGCTCCGAATGTGCCCAAAGGTGCAGTGGCTCCAATGCCGCAAGCCGGGCAGGCGGGGGATCACTCAAGTCCAGCCTTTAAAGAGGGTGGAAAACCGGACACCAAGAAGTAATGCTCCGGCAGCCACGTGGCCGAAAGTAAATTCTCGACACGCTTCTCTATTTGATGAACGCTTGCTGAAAGGTAATGATTATGGGATTCGATCAGAAAGGTGAAACTGTTTTTAACGTTTCACTTGGAAAAAACAACAAATGGGATGTCAGCGAAACAGGTTTTGATGAACCGCTGGCCTCATTTGATACCGAGTCCGATGCGCGTAATTACGCCGAGGAGATTGCCAGGACCAAGCAGGATTCCACGGTTGAGCCGAGAGACGACGCGGTGAGTTAACTCATCTGCCCGCGTTGTGCGGGGCACTGAATCAAGGTTTTCTGCGGTCGGGTAGGGAAAAGACCGGGCAGACGCTGTTCGCCTCTGCCGGGTGTCCGTATAATCGGACGCTTTTTATCCTCCCCATGTGGCTCAAGAATCTCGTCCTCTACCGCCTGTCGGCGGAATGGTCCGTCGATGCCGACGAACTGGAACAAAAGTTGGCGCAACAACCGCTGCAGCCCTGCGGCGGCTTTCAGATGGAAAGCTCAGGCTGGGTCTGCCCGCGGGACGACGGCCGTTTTCTCTACCAGCAGCAGCGCCAGTGGCTGCTGGCCCTCGCCATGGAGCAGAAACTGTTGCCGGCATCGGTCATCCGCCAGGAGGCGCAGGATCGGTCTGTGGCGATTGCCGCCCAGCAGGGACGACCGGTCGGCCGCAAGCAAATGCGCGACCTCAAAATGCAGGTGATGAACGAACTGATGCCCCGCGCCTTGTCGCGCCGGCGCACGACCCATGCCTGGATCGACGCCGCGCATCACTGGCTCGCGGTGGATGCGGCGGGGGATGCCAAGGCCGAACAGTTCATGGAGGCTCTGCGCCGGGCTGATGACGATGTGCATGCCTTGCGGCTGGAAACTGAGCGTTCACCGGCTGCAGCGATGGCGGAATGGCTGGTGAAGGGGGATGCGCCCGGTGTGTTCACCATCGATCAGGACCTTGAGCTGCGCGCGGCGGATGCCGGCAAAGCCAGCGTGCGTTACGCGCGGCACAACCTGGATGGCAAGGAAATCCGCGACCATATCGCCGCCGGAAAAACGGTGGTGCGTCTGGGGCTGACCTGGAACGACCGCATTTCGTTTGTATTAACGGAACAACTGCAGGTCAAACGCATTTCCTTCCTGGAAATTCTCAAACGGGAATCCGATACCGAAGTCGAAGACGAGGGTGAACAATTTGAAATCGACTTTGCACTGATGACCGGCGAGCTGTCACTACTGCTCGCCGACCTGGTTAAAGCGCTTGGTGGAGAGAAAGAAAAAGCCTGAAGACGGGGTCTTCAGGCTTTTTTCGCAGCCGCCGTATCAGCGGCGTGTTTTTAGGTCTCAGGATTCCGCGGCTTTTGCTTCGGCCACTACACGCAGCGCCGGACGCTCTTTCGGTGCACGCAACTCGTGCTTGTCGGCGAACAGCAGGCATTGCGGGCCGATGTCGGCGATGGTGTTGCAACCCAGAATCGCCATGTTGCGGTGGATTTCGTCGCGGTAGATCTCCAGCGCGCGCGCCGCACCGGCTTCTCCGCCGGCTGCCACACCGTACAGCGTCGAGCGACCGACCATCACCGCATTGGCGCCCAGCGCCAGCGCTTTGACGACGTCGCTGCCGCGGCGGATCCCGCTGTCCATGAATATCGTCGCGCGCTTGCCCACGGCATCGACGATTTCCGGCAAAACTTCAATCGGAGAAACGATGCCGTCGAGGTTGCGCCCACCGTGGTTGGACACGTCGATGCCGTCAGCGCCGTGGTCCACCGCGCTGATCGCGTCCTGCGGATCGAGAATGCCCTTGACGATCAGTTTATGCGGCCAGATTTTGCGCAAGGCATCCAAATCATCCCAGCTGATCGAGTCGGTGCGCAGGCTGGAGCGTCCGGGCGGGCCTTTGGTCATTTTCGCTTTGGCGGCTGCCGGGTAGTTGGCATACATCGGCATGCCGGTGGTGAGCAGGTAGCGTCCCATCACACCCATCAGCCAGCGCGGGTGAGTCAACATGTCCCAGGTGTTGCGCGCGTTGAGACTGAAAGGCAA
>JAKFUS010000012.1 GCA_021732605.1 Betaproteobacteria bacterium | reverse complement strand
CAAAGCGCCAACAGCAGTATTGCTGATGCAATGAAACGAGAATGCATAAATCCTCCGCATGACGATGTCTCGCGGCCGCAAGGCGGCCGCGCTCAACACACTGCGCGGAGGATCAAATCAGGAAGCGTTGCAGCCGCAGGATCAGCGGCGGAGAGGGGGCGTAATCGAGGTGGTGCCGGCTGACATCGATTGCGGGGGGCGCAATCACAGTTTGGGCAACGAAGTAATGCAATACATGAGCGGCAATGGCCGTCCATGCGCTATCGGCTTGCCCGGCGGCTTCGCTGCCTGATTCGCAATGCTTCAGGCAAAGCACGGAAACCGCGGCGCTGTCCTCGCAATCCGGCATGGCCGCAGCCGCTTGAGCCCTGTCTTGCAGGCTGGTCGTGCAGGCATAGGCCGCGACAGACTGCTGTGCCAGCAGCATGAGGCCGATGGTGCAGGCGGTGAGCCATTTCCGGAGGTTGAGGGAGAAACGCATGTAGGGATGTTAGGGTTGCCGGGAGGTGGAAGCAAGCAGTGCGGGTTGGAGGGTGTTCGGCTGTTGTTGGTTCCGCACCTGGTTGCGGGGTGGGTTTGAGGCAGTGATGTTGTGGTCGCGGTGTAGGCGGAAAGTAATAAATAATCAATAAAAACAAATACTTATTATAAAAGTCATCTTCGCCCTTCGATGTTCATCGGGGGTGATGCCTGGCTGTAAAGCGATGCAGTCGCAAGGTATGCTTCACGCATGACGGTCAGAGTCAAAAAAATCATCGTATTGCCCGCCGACCTCGCGCGCGATGCTGAAGCCGCGGCGCTTGCGCAATGTAAAACCCTGAGCGCCGTCATAGAGGAAGCCTTGCGTCGCATGCGCAGCAAGCGCATTCGGCAGAAGCTGCGTGACATGCAAAACTACTGGAACGGCAAGGCGCGCGACCAGGGCATTTGCATCGAAGCCGACCTTGATCGCTGTCTGCGCAGTTGAACAGCGTATCGACTCCCCGTATTTCCGCAACACGGCGATGTTTGCCGGTCGCGTGAGCAACGCCGCACCGATGCCTGCGTTACACTAACCGCCGGGGAGAGCACAACACATGCCGGAACTGTTTTTCAAGGGCAAGGAATACGTCTACAACCACCATCTGACGGTGCCGTACCGGCCGCTGCTGCCGGATGCAAAAAAAAGCATCGGCGCTGCTGACCTCGGTGGCAATCTCGTCATCCACGGCGACAACCTGCACGCGCTGAAAAGCCTGCTGCCGCGTTACGCCGGCAAGGTCGATCTCGTCTTCATTGATCCGCCATACAACACCGGCAACGAGAACTGGAGCTACAACGACAACGTCAATTCACCGATCATGCAGGAATGGCTGCGCTCGAACCCGGTCAATGCCGAGGACATGCTGCGCCATGACAAATGGCTGTGCATGATGTGGCCGCGGCTGACCTTGTTGCGAGAGTTGCTGTCCGAGCGCGGCAGTCTGTGGATGACGCTGGATGACAACGAGGTGCATCGGGCTATCGCTATATTTGATGAAATTTTTGGGGTAGAGAATCATGAGGCGACAATAGCATGGGAGAAAAGGTTTACAAGAAGCAATAATGCAACTCGATTCTCTTCATCCAAAGACTGGATAGTTGTTTATAGAAAAAGCGAGGATTTTCATCCTGGCAAAGAAGTGCGGTCAGAGGAGTCGCAACAGTCATATTCAAATCCTGATGGTGATGCCAAAGGGCTATGGATTTCGGTTTCATATGTCAATCCAGCAGTAAAAGCAGATCGTCCTAACCTCGTGTATAAAATTAAAAACCCATTCACGAAGAAATGGGTTGAACATGAGACAAACGCATGGAAATTCAGTCCGGAAACCAATGAGCGTCACATCAAAGAAAAGCGCCTTTGGTGGGGTTTGACTGGAGATCTCACTTATCCTCGCCTCAAGGTTTATTTGACTGATGGGGTTGTACCTGTCGATCTCTGGTCGCATGAGTTCGCGGGCACTACTGATCAAGCATTCAAAGAGCTTGAGAGTATTTTAGGGCGAGGGGCATTCGATACGATTAAACCCGTGAAATTGATTGAGCGAGTGCTGGAGTTGGCATCTAAGCCAGACTCAATCGTCCTTGATTCTTTTGCAGGGTCTGGAACAACTGCGCATGCTGTATTGAAGCAAAATGCAAGAGATGGTGGTGGCAGAAAGTTTATTTTGGTGGAGGGCGAGAACTACGCTGATAGCACTACTGCCGAACGCGTCCGCCGTGTGATCAAGGGCTACGCCTGGTCCGGCAACCAGCGCGAGGAACTGCTGCGCGAGAATCTCACCTGGACGCAGCTGCAGAAACCGGAAAAGCTGCTGACTCAGGTCGCGGCTATCAGGCAAAAAGAAGGCTTTGGCGACGAGTCGGGGCAGATGAGCTTGATGGCATCCCCCTCACCCCAGCCCTCTCCCCGCAAGCGGGGCGAGGAAGTAAAAGCAAAGGCGGCGGGGCAGGTGAAGCGGCGCTTTGACAAGATCAATGTCAGCGTCAAGGACGGCGAACTGATCGTCGAAGGCGAGAAAAAGATTTCGCAGCGCGTCGAAGGACTGGGCGGTGAGTTCACTTATTGCACGCTGGGCGAAGCGCTGGACCCGGAAGGCATACTGTCGGGTAAAACGCTGCCCGATTACGATAACCTCGGCGCTTGGCTCTATTACGCGGCCACCGGCGGCACGCTGGAGCGGCGCAAGGTCAAAGCGAAGGAGTTTTACCTCGGCGAGGCGCTGGACAAGCACGTCTGGCTGATCTACAGGCCGGACCTCAAGTTTCTCAAGTCCGCCGATGCTGCGCTGACGCTGAGTTTCGCGCGCACGCTGCGCGAGAAAAAGCCGGGCAAGACGCATCTGGTGTTTGCCGCGGCGAAGTTCCTGTCCAACCGGCAGTTGCTGGAACTGGGCGTGGAATTCGCGGCGCTGCCATATACGCTGTATCGCGGAGTTTGATATGAGCCGGGAACGATTTGAATTGGCACGGACTCAATTTGGGCAGGCGCTGGCGCGGCTGCATGAGGCGCTGGCCGAGAATGAAACCGAAATCGTGCGCGATGCATTGATCCAGCGTTTCGAGTTCACCTACGAGCTGGGCTGGAAGTGCATGTTTTACTGGCTGCGTTCGCAAAAGGAGCAGGTGCCGGAGATGGTGCGCCCGGTGATCCAGGCTGCTTTTCGCACGGAAATCATTGCGGATGCGGACCTCTGGGAAAGAATCAAGGATTGCCGCGATGAAACGAGCCATACCTACAACGAGAAAAAAGCCATCGAGGTAGCGGCGTTCGTACGCGATGTCGCCGCAGGGGCTTTCGATGCGCTGCTTGTCCGGTTGAACGCGCTGTAATGTGCGCCGTAAACAGGCCTGACGACGCCTGTCCCTCACCCCCGCCCCTCTCCCGATGGGAGAGAGGAGATTCGCGGTGCAAATACCCTGTCGGGCATTTGCACGAGGCCCGGTAATGCCGGATACCGCCGCAGATCACGCCTTTGGCATTGCGCCGTCCAGCGCCGCGAAGCTGACCGAACTGTTCAATACCACGCCGGGGCTGGAGCGCGTGTGGATTTATGGATCGCGTGCGCGCGGCGATCATCGCGAGCAGTCGGATATCGACCTGGTTGTGGATGCGCCCGACTTTTCGTCGTCGGATTACTCGCAGCTTGCAGCGCGGCTGGATGAACTGGGGCTGGTTTACCGCGTGGATCTGGTTCATCTGCAGTCCGGGTTGAGCGAGCAATTCCTCGGGAATATCGAGCGTAACCGCAAGGTGTTCTGGGAGCAGCGCCGTTATGCCGCTGAACCCGGCGAGATCGGCACGGTAGAGTTGAAGGATTTTCAGCGCACGACGCTGCAGCGGCTGGCGGAATATGTCGAGGTGCTGTCGAAACATGCAGCGCTGGCGCAGCGCAAGATTCAGGCCTTGCGCGCCGCGGAAATCGATATCGCCGCAAGCGAGGTCGATTTCCCGGCGCAGGCCTGGGCCGGCCTGCGCGCCGCCGGCAAACTGCCGCCGGCCTTTGCCGACGCCGACTACACCAGCCGCTTCGACGGCGCGGGCCGCCCGGTGCCGAACATCTGTTTCAAGATACCCACCGGCGGCGGCAAGACACTGCTGGCGACCGCGGCGATCGCGCGCTTGCAGTCGAGCTACTACCAGCGCCATACCGGGCTGGTGCTGTGGATCGTACCCAATGACGCGATTTACCGCCAGACCAAAAAGGCGCTGACCGACCGTGACCATGCTTACCGGCAGATGCTCAATGTCGCGGGTGCTGGGCGCGTGAAGATTCTCGAAAAGGATGCGCCGATCACCCGCGCGGATGTGGAGTCGCATCTGTGCGTGATGCTGCTGATGCTGCAGTCGGCGGCACGGCAATCGAAGGAGACACTGCGCTTTTTCAGGGACCGCGGCAGCGTGCACGGCTTTTTTCCGCGCGAGGACGACGTGCAGGCGCATCATGACTGGCTGCGGGAGACACCGAACTTCGATGTCTACGCGCCGCATGGCGCAACCGTTGAGGAGGCAGCGCGCACCGTGGGCTCGATCATCAAGGATTCGCTGGGCAACGTGATGCGCCTGATGCGCCCGATGGTGGTGATCGACGAAGGGCATCACGCCTATACCGAAAACGCGCTGAAGACCATCGATGGTTTTAATCCCTCGTTCGTGCTGGAACTGTCGGCGACGCCGCGGGTGGCGAAAAAGAAGGACGAGCATGGCGCGAATATCCTGGTCGACATCCGCGGCGGCGATCTCGACCGCGCGGAAATGATCAAGCTGCCGATCAATGTCGATGTGCGGCCGTGGCCGGACTGGAAGGCCTGTCTGGCAGCGAGTGTGGGCAAACTCGATGAGCTGCAGCGCGAGGCAGACCGGCTGCGCGCCGATACCGGTCGCTACCTGCGGCCGATCCTGCTGGTGCAGGTGGAGCGCACCGGCGCCGATCAGGCCGATTCGGGGATGATTCACGCCAATGATGCCGAGGCCTACCTGCTGCAACTGGGGTTTTCCAAGGCGCAGATCGCGATCAAGACTTCGGAAAAGGACGAACTGAAACAACCGGAGAACATCGATCTGCTGTCTCCCGCCTGCGAGGTGCGCGCGATCATTACCCGGCAGGCGCTGCAGGAGGGTTGGGACTGTCCGTTTGCGTATGTGCTGTGCGCGCTGGCGGCGGGGCGCAATCCGGCGGCGTTGACGCAACTGATCGGGCGCATCCTGCGCCAGCCCAACGTGACGCGTACGCATCGCGCGGCTTTGGACGAGTCGTATGTTTTTTGCCATGACGCGCAGACCGGCACCGTGGTCAGCGGAATCAAGGCGTCTCTGGAAGTGGAGGGCATGGGGGACCTGACTTCGGCGGTGCGCACCGTCGGAGACGGTAATAAAAATAACAATAAAAACAATAAGTTACATAGGCGCTCCGGGATGGAGAAGTTGCGCATTTTCCTGCCCCGCGTGACGCTGCGTGCAGGCGACACGCGGCGCGAACTCGCCTATGACAGCGACGTGCTGGGTCATGTGCCCTGGGAAAACATCTCGGCTGACCGGCTGGCCGTGGGTTGGCGGCCGGCGGCGCAGGCGCCGCATGAGCAGCGCTTTCGGGTTGATCTGGACATCCTGGGGCGGAACGAAGGCATCCGGGCGAGCGATACGGTGGAGACCGCGACGCTCGACCGGGTGTTCATCGCGCGGGCCATTGGCGATCTGATTCCGAACAGTTGGCTGGCCTTCGATCTGGTCGAGCGCGTCATCCGCCGCCTGCTGAACGATGGGCATCGCGAGGAGCGCATTGCGGGTTCCGGCGCGCTGCTGATCGAGCAGTTGCGTGCCGATATTGTCGTGCAGCGCGATGCGCTGGCGCAGCAGGTGTTCGAGGAGAAAGTGCGCGCCGGGGAGATCGAATTCCAGTTGCGCGCCGACCGCAGCGATTACGAGATTCCGCTGGAGCTGGGCGTGGAACTTCCTGAGAAACCGGCGTATCTGCTGCGCGACGGCAAACCGGTGGAGAAAAGCCTGTTCAGCCCGTTTTATGACACACTGGTGGACAACATCTTCGAGGGCGATTTTGCCTGTTATCTGGATTCGCAGGCTGCCCTGACCTGGTGGCATCGCAACGTGGCGCGCACGCAGTACGGTCTGCAGGGCTGGCGTCGCGACAAGGTATATCCGGATTTTGTGTTCCTGCGCACCGCGCGCGACGGCAAACCCGTGCTGGTGGTGATGGAGACCAAGGGCGCGCATCTGAAGAATGAGGACACCGACTACAAGCAGCGTTTGCTGGAAGCGTTGACTGCCGCCTACCGTAAAGCCGATTTCACCCGTGCGGGGGAACTGGAGCTTGCCGGGCGCGATGGCCCGCGGGTGGTCTGCGATCTGGTGTTCGACGAGAACTGGAAAAATACCCTGAACGCCCGGCACTTTGCGGGGGATGCGACGGTGTGATGTTCAGCACGCGTAGCCCGCATGGAGCGAAGTGAAATGCGGGATCTGGCAGTGGTAATCCCGTGATCCGCTCCCTCCAAGAGGACTTCCTTCGGGGCGCGTCCCTTACGGCTACAAACCTATGTTGATGCCGTCACCGCTTGCGTGATGGCTTCTTTTCCGGGTTCGCAGCTTCGACCAGCCGGCAGGCGATGTCAATGGTGTTCCCGACCATGGTCGTGTTTCCGACGTAACCGCCAAGCACCTCTTCTGCACGTTTGCGCAGGGCTTTCGCGTCGACGAGCTTGTGCCGTGCGAGGAGCAGGATGTCGTCACGGTCCTGGTCAGAAAATCGCGCGAGTTTTGACACGGCCAAGTCGAGTGGGGTGAGTACGCGCACATCGAGCACTTTCCGGTCGATGTCCCTGATATCAACGCGCAATGCATCGTCATCAGCATCCTCGTGCACCAGGCCCAGCGTATCGTTGTAGTTGCGGTCCAGGTAGAGCAGTGCGGCGCGGCCGTCCGGGTCGCGGTAGGCTACTTCGATATCGCTGCTGAACAATACACGTCGCGAAAACGTCGCGTCGATATCCTCGGTCACACGTTCGCCGGTGTGCATGTAGAGTGCCGTGCCGCCGGCGATGACCATCCGGATCGGCAGGGCCTGCCGGTTGAAATTGCGGAACTCGCTCTCGATCCTTTTCAGCATATCGAGCAGCGCCGCGCCGTAACCCGCGCTGAAGTCAGGCCGGATCATGCGATGCTTTTGCGTTTGCGCGCCATCGGCAGAAAGCGTGCTGCTCGCACCGGTGTGGCGCGCAGCCACTGCCCGAAGGCTTCGGGGCTGGTGACGCCGGGATGCAGCGATTCGGCGAGCCGCAGGTATTTCTCGCGGTCGAAGCCGCGCGCCCCGGCGAGCAGCACCGCGAGGCCGCCCATGAAAAACGGTGAGCTGTTCCGCTTCCATGAAGCAGGGTCGGTGTCGCCGGAGGCCGCGAGGTCGAGTAATTGCGATTCCAGTTCACGCGTAAGCGTTTCCGGGAACGCGCCGGCTTCCTTGCTTTGGAAGGGCACGACGGTTACGACATAACCTGCGGCAGCGGCGAGCGCTGTGAGCGTGCGCAAATCGCAGGACGACTGCGATTTGAGACGCGACAGCGTTTCCTTGGGCACGCCGGCGGCTCTCGCCCACGTACCGAGGTTCCCGAACTGCTGTATCGCGGCGGCCTTCATCTGCTTCAGCAGTGAGTTTGGGTTTGTCATTAAAATTGATGAATTCATCAACATAGGTTTACAAAAATTGAGTTATTCGTCAACTCTGTGTTGATGCAAATGCTAAATACGCACGCCGCTATTTTTTATTTATTGTTTAAAAACAAATACTTAAGATATTCCCCGTCTAAGAGCGGGGAGTTTGCCCTGACTACGATTCCAGTAACTTCAACCGCTGCACCTTCCCCGAAGGCCCCTTCGGCAGTTCTGTCACAAACTTGATGATCTTCGGCGTTTTGTATGCGCCAAGTTCCTGACGTGAAAACGCCGCCAACGCTTCCACCGAACATTCCGCGCCGGGTTTCAAAATCACGCAGGCCATGATCTCCTGCCCGTAGTCGGCATCCGGAATGCCCACCGCCGCGGCTTCGAGCACGGCCGGATGTTTCAGCAGTGCTTCGTCGATTTCGCGCGGCGCGATGTTCTCACCGCCCTTGATGATCAGTTCCTTGATGCGGCCGGTTACGAAGACAAAGCCATTCTCGTCCATGTAACCCAGGTCGCCGCTGTGCATCCAGCCGTCAGCTTTCAGTGTTTTGGCGGTGTTTTCGGGATCCTTGTAATAAGCGGTCATCACGTTATCGCCGCGCACCATCAGTTCGCCGGCGACACCCGTGGGCAGCGTCGTGCCTGTTGCGGGGTCAATCACTTTGGCTTCGTTGCCATAGGCGCGGCCGGGGCTGCCGATTTTGCGTAGCGCCGGATCGTAGGGATTGGTGAAGCAGGGCGCGTTGGTTTCGGTCATGCCGAAGGTTTCGATGATGCCGATGCCAAATTTGCTTTCGAAAGCGCGGTGCAGTTCCGGTGGCAAGGGTGCTGAGGCCGAGCGGCAGAATTTGACGCTTGAGGCGTCGAGCCCGCGTTCGCGCGGTGTCGGTGCATTCATCAGGTAGGCGATGATGGTCGGCACTACGTTGATCCAGGTGCACCGGTGCTTTGTGACCAATTCCCAGTAGTTGCTGACGCTGAAGCGGTGCGGCATCACCACGCTGCCGCCGTGCACCAGGGGTGCGACGGTGGTCACGATCTGGCCGTTGATGTGGTACAGCGGCATCGCGCACAACACGCGGTCCCGGGCTGTCAGTTCATGCGCGGTGCTGGTGAATTCGCCGCCGGCGCAGACGCTGCGGTTGGACAGCACGCAGCCCTTGGGCTTGCCGGTGGTGCCGGAGGTGTACATCAGCAGCGCGTCGTCGGGCTCGGTGACCTCGGGCAGTTTCACGTCGGGAAACGCGGTCCGTTCGAAAATCTCCTTTGCGTCCGGGTCTATGGCGATAACGGTGATTTCACGCTCGATGACGGCGAGCGCGGCTTTCAGCCGTTCGGCGAACTCCTCGCTGGTGAACACCACTCGGGTGTCGGAGTGTTCCAGCACATAAGCCAGTTGCGAGGGCTGCGCCAGCAGGTTCAGCGGCGCGACCATGAAGCCGCCATACATCACGCCAATCAGCAGCCGCGCGGTCTGGTAGCTGTTGTGCAGCATCAGCGCCACCTTGTCGCCCTTGCTGAGGCCCATGCCGAGCAGGAAACGGCCGAGGTCCTGCGAATCGCGCTGCAATTGCGCGTAAGTCATCGTGGCGCCGGTTTCGGGCGCAATCAGCCATGTGGCTGCCGGTTGTTCCGCAGCGCGAAGGTCTACGTAATGGCGGATTGTTCGCATTAAGTGCGGTAAATGGTGATTGGTAACTGGTAACTGGTGTAACGGTAATGTGGTGGTGCCGGATCAGATGCTGTGCTTCTTGCGGTAATCGCCGAAGATGTCATCCACCGACGGCTCGCGCGCAGGGATCACGCGCACGATGCGCGTGGTGTTCATGAAGTGTCTGTAGTTCAGGTTTTCCGAAAAACTGTTGCCGCCCCAGGTGCCGCAGCCCATGGTCAGCGAGAACGGCAGGCCGTTGTCGAAGCTGCCGCCGTTGGCGATGGCGTGGGCCTGGTTGACGATCACGCGGCAGACCGTCATTTCCATTCCAAGTCTTTGAATTTGTTCATTATTTTTTGTGTGGATGCCGCAGGAGTGACCGTCGCCCTGATAGTCGTAGATGGCGCGCAGCGTGGTGAAGGCGTGGTCGAAATCGCTCGCCTTGTACAGAGTCATCACCGGCGACAGTTTTTCACCGGAGAAGGGCGCGGACTTTCCAGTATTTTTTTCCTCAACCATCAGGCATTTGGCGTTGACCAGTGCTGCGCGCGTGAGGCCTGCAACTGCGCAGATTTTTCCGACGGATTGCGCGGTGACGGCCGGCGACAGTTTGCCGCCAGGAAACATCGCAGCTTGCAGCGTGGTTTTTTCTTCCGTGCTCAGCAGCACGCCGCCGACAGCGGTCAGTGCGGAGACCATCTTCTCGTACACTGCGGCATGGATGAGCACGCTGTTTTCGGAGGAGCAACTGGTCGCGTTATCGAAAATTTTCGAGCGCATGATTTTTTCGGCGGCATCCGCGCAGTCGGCGGATTCATCGACGATCACTGCGACATTGCCGGCGCCGACGCCCAGCGCCGGCGTGCCGCTGGAATAACCGGCGCGCACATTGGCCTGAGAACCGGTGACCACCACCAGATCGCACTGGCGCATTAATTCCTGGCTCGATTCCTTGGTCACCGGTTGTGGCAGCGTCTGCACCAGATCAGCCGGGGCGCCGATGCGTGCGAATTCGGCGTGGATGAATTCCAGCAGTTTCGCCGCTGTCGAGCAGCCCTTGGGGGACGGCGACAGGATCACGGCGTTGCCGCATTTGAGTGCGTTGATGATGTTGTTGGCGGGTGTGGCGCCGGGATTGGTCGAGGGCACGACCGCTGCGACGACACCAACCGGGCGTGCGATTTCGGTGATGCCAAGTTCGGGGATTTCGGCGATGACTCCGGTGGAGATCGCGCCCTGCAGGTCGCGCAGCAGGCCCAGCGTCTTGCGGTGGTTTTTGTTGATCTTGTCTTCGACGTTGCCGAGGCCGGTGTCGCGCACGGCGATTTCGGCGAGCATCTTGTTGCGGCCCGGTTCCATGATCGCCCAACCGGCGGCGGTGACCAGTTCGTCGAGCTGGGCCTGGGAATATTTTGCGATGGCAGTCTGCGCGTGGCGGGCGCGGGTGACCAGTGCAGAAACGGTCTGTGCTGTTGGTGAAGCTGCGGCCTGCAGATTGCTTTCAGCCATATCAGATCCCGGGTTAGCGCCGGTCTGCGCATGGTCTGTGGCCGGCGTCATGTTGATTTGATGGTCATTATAGCCAGCAGCAGGCCTCGACCGGTTTTGCTGTGCGCGCCGGACAAAAATTGATAGACTCCGGCTTCCACAAAACGACAACACCAGTTTATGAAATGGCAGATCAAAAGTATTTCAAATTTCAGGGAAAAATCGTTTTCATCGGTTTCGGCTCCGTCGCACAAGGCGTACTTCCGCTCATGCTGCGCCATATCGACATGCCGAGAGAGCGGATTTCGATCATCACCGCGCATGACCGCGGTCGCGCCGAGGCAGCATCGTTCGGCATTCGCTACGAAATAAATCCCCTCACGCGCGAAAACTATCGCGCGATTCTCGACCCGAGGCTGCAGCGGGGCGATCTGCTGATCAATCTGTCGGTCGACGTGGCGAGTTCAGCGCTGATCGAGTTTTGCTGCGAACACGGCATTCTCTATACCGATTCCTGCATCGAACCCTGGGCGGGCGGTTACACGGATCAATCAGTCTCAGCTTCGCGCCGTTCCAACTATGGACAGCGCGAGGAAGTGCTCAAGCTGCGCAAGAAATTCCCCAAAGGGCCGACGGTGATCCCGACGCACGGCGCCAATCCCGGGCTGATTTCGCACTGGGTCAAGCAGGCGCTGGTCAATCTGGGTAAAGACATACTCGGTCACACCACGATTCCGCAGTCGAAAGTGGAATGGGCGCAACTGGCAATGGAACTGGGCGTGAAGAGCATTCATTGCTCCGAGCGCGATACCCAGTACGCCTTGCCGCGCAAACGTCCCGGCGAGTTCGTCAATACCTGGTCGGTCGATGGTTTTATCGGCGAAGGTTCGCAGCCTTGTGAACTGGGCTGGGGTTCGCACGAAAAATACTTCCCGCCGGAAGGCATGAACCACGATTTCGGCTGCAAGGCGGCGATTTACCTGAATCGTCCTGGCGCGTCGGTGAAGGTGCGCACCTGGACCCCCAATGCCGGTGCCTTCCACGGTTTTCTGATTACGCACGGCGAGGCGATTTCGATTTCGGATTACCTGACTGTCAAAAAAGGCGATCAGGTGCTGTACCGCCCCACCTGCCATTACGCCTACCATCCCTGTGACGACACCGTGTTGTCAGTGCACGAACTCGCGGGGCGCAACTGGGTGGGGCAGGAGGAGCGTCGGCTGTATCGCGATGAGATTACCGAGGGTACCGACGAACTGGGCGCGCTGCTGCTGGGCCACAAGAAGGGCGCCTACTGGTACGGCTCGCAGCTGTCGATTGATGAGGCGCGCAAATTGGCGCCTTACAACAATGCGACCAGCCTTCAGGTGGCTGCTGGGGTGCTCGGCGGCATTGTCTGGGCGATGGAAAATCCGCACGCCGGCATCATTGATCCCGAAGAGATGGATTACCGCCGCGTGCTCGAAATCGCCAAGCCGTATCTGGGCAAGGTGGTCGGCGCCTATTCGGATTGGACGCCGCTGCAGGGCCGCAACCAACCGTTTGCCGAGGATGTGGATGCGTCAGACCCCTGGCAGTTCAAAAACATCCGCGTCACCTGAAGACCTACAGCGCGCCGCGAAGCAAGTCCCCTTGGGGGGCGCCGCGAAGCAAGTCCCCTTGGGGGGCGCCGCGAAGCAAGTCCCCTTGGGGGGCGCCGCGAAGCAAGTCCCCTTGGGGGGCGCCGCGCGCTGTGCAACAAGTCCCCTCGGGGGAAAGCAAGTCCCCTTGGGGGGGGGCGCCGCGCGCTGTGCAACAAGTCCCCTCGGGGGAAAGCAAGTCCTCCTGGGGGACGCCGTGCTCCTTGCCCTCGCGCCGCTCGCTACGGCCCTTTGCTTTTCGGGTTTGCAGATCAGTTCAGTGTGATCTTCGCGTCAGCGACGATTTTCCTGAACTTGGCGATTTCCGTGCGCACCAGTTCACCCAGTTGCTCGGGCGTGCCGCCGACCGGATCGACGCCGAGGCCGGCCATGCGCTCCTTCATTTCCGCGGTTTTGACGATGGCGGAAATTTCCGTGTGCAGCTTGGCCACGATGTCGTTCGGTGTGCCGCGCGGTACAAGGATCGCCCACCACTGGCTGACTTCGAAGCCCGGCATGCCGGATTCGGCGAAGGTTGGCACGTCGGGGAAGGCTGAGGAGCGTTTCGCGGACGTCATGCCGACGGCGCGCACCCGCCCGTTCTTGATGCTGGGCGCAGCAGCCGGCAACGCGAGTAATCCGCTGGGTGAGTGACCGCCCAGCAGATCGGTCATCTGCGGTCCGCCGCCCTTGTACGGCACATGGATGATGTCGATGCCAGTCACCAGTCGCATCCATTCGCCGGCCATGTGCTGGGCACTACCGGAGCCGATCGACGAGTAACTGATCGAGCCCGGATGTTTTTTGGCGAGTGCGACATAGTCGTTGACGTTTTTCACCGGCAGCGACGGATGCGCCACCAGTACTAGCGGCGATATACCGACTTGTGTCACCGGCACGAAGTCCTTGATCGGGTCATAAGTCATCTTCGGATACAACGCGACGTTCAGCGCGACTTCGCCGGAGGTGCTCATCAGGATGGTGTAGCCGTCAGCGGGACTGCGTGCTGCGATCTCGGCACCGACCATGCCGGACGCGCCGCCGCGGTTGTCGATGAGGACCTGTTGTCCCAGTTTGTCGCCGAGCAGCTTGGCAATCGGGCGGCCGAGAATATCGGTGCCGCCACCCGGCGGGTAGGGGATGATCATGCGCATCGCTTTGACGGGGTATTGCGCCTGCGCGGAAACGGCGCTGGCAACAGCAATCAGCAATAACGACAGCAGAACACGTGCAAACATGGTTCTCCTCCTTGTGGCTTTGTGACGGGCTGGAATCCGCGACGGTTTGTTTTTATTGTCGGGACAGACTAGAGGAGATGGTGTGGGCGAAGCAAGCGCATCCCGCTGATTTTGTGCGGCGCTGGCTGATTTTATTTAAGTATATGATTATAATGATAATTTAAGAACGGAGCGGCGATGGGTGAGCATCTTGCTGTAGCAGCACCTTCGGCCTGGGTGCAGCGCTGGGCGCCGCTGGTGCCCGCTGGCGGTACGGTGCTGGACGTGGCCTGTGGCAGTGGCCGCCATGCGCTGTTGTTTGCAGATCGCGGTCATGCGGTGGATGCCGTGGATCGGGATCCTGCCGCAATCACTGCTTTGGCAGGGCAAGCTGGCATTACTGCGCTGTGCGCTGATATCGAGAATGGCCTCTGGCCCTATGCCGGACGGCAATTCGCCGCGATCGTGGTCACCAATTACCTGCACCGCCCGCTGTTTCCGGCACTGATGGCGGCTCTGGCTCCGGGCGGCGTGCTGATTTACGAGACCTTTGCGCAGGGCAACGCCGCTTATGGCCGTCCCGCCAACCCGGATTTCCTGTTGCAGCGGGGCGAATTGCTGCGTGCTGTGGGCCCGGCCCGAGTGGTGGCTTATGAGGACCTTTATGTGGAGTTGCCCAGGCCGGCGATGGTGCAGCGCATTTGCGCTGTGGTCACGGCGGGCGTAATCGGCGAAAATCCTTTTTAATTCAACTGGTTTTCGCGGCGCAACAACCGCTATTCCAAATTGACCGGACTCACCTCAGCCGGTAAAATCCGACGGTTTACTCAAGCTGGATCGGAAATGCGGGTCAAGTTCGTCGCAGGTAACTGGAAAATGAATGGCAATCTGGCCTCCAACGAGGCTTTGTTGCAGGTTCTTTTACCCGCTCTGTCTCAAATTACCGCGGTCGAAACGGTTGTTTGTCCGCCGTATGTTTATCTGTCGCAGGTAAAGTCGCTGCTCGGTGCTTCAAAAACGGCGCTGGGCGGACAGGACTCGTGCCAGTACGGCAACGGCGCTTACACCGGTGGTGTTTCGGCGGCAATGTTGAAAGATCTGGCTTGCAGCCATGTAATCGTTGGACATTCCGAGCGGCGTGCGCTGTTCGGCGAAACCGATGATGTGGTGGCGGAGAAGTTTGCAGTGGCGCAGCAGGCGGGATTGATGCCGATCCTGTGCGTGGGTGAAACGCTGGCAGAACGCGACGCCGGAACGACCGAGGCTGTGGTGGGCCGGCAGTTGCAGGCGGTGATCAAGCGTTCGGGTGCGGCGGCGTTGCGGAATTCAGTGATTGCCTACGAACCGGTGTGGGCAATTGGTACCGGCAAGACGGCAACACCGCAGGAAGCGCAGGCAGTACATGCCTTCATTCGCAGCCAAGCGGCGAATGCAGATCGGGCGGTGGCTGATGCAGTGCGTATTGTGTATGGCGGCAGCGTGAAGGCGGCCAATGCCGGGCAGTTGTTTACGATGCCCGACATTGATGGCGGCCTGATTGGCGGTGCCGCACTGGTGGCTGAAGAATTTGCTGCGATCTGCCGGGCGGCGGCGCAGAAACATTAACGCGGTAAACAAGGTATAACAAGGTAGAAACAGCATGGAAGTCGCAATTCTGGTGGTACACGTTATCGCAGCATTGGCCATCATCGGCCTGGTGCTGTTGCAACATGGCAAGGGCGCCGACATGGGCGCGGCCTTCGGCAGCGGTTCGGCGGGCAGTGTGTTTGGCTCATCCGGCTCCGCGAATTTCCTGAGCCGCACTACAGCGGTCATTGCGACGATATTCTTCGTCACAAGCATTGGTCTGACCATATTCTCGTCCAAGAAAACCGGCGACAAGGGCCTCATGACGCAGCCGATCGAGCAGCCGTCACAGTCCTTGCCCGGACAGATTCCGACGCCGCCGCAGTCTGCGCCGGCTTCGGCAGTACCGGTGCCCTCAGCACCGGGACCAGCACCAGCCGCTGCTGGTGGCGCCAAAGCAGGGGATGTACCTACTAAGTAAGCAGTAGTGATGTAGCCGGGCAGCCGGGTTTATCAGAGCAACACATAAGTCGACGTGGTGGAATTGGTAGACACGCCGTCTTGAGGGGGCGGTGGCGAAAGCCGTGAGAGTTCGAGTCTCTCCGTCGACACCAGACTTAAGTAGTAGTGGTGTGCAGCAGTGCAGGGGGCGGCCGCGGTGCGGGTCGCAAAGTTTCACGTAACGTTGCAGAAGGCAGCAGATGCTGGAAGGTTACTTTCCGATTCTGATGTTTATCGCCGTCGGCCTCGCTTTCGGCGTCGCTCCGGTTGCCGCCGGCTGGATCGCCAGCCGTGTCGTCGGGTCACACCGTCCCGGCGAACAGAAACTGTCCCCCTACGAGTGCGGCTTCGAAGCCTTCGAAGACGCCCGCATGCGTTTCGACGTGCGGTATTACCTCGTTGCGATCCTGTTCATCCTGTTCGACCTTGAAATTGCCTTCCTCTTTCCCTGGGCCGTGGTGCTGCAGGAAATCGGCCTGTTCGGGTTCTTTTCCATGATGATTTTCCTTGCCATTCTGGTCGTGGGTTTTATCTACGAGTGGAAAAAAGGCGCTTTAGAGTGGGAATGAGGTAACTGACATGGGCGCCATCGAAACCATCAACGAAAATCTCAACGACAAGGGTTTCATCACCACATCGGTGGATTCCCTGGTCAACTGGACGCGTACCGGCTCGCTGTGGCCGATGACTTTCGGTCTCGCCTGCTGCGCCGTGGAAATGATGCACGCCGGCGCTGCGCGTTATGACCTCGACCGTTTCGGCATCGTGTTTCGTCCCAGCCCGCGCCAGTCCGACGTGATGATTGTCGCCGGCACGCTGTGCAACAAGATGGCGCCGGCGCTGCGCAAGGTCTACGACCAGATGGCCGAGCCGCGCTGGGTGATCTCGATGGGATCCTGCGCCAATGGCGGCGGTTATTACCATTATTCCTATTCCGTGGTGCGCGGCTGTGACCGCATCGTGCCCGTCGACATCTACGTGCCAGGCTGTCCGCCGACCGCCGAGGCGCTGCTCTACGGCATCATCCAGTTGCAGAACAAGATCAAACGCACCAACACCATTTCCCGCTAGCCGTTTTCAGCCGCAAGCCCACCTTCATGATCACCCGCCTCGAAACCCTGACCGCCGCGCTGCAGACCGCGCTTGGCGACAAACTGGTCAGTGCCACTACCGCGCTGGGCGAGGTGACCGTGGTGGTGAAGGCGGAACACCTGCTCGCCGCCGGCGTGATCCTGCGCGACGACAAGTCGCTGCAATTTGAACAACTGATCGACCTCTGCGGCGTGGATTACAGCGACCACGGCGAAGGCGCCTGGCAGGGTGCGCGTTTCGCGGTGGTGTACCACCTGCTGAGCATCGCCCATAACTGGCGCGTACGGTTGCGGGTGTTTGCACCCGACGACGATTTCCCGGTGATGGCATCCGTGCTTGACCTGTGGTCATCCGCCAACTGGTACGAACGCGAGGCCTTCGACCTCTACGGCATCATGTTCACCGGGCACCCGGACCTGCGCCGGCTGCTCACCGACTACGGCTTTGTCGGCCATCCCTTTCGCAAGGATTTCCCGCTGTCGGGCAACGTTGAAATGCGTTACGACCCCGACCAGCAGCGCGTCATTTACCAGCCGGTGACCATCGAGCCGCGCGTGATTACGCCGCGCATCGTCCGCGAGGAGCACTACGCGGACTCCGAAGGTTTCCGCAAGGGTTGAATTAATGGTTTTTTCTGAAAAACGTTTGCCACAGAGGACACAGAGAACACAGAGATAAGACAAGAAATCAGAACGTTGTGGAGAGGGTTTTTCTCTGTGGCCTCTGTGCTCTCTGTGGCTGAATTGTTTTTTAAATGGCTGAAATCAAAAATTACACGATGAACTTTGGTCCGCAGCATCCGGCGGCCCACGGCGTACTGCGCCTGGTGCTGGAGCTCGACGGCGAAGTCATCGAACGAGCTGATCCGCACATCGGGCTGCTGCATCGCGCGACCGAAAAACTCGCCGAGCACAAAACTTTCATCCAGTCGGTGCCGTACATGGACCGACTGGATTACGTATCGATGATGGCCAACGAACACGCCTATGTGATGGCCATCGAGAAGCTGCTGGGCCTTGAAGTACCGGAGCGTGCCCAGTACATCCGCGTACTGTTCGATGAAATCACGCGGCTGTTGAATCATCTGTTGTGGCTGGGTTGCCACGGTCTCGACATCGGCGCGATGACGGTGTTTCTGTATTGCTTCCGCGAGCGCGAAGACCTGTTTGACACCTACGAAGCAGTGTCCGGCGCGCGCATGCACGCAGCCTATTACCGTCCGGGCGGTGTTTATCGCGACCTGCCGGACACGATGCCGCAGTACAGCGCATCACGTATCCATAACGCCGCGGCGATCAAAGGCATGAACGAAAACCGCCAGGGTTCGCTGCTTGATTTCATCGAGGATTTCACCAAGCGCTTCCCGACTTATGTCGACGAATACGAAACCCTGCTGACCGATAATCGGATATGGAAGCAAAGGACGGTCGGCATCGGCGTGGTGTCGCCGGAGCGCGCGCTGTCACTGGGTTTTACCGGCCCGATGCTGCGTGGCTCAGGCATCGAGTGGGATCTGCGCAAAAAGCAGCCCTATGAAGTCTACGACCGCATGGATTTCGACATCCCAGTGGGTGTCAACGGTGATTGTTACGACCGTTATCTGGTGCGTATCGAAGAAATGCGCCAGTCGAACCGTATCGTCAAACAATGCGTCGACTGGCTGCGCAAGAATCCGGGCCCGGTGATGGCCGACAGCCACAAGGTGGCGCCGCCGTCGCGCGTGGCGATGAAAACCAATATGGAAGAGCTGATCCACCACTTCAAGCTGTTCACCGAGGGCATGCATGTGCCGCCGGGCGAGGCTTATGCCGCGGTGGAGCATCCCAAGGGTGAGTTTGGCATTTACCTGGTGTCGGACGGTGCCAACAAGCCGTACCGGCTGAAAATCCGCGCACCGGGTTTTGCCCATCTCGCGGCGCTGGATGAAATGGCGCGCGGCCACATGATCGCCGACGTGGTGGCGATCATCGGTACGCAGGACATTGTGTTCGGTGAAATTGATCGATAAGCAACCGATGAACGCACCCTCAATACCTGTCGCCTCGCTTTCTCCTGCTTCTCTGGCGAAAATCGACAATGCCGTCGCCAAATATCCGCCCGACCGCAAGGATTCGGCGGTGATGGCGGCGCTGACCATTGCCCAGGACGAAAAGGGCTGGCTGGCGACGGAAACCATGGATTTTGTCGCCCAGTACCTGGGCATGCCGCCGGTTGCCGTGTATGAGGTCGCGACCTTCTACACCATGTACAACATGAAGCCGGTCGGCAAATACAAGCTGACCATCTGCACCAACCTGCCCTGTGCGCTGCAGGGTGCGACCCATGCCGCGGAGCACCTGAAAAAGGCGCTGGGCATCGGTTACAACGAGACCACCGCTGACGGCTGCTTCACACTGAAGGAAGGCGAATGTATGGGCGCCTGCGGTGATGCGCCGGTGCTGCTGCAGAACAACAAGCTGATGCTGTGCGCGATGAGTCCGGAAAAGATTGACCAGTTGATCGGCAAACTTAAAATGAGTTCGAAAGAGTCAGGGGAGGCCAAGTAATGGGTCTTCCGATCCCTCCGTTTGCCGGCGACCTGTTTGGCCCCGACGCCGTGATCATGAAGGGCGTCAACGGCTTCAACTGGAAACTCAGGGATTACGAAGCGCGTGGTGGTTATGCCGCGCTGAAAAAAATCATCGCGGAAAAGATTCCGCCCGAAAACATCGTCAACGAGTTGAAAAAATCGGCCCTGCGCGGCCGTGGCGGCGCGGGTTTCCCGACGGGACTGAAGTGGAGCTTCATGCCGCGCCAGTTCCCGGGGCAGAAATACCTCGTGTGCAATTCGGACGAAGGCGAGCCGGGCACATTCAAGGATCGTGACATCCTGCGTTACAACCCGCACAGCCTGATCGAAGGCATGATCATCGGCGGTTATGCGATGGGCATTACCGTGGGTTACAACTACATCCACGGCGAAGTGTGGGATGTCTACGAACGTTTCGAGGAAGCGCTGGAAGAGGCGCGCGCCGCGGGTTATCTCGGCGAAAAAATCCTCGGCACCGATTTTTCCTTCCAGTTGCATGGCCACCACGGTTACGGCGCCTATATCTGCGGCGAAGAAACCGCGCTGCTGGAGTCGCTCGAAGGCAAGAAGGGGCAGCCGCGCTTCAAGCCGCCGTTCCCGGCGAGTTTCGGGCTCTACGGCAAGCCGACCACCATCAACAACACCGAAACCTTCGCTGCAGTGCCGTGGATCATCGTCAACGGTGGCGAGGCCTTCCTCAATCTCGGCAAACCCAACAACGGCGGCACCAAGCTGTTTTCGGTGTCGGGCGATGTGGCGCGGCCGGGCAATTTTGAAGTGAAGCTCGGCACCCCGTTCCCCAAACTGCTGGAAATGGCCGGCGGCATGCGCGACGGGCGCAAACTGAAAGCCGTGATCCCCGGCGGCTCCTCAATGCCGGTGCTGACCGCTGATGTGATGATGGCCACCGACATGGATTACGACTCCATCGCCAAGGCGGGCTCGATGCTCGGTTCCGGCGCGGTGATCGTGATGGACGAAACGCGCTGCATGGTGAAATCCCTGCTGCGGCTGTCTTATTTCTATTACGAAGAATCCTGCGGCCAGTGCACGCCTTGCCGCGAAGGCACCGGCTGGCTATATCGCATGGTCCACCGGATTGAGCACGGCCAGGGGCGGCCTGAGGACCTCGACATGCTGAACAAAGTGGCCGACAACATCCAGGGCCGCACCATCTGTGCGCTGGGTGATGCCGCGGCGATGCCGGTGCGCGCCTTTATCAAAAATTTCCGCGACGAATTCCAATATCACATCGACCACAAGAAGTGCCTGGTCGCACCTTATATCTAGGCCAACGCCATGCTGGAACTTGAGCTGGACGGTAAATTGATGGAAGTGCCCGAAGGCAGCACCGTGATGGATGCCGCCAACAAGGCCGGCATTTATGTGCCGCACTTCTGTTATCACAGGAAACTGTCGATCGCCGCCAATTGCCGCATGTGCCTGGTGCAGGTGGAAAAGGCGCCGAAACCGCTGCCTGCCTGCGCAACGCCCGTCACCAACGGCATGAAGGTGTGGACGCATTCCGATGGCGCAGTGAACGCCCAGAAGGGCGTTATGGAATTCCTGCTGATCAACCATCCGCTCGACTGCCCGATCTGCGATCAGGGTGGTGAATGCCAGTTGCAGGATCTCGCGGTGGGTTACGGCAGCAGCGGCTCGCGTTACGAGGAGGACAAGCGCGTCGTCGCCAACAAGAATCTCGGCCCGCTGATCTCTACCGACATGACGCGCTGTATCCACTGCACGCGCTGTGTGCGTTTTGGCCAGGAAATCGCCGGCATCATGGAACTGGGCATGATCGGCCGCGGCGAACATTCGGAAATCATCACCTTCGTCGGCAAAACCGTCGATTCGGAACTGTCGGGTAATGCCATCGACCTCTGTCCGGTCGGCGCACTGACCTCGAAACCCTTCCGTTACAGCGCCCGCACCTGGGAGCTGACGCGCAAACCTTCGGTCAGCCCGCACTGCGGCCTCGGTTCCAACCTGACGCTGCAGATGAAGCAGAACCGCGTGATGCGTGCTTTGCCGCGCGACAACGAAGCCGTCAACGAATGCTGGCTGTCGGACAAGGACCGTTTTTCCTACGAAGCGCTGAATTCGGACAAACGCCTCGCCAAGCCAATGCTGAAGCAGGGCGGTAGCTGGCAGGAAGTGGAATGGCCGGTGGCGCTGGAATTCATCGCAAAAGAATTGCAGCGTATCAAGGCCGCACACGGCGCTGAAGCGATCGGTGCGCTGGCGACGCCGCATCAGACGCTGGAAGAACTGTACCTGCTGCAGAAACTGCTGCGCGGCTACGGCTCGGGCAATGTGGATTTCCGTCTGCGCCATAGCGATTTCAGTACTGACGGCAGACTGGCCGGCATCCCCTGGCTGGGCATGAATATCGCCGATATCGCGACGCTGGATCGCGTGCTGGTGATCGGTTCGACGCTGCGCAAGGATCATCCGCTGCTGGCGCATCGTCTGCGCCAGTCGACCAAGAAGCAGACTCAGCTGAACCTGATCCACGCCGCCGATGACGACCTGCTGATGCGCGTCGCCAACAAGGCCATCGTCGCACCGGCACTGTTGCCGCTGACGCTGGCCCAGGTGGTGAAAGCCGTTGCTGAAATCAAAAACGTTGCGGTGCCGGAAGCGGTGCGTGCTGCGGTGGCCGGAGTCACCGTTACTGATGCCGCCAAACGTATTGCCGAAAGCCTGACCTCGGGTACGAAGGCCGGGGTGTTCCTCGGCAACTTCGCTGAACAGCATCCTGCAGCCGGTGCCTTGCACGCATTGGCGCAGGCACTGGCTGAAATCCTTGCTTGCCCCTTCGGTTTCCTCGGCGCGGCAGCGAACAGCGTTGGCGGCTACGTCGCGGGCTGCGTGCCTGTTCCCCTCACCCCCGGCCCCTCTCCCAGAGGGAGAGGGGGGGCAGATGTTTCCCTTCTCCCTCCGGGAGAAGGGTCAGGGATGAGGGCGGCAGGCAAAAACTCGCGGCAGATGATCGAAGTGCCGCTGAAGGCGTACCTGCTGCTCGGTGTTGAGCCCGAACTCGATATGCACAATCCGCGGCAGGCGATGTCTGCGTTGAAGCAGGCAGAACTGGTAGTGGCGATGAGCCCGTTCCAGCACGGCGCGACTGAATATGCGCATGTGCTGCTGCCGATCGCACCCTTCACTGAGACTGCCGGTACCTACATCAGCACAGAAGGCCGCGTGCAGACGTTCAATGGCGTGGTGCAGCCGCTGGGTGAAACGCGTCCGGCATGGAAAGTGTTGCGCGTGCTGGGTAATCTGCTGGGTCTCTCCGGCTTTGAACACGATGGTGCCGATGACGCGCAGCGCGAAGCACTTCACGGCAAGACGGAAGTATTCAATAAAAACAATAACTTAAAATATACCCTCAGCGCACTGCCGGCCGCACTTACGACAACTGGCAGCAGCATCGCAAGAATTGCCGAAGTGCCGATCTATGCCGCCGATGCACTGGCGCGCCGTGCGCCCAGTCTGCAGAAAACCCGCGATGGGCAAGCGCCGGCGGCGCTGATGAACCGCGCGCTGGCCGATCAACTTGGATTGCGCGACGGTGATTTTGTCCGTGTGGTGCAGGACGGTGGCGAAGTGACGCTGCCTTACGCCATCGACAATAACTTGCCGGCGAATGGTGTGCGTGTCGCACTGGCGCGTGCGGAAACCGCAGCGCTGGGCGCATCCGATGCAACGCTGACTGTTGAGCGCGTGGCCCAGACACAGAAGGCGACCGCGTAATGCTCGACTCGCTGCTCGCCTATCCGCAAACACTGCTCGGCCCCTTGTGGCCGGCGGTGTGGACGCTGGTAAAAATTATTGTCATTGTCGTGCCGCTGATGCTGTGCGTGGCTTACCTGACGCTGTGGGAACGCAAGCTGATCGGTTTCATGCAGATCCGCATCGGCCCGAACCGCACCACGTTTTTTGGTATCAGCTGGCTGGCCGGCCTGGCGCAGCCGATCGCCGACGGCCTGAAGCTGCTGGTCAAGGAAATCATCGTCCCCACCGGCGCCAACAAATTCCTGTTCGTGCTGGCCCCGATCATGGCGATCATGCCGGCACTGGCGGCGTGGGCCGTAGTGCCGTTTTCACCGGAGCTGGTGCTGTCCAATATCGATGCCAGCCTGTTGTACCTGCTGGCGATGACCTCACTTGGCGTCTACGGCGTGATCATTGCCGGCTGGGCATCGAATTCCAAATACGCCTTCATCGGCGCGCTGCGTTCCGCGGCGCAGATCGTGTCTTATGAAATAGCCATGGGTTTTGCGCTGGTCGGTGTGCTGATGGCGGCGCAGAGTCTGAACCTGGGTGACATCGTCAAGGCGCAGCAGGGTGGGGCGGGATTGTTCAGCTGGTTCTGGATTCCGCTGTTTCCGCTGTTCCTGACTTACGTGATTGCCGGTGTTGCCGAGACCAACCGCGCGCCCTTCGACGTCGCCGAAGGTGAATCGGAAATCGTCGCCGGCTTCCACGTCGAATACTCAGGCATGACCTTCGCGGTGTTTTTCCTTGCCGAATACGCGAACATGATCCTGATCTCGCTGCTGACCGCGATCCTGTTCCTTGGCGGCTGGCTGTCGCCGTTCCCGGCATCCTGGGGCGTGCTCGGCGCATCGAGCTTCGGCTGGCTGATCCTGAAGGCCTTTTTCGTGGTGTCCACGTTCATCTGGTTCCGTGCGACCTTCCCGCGTTACCGCTATGACCAGATCATGCGCCTGGGCTGGAAGATCTTCATTCCGGTGACGCTGGTGTGGATCGTGGTGCTCGGCGCGTGGATGCAGACTTCGCTGTGGATATGGTGGAAATAAGGCGGTAATGAGAATGACGGCCATCCGCAAATTTTTCAGCACCTTCCTGCTGTTTGAGCTGGTCAAGGGGATGATGCTCACCGGGCGCTACCTGTTTGCGCGCAAGATCACCGTGCAGTTCCCGGAAGAAAAAACCCCGCAGAGCCCGCGCTTCCGCGGCCTGCATGCACTGCGTCGTTACCCCAACGGCGAAGAACGCTGCATCGCCTGCAAGTTGTGCGAGGCGGTGTGCCCGGCGCTGGCGATCACCATTGAATCCGAGCAACGCGACGACGGCACACGCCGCACTACGCGTTATGACATCGACCTCACCAAGTGCATATTCTGCGGATTCTGTGAGGAATCCTGCCCGGTGGATTCGATCGTCGAGACGCGCATTTTCGAATACCACGGCGAAAAACGCGGCGACCTGATCTATACCAAGCCGATGCTGCTGGCGATCGGTGATGCCTACGAAGAACAGATTGCCAAGGATCGCGCCGCTGATGCGGCGTACCGATAAAGCGATAGAAAAATAAGATGACCTTTCAGGATTTCATGTTCTGGTTTTTTGCGGCGATTCTGGTATTCGCCGCGCTGCGGGTCATTACCGCGCGCAACCCCGTGCACGCCGCGCTGTTCCTGGTGCTGGCGTTTTGTACGTCAGCCGGCATCTGGATCCAGCTCGAGGCGGAATTCCTTGGCATCGCGCTGATCCTCGTCTACGTCGGCGCGGTGATGGTGCTGTTCCTGTTCGTGGTGATGATGCTCGACATCAACCTTGAGCGGCTACGCGAAGGCTTCTGGAGTTACCTGCCGATCGGCGCCGTGGTGGCCTTGCTGCTGGCGGCCGAGATGGCGCTGGTGCTGGCCGGGCCGTATTTCGGCCTCGACGAGGCGCCGCGCCCGGCCTCTTCACCGGCGGGTTACAGCAATACCAAGGAACTGGGCCGGCTGCTCTACACCGATTACGTCTATCCCTTCGAGCTGGCCGCGGTGATCCTGCTGGTCGCCATTGTCGCCGCCATTGCACTGACCCTGCGCCGCCGCAAACACGGCAAATACATCGATCCGGCAGCACAGATCAACGTGCGCCGCGAAGACCGCGTGCGCATCGTGACCATGCCATCAGAAAAGCAGGATTGAGGAATGAGGATTGAGTTTGCATCGCTGAAGTGTGCGCGTGCCGCGGGTTCGGGGGTTGCTCAATCCTCAATCCGCAATCCTCAATCCTATGAGGAGTTCCAATGATCTCCCTGTCGCACTATCTGGTGCTGGGCGCTGTGCTGTTCGCCATTTCGGTGATCGGCATATTCCTGAACCGCAAAAACGTCATCGTGCTGCTGATGGCGATCGAGCTGATGCTGCTGGCGGTGAACCTGAATTTCATCGCTTTTTCGCATTTTCTCGGTGATATCGCCGGGCAGGTGTTCGTGTTTTTCATCCTGACCGTCGCTGCCGCCGAATCGGCCATCGGCCTGGCGATCCTGGTGGTGCTGTTCCGCAACCTGAATACCATCGATGTCGAAGACATCAACCGGATGAAGGGCTGATGCCGTCATGACCGCGATGCAAAAACTCTATCTGCTGGTGCCGCTGGCGCCGCTTGCCGGCGCGATCATCGCCGGACTGTTCGGCAAGGCCATCGGCCGCCGCGCCGCGCATACCGTGACCATTCTCGGCATGGTGGTGTGTCTGGTCGCCTCATTCCTGGTCTACCGCGACGTGATGGGCGGCAACATTTTCAACGGCCCGGTCTACACCTGGCTGGTGTCGGGCAACATCCGCTTTGAAATCGGCTTCCTGATCGACCCGCTGTCGGCAACCATGATGATGGTGGTGTCCTTCGTGTCGCTGATGGTGCACATCTACACCATCGGCTACATGGCCGACGATCCCGGTTACCAGCGTTTCTTCAGCTATATCTCGCTGTTCACCTTCTCGATGCTGATGCTGGTGATGAGCAACAACTTCCTGCAGCTGTTTTTCGGCTGGGAAGCGGTGGGCCTGGTGTCGTACCTGCTGATCGGTTTCTGGTACACGCGACCGACGGCGATTTACGCCAATCTGAAGGCTTTCCTCGTCAACCGCGTCGGCGACTTCGGTTTTCTGCTCGGTATTGCGCTGGTGCTGATGTATTTCGGCACGCTGGACTACGCTGCGGTGTTTGCCGGCGCTGATCGTCTGAGCGGCAACACCATTGAACTGTTCCCGGGCGTGAGCTGGTCGCTGATTACCGTGATCTGCATCCTGCTGTTCATCGGCGCCATGGGCAAGTCGGCGCAGTTTCCGCTGCATGTCTGGCTGCCGGATTCGATGGAAGGCCCGACGCCGATCTCGGCGCTGATCCATGCCGCGACCATGGTCACCGCGGGGATTTTCATGGTGGCGCGGATGTCGCCGCTGTTTGAACTGTCGGAAACCGCGCTGTCGTTCGTGTTGGTGATCGGTGCCATCACCGCCTTTTTCATGGCGCTGATCGCCACCGTGCAGTACGACATCAAGCGCGTGGTGGCTTATTCGACGCTGTCGCAGCTCGGGTACATGACCATGGCGCTGGGCGCCTCGGCCTATTCGGCGGCGATATTCCACCTGTTCACGCATGCCTTTTTCAAGGCCGTGCTGTTCCTCGGCGCCGGTTCGGTGATCATCGCCATGCACCACCAGCAGGACATGCGCAAGATGGGCGGCCTTGCCAAATACATGCCGATCACCTACATGACGGTGCTGATCGGCGCGCTGGCCAATGCCGGCCTGCCGCCGTTCGCCGGCTTCTTCTCCAAGGAGACCATCGTCGAGGCGCTGCATCATGCGACCGTGCCCGGGGCAGGGTTTGCCTATGCACTGGCCGTGGCGGGGGTGTTCGTCGGCGGTTTTTATTCTTTCCGTCTGGTGTTCTACGCATTCCACGGCAAGGAACGTTTTGCTGACCCGCATCATCCGGATGTGATTGCCGCCGATGCGGAGGCGGCTGCAGTAGCGGCTGCTGCCGCGCACGATGATCATAAGCACGACGATCACGCGCATGACGACCATGATCATGGCCACGACAGCCACGCGCCACACGAATCCCCTGCAGTGGTGTGGGTGCCGCTGGTGCTTCTGGCGATCCCGTCGGTGTGTGCGGGCTGGCTGATCGGCACCTTCGTTTACGGCAATTATTTCGGCAGCTCGATCACGGTCCATCCCGCGCATACCGCGATGGCGACCATGGCGCAGGGTTTCCACGGCGTCTTCGGCATGATGACCCACGCGCTGGGCACGCTGCCGTTCTGGCTGGCGGTGGCCGGCGCCGGCAGCGCGTGGTTCCTCTACATCGTGAAGCCGGAATTACCTGCGAAGTTACGCCGCCAGTGGGGCGTGGTGGTGACCATACTCATGGAGAAATACGGCCTCGACCGCTTCAACGACTGGTTCTTTGCCGGCGGCGCACGCGCGCTTGGCACGGGCCTGTGGAAGGGCGGCGACATTGCGGTGATCGACAATGTGATGGTCAATGGCTCGGCGCGTCTCGTCGGCTGGGTTGCCTCGGTGGTGCGTCAGGTGCAGTCGGGTTACATCTATCACTATGCCTTCGCGATGATCATCGGCGTGCTGTTGCTGCTGACCTTGGCGTATTCAGGTTGAAAAAACGGCTGAAACTGAAGAAAAATAAAAGACGATGCAAGAATTACCCTTACTGAGCCTCGCCATCTGGGCGCCGATTATTGCCGGCGTCGCGGTGCTGTTTACCGGCGGCGACCGCAATGCGCATGCGGCGCGGGTGATCGCATTGATCGGCGCGGTGATCGGCTTCCTGGTGACCCTGCCGCTGTACACCGGTTTTGATGCGCAGGCGGCCGGCTTCCAGTTTGTCCGTCGCATGCCGTGGATCGAAAGTTTCAATGTCTGGTACCACCTTGGCATCGACGGCATTTCGCTGCTGCTGATCCTGCTCAACAGCCTGACCACGGTGTTGGTGGTGATCGCCGGCTGGCAGGTCATCCAGACGCGGGTCGCGCAGTACATGGCGGCGTTCCTGATCCTGTCCGGGCTGATGAACGGCGTGTTCTCGGCGCTCGACGCCATGCTGTTCTATGTGTTTTTCGAATCGACGCTGATTCCGATGTTCATCATCATCGGCGTCTGGGGCGGCCCCAACCGTGTCTATGCGGCGACCAAGTTTTTCCTCTACACGTTACTGGGATCTTTGCTGTCGCTGGTCGCCCTGATTTATCTCTACAACGTTGCGGGCGGCAGCTTCGCCTTTATTGACCTCTACGAAGTGCCGCTGCCGTTGTTGATTCAAGTAATTGTTTTTATTGCTTTTTTTATGGCATTTGCAGTCAAGGTGCCGATGTGGCCGGTGCATACCTGGCTGCCCGATGCCCACGTCGAAGCGCCCACCGGCGGCTCCGTGGTGCTGGCCGCAATCATGCTGAAGCTCGGCGGTTATGGTTTCCTGCGGCTGTCGCTGCCCATCGTGCCTGATGCCAGCCTGTACCTCGCGCCGGTGGTGATCACCTTGTCGCTGATTGCAGTGGTCTACATCGGTCTGGTGGCGCTGGTGCAGACCGACATGAAAAAGCTGATCGCCTATTCGTCGATTTCACACATGGGTTTTGTCACCCTCGGCATCTTCATCTTCAACGCGCAGGGTGTCGAGGGCGCGGTGCTGCAGATGATTTCGCACGGTTTCATCTCGGCCGCGATGTTCCTTTGCGTCGGCGTGCTGTATGACCGCATGCACTCGCGGCAGATTGCCGATTACGGTGGTGTCGCCAACAAAATGCCGGTGTTTGCCGCCTTGTTCATGCTGTTTGCGATGGCCAATGCCGGACTGCCGGGAACCAGCGGTTTCGTCGGTGAATTCCTGGTGATCCTCGGCGCGATGAAAGTGAACTTCTGGTATGCCTTTGCCGCGGCGATCACGCTGATTTTCGGCGCCGCCTATACGCTGTGGATGTACAAACGCGTGATGTTCGGCGCGGTGGCCAACGACCATGTGGCCGAGTTGCAGGACATCAACGGCTGCGAGTGCCTGGTGCTGGGTGTTCTTGCAGCGCTGGTGCTGGTCATGGGCGTGTGGCCCGAACCCTTTGCCGAGGTGCTGCATGTCTCGGTCAACGAATTGCTGGCGCACGTGTCGCTCAGCAAACTGCCGCTGCAATAGGCCACGATCAGGTAAAAAACGATGCAATACATCACCCCATTGTGGCCCGCCTATCCCGAGCTGTTCCTGCTGGTGATGGCCTGCCTGATCCTGATCGTTGACCTGTTCATCAGCGATGACAACCGCGTCTTCACCTACGGCCTGACCCAGTTCACGCTCGCCGGCTGCGCGATACTGACCTTTTTCACCGGCAATGCCGAACCGGTTTACACCTTCAGCGGCATGTTCGTCGACGACCTGATGGCCGACGCATTGAAGCTGCTGACCTGTCTGGCGGTGATCACCATACTGGTCTACGCCCGGGCTTACACCGCAGCGCGCGGCATGTTCCGCGGCGAATTCTTCACGCTGGCGCTGTTCGCGACGCTGGGCATGATGGTGATGATCTCGGCCAACCACCTGCTGACGCTGTATCTGGGCCTGGAACTGCTGTCCTTGTCCCTCTACGCGATGGTCGCACTTCAGCGCGACTCGGTGCAGGCGACCGAGGCGGCGATGAAATACTTTGTGCTCGGCGCGCTGGCCTCAGGGATGCTGCTCTACGGCATGTCGATGCTCTACGGCGCCACCGGCACTCTGGAAATCACCGAACTCGCGCAATCGTCCGCAGAAGGCGTGCGCGCGCAGGCGGTACTGGTGTTCGGGCTGGTGTTTATCGTCGCCGGCCTGGGCTTCAAGCTCGGCGCGGTGCCCTTCCACATGTGGGTGCCCGACGTCTATCAGGGCGCGCCCACCGCGGTAACGCTGTTCATCGGTTCCGCCCCCAAGTTTGCTGCGTTTGCCATCGTGATGCGCCTGCTGGCACAGGCAATGGGCGCCGATGCGCTGGTCGAGGAATGGCGGCAGATGCTGCTGATCATGGCGGTGCTGTCGCTGGCCATCGGCAATCTGGCTGCGATCATGCAAACCAACCTGAAGCGCATGCTGGCGTATTCGACGATTTCGCACATGGGTTTCCTGCTGCTCGGCGTGTTGTCCGGCACCATCGATGGTTACGGCGCCGGCATGTTCTACGTCGTGGTCTACGTGCTGATGACGCTCGGCGCCTTTGGCATCATCCTGCTGCTGAGTCGTGACGGTTTCGAGGCGGAGAACCTTGACGACTACAAAGGTCTCAATCAGCGCAGTCCGTGGTACGCCTTCCTGATGCTGCTGCTGATGTTTTCGATGGCGGGCATTCCGCCGACGGTCGGCTTCTACGCCAAACTGTCGGTGCTGCAGGCCGTGGTGCAGATCGGCTGGTGGTGGGTGGCGGTGATCGCGGTGGTGTTCTCGCTGATCGGCGCCTTCTACTACCTGCGCATCGTCAAGCTGATGTATTTCGACGCCCCGCTGGATCACGCGCCGGTGACGGCTTCGGGCGACGTGCGGGCGCTGCTGACAGTCAACGGCCTCGCGATGCTGGTGCTGGGCATCGCGCCGCAGCCGCTGATGGTGCTCTGTATCGAAGCCGTCCGCGCTTCGATCTAGGCGCGGATTCAGGCCCCGACTTTCATGGACTGGAGCACCGCGGCGCTCCTGCTGCTGGCACTGGTATTCGCCAACCTGCCGTTTTTCACCGAGCGTATTTTTTTCGTCAAACGCACCGACGGTAATAAAGCCCTGGGCTGGCGGCTGCTGGAATTGATCGTGCTGTATGCCATCGCCGGCGGCGTGGCCTGGCTGATGGAAAGCCGTATCGGCCAGGTGCATCCCCAGCGCTGGGAGTTTTACGCGATCACCGCCTGCCTGTTTTTGGTGTTCGCCTATCCCGGTTTTGTCTGGCGATATCTCTGGCGCAAGCCGGGACTGTAAGCGGAGGGCTGTTTCAGGCGCGTTTTTTGTTGCGCGTACGGGTGGCTGTGCTGACCTCGCCGAGCCGGGTCACCGGCTGCAGGAATTTGCCCTGCGCGTAGAGTGTTCCCGCATCCTTCAGCAGTTTCAAGGATTCCGCGTTTTCGACGCCTTTGGCCACCACCTGCCGTTTCAGATCGCGGGCGAGACCGTTGACCGCTTTGACGAATACCCGGCTTTCCGCGTTGTCATGCAGATCCTGGGTGAAGCTTTTGTGAATTTTCAGGTAATCGACCTCGAAGCGCTTCAGATAATAAAACGAGCTGAAGCCGGTGCCGAAATCGTCCAGCGCGAAACGCGCACCCAGCGGGCGCAACTGGTCGATGAAGGCCGCCGTGGCATCAATGTTTTCCATCGCCGATTTTTCGGTGACCTCGAACACCAGGCGTTCACCCGGCACATCCGAAGTTTTTACAATGTCGACCAGTTCGCGGACCCAGGCGTTGTCGGAAATCGACGCTGCCGAGAGGTTGAGCGAATAACGCTGGCGCGGCAGATGGCTGTTTTCGTGGATATGGGTCAGCACCCGGGTCAGCACGCGCTGATCCAGTGCCGGTGCATAACCCATGGATTCTGCACTGCCCATGAACTGCCGCGCTTCGGCCCATGCACCGTGCTCATCGCGGATGCGCATGAAAATTTCGTGGTGCATCGCAATACCGGTGCGCAGTTCCACGGCCGGCTGCACATACAGCGCAATTTCGTCCTGCTCCAGCGCTTCGGTGATCAGTCGTGACCACTGGGTGCGGCGATGATTGGCGCGCAACGAGTCCGATGCGGGGTTGAACAGTGCGACGCGGTTGCGTCCCTGATCCTTGGCCTGGTGGGTTGCGGCATCCATTGCGGCGAGCAGGGTTGTCCAGTTGTCGCCGTGCAGCGGATGCAGCGCCACGCCGATCGAAGCAGTGATGTTGGATACCACGCGGTTGTGCGCGGTTTCGAGACGGTAGTTCTGTACCGCGTCCAGCGCGATGGCTGAAGCGACCTGCGCGTCTTCACGGCGCGATTCTGGCAGATGCAGCACGAACTGGTCTTCGCCGACGCGAAATAATTCGCCTTTGCGGTCGCGGGCAACGCTGCGCAGAACCCCGGACAGGCCGAGCACCAGCTGGTCTCCGGCGCCGTGGCCGAACACCGTGTTGATGCGTTTGAAATGGTCCATGTCGATCATCACGATCGCGCCGGCCTGACCGGTCAGCAGCGCGGCTTCGACCTCACGCTGCAGCGCGCCGCGGTTGGGCAGGTCGGTCAGTGCATCATGCAAGGCGACGTGTTCAGCGCGGCGGCTCGACAGGTGCTGTTCGGTGACGTCGCGGGCAGTGCCGCGGATACCGAGCATTTCACCCATTTCATCGCGGGTGATCCGTGCGTTGATGCCAATCCAGCGATCCTCGCCGCGTGCGGTGCTCAAGTGGGTCACATGGTTCTGCACCTCGCCGCTGCGGCGCAATGCCGACAGGAAGCGGCGGTTGGGCACATGCGCGCCGTTGGTCTCGAAACTGAAAAAGCAGCGCCCGATCAGGTCACGCGGCGCCAGCCCGAAAATTTCGTGGGCCGCGGCATTGAGGTAGGTAAAGCGTCCTTCGGTATCGGTCTGCCAGATCAGGTCATGCGAGGTTTCGACGAGGTCGCGGTAACGGCCCTCGCTTTCGATCAGCAACTGGATGATCCGGCGTTTTTCAGCGAGTGTTTTCTTGATGCTGGCCAGTTCGCGCGAGTTTTTTTCGGCAAATGCGCCGCCGTTGGCGAGGATCAGGCGGTCGATCACTTCCTTCGGGTAACGGCGGTGGCCGCCCTCGGTGCGTTGTGCGCCGAGGATGCCCTGTTCATCCCAGCGCCGCAGTTTCGGCGCCGAGATGCCGAGCAACTGCGAGGTCTGCTCGATGGTGTAATGATCCTGATCGGACATGCGCTCGGTCTCGGGTCTTCCGGGGGACAAAAACTGTTTGACGGGCAGTCTAGCAGAGCCTTGATTGGCAGGCCCCGGCTGTTGATGTTTTTTCACGCGATTTTCCGGTTTTTAGGACTAACCAACGACCTCAGTGGACAACTGCAGGCTCCTGCAGGCCGTTTTGCCGGGACACCAGCCGCTGCATCAGCTTCAGGTCACGCGTGGTCAGACGCAGTGCGGCTTCGACCCAGACCCCGACCACGTCCAGCAGCTCGTCATAGGTGATCTGATGCACCCGACGGCGCACGGCGGCCAGAGCGGCCATGCCGTTGCGGGAACGGCTGCGCTGCTTGATCAGTGCGTTGACCGCGGCCTCACCCGCGCCGTCTTCCGCCACGACGTCGATGACGCCCAGATCGCGCATTTCTTCGGCGCTGTAGATCTTGCCGGAAGAGATGATGGCTTCCGCGGTGCGCTGCCCGACCTTGCGGTCGAGGAAGGAGTACGCGCCCATGCCCGGGAACAGGTTGAACAGGATTTCCGGGAAACCGAAGCGCGAGCTTTTTTCGGCGACGATGACGTCGCTCGATAACGCGGCTTCGAAACCGCCGCCCAGACATTCTCCCTGCACCAGCGACACGGTGGTGACCGGCAGGCCGTGGCCGATGTAATTGCGATACAGCACGTCGATGCAGGCACGGCCGTAGGCGGACAGCGAAGCACGGTCGCGGCGCTCGATTTTCTGGCGGAACAGGTCGAGGTCGCCACCGAGGTTGAAGACACCGGGCATGCCGGAGGCGAGGATCACATATTCGATGGTTTCAGTGGTGTCACCGCAGTCGATCTGCCCGTCGCTGTCAGCGAGGAAATTGTAATAGGCGTCAATGTCGGAGAGCAGGCCCTGGTTGAAGCAGGGCCGCGGTGCGGCGGTCCAGCGTGACCACAGGGCGCGAGTGGGCCGGTCGAAGTGCGCGTGCAGTTGCGGTGAGAAGCGGAACTCGGTGTCGGCGTGGAACACCGGGCGGACGACGGCGTGGTGGACGTCGATTACTGCGGCAGGTACTTGCATTTCCATGATGGCGATTCCCTGTGGTTATTGAGTCGATTAATAAGTGAGTGGAAGTCGTTCGCTTCCATGAATGGAATTAGAGAGCAGGAAGTGGCGGCAGGCAAATCTAACAAAATGAGAGGTTTTAAAAAATACCAATAAAAACAATAAGTTGCAATCGCTAGATAGCGGGGAATTGGCAGGTTTGGCCCAAGATGGAGTATTTATTGCGTGATTCCAGTGTCATGCGGGTCGTGGTGGCAGGAAATGCCATACCGCGGCTAAGCATCCGGAACTGGGCTGAATGTTTGACTACTGCGTGACTAGCCGTTACAACCATGCGCTGATTCCAACATCATTCAGAACCATTCGGAGATCGCCCCGGATCAGCACATGCTGCGCACCCTACTGAAATTGTTGCTGGGCATGTTGTTCCGGGTGTCGGTCACCGGACACGGCAGCCAGTTGACGCGCGGCCGGCCATTGGTACTGGCCAATTGCGATTCGCTGCTCGATCCGCTGCTGGCGGCACTGTTCCTGCCGGGCAATCCCCTGATCGTGCTGCCGCAGACCTTGGCAAAGCACTGGATCGGCGTGCTGGTGCGGCGTGTCGCGGATTGCGCCGAACCCGCCGTCGGCGGCGATGCCATCAAACGACTGGTGCGTGAGGCGCGTGCCGGGCGGCCGGTGGTGATGTTCCCGCAGGAGCGGGCGACCACCACCGGCAGCACAATGAAGGTCTATGGCGCTGCCGGCGTGGTGGCCTTGCGCGCCGAAGCAGATGTTGTTCCGCTGCGCATTCAGGGCATGTTGCATACGCGCTGGGCAGTGACCAGCGCGCGCTGGCCGCATCGCTGGCTGCAGCGGGTGACGCTGGTGATCCAGCCCTCGGCGCAGTTTTCACGGCCCGCTGTGTCGATATCTTCCGCTGATGCCGGCGGAGTTGCCGGTACCCGCCGGCGGCGCATGAACGATGAACTGCAGGCGCTGATGCAGCGGGCCATGGCCGATGCCGAGCCGCGTCGGGCGCTGTTCTGCGCCTTGCTGGGCGCGGTTGCACTGCACGGCCGCCGCAACCACATCATTGAGGATGTCCGGGGGCAGGTGCGGACTTATGCCGATCTGCTGAAAGGCAGTCTGGCGCTGGGCCGGCTGACCGCAAAATTCACCGAGCCGGGTGAGCGGGTGGGTGTGCTGCTGCCCAATCTCGGCGCCACGGTGTGCCTGGTCTTCGGTCTGGTGTCGCGCGGCCGGGTGGCGGCGATGCTCAACTATTCCAGCGGCATCGAATCATTGCGCGGCGCCTGTGTGGCGGCGACGATCAGGACCGTCATCACCTCGCGCAGTTTCATTGCCGCGGCCAAGCTCGAGCCGTTGCTTGCCGGCGTGGCTGCCTGCCGCGTTGTTTACCTTGAGGATTTGCGCGAAACGCTGACGCTGTCCGACAAGCTGTGGATCCTCTACGCGATGCTGCGGCCACTTCAAGCATTGCCGGCGCAGGATCCGGCGTCAACTGCAGTGGTGCTGTTCACCTCGGGTTCGGAGGCGCGGCCCAAGGGTGTGGCGCTGTCGCACGACGGCATGCTTGCCGCGATGGCGCAGTTGCGCGCGGTGATCGACTTCGGGCCGGATGATAAATACCTGAACGCGCTGCCGATGTACCACATCTTCGGCCTCGTTGTCGGCACGCTGATGCCGCTGCTGACCGGCACGAGGCTGTTCCTCTACACCAACCCGCTGCATTACAGGGTGATCCCGGAATACGCCTACAGCCGGGACTGCACCTACATTTTCGGCACCAGCACCTTCCTCGGCAATTACGCGCGGCAGGCCCATCCCTATGATTTCTACCGCATGCGTTTTGTCATTTCCGGCGGTGAAAAACTGCACCCGGAAGTGACGCAACTGTGGTTTGCCAAATTCGGGTTGCGTGTGCATGAAGGGTACGGCGCCACCGAATGCGGGCCGGCGATGGCCTTCAACGCGCCGCTGACCTTCTGCGCCGGCACCGTCGGCCGCTTCCTGCCGGGCATGGAATACCGCATCGTGCCGGTGCCGGGCATCACTCAGGGCGGTGTGCTGCACGTGCGCGGCCCCAACCTGATGCAGGGTTATTTCTTTTACGACGCCCCGGGTGTGATGCAGGCACCGCGATCCGAGGTGGGCGTCGGCTGGCACAACACCGGTGACGTGGTCAGTGTCGACGCGGACGGTTTCGTCACCGTGCACGGCCGGGTCAAGCGTTTCGCCAAGATCGCCGGTGAAATGGTGTCGCTGGAGCGTGTCGAATCCATCGCCTATCACGCCTCACCCGGATACAAACACGCGGCGGTGGTCGAGATGACACGTTCCGGTGAAAGCACGGTGCTGTTGACTACCGATCCGGTGCTCGATCGCATCGCGCTGCAACAGGCCGCGCGGCAGATCAACGCGCAGGATCTGGCGGTGGCGCGGCGTGTGGTCAAGGTGGATGACTTGCCTCTGCTCGGCTCGGGCAAGGTGGACTACGTGACGCTGAAAGAGATGGTGGTGCTGTGATAGGGTTGCCGCAGCCGTTTACGGATCAATTGACTGTTTAAGGGGACGCGTCATGGCGCAAACGCAGCAGGAGGGAAGCACGGCGGTGCCGGTTTGGGATATCCCGGTGCGACTATTTCACTGGATGCTGGTGCTGCTGATTGCTTTTTCATGGCTATCCAACAAGATGGACTGGATGACCTGGCACATGTATTCGGGTTACACGATTCTGACGCTGGTACTGTTCCGCATCCTCTGGGGCTTTGTTGGCAGCACCCATGCCCGCTTCAGCGATTTCATCTACGGGCCGCGCGCGTTGATCGGCTATATCAAGACACTGCCATCGCGCACCGCGGCGAAATTCGCCGGTCACAATCCCCTGGGCGGCATCAGCGTGGTGCTGATCCTGCTCTGCGTGCTGGCGCAGGCGGGCACGGGGCTGTTCGCCAACGACGACATCATCAATGAGGGGCCGCTGTTCAAACATGTATCCAAGGAATTGAGCGACCGGCTGACGACCATCCACAAGTACAATTTCAACGTGTTGCTGGCGCTGATCGTCGTCCATGTCGGCGCAGTTTTGTATTACCTGATCTACAAATCGGAAAACCTGATCAAGCCGATGTTCACCGGTCGCAAGCTCCTGCCGGCGGGTGTGGCTGCGGCGCCGATGCGCAGCCTCGGTATTGCCATCGTGCTGCTTGCCTTTTGCGCGGCGGGGGTCTGGTTTCTGGTGAATTATTAAACCGCCTGTAGCCATGAAAAAAGCCGCCCGCGGGCGGCTTTTTTCACGATTGCTGCGGATTACTTGGTTCTGTAGTTGTCGTGACAGGCGCCACAGGATTTACCTAATGCGCCGAACTGGCCACGCACTTGATCTACCGAGGTGGCAGTCTTGGCAACTTCAGCGAGTTTGGCGGCTTCGGCCTGGAAGTTGTCCATCACCTTTTTGAAGCCCGCGGCATCCGACCAGATTTCCGGTTTGGCGCGGGTGGTGGCTCCGGTATCAGAGCCGGCGGGGAAGGCATGCGGCGCGATCTTGCTCATGTCGGCGACGATTTCGGCGTTGCGGAGGAACTCGGCCTGGTTGTACGGGATCTGGCCCTTGACCATGCCACCCAGCGGACGCACATGCCAGCCGATAACGGTGTAGACGCTCTGCCGGAACTTGATGATTTCTTCCGGTTTGACTTGCGCTGCGGCAGGGCCGCTGGCGAGCAGGGTAGAGGTGCCGATGATTGCAGCAAGCAGTACCTGTTTCATTGATGGGTCTCCCGTTGGATGAACAAAAAGTCGAACAAAACAATCTTCACGCATTTTACGTAAACGCATTTGCGGGTGTTTTTATTCCCGCGGCCTGCGAAGTGTAACAGGCCCGCATTGCTTTTTTATATCCGGTATTTGTTGGCGGGAATTAATTAAATATTTGATTTTATTGAATATTTATGTGCGGCAAGAGTGGGTCAATCCCAGCCGCTGCCGCTGCGTTCCCGCTTGCGGCTGCCGGTGTGGTGCTTGTCGTCGAGGCGCCGCCGTTTTGCGGCACGCGATGGTTTGGTGGCGCGCCGCAGCTTCGGCGGCGTGGCGGCGGCCTCGATCAGTGCGGCCAGCCGGGCGCGGGCATCGGCGCGGTTACGCGCCTGGCTGCGGAAGCGCTGCGCGGCAATGATCAGGATGCCGTCGCCGGACAGTCTTTTCCCGGCGAGTGCAACCAGGCGTGCCCGCACGCTGTCAGACAACCCGCGTGAACGCATGACATCGAAACGCAGTTCCACCGCGGTGGCAACCTTGTTCACGTTCTGGCCGCCAGGGCCGGACGCGTGGATGAATCGCTCAACCAGTTCGGATTCGTCGATGACGATGCTGCGCGTGACTCGCATATTGGAATAAGTATAAAGTAGCGCGCCGGAATCCACCTATCTGCCAGGAGATCCACCATGTCCCGGATCAATACCCTGTTGTTCACACTGTTTGCGGCGTTCAGCCTGTCAGCGGCCGCGCATCACGGCTGGAGTGAATACGACAGCACCAAGGAGCTGAAGTTGACCGGCACCGTCGCCGAGTCCGGCTATGAACACCCGCACGGCCATATCAAGCTGGTCACGCCGGAAAAAACCTGGATTGCAGTGCTGGCGCCGCCGTCGCGGATGACTTCTCGTGGCCTGCCGCCGGCAGACCTCAAGGTCGGCAGCACGGTGACGGTGGTTGGTTATGCCAATCGCAGCAAGCCCGAGGAAATGCGTGCCGAACGCATCATTGTCGGCAGCAAGACCGTCGAATTACGCTAAAAGATTTTAAGTTGACCACCGATCCCGCAGCGCCGCTGGCCGCTATCGAGCGCCTGCCCTTGGCGCTGGCGATGCGCCACGACCTGTGGCTGTATCCGACGGTCGAAATTTTTCACATCATCGGCTTTGTAACGCTGGTCGGTTCGATCATCGTGTTTGATCTGCGGCTGCTGGGCTTGTCGAAAGCCTTGCCGGTGAGTGTGCTGGCACGCCACACGCTGCCGTGGAGCTTCGGTGCGCTGCTGCTGATTGTGCCCACCGGATTGTTGATGTTCATCACCCACGCCGGAGATTTCATCAGCAACCCGGCGTTTATTACCAAGATGTCGCTGTTGTTTTGCGCCGCCACCAATGCTGCGTTGTTCCACGCCGGTGTGTTCCGCAGCGTCGCCGGCTGGGACAGCGGTGTTGCCACGCCGGCAGCGGCTAAAATACACGCCTTGCTGTCGCTCATGATCTGGTTCAGTGTGCTGGCCTGCGGCCGTCTGCTGGCTTATGTATAAAAGTATAAAACATGATGAACAAATTGCTGATGAATCCACGTTACGGTTATATCGCTGCTGCTGCCATCTGCGCCGCGCTGCTCGGTTTTGGTCTGTACCTGCAGCATGTCGCCGGACAGGAGCCGTGTCCGCTGTGCATATTCCAGCGCGTCGCGTTCATCGCACTGGGGCTGGTGTTCCTGGTGGCGGCGCTGCACGGTCCGCGCAAAACCGGTGCCATTGTGTATGGCATGCTCGGTTTCATTTTTGCCGCCGCCGGTGCTGGCCTCGCTTCACGCCATGTCTGGCTGCAGAGTCTGCCCGCCGACCAGGTTCCGGCCTGCGGCCCGGGGCTGTCCTACATGCTGGAGCAGTTTCCGCTGATGCGCATTCTGCAGAGCGTGCTGGCCGGATCGGGGGAGTGCGCGGAAGCCGGCTGGAAATTTCTTGGCCTGACCATCGCCGGCTGGTCGCTGCTGTGGTTTGTCCTGCTTGGCGGCTTTATGATCTGGCTGACGTGGTGCCGGGTAAATAACAGCAAGCAGTAAGCGGTAACTACGCGCGGATGTCCGGGGTCAGTTGCCGCTCAAGTATGGCGATCTGATCCTTGACCAGCAGTTTGCGTTTTTTCAGGCGCTGCAGTTGCAACTGATCCTGAACAGGTGTCTGCATCAGCCGCTGGACCACGTCGTCGAGATCGCGGTGTTCCAGTTTGAGTTCGGTGAGGCGCGCTTCGATGGCGTCGGTTTCTTCGCGGTCTGGCATGTGGTGCAAAAGCGGTGGTTTGCGGGGAATGGGACTATAGGTGCGGCAGTATAGGCCGGGTCGTCGCCAGCGACAAGCCGGAAATATTATAACTAATTGATTACATTGAATTATTTAATATGGCGCTGACATTAAATGTAAACGGCCGCTTGCGCGAAGTGGTGGTTGACGCTGAAACACCGCTGCTCTACACCTTGCGCAACGATTTGGGACTTATCGGCACGCGTTACGGCTGCGGCCTCGGCATGTGCGGTACCTGCACGGTGATCATCGACGGCAAACCGGTGCAGTCCTGCGATCTGCCGGTGTCGGCGGCGGTCGGCAAGCAGATCACCACGGTTGAAGCGCTTGGCACGGATGAAAAACTGCATCCGCTGCAGCAGGCGTTCATTGCGGAGCAGGCCGCGCAATGTGGCTATTGCGCCAGCGGCATCCTGATGGCGGCAAAAGCGCTGCTCGATGTGAACAAGGACCCGTCGGATGCCGACATCCGCAGCGCACTGGAAGGCAATCTGTGCCGCTGCGGCACGCACGGCCGGATATTGCGCGCGATCAAACTCGCTGCCAAAGAAATGAGGGGGGCATAAGCATGGCTCAAGTCAAAGATCCCGCCGCGCGCAAACTGCCGGGCAGCCTCGACGCCAACCGCCGGCTCGACCGCTGGTTGCAGATCAACAGTGACGGTACCGTAACGGTAACACCGGGCAAGGTTGAGATCGGCCAGGGCATCCTCACCGCGCTGGTGCAGGTGGTGGCCGAGGAGCTCGACATCAAGGTCGCACGCATCCGCCTGGCGCCGGCGAGCACCGCATTCAGTCCCGACGAAGGCATTACCTCGGGCAGCCGATCGATCCAGGACAGCGGCCTGGCACTGCGCCATGCCGCGGCGGAAACGCGCGACCTGTTGCTGGCGCGCGCCGCGCAGAAACTCGGCGTCACGTTGGAGAATCTCACGGTTGCCGACGGTGTCATCTCCGCGCGCAGTGGTGGAACAGCGACGTACTGGGAACTCGCCACGCCGGATCTGCTGGCGCGGGAAGCGACATTTGATGTGGTCGAAAAACTGCCGGCGGAACACGTGGTGGTCGGCACTTCGCTGGCGCGCGTCGACATCCTCGGCAAAATCACCGGCAAACCTTCCTATGTGCAGGACATGGTGCTGCCCGGCATGCTGCATGGGCGCATTGCACGGCCGCCGGGACCGCGGGCGCGGCTGAAGAGTGTTGACGTGAAAGAAGTCGAGCAGATGCCGGGTGTGGTGGCCGTAGTTCGTGACGGCTCATTCCTCGGTGTTGTTGCGCAACGCGAAGAACAGGCGATCCGCGCCGAGCGGCGGCTGGCGCGCATTGCGCAATGGGATGCGGGCGAAGAACTTCCCGACAGTGATCCGCGCCGGTTGCAGACCCTCGCCGCGGAAACCGAAGTCATCAGCGAAAAAGGCGATCCGGCCACCGCCGGCGCGCGGCAACTCACCGCGGAATACACCAAACCGTACCTGGCGCACGCTTCGCTGGCGCCGTCCTGTGCCGTCGCACAGCAGGACGGCGGCAAACTGAAAATCTGGACCCACAGCCAGGGCATCTATCCCTTGCGCGGCGACATGGCGCAGGCGCTGGGTATGGCGGAGGCCGACATCATCATCACCCACGCCGAAGGCGCGGGCTGTTACGGTCACAATGCCGCCGATGATGTGACGCTGGATGCAGCACTGCTGGCGCGCGCAGTGCCGGGCAAACCGGTGCGCCTGCAGTGGATGCGCGAGGATGAATTCGCCTGGGAACCGTTCAGCAGCCCGATGATCGTGCGCATGAATGCCGCGCTCGACGCCAAAGGCAACATCGTCAACTGGAGTCACGAACTGTGGAGCCATGCGCACAGCACGCGGCCCGGCGGACGTGGCGGCGTCAACCTCACAGCAGCATGGCATCTGGAAAAGCCGCTGCCCGCGGCAAAGCCGGGCAATCCGCCGCTGCCCGGCGGCGGCAGCCATCGCAATGCAGTACCGCTGTACGATTTTCCCAACCAGAAAATCACCAACCACCTGATCCGCGAATCTCCCCTGCGCACGTCCGCGATGCGCGCGCTGGGCGGCCATGCCAACGCCTTCGCCATCGAGTGTTTTATTGACGAGCTGGCCGAAGCGGCGGGTGCCGATCCGGTGGAATTCCGCCTGCGCCACCTGAAAGACACGCGCGCCAAAGCGGTGATCGAAAAAGCCGCGCAGATGGCCGGCTGGAAACCCAATGAAAAAGGCGACGGCGAACGCGGCCGCGGCATCGCCTTTGCCCGCTACAAAAACCTCGCCGCGTATTTTGCGGTGATTGCTGAAGTGCAGGTCTCGGAAGAAGTGCGCGTGAAGCGGATGTGGGCGGCGGTCGACGTCGGCCAGGCGATCAATCCCGATGGCGTGATCAACCAGATCGAAGGCGGCATCATCCAGACCGTGAGCTGGACGCTGAAGGAGCGTATCGATTTCGACCGCCACGTGGTGACCACGCGCAACTGGACGGATTACCCGATCCTGACTTTCGTCGAGGCACCGGAAGTCGAAGTCGCGCTGATCAACCGGCCGGAGTCGCCGCCGGTAGGCGCGGGCGAGGGCACGCAGGGGCCAGTGTCGGCGGCGATTGCCAATGCCATCCACAATGCGTTGGGGGTGAGGATGCGCGACATGCCGTTTACGCGGGAGCGGATTGTGGCGGCGCTGAGTACCTGACTGAACCAGTAAAGCGGGGGAGAAGAATGAGAAGCAGAATTAGAAGCAGAATTGCAGATGTGCTGCTGGCAACGATGCTCGCAGGTTGCTGGCAGGGCGCGGCCGCGGCGTATCCGGACCGGCCGCTGCGGGTGATCGTGCCCTTCGCGCCCGGCGGCAACGTCGACCTGACGATGCGTGCCATCGCGCCGGGGCTGACTGATCTGCTCAGCCGCAACATCATCATCGACAACCGCGGCGGCGCCGGCGGTGCGGTGGGTGCAGAGATCGTCGCCACATCCCCGGCTGACGGCTACACGCTGCTGTTCGGTTCGACCGGTCTGCTGACCATCGCGCCGGCGGTCTCCACCAAGCTGCGCTACGACCCGGTGAAGGATTTTGAGGCCATCAACCTGGTGTCGAATGTGCCGGTGGTGATGCTGGTGCCGGCTTCGTCATCGGCGAAAACAGTGAAAGAATTTGTGGCCTTCGCCAAATCGCGCGGCGAACTGACGATGGGCTCTTCGGGCAATTTCTCCACCGGCCGTCTCGCGGGCGAGCTGTTCCAGAGCATCACCGCAACCCGTTTCACGCATATCCCGTACAAGGGTGCCAGCCTGGCGATACTCGATCTGCTCGGCGGCCGCATTGACGTCATGTTTGATCAGATCTCTTCTGCGCTCGGCCATGTCCGCGGCGGCAAGGTGAGGGTGCTTGGCGTGAATGCCACGACCCGTTCGCCGGAACTGCCCGACATCCCGACGATGAAAGAAGCCGGTGTCTCCGGTGTCGAGGCCGGCACGTTCACCGCGATGCTCGCACCGGCGAAAACGCCGAAGGCCATCGTGATGCGCCTCAACGAGGACATGAACAAGGTCATGAAAACCCCGGCGGTACAGCAGAATTTCGCCAAATACAGCGCGGAAGTGATCGGCACTACCCCGGCGGCGAGTCAGGCCTTCATCAAGGATGAGATCGAGAAGTGGCGCAAGGTGGTGAAGGCAGCAAACATTAAGGATGAATAAGGAAGTTGCATTTTACGTAGGGAGAGATATGCGCGGTAAATGCATCTGGACGGCGGTCGCGGTGGTTATGTTTGGGCTTTTGTCCGGCTGTGCACCGATGCCCACTGAAGCGGTCCAAGGTGATGCCTACTCCAAGGAGGCGTGGGCATATTTCAAAAAGAAATGCGAAACCGAGGCTGGTGAGAAGATTTATAAGACATTCACCGGTGTTAAAAGTGTATTGATTTTGAAGCCATTGCCTCCCGCCACTGAAAAGGATCTCTATGATCAATTTTGGTATGGAGATCCGTATAGCAGCGCAAGTACATATAAGCGAGCGGAATCTGCGGCAGTAAAGCTTGTAATGGATTGGAAGCATCGCGCTGGGAAGGGTACTCAGCGCGGACTCGATTTTGTTGAAATGGAAGACTCAAGTAATTCCTATATACGGATTTATCGTCCTGAATCAAACAATAAGCTTTCCGTTCGTGAGGCAATCCAAAAACCAATCAGCAAATTCGGATTAATTTGGGAGGATATTTCGACTTCTGAGGATCGTAAATATTGGGTAGCAGGAAGCAAACTCCGAGTTGTAGATGTTTCGGATGGTAGCGTGGTTGCGGAGCGTGTTGGATATCTTATTGAGGCGGGTTTTGGTTCTACTGTTGGTCAACGACGTCCATGGCAAACATCTCGAGGGATAGGGCCAAACGGACGCTCCTGCCCTGACGCACATGATGCGACGGATCAATGGTTTGTTACGAGTGTATTCAAGAGTGAAGGTGAGTGATAAAAGAAGGTAGGGAAAAAAATCTGCTAAGTCACTACCTCCGGCAGGTGCGTAAAATTTTTAATTCGGTTAAGGGAGTATTGATTTCATGAAAGTATTAGTAATCCACGGCGCCGGCCTCAATATGCGCGGCAAGGTGCAACTCGAAGTGTTTGGTCCGCTGACGCTGCCGCAATATGAAGAACATATCCGCGGTTACGCCAAGGATCTCGGCATCGAAGTGTCGTTTTTCCATTCGAATGTCGAAGGTGAAGTGGTCAATGCGCTGTATGCCGCCTTTGACAGCGATATCGCCGGCTGCGTGATGAATCCCGGCGGTTACACAATGGTCACCGGCCCGCTGCGCGCGGCCGTGGCGCAGATGAAATTCCCGGTGATCGAGGTGCATCTCAGCAATCCGACCGCGCGCGGCACGGTGTCGGTGTTCCAGCCGGTGTGCAAGGCCTCGGTCTACGGTCTGGGTATCGAGAGTTACCGCCATGCACTGGCCGGATTGAAGGCGCTGCTGAAAAAATAGAAAAGTAGAATCTGCCTAAAAATCATCTGCGCGCAGTCAAGGCGAGGCGCGCGCGAGGCTCCGACGAGACATTACGAAAAGTAAGGCGAGGAGGAACGCAGTGCGCAACGAAGCCATGACAAGTGCAGGGATTTTGAGGCGGGTTCTATGAAATTCGGTGATTACGTAAAGGTTAAGTCCCTGCAGACGCCTGCCGGATTTCGCGAAAACCTGCAGCGGATGGGCCTGCCCATGCCCTGCGACGATGTGCTGGAGTCCGGTGCAGGCGCGCCGCTGGCTGCACCCCTGGCGATCGACGGCTTGACCATCGGCAATCGTTTTGCGATCCATCCGATGGAGGGCTGGGACGCGCTGGAGGATGGGCGTCCTTCCGACAACACGCGCCGCCGCTGGCAGCGCTTCGGACAGTCAGGCGCCAAGCTGATCTGGGGCGGCGAGGCGGTGGCGGTGCGACCCGATGGTCGCGCCAATCCCAACCAGCTGATGCTCAACGACAGTACGCAAGCCGAGATTGGCGCCATGCGCGAATCGCTGGTGGCCGCACATCGCGAGGTCATGGGCAGCGACCAGGGACTGGTGATCGGCCTGCAACTGACGCACTCGGGACGCTTCTGCAAACCGAACGACCATCACCAGCAGGAGCCGATGATCCTCTATCGGCATCCGATCCTCGACCGCAAACTCAAGCTGAAGCCCGATCATCCGATCATGAGCGACGGCGACATCCGCCAGTTGATTGATCAGTACGTCGCGGTGGCCAAACGCGTGGCTGCGCTGGGTTTTGATTTTGTCGACCTCAAGGCCTGCCACGGTTACCTCGGTCACGAATTCCTGTCAGCAAAAACCCGCCCCGGGGAATTCGGTGGTTCGCTGGAAAACCGCACGCGATTTCTGCGTGAGATCGTCGCGGGTGTTCGCGCTGAAGCGCCGCGACTGAAAATCGGCCTGCGCATTTCGGCCATCGACAGCGTGCCCTTCCGTCCCGATCCGGCGCTGTCCGGTCCGGAAGGCCTGGGGCCGGGCACGCCGGAAGAGTTCGCACTGCCGTACCGCTACGGTTTCGGCCATGACGAAAACAATCCGCTGCAGATCGATCTTGCCGAGACCAAGGCGGTGATCGGCATCGCGCGCGATCTTGGCATTTATCTCTTTAACATTACCCTGGGCAGCCCGTACTACAATCCGCACCTGACACGCCCCGCGCTGTATCCGCCCTCCGACGGTTACCACCCGCCGGAAGATCCACTGATCGGGGTGATGCGCCACCTCAATGTTGTGCGCGAACTGAAACAGTCCTTCCCCGATGTCGCGCTGGTTGGCAGCGGTTACACCTATTTGCAGGAATTCCTGCCGCATGTCGCGCAGGCGGCGGTGCGCGCAGGCTGGACGGATCTGGTCGGCCTCGGCCGCATGGTGCTGTCCTATCCCGAACTGCCGGCGGATGTATTAAGCGGTAAAGGAATGCAGCGCAAACGCCTGTGCCGCACCTTCAGCGACTGCACCACCGCGCCGCGCCACGGCTTGGTGTCCGGTTGTTATCCGCTGGATACGCATTACAAGAAATCGCCGGAGATGGTGAAAGTGACGGCGATCAAGAAGGCGGCGAATATTTCTTGAGTTGTAATTAAGGGGCCAGGGTCGATTGTTTTTCGCTACCGGAATATCGAGCCTGGCCACTTCTTTAGTTCGCAGAGCCGTTTCAGGCGGCCTTAGCCGGGCGTCGCAATCGCATTCGCGAGTTCTTTGCGTGAAGCGCCCATGGCGAGCAGGGATTTCACCAGCAGGTCGATGGATACCGAGGCGTCTGCAGCTTCCATTTTGGCGATGCGGGACTGGCTGGAGGCGATCAGTTCCGCCAGTGCAATCTGGCTCAAGCCTTTTTTGATCCGCTTGTTTTTAAGTGATTCGCTGAGCGCCAGTTTCAGGGCGATATAAGCCGACTCCTCGGGGGAGAGGCCGAGAAATTCGTCGGCCGAGCTGACTTTCCATCCGGCTTTTTTCAGTTTTTTCCGTTTATCGGGCGTCATTGCGGTACCTCTGAAGTCTCGTTTTACAGGTTTCGATCACGTTTTTTGGGGTGGCGGCGGTTTTCTTTTCAAATACCTCAAGAATCAATACGGCATCGTTTTCGATCCTGTAGATGATTCTCCAAGTGACACGTTCATCGTTGATTCGAAGTTCGTGGCAGCCGGGGCCAACAACCGGCATGGGTCTGGAATGCGGCAGTCCCAGTTTGTCGCCGCGTTGCAGGCGGCGTAACAGGAATCCCGCTTCCAGTCTTGCCGTGGCAGAAAAAGGCGGCGACTTGACCGTACCGTGCAGCCAGATCAACGGTTTGTCAGCGAATTTCACGCCAGTAGTATATGTCGGATTTGACATATTTTCAAGTGATGTGCTATTGCTTGGGGGGAATGCGCTGTATCGCAGGTGGTGACTTTGACATGCGGCGGATTGTGCCGCTTCGCGGCTTATCCGCCCTACGATCCTGACTCGATCAGCGTATTCAGGCCGCGCCGTGCATCGCCATCAGCGAACGCATCCGCGCCACCGCCAACTCCGGCGTCTGCAGCAACCCCGCCGTATCCGCCAGCCTGAACAGCTCTACAAGGTGTGGAAGCGACCGCGTACTCTGCTGCCCACCCACCATCGTGAAATGCGTCTGATGGCCGTTGAGCCAGGCCATGAACACCACACCGGTTTTGTAAAAACGCGTCGGCGCGCCGAACATATGGCGTGACAACGGCACGGTGGGTGCGAGGATGGCGTCGAATTTCGTGCGGTCGTCCTGTGCCAGCGCGAGCAGGGCGGCACTGGCTGCAGGGGCGATGGCGTCGAAGATGCCGAGCAGTGCGTCGCTGTGGCGGTGGTTGGCGCTTTTGTTGATTTCATCACCGATTTCGTCGCCGGCGATCAGTTCGACGTAATTGAAGTCATCCCCGGTGTACATGCGCACACCGGCCGGCAGTCGCCGCCGTACGGCGATTTCGATGTCCTTGTCGAGTAGCGACATCTTGATGCCGTCGATCTTGGAGGCATGCGCGTTGATGATGCCCAGTGCGATGTCCACGGCCTGTTGCGTGTCGTTGCTGCCCCAGTAACCCTTCAGCGCCGGATCGAACATGTCGCCCAGCCAGTGCAGGACCACCGGCTGTTTGGCCTGGCGCAGCACGCGGTCGTACACTTTTTCGTAATCTGCCGGGCTGCGAGCGACTTTGGCCAGTGCGCGGCTGGCCATCAGGATCAGGCGGCCGCCGACGGCTTCGATCGCCGCCATCTGTTCTTCGTAGGCGCGGATCACGTCATCCACGGAGCGCGCATCTTCGGGTGCCAACTGATCGGTGCCGCAGCCGGAGGCGAGCAGTGCGCCGGGAATATCCTTTGCGGCATCGGTTGAGCGGCGGATCAGCTCCAGCGAAGCGGGCCAGTCCATGCCCATGCCACGCTGTGCAGTGTCCATGGCCTCGGCCACGCCCAGGCCCATGCGCCACAGGTATTGGCGGTAGGCGATGGTGGCGTCCCAGTCGACGGCGCAATCCAGCGAGGGATTGATCGCAGCCAGCGGATCGGCCACCACATGCGCCGCTGAATAGGCGACGCGGGTCAGCTGCGCCGGCGAGGTCGCGGTGACAAACTGCCGCGGGCCCTGCAGCCGGTACATTTCCATGCGGCCATTGCCGGCCGGGAGTTTGATTTGAAGATCTGCGCTGCCGTCCATTGCGGCCTCGTCGTATGGGGAGAATGCGGTAATTATAAGGTTGGGAAAAGCGGGTGGTACAAAAAGAAACGCCCCGCAGGGCGTAAACCCGTGCGGGGCGGTTGCTGTGGCCTGCGTTCAGCGCAGCGGGATGTAGATGTTCGGCAGTACTACATGGATGCCGGCCGACGGCCGGTAAACCGGTGCCGGTGCATAGACCGGTTCGTAGTACGAAGGCGCGTAATACGTCGGCTCGTAGTAATGATGCACATCCCTGCGCACCACGTACCGCGGCGGGGCGTAATGGCCGTGGTGTTTGTCGTAGTGCTTGGATTGTTTCCAGTGATGCTTGCCATGGCCGCGGTCGTCGTCACGATCGGCCAGCGCCGGACCGGCAGCGAACAACATCGTCGATAACACTGCAGTGGTCAGAAGTTTCATGGTGGTTCTCCTTTGCGCAAACTTGCCGCGTTCTGTGGTTGCCCCTGCTGTTCATTTGTTGTGACTCATGAGTGCCGGTCACGAAACAGAGTCTAGGGGGCAATCTTCAACAACAATGTGAGCGTTTGTAAGGAGATGTAATCCGCTCGACGAGTATAAATAATATGTTTAAAATCAAATACTTATAGAGTTTCCACCCCACTGACCCAGGGAATGGATGCGGTCCTGTCCGATCAGTTCCTGCAGCACGCGCGGTGTTGCCGGTGTTGTTGAAAACTGCAAAGCCTGCGGTGCGACGGCGACGATGCCGGCGCGGGTTTCGGCATTGGTGAGCGCGACGGCGAGCGCCTCTGGATCGGTCCACACCATTTTGCCGTTCTCGGTGCGCAGATAAATCCGTCCGCTGTTGCGGTCGGCGAAATTCACAGCAGGCAAGCGGCTGACGCAAGCGGCAAGGAAACGCGTGTTGTGTTCCGGCGCCATCGCGGCGCCGACCGGATGCACTTCCTGCGCCGTTTTGGCTTCGACGTTGATGCGGCGATAACGGTCGACGTCGAGCAAGCCTTTGACGTCGAGCACATTCATCTCGCCGTTCCAGCCGAAGGCGACAGTGCGCGGCCGTTCACCGAGCGCGACACTGTTGTCGAGAAATTCGTAATGGACTTTTTTGTCGCCGGCCAGCGCCCAGGTGAAAAACACTTCGGGCATGCCGGTGTAAGCCTCGATGTTGTGTGCCAGCAGGTCATCGACGGCTTTGTAACGACCGACTTCAAGGCCGCGGGTCCACGCGCGTTCGACGGTGGCGTCGGGTGGGGTGAGCATGAAAAATAAATAAACCAGGTTGCCGAAACGCGTCAGCAGGTTGCTGCCGGCGACATCGGATGCCGGGGCGAAGGTGTCAAAACGGAAACGGTCGATCAACAGATGTGACATCGCACCACGTTCTGCCTTGCGCGCCATGGTGCGGTCGAGCTTGTGGTCGACGATCTGCAGTTCGTGGCCGCTCAGCGCGCCGGCGTATTTGTACGCCGGGCCCAGCGTCGCGTAATCAAGCAGGAACTTGCGGAAAATATCCGGGCTGATCAGCGCGAAATCATCCCAGCTGACGCCGATGCGCGCCGCCAGTGCGCGCTGCAGCGGGCGCAGCGTACTTTTGCCGGCGGCGGAAGCACCCTTGGTGTTCATCACCACCGGTTGCGCCTGCGCCGGCAGCAGGCGGAAACCTTCGGCCTGCGCCGCCTGTTGCACATAAGGTTCGATCAGGCGGCCGATTTCCTCGCTGCCGTAATTATTGGCGGCAAGGTCGGTGGCCACGGTTGCAATCAATCCGCGATCACCCCAGATCCGGCCGTGGCGCGCGTGCATTGCCGAGGCGACTCGGGCGAGGGCGAGGCAGGCCGCGCGCTGCAAGGGATCGCTGGTGGTCTGTGCCTTTGCGTCCCAGCGGCGGATGGCGCGCAGATCGCTGGCTTCTGCTTCTTCCACTGGCGCCGGCGCTGCAGTGTGGAACAGCCGCGACCAGAATCCTGCGGGTTGTAACACAGCCGGCGCGGTGTCCTGCAGGCCGTAATCGAGCATGGTGGCGACGGCATTGAACAACTGCGTGCGCATCGCGTCATGGGCGTCGCGGATTTCCGCCATGTGCGGCGCAATATGGCGGGTGAGAATGGTTTCGCTGATGCGGCGGAAGTTGATACCGAGGTCTTCGGTTTTCCGGCCGTTGTCGACGCTGAAATCCGCGGTGACCCGCGCCAGCAGTTCATGCACCACCAGCCGTTCCGGCCGGAATACCACCAGGTCTTCCGCGGCGAGGCCGGTGAGGTCGGCGAGTTCGCGCGCCTGGCGCAGCGTGGTCAGTACGTTTTCCGGGCGATACAGCGTGGCCAGCGGCAGCAGCTTCGCCGGGATCTGCGATTGCAGTCCGGGATTCCATGGCCCTTCCGGGGCGGTACTGCTGATGTGGGGCAGATCGTGCATGGTGTGCTGTTCAGTTTACCCCCGGCCGCAGCAGGCCGTTGCGCGTACCGGTGCTGCGCATCTGCGCGCACTGTGCGGTGTTTAACTGCGTATTCTGCGGCGAGGTTTGTTCCGCCATCAGATTGCCCGAGCTGTTGTCGTGCGCGCCGCTGTCCATCAGCACATGCACCAGTTCATGAGCGATGACCTGTCCCAGATCGCGCGCGCCACGGGCGATCCAGACCGTGTCGGTGAGTTCGGGCCGGCTGCGGCTGTTGCCGCGACCGATGGCTTCTGCATCAAAGGCCGGCACCTGGCGCGTGCCTGCGGTGAAATACAGCGTGGGTTTGGGCAGCGCCAGCGCCCGTGCCAGTTCGCGCGAGCGTGGCGTATCGAAATAACGGTGGCTGTCCGGCACGCGGATGCGCAGCAGGTCCGTGACGGTGATGCGGATTTCGCATTGTGCGAGCAGGTTTGCCGCAGTGCGCAATGCCGTTATGACTTCGGCATCGTCCCAGCGGTCGATATTGGCGACGCTCAACTGCAATGCCAGTTCAGAAGTCGTATGCGTTTGCGCCGCCAAGTCGCTGATTGTGTTGCGACTCTCGATGGTGAATGGCGTTGCAAGCGCAGTGTTTGCAACCGCGTTGGGTCCCAATGCCGCGATCAGGCCCAGTGCGATCAGCGTGTGGCGCGCGATCAACACAGTCCAGCATGTCCGATGAATTGGGCCGTAACGCGCGCGCATGCTGAAAAAAATAGGCAATCTAACGTGGTCCCGGGCGTGACGCAGGTTCATACGCGGATTTTTGCGGTTGTTCACAGACATATCCACAGAAATTGTGAATGATTTTTTACAGCATGCACCGGAATGGTGATTTCTGCAGAAGCTGTTGCAATCCCTGGCTTGTGATGTTAACGGCTGCGGTTAATGAGCTTGCGGAAATGCCACGGGGAAAACGTTTTATTTCTGTTTAAAAACAAATACTTGCGTGCTATAAAAAAGCGCCGATAAAAGCCCATCTGCGTCAATTACTTAGCGTGTGTTTGCCCGTGAGTTGTTCGCCCGCGCTAATGAGTTGTTGACATTGGCTGCGATGTTTTGAAGGCCATTGCGTAGCGCTGTGTGACGCAAGATATCAACATGCCGTTGAATCCGGCTGTCAAGACTTTTTCGGGCGATTTTCAGCAAAACTGACCACCGCCATGAGTCCCGCCCCGGGGATTACAGGCCGTGCACGAAACTTTCGATGCCCTTCAGCAGCATTTCCACGGCAATTGCCGTCAGCAGCAGTCCCATCAGCCGGTCCATGGCAGCCAGGCCGCGGGTGCCGAGCAGGCGCGCGATGCGCCCGGAGGCGAGCAACAGCACCAGCGTAACCACACTGGCGATGAGCAGGGCGAGGATCCAGTCGACGATGCGATCGGGAGCGCGTGACACCAGCAGCACCACCGTGGCGATGGCTGAGGGGCCGGCAATCGACGGAATCGCCAGTGGCACGATGAAAGGCTCGGCCTCGATGTCATCAGTGCCGAACACGCCTTCCGGGTGTTTGAAAATCAGCCGCAGCGCGATGATGAACAGGATCACGCCGCCGGCGATGTTGAGTGAGGTGTCCGACAGGCCCAGCAGCGTGAGGAACCAGCGTCCGAAAAACACAAAAAACAGCAGCAGGCCGAAGGCGATGGCGCACTCACGCACGATGACCCGGTTGCGGCGGTGTGGCGGGACTTTTTTCAGCAGTGATACGAACAGCGGGATGTTGCCCAGCGGATCCATCACCAGCAGGATGATGACGGTGGCGGAGGCGAGGGAGATGTCCATCTCCGCAGTCTACTGCTTGAAGAAGCGCTTTAGAACCCGAACAGGTTACGCCGCGCGTGCTGCAGGTGGGCGAGTATCGCAGCGCGCGCCAGTTCTGCATCGCGCGCCTTGAGCGCGGTAACGATGGTGCGGTGTTCCTGCTGGTATTTGATGCGCCGTTCCGGGGTGACCACGCGATCCTTGAGTTTGCCCCATTCGGTCTGGTGGCGCACTGCCGTGGCCATGTCGAAGACGCGGGTGACAAAACGGTTGTGCGTCGCTGCCGCCAGCGCCTGGTGCAGTGCTGCGTCCCAGACTTCGAAATCATCCAGCGTCGCGCCGCGTTCAGCGCGATCGAGGCAGATTTCCATGCGTTCGAAATCGGCGGGTGTGGCGTTGATGACGATCAGCTCCGCCATTGCCGGCTCCAGCCGCATGCGCGCTTCCATCAGTTCAGCAGGACTGGTGTGGGTGATGCTGTCGGCAGGAAAACCGCCGGTGTCGGCGAGGAAGGTGCCGCGGCCGACATGGCGCGTGATCGCGCCTTCGGCTTCCAATTGCGCCAGCGTCTTGCGCACGGTATTGCGTGGCAGTGCGAAGCGCGTCGCCAGTTCGCGTTCTGTCGGCAGCTTGCCGCCAGGACCGACAGCGCCCTGTGCCACGGCTTCGAGCAGAAAGGCGCGGATTTCCTGCGTGCCGTCGCGTTTGCCGCTGCGGCGGAGTGGGCTGGTGTCGGAACGGCGGATGGTGGTCATGATGAATAGCGTGATGAGCGCGGATTGTGCATGGCCTGACCAATTCGGTCAATTGGTTCATTAAATCCGGCCAATCTGCAACCATGACGCAGTGCAGGTTTCTAGGGTTGCCGCGTTTTTACCTCTTGTGCACTGCGGTATCCGAGTGATAGCCCGATCTGAATCGATCCAACCAATTTGGCCAAATGATTGACTATTGGTTGGGCCGGGGCTACGATTCCCGGCGATTTGGTGGCGATTTCGGCAGCTCGGGGGAGTGCCGCAATTTGCAACTTCTCACTTTTTATTGATTTAAGCGTCTCATGTTGATCCCTCACCCCCGTCCCCTCTCCCGAAAGGAGAGGGGAGGTATCAGCGGCAAACGGTTTGCGAACCGTTTGCTGGATGCTTGACGACGGAGGGGACATGTCCGCAGCAGATTCTGCGCCGGTCAAACTGGCGGTTATTTCCGAGGGCGTCAATGCGTGGCCGCTGTATGTCGCGCAGGGCCGAAAAATGTTCGAAGCCGAAGGTGTCGCCGTCGACGTCACGCTGACGGGTTCTTCCAATCACCAGCTCGAGCAGATGCGCAGCGGCGGTTACGACATCGGCTTCCAGCAGTCCGACCATGTGGTGCGTGCCGTCGAAACCGGCAGCGACCTGTGCATCGTGATGGCCCAGGGCCATGCACCGGAACTGTCGCTGGTGGTCGCAGCCGGCATCAAAACATTGAAAGATCTGCGTGGCCGCGACATCGCAGTCGATGGCGCCAACACCGGTTATGCGCTGCTGCTGCGCAAACTGCTGCTGGAAAACGGGATGGGCAAAAGCGATTACAACTTCATCGAGATCGGTGGTTCGCAGGAGCGCTTTGATGCGCTGAAAGGCGGCAAGGCGATCGCGAGCTGGTTGAATCCGCCCTTCGACCGCAACCTCATTGCCGCGGGTTTCGGCTCTCTGGGTGCGACCACGACCTTTTTCCCTTCATATCCCGGTTCGATCGCAGCGACGCGGCGCTCCTGGGCGGCGCAGAATGGTGATCGCCTGGTGGCGTTCATCCGCGCGTTCCGTGGCGCCTGTCACTGGCTGCGTGATCCCGCGCACAAGGCCGAGGCGATCACGCTGCTGCCGCAGCGCCTGAACATTTCTGCCGACCTCGCGAATCGCGCCTTTGATGCCTTCGTCAAAAAACCGCTGCCGCTGATCGATGCGGCCGGACTGCAGCAGGTGATCGACGTTTATTGGCAGGCGGAAGGCCTGCCCTTGGCCAAGGGCGCGCCGGAAAAATACATGGATCTGTCGTACCAGCAGCGCGCGGGACTTTAATTTTAAAAAATATCAAAACAATCTGGCGGAGAAGATGATGGGTAAACTGAAACTGGCGGTGCAGGGCGCGATGTTGGTTGCGATATTCGGTGCAGCGTTGATTGCTGGTCCGGCGCTGGCCGCGGAATCAGCCGATAAATTTCCGTCGAAGCCGATCCGTATCATGGGGCAGGGCTCGGGCAGTACGGCAGATTACCTGTCGCGTTACATCGGCCAGCGCATGACCGAAGTTTGGAAGCAATCGGTGGTGGTGGACAACCGCGCCGGCGCCGGCGGCACCTTGTCGGCGGAAGTGGTGGCCAAGACGACTCCCGATGGTTACTCACTGGTGATGGGCCACGCCGGACCGATGGTCAGTGCGGTGTCGCTGTACAAAAACCTGTCGTACGATCCGCTGAAGGATTTCGCGCCGATCACCAAAACGGCAACCGGTGTCACGGTACTGGTGGTGCATCCTTCCGTGCCGGCGAAAAATGTGCCGGAACTTGTGGCGCTGTCGAAGCAACGCAACCTCAGCTACGCCTCGGCCGGCAACGGCACCATCAGCCATCTCACCGGTGAGTTGTTCAAGCAGGTGGCCAAGGCCGATGTGCAGCACATCCCGTACAAGAGCGCCGGTTTCGCGCTGACGTCGATCCTGTCCGGTGAGACACAGATTTCTTTCCTGTCGCCGGTCACAGCCTATGCGCAACTGAAGTCGGGCAAGGTGCGTGCGCTGGCGGTGTCAAGCACGGAGCGTTTTGCCAGTGCGCCGGATATTCCGAGTGCGACCGAGGCCGGTATTCCCGGTATGGTGGCCGAACTGTGGTTTGGTTTGTTCACGACGGCGAAGACACCAAAACCCATCGTGATGAAACTGCATAAAGAAATCACCGGCATCCTGGCGACGGAAGAGGTCAAGTCCCAGTTGTTGCAGCGTGGCGCGATTGCAGCGCCAACAACGCCGGAAGAACTGCAGGCTTTCGTCAAAAGCGAACTGGCGAAATGGGGGCCGATCATCAAAGCTGCGGGCATCAAGGCCGATTAATGGATGTGGTGTAAGTATATAAGTATTTGATTTAATTGGAGAATTTTAAATGGCGCGGAAAGCTAAACCGGTAGAACCCAAGAAGATCAAGGCCTCGGGCATTGATCCGAAGAAGCGCATTTCTTCGGCGCCGGACGGTCTGTACGATCCGGCGAATCCGGGGCATCGCTGGGAGCGTCCACTGCAGGCGCCGGGCCGCATGCAGGTCGATTTCGAAGAGCGCGTCGATTTCCGTCGTCTGCATGAATACCGGCTCGCGCGCACACGCAACGCGCTAGCGAAATCGAAACTCGGTGCATTGCTGGTGTTCGACCAGATCAACATGCGTTACATCTCGAGCACGGTGATCGGCGAATGGGCGCGCGACAAACTGACGCGCTGGTGTCTGCTCACCGGCAATGGCGAACCCTGGGTTTGGGATTTCGGCTCTGCTGTTAGACACCACAAACTCTATGCGCCGTGGCTGCCGACGAACCACAACATTCCGGGACTCGCCGGCTTGCGCGGCGCGGTGTCGCCGAAAGTCGGTTTGTTCGAGCAGGCCGCCAAAGAGATTTACGACATCCTCAAGCAGGAAGGTGTCGCTGACATGCCGATCGGCATCGACGTCGTCGAGCCGCCGTTCCTGTTCGCGCTGCAGAAGCTGGGGCTGAAGGTGATGGACGGCCAGCAGGTCATGCTCGATGCACGTGAGATCAAGAGCTACGACGAAATCACGCTGCTCAACACCGCTGCAGCGATGGGCGACGGCGTGTATCAGGATATTTTCGAGGCGCTGAAGCCGGGTATCCGCGAAAACGAAATCGTCGCCATGGCCGCCAAGCGTTTTTATGAAATGGGTTCGGACTGCGTCGAGGCGGTCAACGCCATTGCCGGCGAGCGCTGCAGCCCGCATCCGCATAATTTCACCGACAGGCTGATCCGTCCCGGTGATCAGGCCTACTTCGACCTGATCCATTCCTACATGGGCTACAAGACCTGCTACTACCGCACCTTCACCGTGGGCAGTGCCACGCCGGCGCAGCACGACGCCTACAAGCGCGCGCGGCGCTGGATGGATGATGCAATCGGCATGCTGAAGCCGGGTGTGTCCACGGATGTCGTGGCGCGCGCTTTCCCGAAGTGCACCGAGATCGGTTTCGAGACGGAGATGTCAGCCTTCGGCTTGAATTTCTGCCACGGCCTGGGCCTCGGCCTGCACGAGCGGCCGCTGATTTCGCGGCTTAACTCGTTCAAGGATCCGTATGAACTGAAGGCCGGCATGGTGTTCGCGGTCGAGACCTTCTGTCCGGCCAAGGATGGTGTGTCGGCGGCGCGGATTGAAGAAGAAGTGGTGCTGACTCCCGACGGCGCGAAAATCATCACGCTGTTCCCGGCGCAGGAATTGCCGATTGCTAATAAATACTGAATGCGTGATTGGTGATTAGTGATTGGTGACTAGTGATTGGTAAAACCCCAACCTCTTGCGTCATCACCAATTACCAATTACCAGTCACCAGTTACCAGTCACCAGTTACCAGTTACCAGTTACCAGTTACCAGTCACCAATTACCAGTTACCAATCACCGCCAACAACGGATACAAAAAACCTGAACATGGATACAACCGTGAAACGCAAAAAAAATGATGGAATCGCCGAAGACGATATCGGTCGTGATATCCGGCTCGAGTTGTTCCGCATGCAGCTGGAACTGCGGATGTGCGAAAAGCGCGCCTACGACCTGTTCTTGCAGAACCTGATCAAGGGCACCAGCCATTTGTCATTGGGCCAGGAAGCGATTGCCGCGGCCTTTGGCGTAGCGATGCGGCCCGATGACTACACCTTCTGCACTTACCGTGGCCATGCCCACACCCTCGCGCGCGGAGCATCAATGGCCGGAGTGCTCGGTGAACTGATGGGACGTGAATGCGGTCTCCTGGGCGGCAAGGGCGGTTCGATGCACCTGACCGATGTGTCCAAGGGCGCGATGGGTTCTTACGCGATCATCGGCGCGCATCTGCCGGTGGCGGCGGGTGCGGCGTGGAGTGCGCAGTACCGCGGCACCGAACAGGTGGCAGTGTGTTTCTTCGGCGACGGCACCACCAACATCGGTGCTTTCCATGAGGCGCTGAATTTTTCCGTGGTGTGGAAGCTGCCGGTGATTTTTGTCTGCGAAAACAATCTGTATATGGAATACACGCCGATTAGCGCGGTGACCGCAGTCGAGCACCCGGCGGCGGATCGTGCCGGCGCCTACAACCTCGAAAAAATCGTGGTTGATGGTAACGATGTCGATGTGATGTACCGCACCGCCACCAAATACATCGAGCGCGCGCGCAAGGGCGGTGGACCGGCGCTGATTGAGGCGATGACCTATCGCCACTCCGGTCATTCGCGCGCCGACCCGGGCAAGTACCGGCCGGAAGGTGAGCTGGAGAAATGGCTGGAATACGATCCGATCAAAATTTATCGCGAGCGTTTGCTCGGCCTGGGCATTGTCGAGGCCACGCTGACCGATATCGAGGGTGAAGTGATGCAGCAGGTGAATGACGCGACTGAAGCCGCCAAGGCCTCGGCGCCGCCGTCGCTGGACGGTATTTATCAACATGTGTGGGCTGACGGGGGTGCCGCATGGCGGAACTGACTTACCGCGACGCGGTGGCTGCGGGTATCGCGCAGGAAATGGCGCGCGACGAACGCGTGGTGTTTCTGGGCGAAGACGTGGCGCATGCCGGCGGCGTGTTCAAGGCGACAGTCGGCCTGCTCGATAAATTCGGCGAAAAGCGCGTCCGAGATTGTCCGATTTCGGAGCAGGCGATCCTCGGTGCGGCGATGGGTGCGGCGATGACCGGTTTGCGGCCAATCGCCGAGATCATGTTTTCGGATTTCCTCGCGGTGTGCTGGGATATCGTCGCCAACGAGATCGCCAAATCGCGTTACATGACCAACGGCCAGGTGCAGATGCCGCTGGTGATCCGCACCGCCAATGGTGCCGGCTCGCGCTTTGGTGCACAGCACTCGCAGTCGGTGGAAAACTGGGCGATGATGATTCCCGGCATCAAGGTCGTGGCGCCGGCCTTCCCCGCTGACGTCAAGGGCCTGATTGCCGCGGCTGTGCGCAGCGATGACCCGGTGCTGGTATTCGAGCAGAAGTCGCTATACCCGTTCAAGGGCGAAGTGCCGGACGGCGAACATGTCGATGAACTGGGCAAGGCGCGCGTGTTGCGCCGGGGCAAGGACTGCACCATCGTGGCGCTCGCCTTGATGGTGCATCGAGCGCTGGCGGCAGCGGAAATCCTCGAACGCGACCACGGCATTTCCTGCACCGTGATCGACGTGCGTTCGCTGGTGCCGCTGGACACGCTGACCATCCTCGCCGAGGTAGCGCTGACAGGGCGGCTGGTGACAGTCGAGGAAAACCCGCGGCTCTGCGGCTGGGGCGCGGAAATCGCCTCGATCATCGCCGACGAGTGTTTCTGGGAACTCGACGGCCCGATCATCCGCATCACCACGCCGCATATCCCGCTGCCGTCCGCCGACCGACTGGAAGACAACACGATTCCGTCGGTGGAGCGCATTGTTCGCGAGATCAGCGAGCGGATTGACTGAACGGCATGTTGACCAGAGGAGATGGAGTGATGCTCAATATCTCGAATAAGCCATTGTTTTTATTGATATTTTTTTCAGCCTTTTTGTCGACTCATTCGGCACTGGCAGTTGACACCATTCTGGTCAATGGCAAGATCATCACTGTCGATGATCGCTTCACCATCGTGCAGGCGCTGGCGATCAAGAATCAGCGCATCGTTGCGGCCGGCAGCAGCGGTGAAATTCGCAAACTGGCCGACAGCGGCACCACGGTGATCGATCTGCAGGGGCGCACGGTGATACCGGGCCTGATCGACAATCACTCGCACTGGATACGCGCAGCCGAACACGATGAGCTGCGCTTTGATGGTGTCACCTCGCGTGCGCAGGCCCTGCAGATGCTCGCGACACGGGCACGCATGGCCAAACCCGGCGAATGGGTGAGCGTTCTAGGCGGCTGGTCGGAGGAGCAATTCACCGACGCTCCGCGGGGTTTTCCCTTGGCAGAACTCGACAGCATTGCACCCGATACGCCAGTGGCGGTGCAGTCGATCTATAACCACGTCTATCTGAATAGCGCAGGATTGCGCGCTGCGAAAATTGACGAGACCACGCCCAACCCGCCGAATGGCACGATTGAAAAAGACGCCAGCGGCAAACTGACCGGCGTGGTGCGCGGCGCCGGTGGCGTTGCGTTTGTTGCCGGCAAGGTGCCAAAACTTGAAGCTGAAGCGCGTGCGATCAATGCGCGCAAGCTGGTGACTTATCTCAATTCACTCGGCATCACGGCCTGGGGCGATGCCGGCGGGCGTGGCATGACTGCGGGGCATTACGAGCCTTATCGCCAGCTGGCTGATAAGGGCGAGCTGAATGTGCGCGTGTTCTGGACCACGATCCGCCAGCCCGCCACGCCGGAACAGGTGGACAAGGTGCTGGCAGAGATTCCGGCTTTGAAACCGTTCCAGGGCAACGACTATTTTGATCACATCGGCTGGGGTGAATCGGTTTATTCGCCGATCACCACGCAATTGCTGCGGGTACAGAAGGAAGTTAAACCCGATGACATCGCGCAGATGGTGCGCATCGCCTCGGCGCTGGCTCAGCGCGGCATTTATCTGAATTCGCATGTCGAGATGAACGGTCCGATCGACCAGTTTCTCGCAGCCTATGAGGACCTCAACAAGGTGACGCCGATCAAGGCGCTGCGCTGGTCGTTCTCGCATCTGGACCAGATCGACGATCAGCAATTGCTGCGCATGAAACGCCTCGGCATGACCGCACAGATCCACAGCCGGCCGCTGATCCAGGGTGTGCTGATGCACCGGGTTCACGGTGACAAGGCTTGGGACATGCCGCCGTTTCGCCGCATACAGGACAGCGGCATCCTGTGGGGGCTCGGCTCCGATGCCACGGCAGTGACCACATCGAATCCGTTCTACACGCTGGGTTTTGCAATCACCGGCAAGATGGTCGGTGGCCACCATGTCAATCGCCAGAGCATCACGCGGGAAGAGGCGCTGATCGCACACACCCGCAGCAATGCGTTCATCCTGTTTCAGGAAGGCAATCTCGGCTCTCTGCAAAAAGGCAAATATGCCGATTTGCTGGTGCTCGACAAAGACTACCTGACCATACCGGCTGACAACATCAAGGATTTGAAGCCGGTGATGACGATGGTGGGCGGCAAGATCGTTTACAAGGCAGGGCAGTGACAATCATTTTTAGCACAACCGGGATCTGACTGACGATGGACATCATCATGCCGCAACTCGGCGAAACCGTGGCCGAGGGCGTAGTAACCAAATGGTACAAAAAAGTCGGCGACACGATCAAGGCCGATGAGACGTTGTTCGACGTGGAGACCGACAAGGTCAGCACCGAGATCCCGTCGCCGGTCGCCGGTGTTGTGGCCGAGATCGTGGTGGCCGAGGGCATCGTCGCCAAGGTTGGCGCGCGGTTGGCGGTGATTCGCGAGGCGGGGACATCGAAGCCGGTGGCGGCAGTGCCTGTGGCTGCATCGGCTTCGGCAACAGCGTCCCCAGTCGGTATTGCGCTGCCGCCATCGTTTGCAGTTTCTGATCGCCCCCGAGTTAACGCCGCCGAACGACTGTCGCCTGTGGTCCGGCGCCTCATTGCCGAGCACAGCCTGAATCCAGGGGATATCACCGGCACCGGTCGTGACGGCCGCATCACCCGCGAAGACGTTACTGAATTCATTGCCAGCCGCGGCACACGTCCCGCCGTTGCGCCTGCCTCTGTTTCGACCGCTGTTTCGTCGGCAGCGTCGGTATCTTCCACAGTGATGGCAGGGCAGGTTTCACCCTTCAACAGCGTGCGCAAACGCGTCGCCGAAAACACCGCGAAGTCCTGGCATGCCGCGCCGCATGTGCTGCAAGTTGTGGAGGCCGATTTCCATCGCGTCGATGCCGCGCGCAAGCTGCACGGCGCCGACTGGAAGCGCCGCGAGGGTTTTGCGCTGACTTATCTGCCGTTCATCGTGCGCGCAGTGTCGATTGCGCTGGGCAAATTCCCTAAGCTCAACGCCAGTCTGCAGGGTGACGGTTTGGCGCTGCATCGCCGCATCAACATCGGTATTGCGGTGGATCTCAATTTCGACGGCCTGCTGGTGCCGGTGCTGAAGGATGTGCCAGCGAAATCGCTGCCGCAGATCGCGAAGGAGATCAACGATCTCGCGCAGCGCGCGCGTGCCGGAAAACTGCGCCCCGATGAAATGACTGAAGGCACCTACACCATCACCAACAACGGCGCCTTTGGCACGGTGATCACCGCACCGATCATCAACCAGCCGCAGGTGGCGGTCCTGTCCGCCGACGGTATTCGCAAAAAGCCGGTGGTCATCGAAGGGACCGACGGCGATTCGATCGCAATCCGCCCGGTGGGCGTGCTGGCGCAGAGCTTCGATCATCGCGCAGTGGATGGTTCATATTCGGCGGCGTTCCTGGCTGAAGTTAAAACCGTGATCGAGACGCGGAACTGGGAGCAGGCGCTTTCGGCTTGAATGCGGTAATTGGTGATTGGTGATTGGTGACTGGTAATTGGTGAATGGTGATTGGTTACAGATTAAGCATAAGGAAAAAGAAATGGCAAACATGAAACAACACAAACTTGGCTGGATCGGCATCGGCCGCATGGGTTATGCAATGGCGGAGCGGCTGGCGAAAGCGGGTTGCGACATCACGGTGTGGAACCGCACGAAATCAAAGGCTGAGCCGCTGGCCAAGTCCGGTGCCAAAGTCGCCGACAACCTGACCGATCTCGCCGGTTGCGACATCGTGTTCACTATGGTGTCCACCGGCAAGGACGTCAAGGAGGTGCTGTTCGGTGCCAACGGAGTTATGTCCAAGGGCGGCAAACCGAAAATCATCGTCGATAGCACGTCGATCTCGCTGGAAGAGTCTGCCGAGATCCGCGCCAAGCTGGCGGAAAAGGGCATCCAGTTCCTGGCCTCGCCAGTGTCGGGCAATGCCAAAGTGATCAAGGCCGGCAAACTGACTGTGGTGGCTTCGGGTCCGAAAGCGGCTTTTCATGCGGTGAGCCCGTATCTGGAAGCCATCGGCCGCGGCGTGTCCTATGTCGGCGACGGCGAACTGTCGCGTATTGCCAAGATCTGCCACAACGTGATGCTGGGCGTGGTGATCCAGAACCTGTGCGAAATCACCGTACTCGCTGAAAAAGCCGGCATGCAGCGCCATGCTTTCCTCGATTTTCTGAACAAAAGCGTGATGGGTTCGATGTTCACTACCTACAAGACTCCAGCGCTGTCCAACCTCGATTTCCACGTCACCTTCACGCCGGAACTGCTGCGCAAGGACATCGACCTCGGGCTGGCCGCCGGCCGCACTTATGGCGTGCCGATGCCGACCACGGCGATTACGCGCGATCTGGTGCAAACCCTTATCGGCAACGGTTATGATCAGGACTTCTCGCAGTTATTGTTGCTGCAGGCCAAGGCTTCGGGCATCGAACTCAAGCCGGAAAATGTGGAGATTGGTGACGGGCTCTGATGGTTCATAAATGGAGAAGGTTGTTGTGAATAAAATCAAAAAAATAGTGGTGTTGTTGCTGGTGTGCGCTGCAGCGCAGGTTGTGGCGGCGGATTTCCCGACCAAGCCCGTGCGTTTCATCGTGGCTTTCCCGCCAGGCAGTGCGACCGATATCGTCGGCCGGCTGTATACCCAGAAATGGACGGAGATGTGGGGACAGCAGGTGATCGCCGACAACCGGCCGGGCGCGGGTGGTTCCATTGCCGCAGCAATTGCTGCGCGCGGCACGCCCGACGGCTACACGCTGCTGATGCATTCATCAGGGCATACGGTCAATCCGTCGCTCTACGCCAAGCTGCCGTTCGACACGTTAAAGGACTTTGTCGATATCGGTCCGTTGGCGCAGCAGCCCAACGTCATGGTGACCAACCCGGGCACGCCGTACAACACGGTGCAGGACGTGATCAAGTCGGCCACGGCAAAACCTGGTACGCTCAATTTCGCATCGGCTGGTGTCGGCAGCGGCACGCATCTCAATCTTGAGAAGCTGAAGCTGATGGCCAAGATCAACATGAACCATGTGCCGTACAAGGGCTCGGCCGAGGCGCTGGCGGATGTGCTGGGTAACCGCGTTGATTTTTATTTCGCACCGATATCGACCACGCTGGCCCATGTGCAGGGGGGCAGAGTGCGCGCGATTGCCGTGAGCACGATCAAACGCAGCAGCATCCTGCCCAATGTGCCGACGATCGCGGAATCCGGTGTACCCGGGTTTGATTTTTCGCTGTGGTTCGGCATCTGGGCCCCGACCGGTGTGCCGCAGCCGGTCCTCACCAAAATTGCCAATTCGATCAAGCAGGCAGGCAACGACCCGGCGATCAAGGCCAGGCTGGCCGCCCTCGGCAACGAACCCATGGAAATGACGCCGCCGCAGTTCGCCAAGTTTGTGCGCGCCGAAATCGAAGTCGGAGCAACAGTGTTGAAAGCGGCCGGTATCACGCCGCAGTAAACTGTTTTTCAGCCAACACGGGCGGCGCCGCATGCGCCGCCTGTTTTTTTGTATTTCTGCAAAGGCAGGTCGCGATGCAACTTCGCCGTCTTGGTAACCATGGTCCGGAAGTGTCGGCCATCGGCATGGGGCGCGGCGCGCAGCCGGTGCAGTTCGGTGATCCGCTGGAAGAGGAATTCAACACGGCGATTGAGCGTGCCTATGATCTGGGTGTCAACTGGTTCGACAGTTCGGACGCCTACTGGGGCACACGTCACGAGGTGTTGCTGGGGAGGGCCCTGAAGCCATACCGCAACCGGGTCATGATCACTTCCAAGTTCGGCAACATCGATCTGCCCGACGGCAAGAAGGGCACCAACGGCCGGCCGGAATATGTGTTCGAATGCTGCGATGCCAGCCTGATGCGGCTGGGCTCCGACGTGATCGACATATATTTCCTGCACCGCGTCGATCCCGGTGTGCCGATCGAGGAGACGGTCGGCGCCATGGCCGACTTGGTCAAGCTTGGCAAGGTGCGCTGGATCGGTTTGTGCGAGGCGGGGGCGCAGACGCTGGAGCGCGCGCACCGCGAGTATCCGGTGGCCGCGCTGCAGACTGAATATTCTCTGTGGTACCGCGAAGTCGAGCAGGAAATCCTGCCGGCCTGCAAACGGCTGGGTATCGGTTTCGTCGCTTACGCGCCGCTGGGCCGCGGCTTGCTGACCGGCAACATCAAAAGCGTGGATGATCTGCCCGAGGGCGACCGCCGGCGGCGCAATCCGCGCTTCAAGCCGGAGAACCTGGCGCGCAACGTCGAGCTGGTCAAACAGCTCGAGGCGATTGCGCGCAGCCTGAATGCCACGCCGGCGCAGACGGCGCTGGCCTGGCTGCTGGCGCAGGCAGAATTTGTCACGGCGATCCCCGGCACCAACCGAGCGAGCAATGTCGAGCTGAATGTGGAGGCGGCGGACCTGGAACTGCCACCGGCAGCACGCGCGGAACTCGACGCAGTGTTTGCCATAGGCGCCGGTGCCGGTGAACGTTATGGCGCGAATGTGATGAAGGGACTTGGATTATGAGCACTGTGGATGTAATGAGTCCGCTGCAACTGGAACCACGACTGCAGTCGATCATGCAGCAACAGTATCCGCGTTTTTCGGATACCGAATATGCGCGCCGCCATCATGCGCTGGCTGCGGTCATGGCCAAACACGGTTGTGATCATCTGCTGGTGGTCACTGATCATCGCACCGGCAATGCCGTGCAGTGGGCGACAGGCTGGCCGGGCACGGTCGAGGCTTATGTCATTTTTAAACCCGCCGAACAGACGCTCATGCATATGGAGTGGTACAACCACTTCCCGCTGGGACGCAAAATCGCCGTGGGTGTTGATGTGCGCTGGGGAGAACACCAGGGCATCGCCAAAACCATTGCCGAGCTGAAGAATCGCGGCGCAAAACGCGTCGGCATTATCGGACCGCTGCTGGTGTCCAAGTTCCGTCAGCTGGAAGCGGTGTTCGACATGGTGCTGCTGGATGCTGAATATACCCAGCTCCGGATGCGCAAATCGGAGGAGGAAATCGACTGGCTGCGTATCGGTGCCGCATTGTCTGACGCCGGATTGCGCGCGCTGGTGGCCGGCACACGTGTGGGTATGGACGAGCGTGAACTCGGCGCACTGGTTGAAAGCGCCTACGTCAAACTCGGCGGCACGACGATGATCCATTACATCGGCGTGACCTCGATGGCGCAGCCGCATATTTATGTGCCGCCGCAGCATCCGTCGCCGCGCAAAGTGCAGTCCGGTGACATCGTGTTTTGTGAGCTGTCCGCCTACTGGTGGGATTATCCGGGGCAGATCCTGCGTACCTTCACAGTGGATGCCGACCCGACACCGCGTTACGCCGATCTGCATGCGACGGCCGAGGCGACCTTTGATGCGGTGACCAGGGTGTTGCGTCATGGCGCGACGATGCAGGAGATCATGGATGCCACTGGATTGATCGAGAAAAAGGGGTACACCGTCTGCGACGATCTGGTGCATGGTTTCGGCGGCGGTTATTTCCAACCGATCATCGGCACCAAGAGTCGTATGGCAGGCCGCGCCCTGCCGCAGATGATTCTGGAGGAAAACATGACGGTGGTGGTACAGCCCAATCCGGTGAGCACTGAAGGCGATGAATCCCAGCGTGCCGGTGTTCAGGTTGGCGAGTTGCTGCGTATCACCCGCGACGGTTATGAGCGCCTGCACTGTGCGCCGCGTGGTTTGTTTCGCGCCGGGGATAAAATTTAATAAATAAAAACAATGGCTTGCAGCCCTCTTGGTAGAGGCGCGGTTTACCGGCGTTGTAGATGATGGTTGGAATAGAATCTGATGTGACTCAGCGCGGCAGCAGACTGCGCGAGTGCCGGGGGCGTCTCAGCTGCGCACAAGGAGGAGTACATGAGCAATACTATTTCAGTAACACTCACGGTGAACGGCAAGCGTCAAACCATTACCGCGGCTTCCGATACCCCGCTGCTGTGGGTGCTGCGCGAAGAACTGAAGCTGACCGGCACTAAATTCGGCTGCGGTGTAGGCCAGTGCGGTGCCTGCACCGTGCACCTCAACGGCGAGCCGACCCAGTCCTGCCTGCATGCACTCAAGGATGTCAACGGCAAGACAGTCACCACGATTGAGGGGCTGTCACCCGATTCCAGCCATCCGCTGCAGAAGGCCTGGCTCGTGGAACAGGTGCCGCAATGCGGCTACTGTCAGTCGGGACAGATCATGCGTGCGGCGGGATTACTGAAGCAGAATCCGCGACCCACTCGCGAGCAAATTGTCGAATACATGAGCCCGAACATTTGCCGATGCGGTACTTATGTGCGCATCGCCAGCGCGATCGAACGCGCGGCACGGGAAACGGGAGCGCAATCATGAAAATAAGCACTGCAAAAAAACCGGTCAATGCCGGTCGCCGCCGGTTCATGGTGGGCACTGCGGGCCTGACCTTCGGCGTTGCTGTGGCAACGCCGGGACTTCAGCATTTGATGGCGGGCGCGGCTGAAGCCGCTGCGATGAACAATGTGGGCAGCGTCAGCCTCAACAACTGGGTCACGGTGCTCACCGACGGCACGGTGGCGATCATGTCGCCTGCAGCGGAGATGGGGCAAGGTTCGCTGACGGCGCTGCCGGTGATTGTCGCCGACGAAATGGACGCTGACTGGTCCAAAGTGCGCATCATTGCCGCACCGCCCAACGACAAACTCTACGGCAACCCGGCATTCCGTTTTCTGCAATACACCGCGGGCAGCGCGACGATAACCGGCTATTTCAACAATCTGCGGCAATTCGGCGCTCAGGTGCGTTACGTGCTGCTCGACAATGCGGCGCAGCGCTGGGGGGTGCCGCTGGCCGAAGTGGCCAGCGAGCCCGGATATGCGGTGCATCCGCGGAGCGGGCGCCGCCTGTCCTACGGCGAGATTGCGGCTTTTGCCAAAGTCCCGGCGCAGGCCCCGGAAGTGACCGTCGAACCGGTGGCCAAGGCGCAGTTCCGGCTGATCGGCAAGGATCTGCCGCGGGTGGATGTTGCCGGCAAGGTCAATGGCTCTGCGCAATACAGTATCGACGTGCAGGTGCCGGGCATGGTGTATGGCGCAATCCTGCGCGAGCCGATGGAAGGTGCGGCCCCGGAACTCATCGATGACCGCGAGGCGCGGGCCATCGACGGCGTGTTGCAGATTGTGCCGCTGAAATTCGGCGTCGGAGTGATCGCGCAGAATCCTTGGGCGGCCTTCAAAGCAAAAAAAGCGCTTAAGGTCACCTGGTCGCGCAAGGCCACGGGCTGGGGGTTTTCAAACGACAAGGGCTACGCGCAGTTTGCCGCCCTGGCCAAGGACCCGAACGCCAAGGGCGTGGCTTGGGAAACAGAGGGAGATGCTGCCGGCGCCATCGCCAAGGCAGCGACAGTGTTCGAGGGCGAATATCGCGCCGACTATGCCTACCACGCGCAGATGGAGCCGCTGAATTCAGTGGCGGCGGTTACTGCCGACGGCTGCGAGATCTGGTGTGGTACGCAAAGTCAGACCGTCGCCGTCACGGCAGCGGCTGAAGCGCTGGGCATTCCCGAAGCGAAAGTCAAATTCAACGGCATGCTGCTCGGCGGCGGGTTCGGCCGTCGCGGCAACCGTGACGTCGAGTTCATCATCGACTCGGTGCTGATGTCGAAAGCGGCCGGCAAACCGGTCAAGGTGATATGGACGCGAGAGGACGACGTGCATAACGGCCGCTTCCGCCCGCTCTACGTGAACCGTATCCGAGCCGGCCTCGACAGTCAGGGCAAGATCGTCGCCTGGCATCATCGCGTGGTCAGCGACCGCGTGCTCGCTTTCATGGATCCGGTGCGCTACAAGGAATCCAAGGGGCGCGACAATATCGCCATGCGCGGCACGGAACTGCCGACCTATGACATCGCGCACCGGCTGGCGGAGGGATTGCAGCAGGACACCGGCATGCGTACTGCACCGCTGCGCGCCATTGGCGTCGGCCAGAACAGCTTTGCCAACGAGGTATTCATTGATGAACTGGCGGCGAAACTGGGCGTCGATCCGGTTGAGTTCCGCATCCGGCAACTCGCCGGCACGCCGCGGGCACAACGGGCGAAACACACCATTGAAGAAGTCGCACGCATGGCCGAGTGGGGGCGCAAGCGCCAAGGACGCGGACTTGGTATGGCCTATCTCGATTACAGCGGCACACAGGTGGCGGGCATTGCCGAAGTGTCACTGGCCAAAAATGGCAGTATCCGGGTGCATGATTTCTGGTGCGTCATTGACGCCGGGATTGCGGTGCAGCCCGACAACATCATTGCGCAGACGCAGAGTTCAATTGTCTATGGCCTTGGACTGGCGCTGACTGAACGCATTGATATTGTCGATGGCGCGGTCAAACAGTCGAACTTTTTCGACTATCACGTGCCGCGGATGCGCGACATTCCCAACATCCACATCAAGCTGATACAGACGCGCAACCATCCTACGGGAGCCGGACAAATGGCGACGCCGCTCGTCCCTTCGGCCATCGCCAATGCGCTGCATCAGTTGACGGGGGTGCGGCTCCGGCAGCAGCCGCTGCTGCCGGAGCGCGTGTTGCATGCCATGGCAGAGGCAGGTGTCAGCATCGCCTGAGCCAGGGCGCTTATCGAATTTGGAAGTGTTGACGTAACAACGGGGCCCGCAGGCCCCGTTGTTTTTTTCGTTAAGCAGGGTTACTTGGCGAGCCCCATGCGTTTCGCCACTTCAGTGTAGGCGCGGATGCGTTCCTTCATGAACGGCTCCATCTTGTCGACGCCGACATTGACCAGCTCAAAACCGCTTTTGGCGGCGAGTTCCTTCATCTCCGGCTCGTTGTTGAGCGACGCCCAAAGGTCGGACATGCGCTTGCGTGCCTCGGGCGGCGTTGATTTCGGCATGCCGATGCCGCGATAAGCGCCGTCGATCCAGTCGAAGCCCAGTTCCTTGAACGTCGGCACATCAGGCAACAGCGGATGGCGCTTGTCCATCGCTACGGCCAGCGCGCGTACCTTGCCTTTGTTGTTGATGGCAAACGCCGAATACGACATGGCGCCGGTCACGTGCCCGCCCAACACTGCGGTGGTCATGTCGCCGGTACCCTTGAACGGAATATAAGTGGTCTGAACGCCGCCGACCAGATTGAGTTTTTCATGAGCAGCATGATTGGCTGAATTGGTGCCGGAGCCCGCGAGCGTCAACTTGCCCGGTTGCGCTTTCGCCATCTTGATCAGATCCTGGAATGACTTGATCGGGCTGTCGGCGGGCACCACCAGCGCGTCTGGCGTGTAGTGAAACCAGTAGACCGGCATCACGTCATCGGTTTTGTACTGGACCTGGCCTTCGAACGGTTGCAGCACGATGTGCGGCAGGTTGACGCCGATGACGTTGTAGCCGTCTGCGGGCATGTTGTTGATCTGCGCCCACATCAGGCCGCCGCCGGCACCGGGTTTGTACTGGACGATGGTTTCGATGGCAGGGCAGCGCTTTTTCAGCACCAGCTGCTGGTGACGTGCCGAAATGTCGGATTCGCCGCCGGCGGGGAAGGCCTGCCAGTAATTGATGTTTTTCTCGGGGCAGGATTGTGCGACGGCAGCGCCGGAAGCCAGTGCGGCAAAGGCCAGCACCGTTGTAGTAATTGTTTTAACCGTAAAAGCATTGAGTTTCATGTTTCCTCCAGGGCGCGACGGGTTGTTTGTTGGTGTTAGTGCACGCACGAGTGGAGAAGATAGCAGCGCCCGGTACGCAACGCAACGCAAGGGTGCAGAGCCCGCCGCAGGTTACAATTTCGGCCATGGCGCGACTGAAAATCGATAACAAGCGCTGCGACATTGCGCTGCTGGTGGATGCCGAGGCGGGCGAACGCGGGACATCCGGCCATTTTACGCCGGAACGCAGCAGTGTCGAAGCCTATCTGCTGGAGGTCCTGCGCGCGCAAGGCCTCAACGTCACGGTGCTGCCGTTTGATGCCGCGGTGGAGCCGGTGATTGCCGGGCTGCGCGCGCTGAAACCGCGGCTGGTGTTCAACCTCACCGAATGCGTAGACGGTGACCGCAGCCAGGACGCGGCGATTGCCGGGCTGCTCGATCTGCTGCAAATACCGTACACAGGGACCGGATTGAGCGGGCTCAGGCTGGCACGCGACAAGGCGCTGTCCAAACACATCGTCGCCGACCTCGGCGTTGCTGTGCCACGGCATTTTGTGATTCCGCCGCGCGGCCCGATTCGCAATCCGCGTGTACCCTATCCGCTGATCGTCAAGCCGCAGTTCGGTGACGGTTCCGACGAGGTGCGCGGCAATTCACTGGTCAAAAACGAACGCGAGCTGGTGCAGCGCGTGCGTGTGCTGCGTAAACGTGTAGCGGCGCCGCTGATCTGCGAGGAATTTATCGAAGGTTGTGATCTGTATGTCGCGTTGCTCGGCAGCGCACCCGAGGTGATGCCGGCAGTGGAACTGGTGATCGGTCGCAAGGGACGGGGCGCGCCGGAATTTGCATCCTACAAATTAAAAAATGACGGCGCCTATCGCACGCGCTGGCGGGTGCGCTGGCGGGTGGCGAAACTGTCGCGCAATCTGCAGCGTGATGTTGAAAGCGCCAGCCGCGCAATTTTTCATGCACTGAAGCTGCGCGATTACGGTCGCGTCGATTACCGGCTGACGCCGGATGGACGACTGGTATTTCTCGAGGCCAATGCCAATCCGGACTTGCATCCGCATGCGATGGGCAACAACGTGTGTTTTGCCGGTGTGACTTACGTTGACGCGCTGCGTCGCATCATTACTGCGGCGGAGTCGCGCGCCCGCGATAAAAAACGTAAATAAAACAAATAGTTACTGATGCTCTTCGGGCACTACCGTCCAGTGGTGCTGACGCAGCAGCGCTGCGGTCAGTCCGGAAAGGCTGACGATCTGATGGCCCTGGGCGTCGAAATTGTCCGGTGCCAGCCATTGTTCATGCGCGGTCTTGAGGGCAGGCCATTCGCGGTCGATGACCGAAAACCAGGCCGTATCGCGATTGCGGCCCTTGTAAATCAGCGCCTGGCAAAACGTGCCTTCATAGGAAAATCCGAGGCGCTCCGCAGCGAGGCGCGAGGGTTCGTTCAGTGCGTCGCATTTCCATTCATAGCGGCGGTAACCCAGTTTAAACGCATGGTGCATCATCAAATGCATGGCCTCGGTGGCGGCCGGTTGCCGTGAAATCAGCGGCGTATATTTGATGGCGCCAACCTCTATGCTGCCGCTGGCGGGATCCATGCGCAGGTAGGCGGCAACTCCAGCAGCCCTGCCGCTGTCGAGATCGATGATGGCGTAAAAGCGGTGATCGTCGCGCTGGCCGTAGGTTTCCGTCCATTGGCGATAGTCGGCGGCTGTCGCAAACGGCCCGTAGCCGACATAGGTCCAGCCCCGGTCATCAGCTTCCAGCGAATTTGCGGCATGTAATTGTTCGGCGTGGCGCTCGGGATCCAGTGCTTCCAGTCGGCAATAGTGGCCAGTCAAAACCTCAAGCGGCGGCAGTGGCGGCGGCGACCAGTCCTGTACCGGAAAACCGACAGGCTGGCCATGATTGTTGCGGAACGGAGTCACGATACGGAGGCCGCAGCGCGCCTGGTCTGCCATTGCTGCAGCCAGCCGGCATTGCCGCCGAGTTCGACGATTTCCATCAGCGCATCGGGCAGCGGCGGATATTCGCGGCGGAAATCGCGGGTGTGGTTGATAAAAAAGCCGTCGCGGAAATTGACTTCGAGCTCGTCGCCGGTTTCACACATGTCGGTAACGTTGACGCAGTCGGTCATCACGCGTACGCCGCAGCCGATGGCGGCGCGGTAGGCGAGGAAAGGCATGGTTTCGCAGACCAGGCCCAGGCCCAGTGCCTGCATTGCGATGTAACCGTTCATTTTCGGGCCCATGCCGAAATTGCGACCGGTGACAATGATGTCACCGGGTTTGCAGCGGGTGTGGAACCCGGGATCGGTTTCCTCAAAAAGGTGCGGAATGATGTCTTTGGCATCAAAGTGGCGGCCGGTGATGAGCCAGTTCGGCACCACGCCGCCGGCATGCCAGACGTCATGACCTAGTTTGTAGCAACGGCCTTTCAGAACCCATGCAAATTCGCTCATAAGTCTTTCCTGATCTTCAATTCATTTTACGCGCATCGGCGATTTTGCCTGCCACTGCGGATGCGGCCACCGTGGCGGGGCTGCCGAGATAGAGTTTTGCATCCCGCGCACCGAAACGGCCGGCGTTGTTGTTGGTTGCCGTCGAAATCGAAACCTCGCCTGAATGCACCGGCCCGATCACCGCGTCGTTGCAGGGGCCGCAGCCGGGCGGCAGCATCACCGCGCCGGCCTCGATGAAAATACCGAGCAGGCCTTCGGCCGCGAGCCGGCGGTTGGTGGCCTCGGTGCCGGGGGCGATGAACAGCCGCACATTGGGTGCGAGGCGGCGGCCCTTGAGGATTGCCGCGGCGGCTGTCATGTCTTCCCACATGCCGGAGCCGCAGGAGCCGATGAAGGCGTGGTCAATGACCGTGCCTTCGACTTCAGAGACATTGACTGCATTTTCGACGCTGCCCGGCAATGACACCTGTGGTTCCAGTTGCGAGATGTCCAGCGTAAGGTTGGCATCGTAACGCGCATCGACATCAGAATACACGGGAATGAAAGGACGCTGTGCGCGGGATTTTGCCAATTCGAGTATGGCTTTTGACGGCGGCACGAACACGCCGTAGGCACGGATCTCCGTCGGTGTTGAACACAGCGCCGCGCGTGAGGCGAGGTCGAACTGGTCAAGGTCGCCGGCGTATTCGAGTACGCGGTAATCAAGGTCGGCCGTGAGCTTTTCCTGCTTCAGCATCGCCGCAAAATGAAAGCCGACATCGCGTGCATGCACGCCCGGCTTTAACTGTCCCTTCAGTGTCAGTTGCACGGTTTTCGGCACCATGACCCAATTGGTGCCGGTGGCCAGCACGCGGCTGATTTCGCTGCCCATGCGGAAACCGAAAGCGCCGATGGCACCGGCATTGGTGGCATGGCGGTCGTTATCGAAATAAAACATGCCCGGCAGCAGCAGGCCGCTTTCCATCGGGAAAATATGGCCATGACCACCGCGGCCGACGTCAAAAAAGTTCTTTACGCCCCATTGCGCTGCGGCCTTGCGGTTGAACGCACCGCGTTCGGCTGCGCGCGGGCTGCCGTAGATGACGTCATGGTCGGTGACCATCAGTACTTTGTCCGGGGCCGCTAGACGACTGATGCCGAGGGCGTCAAGTTCGCGTTTGGCGCCCATCACCACGCCGTCGTGGATCATGATGTAGTCGGGGTCGGGGGAGACCACATCACCCGGCTTCACGCTACTGCGACCGCTTTTGGCGGCCAGCACTTTTTCTACTGCGGTCATGCCCATGGATGATTCCTTTAAAGCCCGGGTTGACTTGACCGGACAGCAAGGAGGCAAGACAACGGAGCTGGATCAGACCAGTATTATGCTATCGCCCCAGTTTCATTTGCTGCAGGACGGCGCGTCCAAGCAGGCCGTAAGGGTTTCCGAGTGTTTCCCGGATTTCATAGTGATTATATCCTTCGCCGACCAGCAACTCGACCGGCTTGCCCGCGTTCCTGACCGCTTCGGCAAAAGTCTTCGCGTGCCGTTGGAACTCGGGTGTCTCCAGGGTGCCGTAGGCCAGCACCAATGGCGCGTTGATTGCGTCAATGTGCAGTATCGGGCTCAGTGAATCGACCATCTTGTCATCGAATCGCACATACGAACTGCGTGCCGAGAGCCGAACCGGGTGCAGATCGTACATGCCGCTGCAGCACAAACCACCTTTCAGGATGTCAGGTGGCACACCGAAATCCCGTTTCCAGTCGGTAGTCAGCGCCACTGCGGCAAGATGACCGCCTGATGAATGCCCGGAGAGGTAGAGGCGATCGGGATCGCCGCCGAAGCTTGCTGCATTGTTGTAAACCCAGGCGATGGCACGGCGCACCTGATCGGCCATCGTTCTGAGGCTGTCCGGGGCATCCTGAACAAAAACGAAATCGGGTACAACAAAATGCGCTCCGGCGTTGACGAAAAGCTCGGCCGCGAAGCCGCAGCCCTTGGCCAGACCCTGACGCCAGGCGCCGCCGTGGATATAGATATTGACCGGCGCGTTGGGCTGGCTGGTTGGATATATATCCAGTTTTTCGATTTCAGTAGGGCCATAGGCAAGGCGCTGTGGCGCGCCGATCCTGGCGCGTACCGCGTCACTGTTGACCGACATGCGGTTACGGACGTGATCCGAGTGCGGCGCGTAGGTTCGCTGGTTGTAAGCGGCGTCGAGTTCCGCCTGATCGTAATCGAGGAATACGCACGGTCCTTTGGCGGCGGACGACGCTGGCGCAGGTTTGTTGTTCTGCATAGTGGCTATTCAGCGGTTGCGCCGCTTTCCTTGACTACCTTGGCGTAGACGACGAGTTCCCGAATGATGCGGTCCGCCAGTTCCTTCGGTGTGCTGTAGAGCGGCTCCACGGACTGCGCGAGAAGTTTGGTTCGCACATCGGGCGTCTGCACGGTCTTCACCAGCGTGTCGCTCAGGCGCTGGACTATCGTCTGCGGGGTGCCGCCCGGTGCAGCAAGTCCCAGCCACAGCGTGAAATCGTAGCCGGGTGCGCCGGATTCGGCCACCGTCGGCACATCAGGGAACGCCGGAACGCGCTTGGCACTGGTCACGGCAATCGCCCGAACCCGTTTGTTCTGAATGAACTGTGTCGACGTGATGGTCGTCGAAAAAGTCAGCGAGATGTGGCCGCCGAGCAGATCGTTCAGTGCGAGGTTTCCTGCTTTGTAGGGAATGTGTACGAGTTTGATGCCAGTCATCGAATTCAGCATCGCGCCCGCGAGATGCCCCGGGGTACCGACTCCGCCGGAACCGAATTCGACCTGTCCGGAGCGCGCTTTTGCGAGTGCAACGAGTTCTTTGACTGTTCTCACAGGAACCGTTGGATGTACAAGGATGACGTACGGTGTCACGCCGATCAGACCGACCGGCGCAAAGTCCTTCACTGGATCGTAGGGGAGCGGACGCAAAGCCGGCGCAATTGCGTGCGTTGTGGCAGTGGCAACGGTGAGCGTATAGCCATCCGCCGCCTTGGCGACCGCTTCGGTGCCAATGACGCCGCCAGCACCCGGTCGATTTTCCACAATAATTTGCTGGCCGAGCAGTTCAGAAAATTTAGGCGAGATAATGCGGGCAATGACGTCGTTGCTGCCCCCGGCGGCGAAGGCGGAAACGATCCGCACCGGACGGTTGGGGTAAGACTGGGAAAAAGCTGCGTGTGGCATTATCCCCGTGCCGGCAAACATCAACCCGATAACTGTGAAATGGCGGACTAACAATCGACGCATGTGCTGGCTCCTGGTTTTGCCCGCGGTCGGACGCTGACTTTGAGGTGCTGCATGAGGCGCAGGTTTGCTGCTTCAGTGCTGTTCCATTATTGCGAACGAAGATACATTAACATCGTATTTTCCGCAGTGCAATACTGTCGCCGCGGTCCCCGGCAGTAGCGTGGGCGGTTGGTGAATGCTACATTCCGGGCCTGAAAAAGAGGGGCTTAGTGGCTGCAATCAGAAAAAAAACCGTAAGTGACAGGCCGGCAACCGGAGTTCCTGCCGAGGCGAAGGACGCTGCACGGTCGGCCGGCTTGCGCCGCGGCCTCCAGATTTTGTGCTTGTTTTCGGAAGCACGGCCGGAGTGGGGGGTCAGCGAGATCGCTCGTGAAATGAAGGTTCACAAAAGCCGCATTCACCGCTCGCTCAAGACGCTTGAAGACATGGGATTTTTGCGCAAGACCCCTGACACCCGGCGCTACCTGATGGGATTCAAGACCTTCGAGATCGGCTCACTGGCCGGCAGGCTGACGAATCGCATGGCATGGGCAAGGCATGATCTGCGGCAGCTTGCGCGCAAGCTGAAGGCCACCGTATCGCTGCGCCTCGTCGTCGACGATGATCTCCTTGTGGTGGATATGATCGAAAGCCTTGATCATCTCCCCGCGCACATGCCGCAGGGGGCGCGCGTGCCACTCAACTACGGCGCGGGTGGTCAGGTGCTGGCCGCTTCCCTGACCGACGAGGCCATACGTTCATTGATCCGCAAGCACGGTTTGCCCCGCTACACCGCAAAATCACTCACTCAGGAGGTGGATTTTCTCAGCGCCGTGCGCCGTGTGCGGCGCGATGGGTATGCCGTGAGCGATGGCGAGACCATACCCGGTTCATTCAGTGTCGCTGCGCCTATTGTGGCGCCCGAAGGAACGCTGGCGGCGGTCCTTGTCGTGTCGCGGCCGCTCGATGGTCTTTCCCGTTCGGCGATCAAGGCGTTTGCGGCCTCTACAGTCGAGGCCGCGCATCAGCTGTCCCGCCGCGCCATTGAGGCGGCTTGAGCCGCGGAGACCTGCTTACTCAATCGCGGCGGCTTCTCGTACGCTGTTGATCAGCGATGTACGCAGCAAAAATTCCCTTGCGAGCTTGGCGTCCCCGGCAGTTCGGCGCAGATGGTCATGATTGCGCTGACGCATGGCAGGATCTTTTTCCGTTAGCAGTTTCTTATTGCGCTCGGTCTGAAGCTTGGTGTGATTGACCGCGACATGACGCCGTTGGCGCGTGTAACGGTCCAGCGTGTTTTCCTCATACTGCCTGGACAGTATCCCGCAGAGTTTCTCGCCAAGATTGACGGCATCATGGATGCCGCTGTTCATCCCCATGCCGCCGATGGGGCTGTTGATATGTGCCGAGTCACCCGCAAGTATCGCGCGTCCTTCGCGGAACGAAGCGGCAACCCGTTGGTGCACGGTGTAGAGCGTGCGGTGCACGATCTCGTAGGGTTGATCGCGGGGCAGGAATTTCTGCAATTGCGCCTCTATATGTTCATCGCTCAGCACTTTTTCCGGCGCATCGTCGATGTTGGTCGGGAAATGCACCCGCCAGCGCTCCGGCTGGGTCCACTTGAAGAGGTTTGACCACTGCTCCGGGTCCGAGAGGTAATTGCGGTACGAGTAGCCATGCGCCTGGGCGAAGTCGTAGTTGACTGCCACCGTGAGGGTGCGCTCAGGATAGGTGTATCCCTCGAATTCGATGTCGAGCGTCTTGCGGACGATGCTGCGACCGCCTTCACAACTGACAATATGGCTGCCCCGGATGTGTTCCTCGCTGCCGGCATTGTCTGTGACCACGGCTTCGACCCCGTTGTCGTCCTGGGTGAAAGACAGAAACTCCGTTGACATCCGGATGTCGCAGAATTTCGTTTGTTGCAGGACCTGCATCGCCTCGTCGATGACCTTGGTGCGTTCGCACTGCAGCACGTACGGGAATCGTGTATCACCGTCCAGTAACGCATGGTCGAATTCGGCGAACATGTGATCCGTTTCCCGATCCCAGTACTGAAATGTCGGAGCGAGGAGTCCTCGGCGTTCCAGGCGTTCGTACAGGCCCAGGTCAGCAAGCATTTCCAGTGTTGCGGGATGAATGCTGCCGGCACGCGCCTCCTGATCGATGAACGTTTGATGATCAAGGCGCTCAATCAGGCAGGTACGCACCTCGCGTTGGGCGAGGTAAAGCGCGAGGCACAGCCCGACCGGTCCGGCGCCAATGATGATGACCGGCGGCCGTTGTGTTGATGTCGTGTTCATTCGGGCTTCACGTTCTTGACGGCGCCCTTCCAGCCGCTTGCCGTGATGTCGAACACGATGCCATCGGGATCCCGGTATTTGACCTCGTAATAGCTGTTTGGCGTATTGGGCGCGCGTCCCTGGAAATGCACGCCGCCCGCACGCTTCACCTGGTCTTCGGCCTGCTCGAGATCATCTACCCACATGCCGAAATGCATGACGCCGTAAAAGGGCTCGACGCCAAGTCCTGGGATCTTGCCGTTTTTGGCGAGCAGTGCAACGTTGATCGTGCCGTCGGTCATGTAGATGCCGTTCTGCGCATCGCCGGCTTTGGTCATGCCGAAGGCTTCCTCGAAAAACTTTTGGGTTGCAGCAACATCCCGTACTGACAGGGCGATATGGCGCAGTTTGTATTTCTCTTTTTCCATGATTATTCCTTTCAGTTGATTTGTGCGGCTTCCCGCACGCTTTTGATCAGTGATGCACGCAGTAAATAGTCTCTGGCAAGCTGCGGATCCTCCACGGTCTTGCGCATCTGGTCGTGGTTCTTTTTCCGTATTGCCGGGTCTTTTTCTTCCAGCAACCGTTTGTTCTTTTCCGTCTGCGCCTTGGTATAGTTGACAGCAACGTGATGCCGCTGGCGGCTGTAACGGTCGAGCAGGGCGTCGTCTTCACCCTGCGCGATGACCGCACCCAGCTTCTCGCCGAGGTTGAGGGCGTCATGAATACCGCTGTTCATGCCCAGACCGCCGATCGGCGTGGTCACATGCGCGGCATCACCGGCGAGCAGGGCGCGGCCGCCGCGGAAGGTGGCGGCAACACGCTGATGCACGGTATACAGGCTGCGCGACAGCACTTCGTAACCATTCGCGTCCGGTATCAGGCGTTGCATTCTCTCGTGTATTGATGCATCGGACATGACGGCTTCCGGATCGTCATCGATGTTGGTTCCCAAAACGACCCGCCACAATTCAGGCCATTTGAAAAGGTTGGCCCACTCTACCGGGTCCGACAGGTAGTTGCGGGGAGCGTAGCCGTGCAGCCGGTCAAAGTCGTATACGACGCTCAGAATCATCGTCCGGTCAGGATAGGTATAGCCTTCAAACTCGATGCCAAGCGACTTGCGGACGATGCTGTGGGCACCTTCGCAACTGACGATATGGCTGCCGTTGATCGTTTCAGTTTCCCCGGCCTCGTTCGCGACGGTCGCCGTGATGCCGTTTTCGTCCTGGGTGTAGTCCTTGAACGTGGTGTCCATGCGAATGTCTGCAATCGTCCGGCTTTTAAGCAACTGCATGGCCTCATCGACGATCTTCAGCCGTTCACACTGCAATACATACGGAAATTGAGTGTCATCTTTCAGCACGGCATGGTCAAAGAGCGCGAGTATCTCGCCGCTCTGCCGGTCCCAATAACCCATCGTCGGCGCGATCAGGCCGCGCGGCTCCAGTTTTTTGTAGAGGCCGATATCGTCGAGCATTTCGAGGGTGGACGGATGTATGGTCCCGGCCCGTCGCGGCTGATCCAGGAATTCCGCCTCTGGCAGGGATTCGATCACGCACACCGCTACTCCCTGCTGCGTGAGCTTGAGTGCCAGACACAAGCCTACCGGGCCGGCGCCGATGATCACAACGGGGCGATGCTTCTGCATTCGGGGCTCCTGGCGGCAGCGCTGGCTGAGTCATTGCCGGCTTTTGTTCCAAAATACTGTTCCAATTATGCGAACGAAGTATAGGCGGTGAAGTGATGAAGGTCAAGCCACGCGGCGCGGGGCGGATTGCCCCGTTGCGCCCGCAGTCAGGGGGGGGGCTAAGCCAGCAGCTCAAATTCGCCGTTGATCTCGACCGCCTGCCCGCGTGGCAGCCCAGCCATGCCGACTGCTGACCGTGCGTGACAGCCATGAGTCGGGCCAAATAATTCGAACAGCAAATCGGAGGCGCCATCGATCACTTTTGGGTGATCGCCAAAATCCGGGCTGCTGTTGACCATCCCGAACAGCCTGATCACGCGCTTGACTCGGTCGAGGTCGCCGACTTCCGCCTTGACCGAGGCAAGGATGGCCAGAGCAGCCACTCTTGCTGCCGCGTAACCCTCTTCAACCGTCATGTCACTGCCAAGCCTGCCATGCCCGCGAACTTTCATGTCCGGATGATGGGGGCCATGTCCGGATACGAAGAGGATGGCGCCAACGCGCACGCATCCGCAGCGATTGGCGTTTGGAAAATTTCTGGCTGGGGGCAGCAAGTATCCCATCGTTTCAAGCTTTGCTTCGATCGTGCCCATGGTGCTTTCCTTTTTTGTAATGAGGTTTGATGTACTTGCGATTATCCAGATTTGTCGCTCCTGCTCTCCGCGGCTCTCCTGCACTTCTAACGTCAAATGTAGTGAACGGGCAAGGTTAAAAAAACGCCGCGATTCCGCGGCGTTTTCGGAGTTCCTCAGGTATGAACGGTCAGAGGAATTCCCGCGGGTCGGTGATGCGCCCGGTCGTCGCCGAGGCAGCGACCGTGGCCGGGCTGCCGAGGTAGAGCTGGGCATCCCTGGCGCCAAAACGCCCGGCGCCGTTGGCGACTGCGGTGGAAATCGAGGTTTCACCGGAATCGATGAGGCCGGTGCGGCCGCTGGCGCAGGGGCCGCAGCCTGCTGGAATCACCATGGCACCGGCGTCATGGAAAATATCGAGCAGGCCTTCGCGCGTCATGCGCCGTGTTGAATCCTCCGAACCCGGCACCACGATCATGCGCACCCCCGGTGCGAGCTTGCGCCCCTTGAGGATGGATGCTGCAATTTCCAGGTCTTCGTACATGCCGGAGCCGCAGGAGCCGATGTAAGTGTGATGTACCGGTGTGCCGGCAACGCTGGAAAGATCGGCGGCCTTGTGCGGGCCGCCGGGCAGTGCGACCTGCGGCGGCAGCGTGCCGACGTCGAGTTCGACTTTGGCATCGTACTGCGCGTCGGGGTCGGCATAGACGGGGGTGAATGGACGTTGCGCTCGTTCCTTGGCATAGGCGAGGATTTCTGCGGAGGGCGGGAAAAACACGCCGATGGCGCGCATCTCGGTAGGCGTACTGCAGAGCGAAATGCGCGCGGCTAGGCTGAACTGGTCGAGCTCACCGGAAAATTCCAGCACGCGGTAATCAATGTCGATGCCAAAATCACCATCGGCCCGCAGATGTTTGCCGATGACAAAACCGAGGTCACGGGCGTACACGCCGGGCTGCAGTTTGCCCTCGATGGTCAGCTTCACCGACTTCGGCACCAGCGTCCAGTTGGTGCCGGTCGCCAGCACACGGTTGATTTCGGTGCCCATGCGAATGGCCAGCGCGCCGATGCCGCCGGCGTTGGTGCAGTGGCGGTCATTGTCAAAATACAAAGTGCCCGGCAATACCCAGCCGCGTTCGGTGGGGAAAATATGGCCGTGGCCACCGCGCCCGGAGTCAAAAAAGTTTTTCACACCCCAGGCCGCTGCTGCCTTGCGGTTGAAAGCGCCGCGGGCTGCCGCGCGGTCATTGACGTACACCACGTCGTGGTCGGTCACCATCAGCACGCGGCCGGGGTCGAACAGGCTGGTGATGCCCAGCGCGTCGAGTTCCTCTTTCGCGCCACGGACCACGCCATCGTGGATCATCACAAAATCGGGCTGCGGATAAACGATGTCGCCGGCTTTGACCGCGTTGTGACCGCTGGTGCGGGCGAGTATCTTTTCTGCTGCGGTCATGCCCATCAGGAAAGTCCGTATCGTGCGAGAGTTGGTGTTGACTGTACGTGCGCTTGAAGTATAACTGGAATGCGTTTTGCTTACGGATGGCTGCATGTTCAAAATACCCGGCAAAGGAGATTTTCATGGGATTGATTCGATATGTGGCGGCGCTTGCTGCATGCACAGTCATCACCGTTGCGGGCAACCATGCGCTGGCCCAATGGAAACCGGAGAAAGCCATCGAGATCATCGCGCCTTCAGGCCCCGGCGGTACCACCGACCGTACGGCGCGCGTTGTGGCAAAAATCCTGATCCAGCACAAGCTGGTGGATGTGCCGGTCAATGTGGTCAACAAACCCGGCGGCAGCGGCACCATCGGGCTCAATTACCTGAACCAGCACCCGGGTGACGGCCACTTTATGATCGTTGCCACCACCGGCTCGATCAGCAACCACATCCTCGGGCTGATTCCGTACAACCATACCGCCTTCTCGCCGCTGGCAATGCTGTTCGAGGAATATCTTGGCGTCAATGTGCTCGCCGAATCGCCGATCAAGAACGGCAAGGATCTCGTGGACAGACTGAAAAAAGCGCCTGATTCCGCGAGTTTCGGCATCTCGACCAGCCTTGGCGGCGGCAATCACACCACGCTGATTACCTGCCTGCGCGCCGGCGGTGTCGATATCAAACGGCTGAAGGCTGCCGTGTTTCCCGGCGGCGCGGCGGCTACCACCGCATTGCTCGGGGGCCATGTTGATGTGATCAACACGGGGCTGGGCAACATGGTTGCGCATCTGCGTAACGGAAAGCTGCGTACTATTGCGATTTCCTCGCCGAAACGCATGTGGGGCGACTTTGCGTCGATCCCGACCTGGCGCGAGCAGGGCGTACCGGCGGATGCGTCGAGTTGGCGCGGCTTGATGGGGCCCAGAGGCATGACAACGCAGCAGACCGCGTATTGGGACAAGGTGCTGAGCGCGATGGCGGCGACGGACGACTGGAAAAAAGAGATGGAGGAAAACTTCTGGGTCAACGGTTACGTCAACGCCCAGGCCGCCAAGAAACGGCTGGATGAGGAGTATGTCGAGTACCAGACTGTGCTGACCGAAGTGGGACTCGCGAAGACGAAGTAATGAGCGCTCCCTGGCTGAGCGAGCAGCCGGGCCGATAGACAGCAATGGGCCTCAGGCGCACACTGGCAGGATCATGAAAACTCTGGTTACCGCCGGAATCCTGTGTTGCGCCGTCTTGGCTGCGTGCCCGGCGGCAGCGCAGGGCACGACGCAGTTCGACAATCTGGTGCGCAGCCCCTACGTACACTGCGCGTTTTACCGGGAATATGAAATCGACCCGCGCACCGGTGATCGGCTGCTGGTCGAGGGCCGTTCCAATTCACTGATGCATTATCAGCGGCGCAGCGATGTGAGCATGCGGGCCATTGATACCCGTCGCGCTGGTGCGCGCAATGCCACGGTGTTTCGCGGCAAAAAATATCTGCATTTCATTGAATACAGCGCCGGTCTCTACGTGGTGACGACGATTTACGCCTGTCTGGATCGCGACGCGCAGGGCACCTGCATCAACTACGGCGCGGTAAACGCCCGCCATTTCGACGCGCGCGTATTGCGTGATCCGGATGCGGTGTATGAGGAACTGCAGGCGCATGCAGAGCCGGGTTTCTGCGACCACAGCTTCATCAATCTGCAGGAAGCCTCCCGCAAACCGCCGCAATAAGCGCCGCAAGAAGCGCCGCAATAAATTGTCTCGTTGTAAGTATTTGTTTTTATTGATATTTTCTAGGCTGCGCGCAGGCGGCCGGCGCGACAGTCTTCGATCTTGCGGCGCAGGTAATCTGCGGCCCAGTCGATTTCCTCAAGCGTATTGAAGCGGCCGACGGTGATGCGGATCGAATTGCCGGCCATGCCCGCATCTGAACCCAGCGCCTGCAGCACATGCGATACCCCGCCGGTGGAGCAGGCCGAAGTCGATGACACCGCGATGTCGGTCAAGGTGGTGACCAGCGAATCGCAGTTCGGAATGTCGAGACTGATATTCAGGTTGTTGGCGATGCGTTGTTCGGGATCGCCGTTGAGCATGACGCCGGGCAAATCGCGGATCGCATTCCAGAAGCGGTCGCGCAGCGCGCGCAGTTGCGGCACTTCGGTGGCCATCAGTTCACCGGCAATGCGGAAAGCCGCGCCCATGCCGACAATCTGATGCGTGGCCAGCGTGCCCGAACGCAGGCCGCGTTCGTGGCCGCCGCCGTGCATCTGTGATTCGACGCGTACCTGCGGCGAGCGGCGCACGTACAGCGCGCCGATGCCCTTGGGACCGTAGGTCTTGTGCGCGGTCAGCGACATCAGATCGACCGGCAGTTGCGCGACATCGATGGCGACCTTGCCGGTAGCCTGCGCGGCATCGACGTGGAACAGCACACCGCGTTCACGACAGATTGCTCCGAGGGCTGCGATGTCCTGGATCACGCCGATTTCGTTGTTGACCAGCATCACCGAGGCCAGCACGGTGTCCGGCCGCAGAGCGGCGCGGAAAGTTTCGATGTCGAGCAGGCCATTTTTTTGCGGCGCAAGACAGGTAACCGCAAACCCCTGCCTTTCCAGCCACTGCATGGTGTCGAGCACCGCTTTGTGTTCGGTCTGCACGGTGACCAGGTGTTTGCCGCGCTTTTGCGCAGCTAGTGCTGCGCCCTTGATTGCGAGGTTGTTGGATTCGGTGGCACCCGACGTCCACGCAATGTCACGCGGATCAGAGTTGATCAGTTTGGCCACGTCATCACGCGCAGCTTCGACGGCGCGGCTGGCGGCGTGGCCGAAGGCATGGGAACTGCTCGCCGGATTGCCGAACTGTTCGGTCAGCCAGGGCAGCATCGCCGCTACCACGCGCGGGTCGAGCGGGGTGGTCGCGGAATTGTCGAGGTAAATTGGCGTGTTCATGGCGGGGTGTTCATGATTTTTGCTGTGCTCAGTGCTTATGGGTCAGTGCGGCAATCACGCGCTGGCGTTTTTCCTCAACCTCTTTGGCGAAACCGGGGTGTCGCTGCTCGACAAAGCCCGTTGCCAATCCGAGTTTGAGCAAGGCTACGGCGAAGGTCGCCGATAGATCGTCAAGATCGGGACTCACTTTGGCGAGCTGCATCGCTTCGATGGTTTCGTCATAGAGTTGCTGCATTGCGCCGTGCAACTCGTCATCAAACAGTTTGGGTGTGGTCATCATCATCACGCGGGAAAATTTTGGCTGATTGTAGCGCGATTTGCCGTTTTCACAGCTTACAATGAGGCCATGAAAATCGTTACACGCGCGCGCGCCGCGCTGTTGCTATGCGTAGTTGCCGGTGTGGCTGCGCAAAATGCCGGCGCACAGAACTATCCGAATCGCACTGTGCGCATCGTAGTGCCGATCAGCGCCGGTGGTGCGACCGATGTGTTCGCGCGCACACTGGCGATCGGCTACACCGAGGCCTGGAACCAGCAGGTCATCGTCGACAACCGGCCAGGCGCCGGCGGCATGATCGGTTCCGAAATGGTCGCCAAGGCCGTGCCCGATGGTTACACGCTGCTGATGGCTTATACCTCGCATGTCATCAACCCGTCGCTGTGGACGCGCATTCCCTATGACACCTTGCGCGACTTTGCGCCGGTGGCGATGGTGGCCACGGTGCCCAGCGTGCTGATCGTGCATCCGTCACTGCCGGTGCGTTCCGTGAGCGAGCTGATTGCTTTTGCCAAACGCCGGCCGCATGAACTCGATTACGGCAGCGCCGGCGTCGGCACGGCGGCGCATCTGGCCGCAGTGTTATTCAGTCAGCGTGCCGGGCTGCACCTGACCCACGTGCCGTACAAGGGTGGCGTGCCGGCGCTGTACGAACTGCTGGGTGGGCAGATTTCAATCATGTTCGGCAGTCTGTCCACGGCGTTTCCAAACATTCAAAACGGACGGGCGCGGGCATTGGCAGTTACCAGCGCGCAGCGCGCAGTGGCTATGCCGCAACTGCCGACCATGCGTGAAGCGGGGATAGCCGGTTATGAAGCCGTGGCGTGGTTTGCGCTGTTTGCGCCGGGGCAGACTTCCGGCACGGTGATCAACAGGCTCAATGCCGAAACCGTCGCCATGCTGAACCAGCGCGATATCCGCTCGCGATTCCTCGCCCAGGGCGCCGAGGTCACGCCGTCGACGTCGGGCGAACTGGGTGACAGGGTGCGTGCTGAACTCGTCAAATGGGCGGCAGTGGTCAAGGCGGCGGGTATCGAACCGATGAAGAATTAGCGGGCTGTTGAATAAGTGATGGGCAGGCGCGAGCATTGGCCATTTCTCTGTCCTTGTTTATTGGCGTTGTGTGCGGTAGGAGACATACAGTCAAAGACAATGCCTGCAGGATGCATCAACCGGTCCCGGTACGGTTGATGGGGTTAGTACACTGATATGGAGTGGCCACTTGAATATCATCGAGTGCAGACTGACACGGCAACTGCTGGAGCCGCGCGCTGAGCCGGATCCGGAAGCTACGGTGTCTGCATGAATGCCACGCACAAGGTGATGGTTGTTGCCGCGTTTGTTGTTGTGGCCCTGCTGTTGCTGCTGTCCGGCAGCGGCATGACGACCGGGGCAATTATCGGCGGGGTGATGGCGGGCGGCAGCATGGGAGACATCGGCTGGACGTGGCTGCCGAGCCTGCTGTTCGTAGTGCTGGGCGTGGTGCTGTTCTCAGTTACCGCCGGAAAAAAATAGCGTAATCAGCCTTCAGACAAGCGCATCACCAGACACAACCCGTTTATTTTCCGCCGAGTCCGGCTTCCTTTGCGGCTTTTGACCAGATGACGGTCTCGGCCGCCATGCGCCGTCCCATTTCCTCCGGCGTGCCGCCGACGGCCTCCAGACCCGCATCAAACAGGCGCTGCACGATTTTGGGGTCGGACAATGCCTTGTTGTACGCGGCCGACAGGCGCGTGACGATTTCATTCGGTGTGCCTGCAGGTGCCACTGCGCCAAACCACTGTGCGATATCCATGTCGGGATAACCCAGTTCAGCCAGGGTGGGTACATCGGGCAGCGCTTTGGACCGCGCTTTGGAGGTGACGGCCAGCAGCTTGACCCGGCCCGAGCCGATCTGCGGCATCAGCGGCGCCGAACCGAGCACCGCCACCGGGACCTGGCCGCTGAGCAGATCCACCACTGCCTGCCCACCACCCTTGTAGGGAACGCCGATCATGTTGACGCCGGCCATTTTGAAGAAGATGCCTGCGGCCACGGCCTGGGTGCCGGTGGCGGAAGACAGCGCATAAGCGATCTGACCGGGCCGCGCTTTGGCGGCTTTCAGCAGATCGGCAACCGACTTCCAGCCGGGTGCCGGATGCACGGCAATGACGATGGGCTGGTTGGTGAGGATGGTGATCGGGAGCAGGTCTTTTTCCGAGCGGTATGACAACGAAGGCGTCAGCACCGGCTGGTAAAAGGATGAATCGGAGCCGATGACGATGGTGTAACCGTCGCGGGGGCCACGCACCAGCGCTTCCAGCGCGATGCTGCCGGCGCCGCCCGGCCGGTTCTCAATGATGACCGACTGGCCCAATTCCCGCGACACGATATCGCCGGTGAAGCGCGCCGACACATCGGTAGTGCCTCCCGGCGCGAATCCGACCAGTACGCGAATCGGCCGCGTCGGCCAGTTCTGTGCGTAACAGACCTGGAAGAGCTGGCAAAAAGTCAGCAGCAGTACAGCCACAATGGGACGCATCGATGTTCCTCCTCCGATATTGGAATTCTGTAAATGGTTGAAAACCATTTACAGCAGATATCTCCCCTCGCCCTACGGGAGAGGGGGCGGGGGTGAGGGATAAAAGTGTTCAGTATTCAGAGAAACTTTACAAACGATACTCGGTGATAGGTCGGCATCCCACCGCTTGAATGGTCAGGCCATGCCAATGGGCTCAGCCAGATCGTCGCGGATTTTCCCCGGCCGCGCGCGCATCATGTCGTGCAGCTCTTTCTGGACTTTTGCGCGACCCGGATCGTTGAACAGGTTGTCCATTTCACCCGGATCATTGTGCAGGTCGTAGAGTTCTCCCGCGCCGGAGCCGAGTTCAAACGTGCATTTGTGGGTTTTGGTGCGCACCGTGCGCAATTGCAGGCCGACGCCGCAGCGCGACGGATGCAGATGCCATTCGCTGTACGCGGCATCGCGTGTTTCGGATTTTCCGGCCAGCAGCTTTGCGAGGCTGCGGCTCTGCATGTCGTGCGGCGCTGCGATGCCGGCATAGTCGTAAAAGGTCGCGGCCATGTCCAGGGTGCCGACCGGTTCGCTGACCACCTTGCCTGCCGCGACGCCGGGTCCGCGCGCAATCATCGTCACCCGCATCAGGTCTTCGTACGGCGTGGGCCCTTTCAGGTACAGGCCGTGGTTGCCGAGCATGTCGCCGTGGTCGGTGCTGTAGAAGACCAGTGTGTCTTCAGCGAGCCCGAGGTCATCCAGCGCGGCGAGGATGCGGCCGACGTTGTGGTCGATCAGCGAAATCATGCCGTAGTAATTCGCTGTCATGTCCGCGAGCTGGGCGTCGCTTTGCGGCGGCACCCGTGAACCTGCTGCGCGGAATTTGAGCATCTCCGGATCTTTGAGTTGCGGCGTGCCTTCGAGTGAAGCCTTGTGCCACCACGGCCGGCGCTCAAGATCGGGTGTGCGGTGTTTGGGCAGCGTCAGGCTTTTTGGGTCGTACATGAGGCTCCACGGTTCCGGGCAATCGAACGGATGGTGCGGATCCGGGAACGACACCCACATCGCCAGCGGTTTTGACTGGTCGTGGTGCGAAAGGAAATCAATGGCGCGGTCGCCGATCCACGAACTGTTATGCCAGGCCGCCGGCAGGGCCGAATGCCAGGTCTGCGCGGTGCCGATTTCCGGGCGCGTACTGGCCGCCCACAGCTTCACCGCTTCTTCATCCTTGCCGCGGGTGAGGAACCAGCGCTCGTAATGGCCCATCGGCGGTCGGTCCAGCGGCCGCGTCCGGTGCATGTGGCCGAAGACGCTGAGTTCGACATGCTCAAAGCCCATGTACGGGCCGAACCAGTCTGGGCCGTACTTATCCTGGCTCTTGTTGCATTCCGGTGTGCCGGTTGGCGCGAAGGTGGCCTTGGTCGCGAAATGCGCCTTGCCGATGAATGCGCTGCGGTAACCGTTGCGCGTGAGCGTGCCGGCGAATCCGTTTTCGCCAATGCGCGGCTCGAGGTCGACGCCGTTGTCCCACACGCCATGGGTCAGCGGCAGCATGCCGGTCAGGATCGATGCGCGCGATGGCTGGCAGACCAAGTTTGGCGTCATGCACGCCGAGAAGCGTGTGCCGGCGCGCGCGAGCTGATCGAGGTGGGGCGTGCGCAGCTCCGGATTTTCAAAGCCGTTGCAGTCGGCGCGTTGCTGATCCGACGTGATGAGGAGGATGTTGGGCCGCTTTTTGTGCATACGGGATCTTTTTCAGTCCGGGTTTATTTGCGATTGATGCCGAACTTGCCCGGACCGATCAGCGCAACAACAAGCGCGGTGAACAGGAAGAACCCCTGGAGTTCCAGTTCCCAGCCGCCGGTTTTTCCGATGCTGAGCAATTGCGAACTGTGGGCCAGTGCGATGGCGACAACCATGTTGAAGGCCATGATCAGGCCGCCGATGCGGGCGTAGAAACCCAAAATCACCAGCAGCGGGGCGAATACTTCGCCGACGAACACGCCGTAGGCGAGGAAGGCCGGCAGGCCCTGACTCACCACCATGCCCTCGATGCCGCTGACGCCGTAACGCATTTTGGCGATGCCATGCAGCAGCATCAGGATACCCAGCGTGAGGCGCAGTACCAGTTTGCCGAGATCGTCGTTCATGCTTGTTCTCCTTGGGGTGGTCGTGGTTCAGGCTGCGGGATGGCTGATGCTCTCGATGGCGCGTTTGACGGCCATCGGATCGTTAATCAGGCGGAACAACACGTCGCTGGTGCCGCGTCCGGTGACTTTCACGTTGCCGTAGCCGAGCATGCGACCGATGATGCCCTGGTCGATTTCGACGGTTTCGATCGACGCCAGTTTCATTTCCTCGGATTTGCGGCTGATGATGCCGGTCTTGAAAATCACGCGTTTGTTGGTGACGCCCTGTTCAATGTGGCGCACGCGCAGGTATTCATACAGCGCAATCACCAGCGTGATGCCGAAGGTGGGAATGCCCAGCAGCAGCCACAGCGCGAGCGGGATGCGCGTCACCCAGTGCAGCTTGAAGAGTGCCGATACTTCTTCGCCGGTGGACAGGGACTCATCGATATACGACATGGATTTTTCCTGGTAAGTCTGTGTCGCGCAGTCTGCCGGGGGTTGCCGCTTCCGCCTTCAGTGTCTGTGCTGAAGGCGGTCGGACAGTGGCCTTACCAGCCCGTGGTTTTCGCACCTTCGGTAGCGAGCAGTACATACGCCATGATGCAGGGTTCCTTGCCGCGGTTTTCCCAGTTATGGTTGGTCGCGCGCTGGATGATCACGGTGCCCGGCGTCAGGTGTACTTCTTCGCCGCCGTCCAGTTGCATCCACAGTTCACCCGCGAGGCAGATCGCATAATCCACGGAGTCGGTGACGTGCCAGCGTTTGGCCACGCCCGGGTCGTACTTGGCGAGACGGAACACGCTGCCGCCGGCGAGGCTGGTGCCCAGTTCCCAGGTATTCGGATCTTCCTGGGTCATTTCCGCCGGCAATTTTTTGGTGGCCCACATCGGAAGGTTGTGGAAACCCGGGCGCATCGGGATCGGATCGATGACGCTGTCGAATTTGATGTAAGCCTTGCCTTCCTTATTGGTATCGGTGACGACTCTGCGGAATTTCATGATTGCTGCAATCTCCAGTAATACGGCTCTACGGCCAGGTTAAAAAGCGCCGACGCTTGGCGCCAGCAAAAAACATTATAAACATTTGTTTTTATTGATATTTTTAAAAACAACGGTATTGCAGGCACAGTCCTGCCCACAGCGCCTTTTTTACCACATCAAACCGATGGTTTGATATCAGCTCGTGACTTTGATATTCGCGGCCTTGACCACTTTTTTCCATTTCTCGACGTCACGGGTGATGGCGTTGAGAAACTGCTCCGGTGGGCCACCCGCGGGTTCGACGCCATCCGCGGCGAGGCGCTTTTTCATCTCCTCGGTCTGCAGCGCACGCGCCACTTCCTGGTTCCAGCGCGTGACCACGGTTTTGGGCAGGCCTTTCGGGCCCCACATGCCGTACCACAGCGCAGCTTCGTAATCCTTGACGAATTCGCCAATCGCCGGCGCGTCCGGCAATGCCGGTGTACGTTTCGCAGTGGTCACGCCGATGCCACGCAGCTTGCCGGCTTTGACCTGCGGGATGGTCGCGGGCATCGCGCCGAAAATCAGCTGCACCTGGCCGCCGAGCAGGTCGGCGATGGCGGGACCGGTGCCCTTGTACGGGATGTGCGTCATCTGGGTGGCGGCGAGCAGGTTGAACAGCTCGGTGGCGAGGTGGGTGATGCCGCCGGTGCCGGTGGACGCGAAATTGAGCTTGTTCGGATTGGCCTTGGCATAGGCGATCAGTTCAGGGACCGTTTTCGCTGCTACCGCAGGATGCAGCGCCAGTACAAAGCCGGTATCGCCGATCATCACAATCGACTGGATGTCCTTCACCGGATCGTAGGGCAGTTTGTAGAGCGCGGCATTGGTGCCGTAACTGCCGGAGACCATGATCACGGTATAGCCGTCGGGTGCTGCGCGCACCGCAGTTTCTGCGCCGATGGTGCCGCCGCCACCGGCACGGTTGTCGACGATGACCTGCTGGCCGAAGGATGCCGTCGCGTTCGCGGCGATCAGGCGCGCGGTGATGTCGGTGCCGCCGCCCGGTGCGAAGGGCACCAGCATGCGGATCGGCCGTGTCGGATATTTGTCGGTTTGTGCATACGCCACGGCGGGCAATGCGCAGACCGCGGTTGCGGCCAATACGGCAGACAGATATTTGAACCTGTTCATATTTTTCTTCTCCAGTGATTACTCAATCCTCAATCCTCAATCCGCAGTGATGCCTGCTTCGCGGATGACCTTGGCCCACTTGGTCATTTCCGACTGCAGGTATTTGTTGGATTCGTCGACGCTGCCGCCGATGAGGTCGACGCCGGCGCCGCCAAACCGTTTGATGGTTTCTCCATCGCGCAGCGCGGTGTTGGCATCGGTGTTGATTATGAGCAGCGTCGCACGCGGCGTTTTCGCCGAGGCAAACACGCCGTACCAGACATCAAAGGCATAACCGGGCAGACCGTTCTCGGCGACCGTCGGCAGATCCGGTGCGGCCGGGCTGCGTTTGGCGCCGGTGACCGCCAGTGCGCGCACTTTGCCGCTTTTTGCGTGCGGCAGTATGGTGCCGACCCCGGCAATCACCATCTGCACTTCGCCGCTCAGCAATGCGGTGGTGCCGGGGCCCGTACCTTTGTACGGCACATGCACCATATTGACGCCGGCAATGACGCGGAACAGTTCCGAGCCGAGATGGGATGCGCCGCTGACGCCACCCGAGGCAAAACGGATTTCACCGGGTTTGGTTTTGGCGAGCTGCACCAGTTCGGTGACGGATTTTGCCGCCACCGAAGGATGTACGGCGACCACAAAGGGCTGGCTGCCGACGATGGTCACGGCGACGATGTCGCGCTTGACGTCGAAGGGCAGGTTTTTGTACAAGGCCGGCGCGTAGGAGATGCCGACGCTTTGCAGCAGCAAGGTATAACCGTCGGGCACGGCCTTGGCGGTGATGTCGGTGGCGATCACGCCGCCGCCACCGGGACGGTTGTCGACGATGACCTGCTGGCCCCAGACCGTGGTCAGTTGCTGCGACAGCAGTCGCGCGATGATGTCAGTGCCGCCGCCCGCGGCGGACGCCGCCAGCATGCGCACCGGGCGTTCAGGGAATCCAGCGGCGCCGGCTGTGGCGCAGGCGGCAGCCAACAACAGGGCAGGGATCAGGATTCGGTACATTTTTTCTCCATCGAAAACATCTTACGCTGCAGCGCCGACGCCGGCCTGCAGCAATGAATAATTTGCGGCATCCATGGTGATTTCGCCGCGGTTGATCCGGCCGTCGAGGGCGGTCACCACTTCGTTGGCTGAAGTGACGATGCCCAGTTCGCGCCCCTTGCGTGCGACCAGACCGCTGATGAATTCGATTTCGCTGTTGCGGCCCTTCAGGTGGTCGTGAATCGGCGCAGTACGGCCGCCGCCGACATGCGACATCAGGGTTTTCATGGTGGTGATCAGGTTCTCATCGCTGGACCCCGCGAACTCGTCGGCGCGCAGGCCGAACAACGGTTCCATGCGGTAGCCGAGGGCGGCGCCCACGGCGAGTGATTCCCGCCCAAGTTTTATCGAGATGTCGAACATGCCGGGTAGAGCCACGGCCTCGTAATTGCGCAGCCCCAACAGGCTGAACGGTCCCATGGTCATGGTATTGGCGATCAGCTTGGTCCACTTTGCGCCGTAGATATTGTTGGTCACATCGCAGCGCCCGACCTTGCCCATGATTGCGGCGATTTCCTTGACCCGCGGTGTGTAGCTGCCGTCAAGTTCGCCGACGCTGAACCAAGTGCCCTTGCGCGTGGTGTTGCGCTGGATCTGCCCCGGTGTGAACAGTTCCGCCTGGAGTTCAACCACGCAGCCGATCACGCGCTCGCGGCCGACGATGGAGGCGATGGCGTCGTCGTTCATGCCGTTCTGCGTGCCGACGATGATGCCGTCCGCTTTCAGGTACGGTTTGATGAACTCGGCCATCCAGCGGGTGTCGTTGGATTTGGCAGCAAGGAACACGATGTCGAACTGCAGCTTGGACGACGCCATATGGCAAAGCTGCAACGCCTTTACCGGCACCTGGAACTGCGAGTCCTTGAACTGCACCTGCAGGCCGTTGTTTTTCATGGCACGGACATGCGCCGGCCATTGGTCGATCAGGGTTACGTCGAAACCAGCCTGTGTCAGGTCAGCGCCGATGCTGCTGCCGATCGCGCCTGCGCCGAGTACTGCTATTTTTTTTGTGGTCATGGTGGTTGCTGTTTTTGAGGAATGATCAGGCTTTGTGCTGTGCTGCCAGTGCCAGCAGTTCGCGCACGCTGTGGTTCTCGATGTTCAGCGCTACTTTGGCAATGGCATCCACCGGCACATGCGGCAGGATGCCGCGGATTTTTTCGGTGACCCCTTTGGCATCCACCGGATTGTCTACCGAACCTGTCGGATTGAGGATGTCCTGGCGCACCCACTGACCGTCCTTCTCTGCAGCCACCCAGCCAGCGAAATGCGCCGGATACAGCGCGTCGAGTTTCGGGTCGTGCTCGCATTCGAGTTGTGCGGCGAGTTTGACCAGCACAGGATCACCCATGCGTTCGTCAGTGAACTGCGGCGGCAGCACCTGGCCGTCGGCGAGTGCTGCGGCGATCACGTAACGCACGCTCATCTGCGCGTTCAGTGCGCTGCCCGGTGCGTAATCAAAGCCGCATTGCACATCGACCACTTTCGACAGGCCGACCTTGACGCGTTGCTGGCTGTTCCACGGCGCGCCAATCTTTTTGCGCACGGCCAGCGCGGCATCAATGTAGGCATGTGCGCTGCCGCAGCAAGAGTAGGGCTTGATTGAATTCTTGTCGGTGTGCCAGACGCGGCCGAGGTCGCGCGTGAGCAACGTGATATCGATGTGGTCAGAATGCGCCTTCAGCACGCCGCCGTCTTCGAATTCGTAAATCTGCGTCGGTCCGCTGTAACCCATCGCAGCGAGTTCCGCGGCGAGCACACCGGAATGTGCGGCCTTGCCGGCATGCAGACGCTTGCTCATGGTGCCGTCGGCATTGAAGGCCCAGGTGCCGGCACCCTGTGTGCCAGCGAGACCCAGCGCCCAAGCGGTCTGTTCGGGATTGAGTTTCATCAGTGATGCGCAGGCCGCAGCAGCAGCGAAGGGCCCGTAGATGCCGGTGATGTGCCAGCCGCGCAGGCGGGTTGCCGACGGATTGGAGGCGAGGCTGGAGCGGATCATGGTCTCGTAACCGGCGGCGATGGCGGTAATGATCGCCTTGCCGTCGGAGTTGAGTTTTTCACCCATCGCGAGTGCTGCCGGGACGGCAATCGCACCGGCGTGCAGCTTGGCGTTGTGATAATCGTCGAGTTCGAAAGCGTGCGCGGCGGAACCATTGACCATCGCCGCATCGGCAACGCGCAGCGACGGCGATTTTTCGCCCCACACCGTGGCGTCACCGCGGCCGGCGCTGCCGGCGCGCGCCCATTGCAGCATCATCGCAGCCCACGGCGTGCCGAATCCGTAGATGCCGCAGCCCAGTGTGTCGAGGATGGCGATGCGCACGACTTCACGCGTGCGCGCAGGAATGTCTTCGTACTTGAGCCCGCTGATCCAGGCGGCGAGCTCTCGAGTCGGAGCAGGGGTAGGTGCAGCAGTGTGCGCAGCCGTAGCGCGGCGGTCGTCGTTCATGGTGGTTCTCCTCGTGACTGCGCGCAGTTTACCTCAGCGCGTCGTGATGTAACGCGGATGTGCATGGGTTAGTCCACATATCAAAATCAAGGCCGAGTCCTCTTTCTTGACACTGTTTCTACCCGCGCCGCATACTGGACATGCAGGCGAAGTGCTGGAGGAGCCGGCCCTGGCGGCACATCAGACGACCGGTGTTTTACCTGCTCTATATTCCAAGATATCCATCAGGAGTCCAGTAAATGGATTATGACGTGATCGTCGTCGGCGGCGGTAACGCAGCCTGCGCGGCAGCCGTGTCGGCCCGTGAAAACGGTGCGAAAAAAGTTTTGCTGCTGGAAAAAGCCCCCAAGGCGCAGCGCGGCGGCAACACCCATTTCAGCGGTGCGATTTTCCGTTTCGTGTTCGACCATGTCGACCAGCTCGACCGCTTTGTGCCCGATGCCGAAGAAGAATATCCCGGGTTCCGCAGCGGTGTGCCGGTTTATCCGCACGCGGCTTTCACCGAAGACCTGATGCGCGTCACCGAAGGCAAGACCGACCCCGAGCTGTCGAAGCTGATGATCGACGAATCGTACGACACCACCTGCTGGATGCAGGATGTGGGCAAACATCATTTCGAACTTGCCAAATCGGTGATGGGCATCAAGGTCGGCGACAAAATCAAGTGGCCGCGGGGCGCCATCATCCGCACCGTACATGAAGGTGTGGGACTGTCGAAGCAGTGGTTCAAGACCTGCGAAGACATGGGGATCGAAATCCGTTACGAGGCGCATGTGCTCGATTTGGCCATGGACGGGCAGGGCGCAGTGCGTGGCGTCAAGGTGCGCGGTGAAAAAGGGTTGCAGACCCTCAAGGCCCGCGCCGTCATCCTCGGCAGCGGTGGTTTTGAAACCAATCCCGCCTGGCGCACGCATTTTCTCGGCCAGGAATGGGGCCACGCCAAGGTGCGCGGCTCCAACTTCAACTACGGTGACGGCCTGCGCATGGCGATCGAAGCGGGTGCCATGCCCTGGGGCCACTGGGGCGGCTGCCACGCCACGCCGATCGTCACCGACGCGCCCGACTATGGCCGCCGCGATCTCACCGACAAGACCAACCGCCTGTCGTACCCCTACGGGGTGATGATCAACGTCGAAGGCAAGCGCTGGATCGACGAAGCTGTCGATTTCCAGGCCTTCACCTACGCAAAATACGGCGGTCTGATCCTGAAGCAGCCCAAGGGCATGGTCTACCAGATCTTCGACGCCAAAACGATGCACCTGCTCGAGCCGCGTTATTCGAGCAGCGAACCCTTCCGCTCCGACACGCTGGAAGGTCTGGTCAAACAATTAAAGCTCGATCAGGCGCAGGCGATGCAAACGCTGAAGAAATACAACGCCGCCTGCGGCCACGGCGGCCCGTTCAATGCCGCGGTGCTCGACGGCCTGCACACCGAAGGCATAACCCCGCCAAAATCCAACTGGGCGCAAAAACTCGACACGCCGCCGTATGTGTCCTGGCCGGTCACCGGCGGCATCACCTTCACCTTCGGTGGTTTGAAAATCGACAAGGACGCGCGCGTGATCTCCACCGGCTGGAAACCCATCCCCGGCCTCTACACCTGCGGCGAGATGGTCGGCGGACTGTTCCATTACAACTATGCGCTGGGCACGGGATTGATGTCGGGCGCGGTGTTCGGGCGGATTGCCGGGAAGAGTGCGGCGAAAGAGGCGATGGGTGGCAAGACGCAGGGCAAGACTGTGAAGAACGCAGCCGCGAAAAAGGCGGCGGCGAAAAAAACGCCGACGAAGAAAAAAGCGGTGAAGAAGAAGTAGTCATTTGTAGATCTGGGAAAGAAAGCCGGGGTTTGCCCCGGTTTTTTATTGGGGTAACTCATAACCAATTGTTTTTACTTAACTATTTTTAATCTGCCGATGGTGTTCGATGCAGTCTGTTGTTATACAATGTCATACAACAACTGTTGCAGGAGACCGACATGCTGGCTGTAAGACTGGAAAAGCAATTGGAGACCGCGATTGAGCGTATCGCGGAAGTGGATGGCAGCACCAAGAGTGGCGTGATCCGCGAGGCTGTCGTGCGTTATCTCGAAGACCGCGAGGACATTGCTTTGGCCGAACAGGCGAAAAAAGCGGGCGGGCGTGCCAAGACCATCGCCGAGATGAGGAAAGCGCTTGGCCTGGACGGTTGAGTTTTCGGCGTTTGCGCAGAAGCAGTTCAGCAAACTCGACAAACCGACCGCGGCGCGCATCTTCGACTGGCTGGAATCCCGCCTCGAAGGGGAAGTAAATCCGCGACATTTCGGCGAGCCGCTACGGGGCGAACTCGGTGGTTTGTGGCGTTATCGCATCGGTGATTTCCGGGTTATCTGCGAAATTCAGGATCAGCGCCTGATCGTTTACGCACTGTCGATTGGCCATCGACGGGAGATTTACAAGCGGCGATAAGTTGGTGACGGACTGGCAACGGAGGTGATGATGAAAGACCGGGCGCACGATGCAGGCATGGCCGAACTCTTCCGCGAGGATCCGGATTTCGCGACGCAGTACTTGAACAGCGTGCTTGAAGAAGGAGAAGGCGCTCAGGCTGATTTGCAGATCGCGTTGCGCCAGATGGCGCAGCCTGACAGCAGTCCTCAAGGCGATGGGCATGCGGCTGGCGGTTGAACCGATTCGTCATGCCTGATCTGATGGCAAGGGCTGGATAGTCACGATGTACCGCAAATTCAAGCTGCAGCAGATTTCGACTCGTTGCGGCCTTGATCTTGTTTTTGAGTGGGATGCCGAGGCTGGCTTGTTCCGCGGTCGCGATGCCCTGGCGGTGGAGCAACTCATTGCCGAGGCGGTGCGTGACGGCATCGTGCTCGGGCATCCCTACCCGACCATATTCAACATCACTGATCCGGCGCGCAACCCTGCTGACCTTGCCGTAGTGCTCGGCCAACACTGGAAATTGCCGAAAGAACTTGCGCGGGTATATCCGCGCGTGCCGGACGACACACCACCGCATGCTTTGAACTGAAAATGCTGCGCGTCGGCGTGGATTTCCGGTTGCGTTGCCGCTCCGTGGCGGGCATTATTCCGTCTATGACGCCATATAAAAATATCAATAAAATCAAATATTTATGAATATTTATCGAATTCCTGCCGAACACCTCCGGGACTTACATGTTTGAACAAGCCTTCAAGAATATCGACGACATCCTGTGGAAAGAGGATGGCTGCACCACCGAACTCGACTACACCGAGCAGACCTCCTGGCTGTTGTTCCTGAAATACCTTGATGGTCTTGAGCAGGATCGCGCGATGGCGGCGCGGCTCGATGGCAAGAAATACGATTACATCCTCGACAAGGACTATCGCTGGGAAGTGTGGGCCGCGCCACGCGGTAAAGATGGGAAGCTCGACCACAACAAGGCAGCCACCGGCAAAGACCTTGTCGAATTCGTCGACGGCAAACTGGTGCCGTACTTGCAGAAATTCACGCGGCGTGCCACTGGGCCGAACACCATCGAATACAAGATCGGCGAAATCTTTGCCGAAATCCAGAACAAGATCCGCAGCGGTTACAACCTGCGCGAGATCATCGACCACATCGATGAACTGCGCTTCCGTTCGCAGACCGAAAAACACGAGTTGTCGCACCTCTACGAAGCCAAGATCAAGAACATGGGCAACGCCGGGCGCAACGGCGGTGAGTACTACACGCCGCGGCCGCTGATCCGCGCGATGATCCAGGTGACGGCGCCGAAAGTCGGTGAACGCATCTACGACGGCGCCTGCGGTTCGGCAGGCTTTTTATGCGAGGCCTACGATTACCTGCTGCCGCAGGCGACTTCCACCTCTGCGCGCAAGGTGCTGCAGGAAAAAACCTTCTACGGCAAGGAAAAGAAGTCGCTGGCCTATGTGATCGCGATCATGAACATGATCCTGCACGGCATCGAGGCGCCGAACATCATCCACACCAACACGCTGGCCGAGAACCTCGCCGACATCCAGGACAAGGACCGCTACGACATCATCCTCGCCAACCCGCCCTTCGGCAGCAAGGAGCGCAAGGAAGTGCAGCAGAACTTCCCGATCCGTACCGGCGAAACCGCATTCCTGTTCCTGCAGCATTTCATCCGGATGATGAAGGCGGGAGGACGTGGCGCGGTGGTGATCAAGAACACCTTCCTGTCCAACACCGACAATGCTTCGGTCAGTTTGCGCCGCGAATTGCTCGAATCCTGCAATCTGCACACCGTGCTCGACATGCCGGGCGGCACCTTCCTGGGTGCGGGCGTGAAAACCGTGGTGCTGTTCTTCGAGAAGGGCAGCAAGACGCGCAAGGTCTGGTACTACCAGTTGGATCCCGGCCGCAACATGGGCAAGACCAATCCGCTGAATGACGACGATCTGGCCGAGTTCGTGAAGCTGCAGAAGAAAAAGGAAGATTCGGATAAAAGTTGGTGCGTGGAGGTGACGGCAGTTGATCCTTCGACGTTTGACCTGTCAGTTAAGAATCCAAGTGGCGGGGAAGTGGTTAAGCACCGCAGTCCCCGGCTGATTCTGGACGAGATTTCTGTACTGGATGAGGAGAGTGCCGGTGTATTGAGGAAAATCAAGGCGTTGGTATGAAGCTGGAGTGGCAGACAAAGAACATTGGTGAAATTCTCCAGTTGGAGTATGGGAAACCACTGGACGATACAGATAGGAAGCCCAACGGTCGCTATCCAATATATGGGGCAAATGGTCAGAAGGGTAGGACTGACAAGTTCTATCGCGATAGCGCCAGCATTATTGTCGGACGCAAAGGCTCTGCTGGAGAAATAAATCTCACTGAGCCTAAATTCTGGCCTTTGGATGTCACTTATTTTGTTACGTTTGACCAGCAGCAATATGACTTGCGGTTTCTTTACTACCTTCTCAAGACGCTTGACCTTCCAAGTCTCGCGAAAGGTGTTAAGCCTGGCATTAATCGTAACGAAGTCTATTCAAAATCGACGAAAGTCCCGCAGCTTCCTGAGCAGCGGCGCATCGTCAGGATCCTCGACGAAGCGTTTGACGGCATTGCCTTCGCCAAAGCCAACGCCGAAAAGAATCTCCAAAACGCCCGCGCGTTATCTGATGGTTACTTGCAGTCTGTTTTTGCGAGGCGAGGGCGGGGTTGGAAAGATCAAGCGTTTGGAGAGTTGGCTGAGTTCAGAAACGGCGTCAATTTCACGAAGTCGAGTCGTGGGGAGACTATTCCGATACTGGGCGTAAGGAATTTTAAGAACAATTTCTGGGCGCCATTGGATGCTTTGGATTCCGTGACTGTTCAGGGGGAGTTTTCCGAGGCGGATGCGCTCAAGGAAAATGACCTGGTGTTTGTGCGCTCCAATGGAAATGTTGAACTGATCGGCCGTTGTGTTCTTGTCGGGCCTGTAAAGGAGCGAATAGCTCACTCAGGTTTTACGATCAGGGCGAGGCTGCAAGGGCAAGGCTTGTTCCCGAAATACATCTGCCATTTTCTGAAGTCTTCGGTTGCGCGCAGGAAGATGATTGATAGTGGGATTGGTACAAACATCAAAAGCTTGAGCCAAGGCGTGCTTGCTGACTTGGTTATTCCTGTGCCACCGATAGATGAGCAGCGCAAGATTGTTGATCGGCTTGAGCAGTTTGGTAGCGAGGGCCGGCACCTCGAATCCATCTACCAGCGCAAACTCGCCGCGCTGGACGAACTGAAGCAGTCGCTACTGCATCAGGCGTTCAGCGGCGCGCTGTAGATTCCTTATAAAATATCAATAAAAACAAATACTTATAATAACCCCCGCTCTGGCACTCATTAAATCATGCTAAAAATTAGCACGATCATGCTCAATTTAAGCATGACCGTGCTAGCATCCGGCCATGTCGATCACCACCGCCCTGTTTACTGAAGGCCAGTCCCGCGTGTTCCGCTGGGTCTTCGGCCAGCCTGAGCGCGAGTTTCATCTCAATGAACTGCTCCGGCTGACCGGCCTGAGCAGCGCGTCCGTGCAGCGCGAACTGAACCGGCTGGCCGATGCCGGCCTGGTGCTGTCGGAGCGGGTGGGCAATCTGCGCCGCTTCCGCGCCAACCCGCAAAGTCCCGTTTTTGAAGAGCTGGTCGAACTGACCCGCAAGACGCTGGGTGCGGAGCCGCTGCTGCGTGATGCTCTGCAGCCGCTGGCCGCCGATATCGACGGCGCGTGGATTTACGGTTCCTATGCCAAGGGCACGGATACCGCCGGCAGCGACATCGACGTGATGATCGTCGGCGGTGGCAAACTCACTCTTTCGCGCGTGCTGCAGACGCTGGCGCATGCCGAGGTCCTGCTCGGGCGCAAGGTGAATCCGACGCTGTACATGCCGGCTGAATTCGCCAAACGCCGCACCGAGGCAGATTCCTTCGTCAATCGCGTTTTGGCGGATAATCCAATCGTTTTGATCGACTTTGGGTAGTTCTCTGGAAAATGGAACGCATACCGTTTGTTAACGCCGAACGTATTCGCTGGTGCTGCGCTGATCGCGGCATCACGTTGACGGATCTCGCGCGCGAAACGGGTATTGCGGTTGCCACGTTGGAACAGCTTGGTCCGGAGTCCGCTGGCTTAACCTACAAACAGCTCCGCAAAATTGCTGATTTTTTCGGTAGAGGGGTACTTTTCTTTATCGAGCCTGACCCCGTTAATGAGGCAAATGCCCATACCCCGCAATTCCGATCCTTGGCTAACCAAAAACCAGAGCTGTCCCCAAAACTCAAAACACTGATTGAGCGAGTGGAGCGACAGCGCGACGTTTATCTGAGTCTCAAGGAAGACCTGGACGATGTCGAGCAGGCGGTATTCGATCCACCTCCATTGCCAGCAAATGATGTGCCGGAGGCCGCTCGATTGGCGAGGGAGTGGCTTGCGATCGGTGCAGAAAATACCTTTGACACTTATCGCGCTGCGGTGGAGGCAAAGGGCATTTTGGTGTTCCGCAGCAATGGCTACAAAGGGCAATGGCAGATTGCCAAAGAAAGTCCGATTTTAGGATTCTCTTTATACGATCCTCAGTGTCCAGTGATCGTAGTGAAGAAGTTGTCCTATGAGCCAAGGCAATCTTTTACGCTCATCCATGAACTTGCACACGTGTTGTTGCACCGGGAAAGCTCTATTGACGATGAAAATGACTTTGCGTCCCAGCAGGGCTGGGAGAGGGAAGCCAATGCTTTTGCCGGAAGATTTTTGGTGCCGGATGGTTTTCTGGCGCGAATATCTGATCGTGCGCGGCCAAACGATGTAACGGAGTTCGAGAATTGGCTGGAGCAGCCTAGGAGGGAGTGGGGGGTCAGCGTCGAGGTGATTCTGAGGCGCTTGATGGACCAGGGTCGTTTGGAAAGGAATCTCTATACCGCATATCGCACATGGCGAGCGAATGTTGCGGTAGGGAGAGATGATGAGGGCGGTAGTCGTGCTTACAGGCATCGCGAACCAAAGCATGTCTTCGGCGATACTTTTGTAAAAACTGTTTTAAGTGCACTCAATGCGCGACAGATTACGTTAGCCAAGGCTAGTTCCTATCTGGACACCTTGAAGATCACCGACCTGCATAAGCTGGAGCAGCACTATGCCGGTCTTTGATGCTTCTTCAGTGATTTATGCGTGGGACAACTATCCACCCCAGCAATTTCCGCCTCTCTGGACATGGATTGAAGGGCAAATTCGAAGCGATGCAATTAGTATTCCCAAGGTGGCGTTTGATGAGATACAGGCCAAGAGCCCTGACTGCGGGGCTTGGTTGGAAGATAAAGGGGTGGCTATTCTGGAAATCACCGGTGAGATCCTCCGGGATGCGCAACGAATTAAAGGATTACTCGCTATCGTAGATGACGGTTATCACGCAAAAGGCGTTGGTGAGAATGATCTCTTGATTATCGCCGCAGCTCGTTCGGTCGGTGCGGAGTTAATTTCAGAGGAGGAGAGGCAACCGGCTGTACCAAGAGTACCCTCAAAACGAAAAATTCCTGCTGTATGTGCAATGCCGCAAGTCGCGGTGCCTCATAAGAAGTTCGTGGAGTATCTGAAGCAGTCGGGCGCGGTTTTTAGGTAATTATCCCTTTCCAAAGCCCCAAAGTGCTCTCTTGAACGAAGCCGAAACCCGCGCTGAACATATCGACCCCGCCCTCAAGGCTGCGGGCTGGGGCGTGGTCGATGGTAGCCGGGTACGGCGCGAGTATGCGATCGCGCCGGGGCGCATTGAAGGCGCAGGCAAACGCGGCAAGGCGCTGACTGCGGACTATGTGCTGGAGTATCGTAATACCAAACTCGCGGTGGTCGAAGCCAAGGCCTGGGACAAGCCGCTGACCGAGGGCGTGGGCCAGGCCAAGGATTACGCCGCGAAGCTGGCGATCCGCTTTACCTATTCCAGCAACGGCCAGGGCATCTACGCCATCGACATGCACACCGGGGCCGAGGCCGAGGTGGCGCAATTTCCGGGGCCGGAAGAACTGTGGCAGCGGCTGTATGCGACACAAAACATCTGGCGCGACCGCTTCGCCGCGGTGCCTTTCGAGGACAGGGGCGGTTATTTTCAGGGCCGTTACTATCAGGACATCGCCATTGATCGCGTGCTGGCGGCGATTGCTGAGGGCCGCGACCGTGTGCTGCTGACGCTGGCCACCGGAACAGGCAAGACCTTCATTGCTTTCCAACTGGCGTGGAAGCTCTACAACAGCCGCTGGAATCTGCTCGACCACAAGTCGGGCGCGGAACCGCAGCGCCGGCCGCGCATCCTGTTCCTTGCTGATCGCAATATCCTCGCTGACCAGGCCTACAACGCGTTTTCGGCGTTCGAGGATGCTGAGCCGGGATCTTTGGTGCGCATTGCGCCCGATGACATCCGCAAGAAGGGGCGGGTGCCAAAGAACGGCAGTATTTTCTTTACGATATTCCAGACCTTCATGGCTTCGACAGGCTCAGCCACCGGGGCTTCGGCGGGAACTGATCTGATCAAAATCGAGACGACTGATATTCGCGATGCTTACGGATATATGTATATTTTGGAATGTGCGGATGGAAGTTTCTATGTTGGTAGCGCGAAAGATTTGAAGGCGCGGCTCATCCAACATGAAACGGGGGAAGGCGTGCAGCACACTAAAGCACGACGACCGGTCGCGTTGGTCTATTACGAACCGTTCGATCGAATCGACGAGGCTTTTGAACGCGAGAAACAGGTGCAGGGTTGGAGTAGGGCGAAGAAAATTGCTCTGATCACGGGCGATACCCAAAGCCTTCCAGCACTTTCGGCTTCGACGGGCTCAGCCACCGAGACTCCGGTAGGTCCTGTCGAGGAGAGGGCGGTCCCTGAGCCTGTCGAAGGGAATTTCGGGGAGTATCCGCCAGATTTTTTCGATTTCATTGTCATCGATGAGTGTCACCGTGGTGGCGCCAACGATGAAAGCAACTGGCGCAGCATCCTCGATTATTTCGCGCCCGCGGTGCAGCTTGGGCTGACTGCGACACCCAAGCGCCGCGACAACGTCGATACCTATGCTTATTTCGGTGAGCCGGTGTTTGTGTATTCGCTGCGGGAAGGCATCAATGACGGTTTCTTGACGCCGTTCCGCGTCAAGCAGATCGCGACTACGATGGACGAATACGTGTTTACGCCGGATGACACCGTGGTCGAGGGCGAGATTGAGGCCGGCAGGCGTTACGAGGAAAAGGATTTCAACAAGATTATCGAAATCCGTGAGCGCGAGAAAAAACGCGTTGAGATTTTCATGGCGCAAATTGACCAACGGGAAAAGACGCTGGTGTTTTGCGCCAACCAAGCGCATGCGCTGGCGATCCGTGATCTGGTCAACCAGATGAAAACCAGCAGCGACCCGCATTACTGCGAGCGGGTCACGGCCAACGACGGTGCATTGGGTGAGCAGTTCCTGCGTGACTTCCAGGACAACGAGAAGAGCATTCCCACCATCCTGACCACGTCGCAAAAACTTTCAACGGGTGTGGATGCCCGCAACGTACGCAACATTGTGTTGCTGCGGCCGATCAATTCAATGATCGAGTTCAAGCAGATCATTGGCCGCGGCACACGACTGTATGACGGCAAGGATTACTTCACGATCTACGATTTTGTGAAGGCGCATCACCATTTCAGTGACCCGGAGTGGGATGGCGAACCGATCGAGCCGGAACCGCCGAAACCCGATGGTGGCGATCGTCAGCCGCCCAAGGCGAGACAAACCCCGCCGGATTACGTGCCGCCGCAAAAGGCCAAGGTCAAGCTCGCTGACGGCAAGGCACGGACCATCCAGCACATGACATCGACCAGTTTCTGGCATCCGGACGGTACGCCGATGTCAGCGCAGCAGTTCATGGAGGCGCTGTTCGGCAAACTGCCGGAGTTTTTCCGGGATGAAGGTGAACTGCGCAAGCTGTGGAGCGCGCCGGACACTCGTCGGAAACTGCTGGATGGGTTGGCCGAGAAAGGCTTCGGTAAACAGCAACTGACAGAGATGCAGAAAATTATCGATGCCGAAAAGAGCGACTTGTTCGATGTGCTGGCCCATGTCGCTTATGCCTTGGCACCGCTGACGCGCGAGGAGCGCGCCAATCGTGCGATGGCCGTGGTCAGCACGCATTTCAATGGCAAGCAGCAGGTGTTCATCGACTTCGTGTTGTCGCACTACATCAGCGTCGGCGTCGAGGAATTGGATCAGGAAAAGCTGACGCCGCTGCTGCGACTGCAGTACCACGATTCACTGGCGGATGCCGTCGCCGACCTCGGGCAGCCCGAGGAAATCGGCCAGGTGTTCAGCGGGTTTCAGAAATATCTGTACGAACAGCGGACTGTGGCATAAATCAAGAATCAGGCGTTGGGGTCGACGTTGTTTTCTGGGCGCGGCTTTTACATGCCGCTCCACTAGCGAGGAGGGTAATTCCAGATGGGTAAGTTCAAGATTCTTATTGAGACCGTGACCTTTGGTTATGACGATCCACTCCCGGCCCGGCAGCACACCTACGGCACCGGAGTATCGCACCAGCTGATCGAATTTGATGCCAGAGCTGACGCGGAATATGCCTTTCAGCAGATTAATATTGCGGGAATGGGTGGTTTATATATGCGGGCTGTCTGGAAGTTATATCCGTAATCGCGGGGCGCTGTAATCGAACTCGTTTGTTCTCGCTTATCATGGTTCCACAGAACCGCTCTCGCAAACTGATCTACGCCCTCGGCGCCGTCGCCGGCTTTCTCTGCGCGACCGCTTACATACTCTACGTAGCCTTCACCTCCACCAGTTCCACCGCGGCCATCGGCCTGCTGTTCGTGCCGGTGTATGGTGTGCTGGCAGGGATGATCGGCTGGGCGGTGGTGTATGTCGGTTTTACTTTTGCCGATGCGATTGCCGGACGGCAGTCGTGGCGCAGCGGGCATGTGCTGACGGCTTCAATCCTGCTGGCGCTTGCGCTGCTGGTGATCAGCGCTTTGCTGTTGTTCCGCAATGCGTTGGGTGTGGCGGGTGATGCGCAGGCCACGCCGGAGATGCTGGCGGAGATCAGCCAGTCCTGGCTGCCGCTGGGTCGACGCGATGTGGATGAGGCGCTGCTGAAAAATCCGGCGACGCCGGCCGCGATGCTGACTGCCGTGGTCGATGTCGGTCGCGACAACTATCTGGTGTCGCTGGCCGGTGCCCATGCCAATACACCGATGGCGGCGCTTGAAAAAATTGCCACGGGGCCGTTGCGGTATGACCGGGTGGCCGGCCTTGCCGGCAATACGCGCCTGACGCCGGCGATGGCGCAGCGCCTGGCGAATATCAGCCGTGGCGATTTCATCCACGATGTCGAATACAGTCTGTATCAGACCTATGTGCTGGCGGCGTTGGTGAAAAATCCAGCGACGCCGCGGGACGTGTTCGACCGGCTGGCTGCGCGCGAGGCGCCGGAATATTTTCTGTCGGTGGCGGTGATTTATGCCCCTCGTGCGACCTGTGCTCAGATCCTGAGGGCCGGTAAGTCGGGCAGCGACGTGCTGTACAGCACCGCGCAATCGCAGTTGAAAAAACGGGGATGTTGAGTCCTTGTTTGTGCGCTTACTTGCGTCCTAGCTTGCGTTTTTTCTTGCGGTACATTTTCTCGACGGTTTCTTCCTCGATTTTGTAATACGCCTCCAGCCCGATCATGTCCTCGACGCCTTTGCGCGCGATCACATATTCCTTTTGCGTGATGCCGGTGTAGTCACCGGTCTTTTTCAGTTCCAGCAGTGCCTTGCGCATGAAATGGAACTGCACGCCCACCGACAGGATGGCGTCGATGCTGCCGGCGTAACCCATGTCTTCGAGCTGTTTGAAGGAGTAGAGCGGCCGGCCATCGCGGTTGCCGCGGCTTTGCACGTAGATCATCGGCAGCTTGCACTGCTTCGGCGCTTTTTTGGTTTCTTCCGGCGTGCGCGGGAATATCAGTCCCATGTCCGCGCCCTGATCGCGCGCCAGCAGCATGCGTTTGACGGCTTCCTTGTAACCTTGTTCGCGGCAGGCGTCGGAGCGGGCGATGATGACAAAATCCTTGTCAGTCTGGTCGCGCTGCACGCAGGCGAGGCGGATCTTGTCGCGGAATTCGTCGATGGGAATGTTGTGCGCGACATAGGTGTGGTAATGCGCGCGTTTGGGGAACAACTGGTCTTCAATGTGCACGCCGGCGATCCCCGCGCGGATGCATTCACGCACCGTGCGCATGGTGTGCAGCGGCTCACCCCAGCCGGCACCGGCATCCATGATCACGGGAATGTTCACCGCGTTGGCCATGTTGCTGGCGACAGTGATCTGTTCATTCATCGACAGCAGCGGTTCGCTGATGGTGGTGCTGCCGCCGGTGACAAAGCCGCCGTTATAGATGGTTTTGAAGCCGATACTCTCCGCGAGCTTGGCGGTCAGCGGGTCGTGGATGGCCGGCAATTCGAGGAATTTGCCGGCCTTGACCAGGGCGCGGAGTCTGGTGGTGGCGCGTTGCATCGGGCATCCTTTGCTGGGTATTAAAAATATTAATAAAAACAGATACTTATGATGATTTTACAGATTGCGCGCCTTGAACGTATCGCATTGCGCGAACTCGCCGCTGTCCAGGCCGCGGCGGAACCAGCGCGCGCGCTGCTCAGAACTGCCGTGACTGAAGGATTCCGGTGAGACATAACCGCGCGCCTGCATCTGCATGCGGTCGTCGCCGACGGCGGTGGCGGCGTTGAGCGCTTCCTCGACATCACCGCTTTCGAGAATTTGTCGTGAGCGGTTGGCATGATGCGCCCAGATGCCGGAGAGGCAGTCGGCCTGCAGTTCGAGGCGCACCGACAATTTGTTGTATTCGGCTTCCGAGACACGCTGCCGCGCAGCATGCACTTTGTCGGAAATGCCCAGCAGGTTCTGCACGTGGTGGCCGATTTCGTGCGCGATCACGTAAGCCTGGGCGAAATCGCCCGGCGCCTTGAAGCGCTTTTGCAGATCGTCAAAAAACGCCAGGTCGATATACACCTTTTCATCGCCGGGGCAGTAAAACGGCCCCATCGCGGCTTGGGCGTGGCCGCAGGCCGACTGCACCGCGCCGCGGAACAGCACCAGCTTCGGCTCGCGGTATTGTGCGCCGCCCTTCTGGAACAGGGCACGCCAGGTGTCTTCGGTGTCGGCGAGTACGACGGAAACAAATTTTGCCTGCATATCATTTGCCGGCGGCTTTTGTGCCGGCGCCTGCGCGGAAATGCCGGGCGCGGTGCCTTCGAGTACGCTCATCACCACCGATGGGTCAACGCCGAGGAACATCGCGGCAACGGCAATCACGATGACGCCGATGCCGCCGCCGGCGATGCCGCGGCCCATGCCGCCACCGCCGCTGCGGCGGTCTTCAACGTTTTCACTTTCCCTGCCGCCACCCCACCGCATGAATTTTCCTTGGCTGATTCCGGCTTGCCTGCCCGGCAATGATAGAGCGATTAAATCCCGTGGTTGGTTGTGGTCCGCATGTTGCGCAGTGGAAGTCATGATGCGTCCGTTCCGAAGGATGCACCGGCTGCTTGGCCACATAGCCGTGATTAATTTATAAGCCTTTGTTTTTAAACGTTTATTAAAATCTGCACGGTGTGCTGTGCCACGATGGTCGAATCATTGCTGCAGGCAGAGCCCGTCGCGCTCGCAGTGCCGGTGCGTACGATGTGGCACCGCCGTTGAACCGCTGCAACTGTATTAATATCGGGTGAAGGGCGCGTGGTGTCCGTGCCGGCTGGCCGGCAGCCCCGCGACGAATGCTTGAGTGAATCCTGAACTGACTCTGGAGTATTGATGAAGACAGCAACAAACCGCGTGCGCGGCGTCGAACACGACATCGTGCAGATGCCGCAGGTCGGAGAAGCTGCGCCGTATTACGAGCCGCAGGGCAATGAAGTCGCGGTATTCGAGGCCGCTTATAAACGCCGGCTGCCGGTGATGCTGAAAGGCCCGACGGGTTGCGGCAAGACACGGTTCCTGGAGCACATGGCCTTTCAGCTGAAGCGTCCGCTGGTGACGGTGTCCTGCCATGAGGATCTGACCAGTTCCGATCTGGTCGGCCGCTTCCTGCTCGAGGGCTCGGACACGGTTTGGCATGACGGGCCGTTGACGCGCGCAGTGAAAGTTGGCGCCTTGTGTTATCTCGACGAAATCGTCGAGGCGCGCACCGATTCAACGGTGGTGATTCATTCGCTGACCGATCACCGCCGCAAGCTGACCATCGAAAAGAAAGGCCAGGAAATCGACGCGCATGAGGATTTCATGCTGGTGATTTCGTACAACCCCGGTTACCAGACGGTGCTGAAGGATCTGAAGCCATCGACCAAGCAGCGTTTCATTGCGATCAATTTCGATTTCCCGCAGGAGGAAGTCGAGCGCAAGATCCTGGTCAGGGAAGTGCCGGGCACCAAGCCGGAAATCGCGCAGCAACTGGTGGCCATCGGCCGCAAGGCACGGCTGCTGAAGGATCACGGTCTTGAGGAATCGACGTCAACCCGCGCGCTGGTTTACGCAGCGAGCATGATGGCCGCCGGGCTCGATCCGGTGACGGCCTGCCAGGTGGCGATGGTCAATCCGATTACCGATGATCCCGAACTGGCGGATGCGCTGATGGAAATCGTGCAGGCGCATTTCTCATAATCGCCGGATAAGCTAAGCGCGGCCGGTGCGCGGCGTCGCGTGCTCACCAAATGTCTCGCCCAACGGCTGGGTTATGCCTCACCATTTGGCTGCGCGGCTCCTTGCGCCCCGGCCTGCTCGTGACGCTTCTTCGACGATTATTTTTTAAGTTAGCAATCTGAATAAATGACTAATACCCCCGCCGTCGACAAGGCGGTCAGCCAGATCAAGGAACTCAGCGCCGTTGCTCACCGCGAGGTCGAGCAGGTGCTGCCGGCGATCGTGCCGCATGGCGAAGCCGTGACGCTGCAATGGCTGGCGGCCTGTGTTGCATTGCTCAGTTTTGAGCGCGATGCAGGCCGGGCATTCATTCGCGGCAGTTTTGAGGCCGAGCAGGTTTCGGAAACCGTACTGCCGTGGACCGGGCAGGCCATGGCCTTCATGCAATGGCGCGCGTCGTGGCGCGCGCTGGAAGGTTTCATGGTCAATGTCGCCCGCGCTTACGGCACGCTGGGTCATGCCGGCGAGGAACGCTGGGCGGAAATCGGTTTTGGCTGGTGCGCGCGGCAGATGGAAAGTGGCGCGGCGTATTTTGCGACGCCGGTGGTGGATCTTGCCGGACGCCACGGCGGCATTGCTGCGATTGAGCAACTGGCGACGCCGGTCGATGAACTGTTCGAGTCGCGCAAGCTGATGCTGTCGACGTACCTGTCAGGCGCGATTCGCGTGCGCAACCTGCTCGGCGCGCAGGCAATCCTGCCCTGGGCGTCGCGCGGCGCCGACATCCTGCAGTCGGGGCGGGCGCGTGGAGAAGCTTATTTCCGACTTGAATCCGAGGAAAGTCTTTCACTGTTGCTGGAACACCTGCCGGGTTACCGGCTGACCGACCGCAACCGCCTGCTGGGCATGCTGCTCGATGTGTGGTTCGGCGGCGAGTTCGAGCTGAAGGAAAGCACCTGGTCGCCGGAGAAGGGCCGGCCGTTCATCGAGACCGACGGCAAGAGCATTTATTTCCCTGCTGTAATGGCTGACCGTGAAGAAGCCATCCTCGCTGTGCTGCATGTCGCCGGCCACATGTACTACCGCACCTTCGAGCGCACGGCGATGCAGGCCATGTTTGCCGAGGCGAAAGTCGATTTTCCGGCCAAGGGCCCGGTGTCCTGGGGGCCGCTGTTCCTGCGTTTTGGCGACGACGCACTGCGGTTCCAGTTGATTCTGGATATTTGTGAAGACCTGCGTGTTGATTTCCGCGTGCAGCGCAACGTGCCGAATTACCTGAAGCGCCTGCGCAATGCCGCGCACGGCCTGGGTGTGCGCCATCCGGAGACCGCGGCTTATTATGATCTGGCCCTGGAGAGCATTGAGGCCGCGCTGGCGCATTATGCCGGCGGCGCTGTCGATGAACGTTTTGCGCCGCTGTTCGTGGAGGGCGCAACCATCGCCGATGCCTGGCGCGCGGCGGCAAAAATCTACAGCGCGATGACCCTGCCCGTGGTCACCGATCTCGAAGCCTTCCATGCCGCGTATCTGCCGGGGCGCAGCCCGAACGCATCGCGCATGGCGCATCCACAGGAAAGTGACGACCAGTCGCAGCAGACGCAGGCCGGTTCCGAGCAGAAAAGCGAACAGCAGGAAGAGGGCGGCGAAGAAACCGAAGCGCAGCAGAACGCCGAGTCGGGGGACCAGCGCGACGACGGCGACAAAAAGGAAATGCCCAGTTACGGCGATTCGTCGGGCCAGTCGGCGCGCGCTTCCGGGCAAAGTGACAAGGAAACCCCGGGCCAAGGCAGCAGCGACAAGGGTATCCCGTATCCGGAATGGGATTACCGCGAGTCGCGCTACAAACGCAACTGGAGCTGGGTGCAGGAAAAGCGGCTCGCTGAATCGAACATGGGCGAGACCAGCCGGCTGATGAAGCAGTACGCGAATGCGCTGAAGCGCCTGAAAAAAGCCATCCAGTCGCAAAAACCGACGCGCACCGCGCCGCTGACCCAGCAGCTCGATGGCGACGACATGGATCTCAACGCCGTGGTCAGTTATGTCGCGGAAAAACGCGCCGGCCGTTCACCGCGCCCGAACATTTACAAGCGCCGCGAAATCCGCAAGCGCGAGGTCGCGGTCACGCTGCTTGCCGACATGTCGACTTCAATCATGCAGCATCTGCCCGAAGGCGGCGGCCGGCTGGTCGATCGCGTGCGTGCGGGGGTGCTGCTGTTCGCTGAGGGCATGGAGGAAGTGGGTGATGCCTACTCGATTGCCGGGTTCTGCTCCAAGTACCGCGATAACGTCAGCTATTACATGCTCAAGGATTTCGACGAGGAACTGACTGAAGAGGTCCGCGCACAGATCGGCGGCATGTCGGGGCGGCTGGCGACTCGCATGGGTGCGGCGATCCGTCATGCCACGGCTTCGTTCGACGGTGTCGAAAGTCGTCGCCGGCTGTTATTGCTGCTGTCCGACGGCCGCCCCGAAGATTATGACGATGGCGGCGACCGGCGTTATCTGCACGAAGACACGCGCATGGCGGTCAAGGAGGCCGTGGCCAAGGGCGTGCACCCGTTCTGCGTCACGGTTGATACCATGGCGAACCAGTATCTGCCGCAGATTTTCGGGCCGGGCCATTACCTGGTGCTGGACAATATCAACAGCCTGCCGAATAAATTGCCGGAAATTTACCTGCGGCTGCGGCGCTGATAATGATAACTAGGAGGACGCGGCGATGATGATCAGCAGTGAATTGCTGGACATGACGGTGCGGCTGGGTGCGGCGCTGGCGGCAGGCGGTTTGATCGGTCTCGAACGCAGCTACCATGGCCGTCCCGCTGGGTTTCGCACGCATACGCTGGTGTGCCTGGCGTCGGCGCTGCTGATGCTGGTCACAGTCTATGAAAGCCAGTGGTTTACGCAGCATGGCAACTCACGGGTGGTGATCGACCCGACACGCATGGCGCAGGGCATCATGACCGGCATCGGCTTCCTTGGCGCCGGCGTGATCATGCGTGAGGGCCTGTCGGTGCGCGGCCTGACCACAGCGGCGTCAATCTGGGTGACGGCGGCGATCGGCATCCTGTTCGGTATCGGCTTCTATATCCCGGCAATGCTGGCGGTCGCGGCGACCTTGTTCACTCTGTCGTCGTTCCGCTGGATCGAAAGCCGGATGCCCACCGAGTTTTATGCCCAGTTCCATATCAAGTTCAAACGCACCAGCGTCATGTCCGAGGCGGAGCTGCGCGCGATTACCGAAGCTCTGGGTTTTTCGATCGCCAACATGACCTTTGAACTGACCGATGGCGGGCAGAGTTTTGAATACCGCATGGGTATGAAGACGCTGAACCGGCGCAATATGCACGCGCTGTCAGAGCAGCTTAAAAACGAAGCCTCGGTCGTCGAATTTCGCATTGCGCCCGAGGGGGCCTGAGCCGGACTAACCGGCGACGGCCTGCAGCGTTTTATCCACGTCCAAGGCATCCTGGGCGATGTAAAAACCCTGACCTGAATGTTTTGCGTTGCGTTTGGCTGCGGCGGCGGCAGATGCCACCTCTTCGCTGGTCGAGAATGCCCCGGGCTTCGTGATCACTGCACCGATGCTCAGCGATGTCATCGGGAAGAAGCAGCGTCCGCCTTTCCGGTCTTCGCCCCAGAAACCGTTCTGCTCAATATCGGATTTGGAAAAATTTTCCCGCACTCCGAGGTTGAAATCGCTGATGATTTGCAGGCAGCGGCTCTCCCAGGCGTCGCTTTGGAATACGACGATGAAGTCATCGCCGCCGACGTGACCGATGAAATCGACCTGCGGGTCTGCATATTTAACCAGTATGCTGGCGACCAGGCGGATGACCAGGTCGCCGCGCCAATAACCGTACTGGTCGTTGAAGGGCTTGAAGTTGTTGAGGTCGGCATAACAGACCACGAACGGCTTGTGGCCCGCCAGCAACCGGTCAAGATGTTCGGTAATGGGGATATTGCCCGGCAGTGCAGTCAGTGGATTGGCGTAACGTGCGGCCTCGATCCGCAGTTCAGTCACCGCGCGCACCAGGCTTTCTCCGGTGCCAAGGCCGACATATCGGCCATTGTCGGTAATGATGAAGCCGTCATGCAGGTAACGCTGGTCGGCGCCGGTGAGGATATTCTGCAGCGATTCCAGCGGCGTGCGACGGTCGACGATCAGCGGTTCGAGTTGCATGAAGGTTGTGCACGACTTGCGGCCGAATAGCTCGCGATAATACTGTTGCGCAAACTGGTCCATGAATTTCCGGCGATTGATCAGGCCGATGGGTTTTTCATCCCTGACAACGGCGACCGCATGAAAATCGGCATGGCTTACGAATAGTTTTGCCAATACATCGTTTTGCGTTTCGGTTTCCACTGGCGGTATCGGAACGACAATTTCGCCTACTAGCGAGCAACGCTCTGGAGGCTGGCTGGGCTGCGGTTGCACGGCGATCTTGCTGGAACGGAGGACTGCGTAGGCGGCTTCGGCTGGACGGCGCGCCGGATCGGCCGCCGGCCGGGCGAGCAGATAGCCCTGCGCGATCGGGATGCCGAGATCCTTGGCAACCGCCAGATCGGACTCGCGCTCGATTCCTTCGGCGACCAGTTGGGTATTGAACATGTCGCCGAGCCGCTTCAACAGACGGATGATTTCGAATTTGTCGCCGCTACCGGAGAGGCCATCCACGAAAAACCGGTCAATCTTGACCAGTTGCGGCCTCAGGTCCATCCATAAGCGCAGGTTCGAGTGGCCGTTGCCGAAGTCGTCCAGCGCGAAGCGGACGCCGGCGTCGCGGAAAGGTTTGACCATTTTCACCAGCGCTTCCGGATCGACCACGCGATCATGCTCGGTCAACTCGATGACAATACTTGCCGGCGACAGCGTGGATCGGCTGATGAGCTCCAGCGTTTTTTCGGCGCGGTTTGACAGCGCGATCAGTGCGGGGCAACTCATGTTGACGAACAGATATCCCGGCAGATTGCGTCCGCCGAAGTCGTCGATAATGGTCTGCCCGGCGAGCACTTCCAGCTGGGTGCGCACACCATGCCGTTCTGCCGCTGCAAAAAGCGCCAGCGGGGAGTGCAGCGCAGAGCCCTCCGGTCCGCGGATCAGACCCTCGAAACCGTACACCGAACAATCATCGGTGTTGAACAAGGGCTGAAATACGGGGCGGAGCAGGCGGAAACGGATGATCCGGGCCAGCAACTCCTCTTCACCCAAGACTTGCTGTAACACTTGCTCTAACACGACATTTTGCATATTGGCCCCCGGCCGCTGGATGCGGCGCGCTTGTTTGTTTTGTTCAGGAATGATTTATATTCTAGGGAAGTATCAGTGCGTACCCGGAATGTCATTAAAAATTAACAGACTGCCTTTCTGTGAGTGTGCGAAATCGCACGATTGGTGGCTGAGCCCGCCGGGCGGGACATGATTGCGGATACGCAAGTCAGTATTGCGGTAGACCTTCTGTGCCGCACCATGAAAAACCGGGAATTGCACGCAGTATTTTCAATGCGCGCCCGGTTCCGGCAGAATGGGCATCACAAATCGTAAAACGGGGAAGAACCATGGGACACACACTGGAACAGTTTGCCGCACAATGCCACGACTTCATCAAGGCCGAGCCGGGTCCGGCCGGGCGCAAAAAAGTCGCTGCATTGCTGCAGGAAGTACTGAAGGACAAACAATTCATCGACAGACATGTCGATCCGAGCGTCGGCGAACGCAAGATCATTTACGAGGATCCGGAATTCGGTTTCTGCATCCTGGCCCATGATTACACCGATGCCAAAACCAGCGGGCCGCATGACCACGGCCATTCCTGGGCGATCTACGGCCAGGCCCGCGGCGAGACCGAGATGCGCGATTACCAGTTGCTTGAGCCGGGCAGCGCCGACAAGGCAGGCAAGGTGAAGCACACGCGAACCTACAAGCTGACCCCGGGCATCGCCCACGTCTACAACGAAGGCGACCTGCATTCGCCGAAGCGTGAGGGGCCGACCAGCCTGATTCGCATCGAAGGCACTAATATGGCAAAGGTCAAGCGCTTCAAGTTCGAGCAGGTCTGAATGGTTGTGGCAAAGGTCAAGCGCTTCAAGTTCGAGCAGGTCTGAATGGTTGTGGCAAAGGTGAAGCGCTTCAAGTTCGAGCAGGTCTGAATGGTTATGGCAAAGGTGAAGCGCTTCAAGTTCGAGCAGGTCTGAACTGCTTCCAAATTAAAGAAAAAGGCCGCCCGGGGGGGCGGCCTTTTGCATTCCATTTGCTTGCCTCTGGTCTCGTTATGGATGCAGCGGCGCGTCGATGGGGATGGCCGGCAGCGGGCCGCTGGCGAGATTGTGCAGATGGCGCTTGCGTACCAGCACCATCGACAGCGAGACGAACAGGCCGAACAACGCGATCACCCAGTAAATCGATATATTCAGCCAGATCAGCAGCGCATACAGGCTGAGCATCGCAAGGATCGACAGGTTTTCGTTGAAATTCTGCACCGCGATGGAATGTCCGGCGCCCATCAGGATATGGCCGCGGTGCTGCAGCAGCGCGTTCATCGGTACCACGAAAAATCCGGCGAGGCCGCCGATCAGCAGCAGCAGCGGTATCGCGACGGACAGCGAGGTGGCGAAGTTCATTGCGATGACGATGATGCCCATCGCGATGCCGACCGGCACTACGTTCACAGCCTTGTGCAGCGGCACGAGTTTGGCGGCGATGATGGCGCCGGCGGCAATGCCTACCGCGCAGATGCCCTGCAGCAGCGTGGCCTGTGACAGCGAGTAGCCTAGTGCGACCTCCGCCCATTTCAATACGATGAACTGCAGCGTGGCACCGGCGCCCCAGAACAGCGTCGTGGTGGCCAGTGATATCTGACCCAGTTTGTCGGTCCACAGCAGTTTTACGCAGTGCGCGAACTCGCGTATCAGATACAAGGGATTCTTGCTCGGTGGGCGGTGATCGACGCCGGTATCGGGTATGTAGAGGTTGAATACCGCGGCAATGCCGTAGAACAGCATGATGATGGCGATGGCGGCCTCGGCCGGCGTATCGACGCCGGTATTGATTTGCGGCAGGTCGATGGCGAGCAGCTTGCTTGATACTGTAGAACTGATCAGCACCCCGCCGAGCAGTGTGCCGATGATGATGGAGCCCACGGTCAGACCCTCAATCCAGCCGTTGGCAACGACCAGCCGGTGATGCGGCAGATATTCGGTGAGGATGCCGTATTTGGCCGGCGAGTACGCGGCAGCGCCGAGTCCGACCACGGCGTAGGCCATCAATATGGTCATGTATTCCGAAGTGCCGGGGATGTTCCACAGATCATGGAAAAACAGCAGCAAGCAGCCAACGATCTTGACCGTGTTTGTGATGAACATCACACGGCCCTTGCGCATCGAGTCGGCGAAGGCGCCGACGAAGGCAGCAAACAGCACGTAGGAAATGGTAAAAAAGAATTTCAGCAGCGGCGTCATCCACTCCGGCGACTGCATTTGTATCAGCAGCGCGATCGCGGCGACCAGCAGCGCGTTGTCGGCGAGCGACGAAAAAAACTGCGCCGCCATGATGGTGTAAAAACCTAAGGGCATGAATCGGGGGAGGGCGCCGAGGTGTGTGGTGGTTGTTTTTTTGTTATGTTGTTGAAAAAAATCGTGCTGGGTGCGGGAAGGCTGATTCGGGCTTACTTAGTCGACATGATTCGCCTATAGAGTTAGCCTACAGGAACCGCGGTTTTATACCATAGTTTCATAGGGATATTGCGGTTCCGGGGCCGCGGGTCTGCACCGGCTTTCTGCCCTTTGGCTTTGTCGGTACGGCCTGAACGGGTAGTATCCGCGTTTGCTCCCCTTTTGCGCCGGACATCCCCCGATTCTCCATGGCCGATCGTCGCCTGCAGGTTTTCCATGCCGTTGCCCGCCAGCTTTCGTTCACGAAGGCCGCGGAGCAGTTGTTCATGACCCAGCCCGCAGTGACCTTCCAGATCAAGCAGCTGGAGGAACACCTCAATGCACGGCTGTTCGAACGCAGCCATGGCCGCATTGCGCTGACCCCTGCCGGGGAGCTGGTGCTGGGATACGCCGAAAAGATTCTTAGCCTGTCCGAGGAGCTGGAAACCCGCGTTGGTGAGCTTACCGGGGCGATCAGCGGGCCGTTGCTGCTCGGCGCCAGCACCACGATCGCCGAGTTCTACCTGCCGCAGATCCTCGGTGAGTTCAAGGCGGTGCATCCCCATGTGCAGGTGCATATGACCGTCGCCAATTCCGAGGCCATAGAATCTCGCGTCGCCGAGCATGCGCTGGATCTCGGCCTGATTGAGTCCCCTTCGCACCTGGCCGGGGTGCAGACAGAAGTGTGCTGCGAGGATGTGCTGGTGATGATCTGCAGCCCGAAATACAAGCTGGCCAAAGCCAAAAAAGTGTCGGCAGCCGAAATCGCCGGCGAGCCGTTTGTCAGCCGCGAGTCAGGATCCGGCACGCGCGAGTTTTCCGACCACTATTTCCAGCAGAACAGGATTCCGCCTGATGCGATCAATATCGTCATGGAACTGGGCAGTCCCGAGGCGATCAAGGGTGTGGTCGCCACCGGGCTTGGCGTGTCCGTATTGTCGCGCGCGACGGTGGCCAAGGAGCTGAAGCTCGGCGTATTGATGGCGGTACCGTTGGATCCGCCGCTGATCCGCGCACTGTCGGTGGTGACGCCGCACAACAAATTCCGCTCGCGCCTGGTATCGACCTTCGTCGAATTCGCGATGACGCGGATGAGGGACATGGCTGCTGCGCAATGACCGGGGATGAACGGCGGCAGGCCTTGCTCGCAGCTTTTGAGCAACTGGACGCGCGGCAGCAGGACATATTGATGGAATTCGCCGCGACTCTGGCGGCGCGTGATGACGTTCCTGCACCGGCAGCGATCCGGCCGGAGCCGCGTCCTGCCGAAGAGTCGGTAGTGGCGGCGATCAAGCGCTTGACCCGCGTATATCCGGCGTTCGAGCGGAGCCGGCTGATGGGGCCGGTGTCATTGCTGATGGCGCAGCATGCGCTGCAAGGCCGTGCGGCCGCGGAAGTCATTGATGAACTCGAAGCGGTGTTTGCACTGCGCCATGCAAAGACAGCGCGAAGCGAAAAGACAATGCGGAGTGATGAGTGATGAGTGCGGAGCGGGGCATTCCCCGAATTTTTGATTAACAGTCCATGCCAAGACCGATAACTGCCACCATAGATCTCGCCGCGCTGACGCATAACCTTGGCGTCGCGCGCGCGCATGCGCCACATGCGAAAGTGTTCGCGGTGATCAAGGCCAACGCCTACGGCCACGGCCTGTTGCGGGTGGCGGCTGCGTTGCGCGGGGCCGACGGTTTTGCGGTGCTCGAATTCGATGCGGCGATCCGGCTGCGCGATGCCGGTTACGCGCAACGTATTGTTTTATTGGAAGGTTTTTTTGACGCCCGCGAGGCGGTAGAAGGTGCTGCGCAAAAACTTTCCAGCGTGGTACATACCGAGGAGCAGTTCGCCTGGATCGATCCGCTGGCCAGTGGGTCCAGGCTCGATGTGCTGCTGAAAATCAACAGCGGCATGAACCGCCTGGGATTCATGCCGGAGGCGGTGCGCGGCGCCTATGAAACGGTGCAGGAAAATCCCGGTGTCGGCAAGATCACATTGATGAGCCATTTTGCCGATGCTGACGGCGCGGGTGGCGTGGCCGCGCAGATGACGGTGTTCGAACGCGCGGTGGCGGGTATTGCCGCCCCGCGCAGCCTGGCTAATTCCGCGGCGACGCTGCGTTATCCGGAAACCCATTTTGACTGGATCCGCCCGGGGATCATGCTTTATGGTTCTTCGCCGTTTACCGACCGCAGCGCGGCGGAACTAGGGCTCAAGCCGGTGATGACGCTGGCTTCCGCGATCATCGCTGTCTGTGACCTGAAGCCCGGCGACACTGTGGGTTACGGCGGGACATTCCGTGCCGAACGAATGATGCGCATCGGCATCGTCGCCTGCGGTTATGCTGATGGTTATCCGCGCCATGCGCCCAGCGGCACTCCGCTGCGGGTGGGCGACCGGATGACGACAACCGTGGGCCGGGTGTCGATGGATATGTTGTGCGCCGACATCACCGATATGCCCGAAGCGGGTATCGGCACGCGTGTCGTGTTGTGGGGCGAGGGTAATCCAGTGGATGTCGTGGCGCAGACGGCGGGCACCGTCAGTTATGAATTGATGTGTGCACTGGCGGCGCGCGTACCGGTGATTGAGCAATCATCAATGAGCAACCATTAAACAAGCAGAGGAGCGGGCGATGCCGTGGCGTGACTGGCAGGACGATATTGAGCGGCAATTCAATCCGCGGGCATGGGCGACGGATGTCGAGGCGCAGCATGCATTGCGCGGCAAACTCTCGGCGGCGGCTCGCGCGCGCTTGAAAGGCGAGTTCAACGTGGCGTATGGCGACACGCCGCGCCAGGCGCTGGACATTTATATCGCTGATAAGCGCGAAAATGAGGGCAGCGCACCGATCGTGGTCTACCTGCATGGCGGCTACTGGCGCGTCGGCGAGAAGGAAAAGCAGGCGATACTGGCCGAACCGCTGGTGCAGGCCGGGTTTCCGGTGGTGATGCTGGGTACCGATTTGTGTCCTGCGGCTTCGCTCGACACCATCGTTGCGCAGGTCATGCGCGGCATTGTCTGGACGGCGCAGAATGCGCAACGCATTGGCGGCGACGGCCGGCGCATCTATCTGTATGGCCATTCCGCGGGCGCGCATCTCGCCGCCTTGGGCCTCGCCGAGGACTGGACGCGGCACGGCCTGCCCGCAGACCTGATCTGCGGCGCTACCTTGGTGTCCGGTATTTACGATGTCGAACCGGTGCTGCACATTTCAGTGAATGACCTGATCCGGCTGACCCCGGACCGGGTGAACGCGCTGAGCCCGCAGTTTCATCCGCCGCAGCGGCCGGTGCCGCTGGTGCTCGCGGCAGGTGGCGAAGAAGCGCCGGGCTGGGTGGCACAGACGCACGAGTACGCAACGCTGTGCGAGCGCGCCGGCTGCAAGGTCGAGGTCATCATCGTGCCGCACGAGGGGCACTTCAGCACGATCCCGATGCAGGCCGACTCCGGGCACCCGATCAACCAGGCGATGCTGCGGCACTTGCGTGCATCGCATAAGCTGGCCGCATAAGGCGAACATGGCCAAAGCCAAAACACTTTATGTCTGCACCGAATGCGGTGGTCAGGCTTTGAAGTGGCAGGGCCAGTGCCCGCATTGCCAGGCCTGGAATACGCTGGTCGAATCGGTGGCGGAATCCGCGGCGCCGTCGGCGAACCGGTTTTCGCTGATCGCCGAAACCGGCAAGCTGCAGCGGCTGTCGGAAGTCGAGGCGCGCGAGGAGTCGCGCGTGTCCAGCGGTATTGATGAATTCGACCGCGTGCTCGGCGGCGGATTGGTGCCGGGCGCGGTGGTGCTGATCGGCGGTGATCCCGGCATCGGCAAATCAACACTGCTGTTGCAGTCGCTGGCAACGATGGGGTCAACTGCGGGCGCCGCGCGCAAAGTCATTTATGTGTCAGGCGAGGAGTCGCCGCAGCAGATCGCGCTGCGTGCGAAACGGCTCAACGCCAACGCCGATCATGTACACGTGCTGCCCGAAACCAGTCTCGGCAAAATCCAGGCGGTGATCCAGAACGAAAAACCGGAAATTGCCGTCATTGATTCGATCCAGACTTTGTATTCCGACGCGCTGACCTCGGCGCCGGGTTCGGTGGCGCAGGTGCGCGAATGCGCGGCGCAACTGACGCGGCTGGCCAAGGCCAGCGGCACCACCATTATTTTCGTTGGTCATGTCACCAAGGAAGGCACGCTGGCCGGACCGCGCGTGCTCGAGCACATGGTCGATACCGTGCTCTATTTCGAAGGTGATACGCACTCCAGTTTCCGCCTGATTCGCGCCTTCAAGAACCGTTATGGCGCGGTGAATGAACTGGGTGTGTTCGCGATGACCGACAAGGGGCTGAAAGGTGTGGCCAATCCGTCGGCGCTGTTCCTGTCGCAGCACGACACCGAGGTGGCGGGGTCCTGCGTGCTGGTGACACAGGAGGGTACGCGGCCGCTGTTGGTGGAAATCCAGGCGCTGGTCGATGAGGCGCATGCGCCGAATCCGCGGCGCCTGAGCGTCGGTCTCGAACAGAATCGCCTGGCATTGTTATTGGCGGTATTGCATCGCCATTCGGGCATCGCCTGTTTTGATCAGGATGTATTCGTCAACGCAGTGGGTGGGGTGCGTATTTCAGAACCCGCAGCCGACCTCGCGGTGCTGATGGCAGTGGTCAGTTCGCTGAAGGACAAACCGCTGCCGAAAAAACTGGTGGTGTTCGGCGAAGTGGGGCTGGCCGGCGAAGTGCGGCCGGTGCAGCGCGGCCAGGAGCGGTTGAAAGAGGCGGCCAAGCTTGGGTTTACCCATGCGCTGATTCCGCATGCCAACGCGCCACGGCAGGTGATTGCCGGCCTGAAAATCATGGCGGTGCGCCGCATCGAGGATGCCGTCATCGGTTTTCGCGATGGATTTGGCGGGACCTGAGCGGATTCAGGGCGCAGTAAGGATTTTCCGGTAAACTGATTTGGTGTTGCTATTGGATCGTTCTGCCAGCGTTATTCTTTCTGCAGCGGGGGGCGCTCGGGTTGCAGGGCAGTTTACTGTAAGTAATTGATTTTATTGATAATTATAAGAAAAATTATTGATCTTCCTGACGCATGGCCGACACTGACACCATCCTGGAAATACGCGGACTGACCAAGACCTTTAGTGGTTTTGTCGCAGTCGATGGCGTGGATCTGCGTGTGCGTCGCGGCACGATACACGCGCTGATCGGGCCCAATGGCGCCGGCAAGACTACCTGCTTCAATCTGCTGACGCGTTTTCTTGCGCCGACGCACGGTACGATCACCTTCAACGGCCGCGATATCACGCGCATGCACCCGGCGGCCATTGCCCGCCTCGGCCTGGTGCGATCCTTCCAGATTTCCGCCACTTTTCCGCACATGACGGTACTGGAAAATGTGCGGGTGGCGCTGCAGCGCAAGACCGGTATTTCCATGCACTTCTGGAAGTCCGGCCGCGTACTGGACCAGTTGAACGGACGGGCGCTGGAATTGCTCGAGGCGGTGGACCTCGGCGCATTCGCCGGCGCCCTGACGGTCGAGTTGCCCTACGGGCGCAAGCGCGCGCTCGAGATCGCCACTACGCTGGCGCTTGATCCGGAAATGATGCTGCTTGATGAGCCGACGCAGGGCATGGGGCATGAGGATGTCGGTCGCGTGGTCGACCTGATCCGCAAGGTGGCGGTCAATCGCACCGTGCTGATGGTGGAGCACAACATGAACGTAGTGGCCGATTTGTCGGACACCATTACCGTGCTGGCCCGGGGCGCCGTGCTGGCCGAGGGGCCGTACGCGGAAGTATCGCGCAATGCGCAGGTGCTGGAGGCCTATGTTGGTTCGGAGCAGGTCGGTAAGGTGCAGGAGGCGGCGGCGTGAGCGGCGCCACGACCGGCCCGCTCAGCACGGACACTGAAATGCTGCGGGTCGCCGGGCTGCATGCGTTTTATGGCGAGTCCCATGTGTTGCACGGCATCGATTTCAATGTCAATCGCGGCGAAGTGGTGAGTTTGCTCGGCCGCAATGGCGCGGGCCGCACCTCGACGCTGCGCGCGGTGCTTGGCCTGACCGGGCAGCGCAGCGGCTCGATCATGGTCAATGGGCGCGAGACAATCACGTTGCCCACCCACCAGATTGCGCATCTCGGCATCGGCTATTGTCCGGAGGAGCGCGGGATTTTTGCCAGCCTCAGCGCGGAAGAAAACCTGTTGTTGCCCCCCGTTGTCGCCGGCGGCGGCATGGCCGTGGAGGAAATTTACGGCATGTTTCCCAATCTGCATGAGCGGCGCCGTAGCCCCGGTTCCCGACTGTCCGGCGGCGAACAACAGATGCTCGCGATTGCGCGTATTCTGCGTACTGGTGCCCGACTGCTGTTGCTTGACGAGATCAGCGAGGGACTGGCGCCGGTCATCGTGCAGGCGCTGGGTGCAACCATACGCAAGCTGAAGGCACAGGGCTACACCATTGTGATGGTCGAACAGAATTTCCGTTTTGCAGCACCACTGGCCGACCGGCATTACGTCATCGAACATGGCCGGATTGTCGAATCCGTGACGAAGGACGAATTGTCCTCGCGCATGGGTCGGCTGCACGAGTTGCTGGGGGTCTGATTCCGTATTTTAATCAATGAAAGGGAGGAGTTGATCATGAAAAAAAAGCTGATGTTTATGGCCATTGCCGCTGCATTTTTGGGAATGGCAGCAGTAGTGCCGGCGCAGCAGGCCAAACTTTCCGGCGGCGTGGTCAAGATTGGCATCCTGACTGATCTGTCCGGCCTTTATTCCGACCTGTCTGGTCAGGGTTCGCTGGTCGCAGCGCGCATGGCAATAGATGATTTTCTGAAGCAGGAAAAAAACCCGTTCAAGATTGAACTGGTTTCGGCGGATCACCAGAACAAGGGTGACGTGGCCTCGAACAAGGCCCGCGAGTGGTTCGAGCGCGACGGTGTGGACATGATCGGCGATCTGGTGACGTCCTCCACCGCGCTCGCCGTGATGCCGGTGGCCAAGGAGATGAACCGGGTGACCATTGTCAACGGCGCCGCTTCGACCAACATTACCGGCAAGGCCTGCACCGACCTGAATGTCCATTACGCCTACGATACCTTTGCGCTGGCCATCGGCACCGGGCGCGCGGTGGTGAAGCAGGGCGGAGACTCCTGGTTTTTTCTGACGGCAGATTATGCTTTCGGCCATTCACTGGAAAAAGACACCAGTGACGTGGTGACCGCGATGGGCGGCAAGGTGCTTGGTGCTGTGCGCCATCCGTTTCCCGGCACGGATTTTTCCTCATTCCTGCTGAAGGCGCAGGCCTCGGGTGCCAAGGTGATCGGGCTCGCCAATGCCGGCACCGACACCACCAATTCGATCAAACAGGCGGCAGAATTCGGGATCACTCCAAAACAGTCGCTGGCCGGATTGCTGATGTTCATTACCGACGTGCACAGCCTGTCGCTGAAAACCGCGGGAGGCATGTACCTGACCGAGGGTTTTTACTGGGATTTCAGCGATGCGACCCGCGCCTGGTCGAAACGTTTCTTTGACCAGCACAAGCGCATGCCGACCATGGTGCAGGCGGGCATTTATTCCTCCACCATGCATTATCTGAAAGCGGTCAAGGATGCGGGCACTGACGAGGCGAAGGCGGTGGTCAGAAAAATGAAGGACACGCCGGTCAATGATTTTTTTGCACAGAACGGACGTATCCGCGAGGACGGGCGGCTGCTGCATGACTTCTATCTGCTGCAGGTGAAGACGCCGGCGGAATCGAAGGGGCCGTGGGACTATTACCACGTGCGCCAGGTGATTCCGGCAGCGGATGCGGCGATTCCAGCCGCGAAAAGCGAGTGTCCGCTGCTCAAGAAATAAATCGGTAAAAAAGGAGGGCTGGGCGCCTGGCTGCGCCCTGCATTTCCCCCTTCCTTTTTCCCCTTTGTCCTTCCCCTGTACGATGACGCATTCCAGGATGTCTTTCCGTGTTTGAACTGCTCGGCATTTCCCCGCAGGCACTCTATGGTCAGTTGTTGATCGGACTGATCAACGGTTCGTTCTATGCCGTGCTGAGTCTCGGGCTGGCGATCATTTTCGGGCTGCTGAACATCATCAATTTCAGTCATGGCGCCCAGTACATGATGGGCGCTTTCGTGGCATGGATCGGCTTGACGCAGCTGCCGCAATGGCTTGGCAATCCCGATTTTGTGATCAATTACTGGGCTGCGCTGGTGCTGGTGCCGCTGATTGTCGGGGCATTCGGGGTGTTCATCGAGCGCACCATGCTGCGCCGGCTGTACAAGCTGGATCATCTCTACGGCCTGCTGCTGACTTTCGGCATTGCGCTGATCATCGAGGGACTGTTTCGCGACTGGTATGGCGTTTCCGGGCAGCAATACGAAATTCCGGAAGTCTTTCAGGGGACGATCAATCTCGGCTTCATGTTCCTGCCCAAGTACCGGGCTTGGGTGGTGGTTGCCGCGCTCACCGTGTGTTTCTTGAGCTGGTATGTCATCGAGCGCACCAAGCTCGGGTCGTATCTGCGTGCAGGCACTGAAAATCCGCGTCTGACCCAGGCTTTCGGGGTCAATGTACCGTTGATGATCACGCTGACCTACGGTTATGGCGTCGCCCTGGCGGCGTTTGCCGGCGTGCTGGCGGCGCCCATTTTTACCGTTTCGCCCAAGATGGGGGCGGACCTGATCATCGTGGTGTTTGCCGTGGTGGTCATCGGCGGCATGGGCTCCATCTTTGGCGCCATCGTCACCGGCATCGGGCTCGGTCTGATCGAGGGGCTGACCCGGGTGTTTTATCCGGAAGCGTCCGCGGTGGTGATTTTTGTAATCATGGCGATCGTATTGCTGGTGCGGCCCGCCGGACTGTTCGGGAGGGAGCGATGAACACCGGACACATGCGCTGGGGTTTTATCGTGTTGATCGGTTTCGGCCTGCTGGCGCCGGTCGCCGGTATTTACCCGACCTTCCTGATGAAATGCTGGTGTTTTGCGCTGTTTGCCTGCGCTTTCAATCTGCTGCTGGGATATACCGGTCTGTTGTCTTTCGGGCACGCGGCCTTTCTCAGTGTGGCGGCTTACGTGACCGGGCATGCGATCAGGAGTTGGGGGTTCGGGCCGGAGTGGGGCATCCTCGCCGGCACCCTGAGCGCAGGCGCACTCGGCTATGTGTTCGGCAGTCTGGCGATCCGCCGCGCCGGCATCTATTTTGCGATGATCACACTGGCGCTGGCTCAGATGCTTTATTTCGTCTGGCTGCAGATGAAATTCACCGGCGGCGAGGATGGCCTGCAGGGGGTGCCGCGGGGCGCACTGTTCGGCGTGATTGACCTGTCGAACAATACCAATCTGTATTACCTGGTATTTGTGATTTTTCTGGCGGGTTTTTCCCTGATACACCGGGTGATCCATTCTCCCTTCGGCCAGGTACTGCAGGCGATCCGCGAGAATGAGCCGCGTGCAATTTCTCTGGGTTATGACGTCGACCGCTACAAACTGGTGGTGTTCGTGCTCTCTGCAGCGTTGTCAGGGCTCGCCGGCGCAACCAAAACGCTGGTGTTTCAATTGGCGTCGCTGACTGATGCGCACTGGCACATGTCGGGGGAGGTCGTGCTGATGACCCTGCTCGGCGGCCTCGGCACGGTATTTGGCCCGGTGGTGGGGGCATTCGTCATCATCGGCCTGCAAAACCAGCTCGCGGACAAGGTGGGGTCCTGGGTGCAGGTGATCATGGGGCTCATTTTTGTCATCTGCGTGCTGATTTTCCGGCGCGGCATCGTCGGGGAACTGGGGCGTTTGCTGAAGCGGCCGCTGTAGCCGATGCGTCTGCACGGACTTTGCTGCGGATTGCTGATGTGCGTCATGGCGACCGCCACTGCGGCCGACCTTGATGAACGCATCATCCTGCTGCCGGTGCAGATCCGCGACGCGACTGGCGCCGCGCTGGCGCAAGATATTGTGGTCACCGTGTTCGAGGAACGCGGCCGCATGTCCTATCCGTTGCTGGTACTGAATCACGGTCGTCCGGTGTCGGATCGCGCCAGCCTGCGCCGTGTGCGTTACGAGCAGGCCGCGCGTTTTTTTGCGTCACTGGGGTTTTCGGTATGGGTGCCGACGCGGATTGGTTACGGCGCCAGCGGCACTGCCGTGGATGCCGAAGATGCCGGATCCTGTGACAACCGCAATTTCGCGCGTTCTTTCGGTATTGCCGCCGACCAGGTGCAGCAGGTGATCGACCATGCGCGCCGAGAGTCGCGCATCGACGCGCGGCGCATCGTGATTGCCGGGCAATCCTATGGCGGCGCGGCCAGCATTGCGGTGGCTGCGCGCAAGCTGCCGGGGGTGGTCGCCGCCATCAATTTTGCCGGTGGCGGCGGAGGCAATCCCGAAACGCGGTCCGGCGAACCCTGTTCGGCGTCGATCTCGACTGCAACATTCGGCGGTTACGGCCACAACACGCGCGTGCCGACGCTTTGGGTTTATACCGAAAACGATTTGTATTTCAGTCCGCGCCATACCGAGGCCTGGTTTGCAGCGTTCCGCGCCAACGGCGGCAGCGGCGAATTCATGCTGCTGCCGGCCTTCGGTGACAATGGACACCTGATGTTCACGCGCGGGTTCGACATATGGGCGCCGCTGGTGCGGGATTTTCTGGCCAAGCAGGGTTTCCGCGGGTAATACCGCCGGCCACGCGGCCACAGTAATCCGGCTTAATGTAAGGGCAAGCGCGGTTTCGCCGGCTACGGCGATGCGTTAAAATGCCCGTCCTTCCAGCGCTGATTCGCTGTGCAGTGGCGTGCTGGATTCCGTGGTGTTTTTGTGTTTGTCCCATGTTTGTACCGTGTTTTCATTTCCGGAGTACTCATGAAGGTTTTAGTGACAGTCAAACGTGTCATCGACCCGTACGTGAAAGTGCGCGTCAAGTCCGATGGCAGCGGCGTGGAGACCGCCAACGTCAAGATGGCAATGAATCCGTTCTGCGAAATCGCCATTGAGCAGGCGGTGCGCATGAAAGAGGCCGGTGTTGTGACCGAAATCGTCGCGGTGTCGATCGGTGCGCCGCAATGCCAGGAAACGCTGCGCACTGCCATGGCGATGGGGGCCGACCGCGGCATTCTCGTCGAGACCGGGACGACCGACATGCAGCCGCTGGCGGTGGCCAAGCTGGTGAAGGCGATCATCGACAAGGAACAACCCAGACTGGTGATCATGGGCAAACAGGCCATCGATGACGATGCCAACCAGACCGGACAGATGGTGTCAGCGCTGCTCGGCTGGCCGCAGTCGGCGTTCACCTCGGCAATCACCGTCAACGGTGACACGGCTGACGTCACCCGCGAAATCGATGGCGGGCTGGAGAAACTGACCATCAAGCTGCCGGCGGTGATCACCACCGACCTGCGCTTGAATGAGCCGCGTTATGTGACGCTGCCCAACATCATGAAGGCGAAGAAAAAGCCGCTGGAGACGCTGAAACCGGAAACGCTGGGTGTGGATGTCACGCCGCGGCTGAAAACGCTGAAGGTCGAAGAGCCGCCGAAACGCAGCGCCGGCGTCAAAGTCGCCGATGTGAAAGAACTCGTAGCCAAACTCAGAAATGAAGCCAGGGTAATCTGATGTCCATACTCGTCATTGCCGAACACGACGGCAAACAACTCAAGCCCGGCACCACCAACACCGTCACCGCCGCAGCGAAAATCGGCGGCGACATCACCGTGCTGGTCGCCGGACAGCAATGCGCCGGTGCAGCGCAGGCCGCGGCAAAAATCGCCGGTGTCAAAAAAGTGCTGCTTGCTGACGCACCGCAGTATGCCGGCGGGGTGGCGGAAAACATCGCTGCGCTGGTGCTGACCATTGCCGGCCAGTACACCCATATCCTTGCGCCGGCCACCGGTTTCGGCAAAAACTTCATGCCGCGCGTGGCCGCGACGCTGGATGTGCAGCAGATTTCAGAAATCAGTGCCGTGGTCTCAGCCGATACTTTTGTGCGGCCGATCTATGCCGGCAATGCGCTGGCCACCGTGCAGTCCGCGGACAAGGTCAAGGTCATCACCGTGCGCGCCACCGGCTTTGATGCGGCTGCTGAAGTCGGCAATGAGGGTGGCAGTGCTGCCGTTGAAAATCTTGCGGCGGCACCGGATACGGGCCTGGCGAAATTCAATGGCCAGGAATTGTCCAAGTCCGACCGGCCTGAACTCACCGCAGCGCGCATCATTGTTTCCGGCGGCCGCGGCATGGGCAGCGGCGAGAATTTCAAAATCCTCGAAGCGCTGGCCGACAAGCTGGGTGCTGCGGTCGGCGCCTCGCGCGCCGCCGTGGATTCGGGTTTTGTGCCGAATGACTACCAGGTCGGGCAGACCGGCAAGATCGTCGCGCCCGATTTGTACATCGCCGTCGGCATCTCCGGCGCGATCCAGCACCTGGCCGGCATGAAAGACAGCAAGGTCATCATCGCCATCAACAAGGATCCGGAAGCGCCGATTTTTGCGGTGGCCGATTACTGGTTGGAAGAGGATCTGTTCAAGGCGGTGCCGGAACTGACCCAGGAATTGGGATAAGGAACTGGGATAAGAACCTGAGGTAACATGAAAGGCGCTTCTGCGGGAGCGCCCTTTTTGTTTGTGGCTGCATTTTGTTTGTGGACGCAGTCTGGAGCGCAGTCTGGAGATTTATCATGTCGACCTATAACGCGCCGTTGAAGGACATGCAGTTCGCCATCGCCGAGTTCGCCGGACTCGACGGCATTACAGCGTTGCCGGGCTGTAGCGAAGTAAACGCTGATCTGGTGGAGGCGGTGCTGACGGAAGCCGGCAAATTCGCGCAAGGCGTGCTCGATCCGTTGAACCGCAGCGGCGACAAACAGGGTGCGCAATGGCGCGATGGCGTGGTCACTGCGCCGGCCGGGTTCAAGGAGGCCTACGCACAATTCGCGGAAGCGGGCTGGAACAGCCTCGGTGGCAGCGTGGACCACGGCGGGCAGGGATTGCCGCACAGCATCGCCCTGCCACTGCAGGAAATGTGGAACAGCGCCAACATGGCGTTCTGCCTGTGCCCGATGCTGACCACCGGCGTGCAGGAAGCGCTGGTCCATCACGGTTCTGCCGATCTGGTCAAAACCTATATGCCGAAACTGGTGTCCGGCGAGTGGACCGGCACCATGAACCTGACCGAGCCGCAGGCTGGTTCTGACCTGTCGGCGGTGCGCACCCGCGCGGTCCCTGAAGGTGACCATTACCGCATCCAGGGCACGAAGATATTCATTACCTGGGGTGAACACGACATGACGGGCAACATCGTGCATCTCGTGCTCGCCCGCTTACCCGATGCACCCGAGGGTGTGAAAGGCATTTCGATGTTCGTGGTGCCGAAGTTCATGCTCAATGCCGACGGCAGTCCCGGCGCGCGCAACGATATCCGCTGCGTGTCCATCGAACACAAGCTGGGTATCCACGGCAGCCCGACCTGTGTGCTGGCGTATGGGGATAAAGGCGGGGCGACCGGTTACCTGGTGGGTGAGGCCAACCGCGGCCTCGAATACATGTTCACGATGATGAATCATGCGCGGCTGGGTGTCGGCATGGAAGGTGTGGCGATTGCCGAGCGCGCTTATCAGCATGCGCTGGAATACGCCAAAACACGGGTGCAGGGTCGCGCAATCGGCCAGCGCAGCGGTGATCGAGTGACCATCATCCATCACCCGGATGTGCGGCGCATGCTGCTGACCATGCGCGCCCAGACCGAAGCCATGCGCGCGCTGGGTTATTACGCTGCGGGCACACTGGATCGCGCCAAACGCCATGCCGATGCGCAGCAACGTGCCGGTCACCAGTCGCGGCTTGACTTGCTGACGCCAGTGGTCAAGGGCTGGTGTACCGAGCTCGCCGTTGAGATTGCCTCCCTTGGTGTGCAGGTCCACGGCGGCATGGGTTTTATCGAGGAGACCGGCGCCGCGCAGTACCTGCGCGATGCACGCATCACCACCATTTACGAAGGCACTACCGGCATCCAGGCCAATGATTTGATCGGGCGCAAGGTCGGCGCGGAAAAGGGGGCGACCGCGCTGGCGCTGATTGCCGAAATGCGTGCGCTCGATGCCCCGCTGCTTGCGGCCGGGGAGACATTCACGGCGATGCGCGCGTCATTCACGCAGGCAGTGGACGGGTTGGAAGCGGCGACGCTCTGGCTGGTTGACCATTACCGGCAAGAGCCCGAAGCTGCTGCTGCGGTCGCGGTGCCGTATCTGAAGCTGTTCGGCACGGTGGCCGGCGGCTGGTTGATGGCGCGCGCAGCATTGATTGCGCGTGAGCGGCTGAATGAAACAGATGCCGATCGCGCATTTTTAGAGGGGAAATTGGCGACCACACGGTTTTATCTTGAACACCTGCTGCCGCAGGCCGGCGCGCTGGCGCAGACTGTGACCCGGGGCGCGGCGAGTACGCTGGCGCTGGATGTAGCGGCATTCTGAGGGTATGGACATGGTGCGTGTGTTGTTCGGATTATTGAGTGTGCTGTGCAGTGTTACGGCGTCTGCGCAGAGCGCATTGACCTGTGAGCAGATTGTTGCCGGGGCGCAGGCGGGCCTGGAAATGCGTGATCGCGGCGCGTCACTGAACCAGGTGATGGCTGAAACCGAAAAAGGCGATTTGCGCGAACGCTTCAAGCCCGACGAGCTGGCGATGATGCGGCGCGCGGTGCGGTTGACGTTCACCAGTGAAATTTCCATCCATGAGCTGGCCGAAACCTGCGCTGCGAGCAAAGGCGGCGCCACCCGCCGCTGATGCGTTATATTGGCGCGCGCAAACATGGCCATCTGGGACGTTAATGTTAGGGGGAAGCGAAAAATGAAAAGCGGTTGGCGGTCAGCAGCAGTGGTGACGGGGATGATGTGGGCGTGCATTGCGGCTGGGGCGCAAAAACAGCCGAATGTGCCGCCGGAATACGAACGCGAAGGCGGGCCGTATGTGCCGACGCCGAACGTGGTGGTGGACCAGATGCTGACTCTGGCCAATGTCGGCGCGAGTGATTATGTGATCGACCTCGGTTCCGGTGACGGCATCATCGTGCTCACGGCGGCCCACCAGCGTAAATCCAGCGGTTATGGCGTCGACATCGACGAGGAGCTGATACGGCTCAGCAACCTGCGCGCAAAAAGCCTTGGTGTTTCCGGGCGGGTGCTGTTTGAAGCCAAGGACATTTTCAAGACGGACGTCAGCAAAGCCACCGTAGTCACGCTGTATCTGTTGCCGGAGTTCATGCGCCGGCTGCGGCCCAAGCTGTTCAACGAGCTGAAACCGGGCACGCGCATCGTGTCGCACGATTATCATTTCGACGAGTGGCAGCACGATGATGATCTCAGTTTCGATGTGCCGGAGAAGGAATTCATTTCCGGCGTGCCGCATGCGACCCTGTACCTGTGGATCGTGCCGGCCAAGGTTGAGGGCGCCTGGCGCTTGCAGCTTGACGGTGGTGGCGAATACAGCCTGGTGCTGAAGCAGCGTTACCAGAACCTTGAGGGCACGGTCGAGACCAAGGGGCGTCAGGCCGGCTTGCTCGAACCGAAGATGAAGGGCACTGAAATCAATTTTGTGCTGTTACAAGGTGCAACTCGCGGTCAGTTTTCCGGCAAGGTCAACGGCAATCGAATGGAAGGCACCGCGAATTTCGGCGATGGCAAGGCTATGCGCTGGAGCGCGAGCAAAGGGTCCTGAACTGGAGCTCAGAGCGCAGTTCCTAACCAATCACCAATCACCAATCACCAATCACCAGTTACCAGTCACCTGTTATTTCAGTTCATCAGCAATGCCGGCGGGGCGGCATCCAGCACTCCCTGCCGGAACGCGGCCTGGCTGGCAGCCATGTCCAGCGCCGCGGCATTCCATGCGTCGTAAATGATTTTCCCGGATGCGGCCATGGTGCCGACGCTCTGCGGTTTCGCCAGCATGTCCCACAGCGTGGCGGCATGGCGCTCCGGCACATCGCTGATGGTCACGCGCTGCGGTGCCGGCAGTTGCGCCGGTGATGCCACCAGGAAACTGTTGATCTGCCGCGCACCGGGCCAGTCGGGCCGGTACAGCGCGACATGCGGCAGTTCGCTTTGCAGGGTCGCCAGCAAGTGGGAATAACTGCGCGTGTCATCAAGGTTGGCGAAGGTGTTGAAAATCGCCACACCGCCGGGTTTCAGGCAGCGTTTCAGGTCACGGAAAAATTCGCGCGTGATCAGGTAATCAGGCGTGCCGTCGCCGTGAAACAGATCGACCAGCACCACGTCGTGGCGCGGCGCGCAGTCGCCGACAAACGTCCGCGCATCGGCTTGGTGCGTGGTGACACGTTTGGCATCAAATCCGAAATATTGCTGTGCCACTGCCAGTGATGCCGGGTCTATTTCGACGACGGACACACGGGTGCTGTCGCGTGCGAGGCGTGAGGGCACGATGCCCGCACCGAGACCGAGCATCAGCACATCCTGCATCTGTGGGCGATAGGCCAGTGCCAGCGCCTCCAGCGCCCAGGTGTAAAAGGAAATCGAGCGCTGGTTTGAATCGACGCTGTTCTGGATCAGGCCGTCATGGAAATACATGCGCAGGAATTTGCCGTCGGCGTCGGCGCTGCTGCGCAGGATTTTCACAGTGCCAAACAGCGAGCTGTGGCTGCCCTCGACCTGCCACTGTGCGCCGCTGAAGGCTACCGTGCCCATACGCCCGGTGTAGCGGTCGCCCTGCCACGCCAGCAGCGCGGCGCCGAACATGGCGGCGATGCCGAGGGTGGTGACCATGCCGCGGCCGCCCATGACCAGCTTTGACATTGCTGCGGCCAGTGACAGCGTGCCCAGCAGCAGCGCGACCATCAATGTCGCAGTGTAGTTGCTGATGTAGGGGATCAAACCGAAGGCGGTGATGATCACGCCGGCGACGGAGCCGAGCGTACTGACAAAAAACACCAGGCCGGAACCGGCATCTCCTTTGCGTTTCTGCTGTTGCTGCAGCAGCAGCGCCACCAGCAGCGGATTCATCGCCGAAGTGGCGACCAGCGGCAGGAACAGCAGGATCATGCACGCGGCGAAGGCGCCGCCGCTCAGGCTCCAGCGCGCCAGCGGATGGAATGCGAAAGGATAAATCGCGCAGGCGGCGATGATCGCCAGTCCGGCCAGCGCCGGCATGATGGCGAACAGCAGGCCCAGGCGTCGTGCCGGTGCGGCACCGGCGTTGCCGGCGAGGCGGCCGCCCCACCGGTAACCGAGTGCCAATGAGACCAGCGTGATCGACAGAATTCCGGTCCAGATGTAGAGACTGACGCCGAAATAGGGCGTCATGATGCGTGAGGCCAGCAGTTCGAGCGCCAGGATTGCCCCGCCGGAAATGAAGATCAGGGTGAAAAGGATAACTGCGGGCATGGAAATGAGGTGGAAAGGCAGAGTGGAAAGCGAAAATGGTCGGTTATAATTCGCCGCCAATCTACCACAGGCGCAGTCTCATCCAGGTGACTGAAAATGCAATAGTGAGCCGCGCGTGGCGATGGTTCCAAATCCAATCGATGCACAGGCTGAGCAGTGTGCCATGGAGGCGATCATGCAGCGACTGTTAATGATGCTTAATAAAATGCTGCCGGCACTGGCTTGTGCCGGATTAATGGCATCGGGCGCGCACGCGGCGGGCGACCAGCCAAGTGTGCCTTACGTGCCGACACCACAGGCAGTGGTCGACCGCATGCTGAATATGGCCAAGGTCACGGCTCAGGATTACCTGATCGACCTCGGCTCGGGTGATGGCCGCATCGTTGTCACCGCCGCAAAAAAATTCGGCGCGCGCGGTTTCGGCGTGGATCTGAATCCGGTGCGGATTGACGAGGCGAACGCCAATGCGCGCAAAAACGGCGTTACCGACAAGGTGGCGTTTTACCAGCGCAACCTGTTCGACACGGACCTGACGCAGGCGACGGTGATCACCATGTACCTGTTGCCGCGGGTCAACCTGGAACTGCGGCCGAAACTGCTGGACCTGAAGCCGGGTACGCGTCTGGTGTCGCACGATTTCGACATGGGCGACTGGAAAGCCGATGCGTCGACGCGCATGGACGCCGCCGACAAGTTTTCCGGCGCCGGCGGTGACAGCGATGTGTATTTCTGGGTGGTGCCGGCGAAAGCAGGCGGTGGCTGGCGCTCCCAGTTTCCGGTATCCGGCAAGCCGCAGACCTATGAATTCATGTTTGAGCAGAAATACCAGATGGTCAGCGGCTCGGTGCAGGTCAACGGCCGTGCGGTGAAAATCACCGATGCAAAATTGCGCGGTGCGGAGCTGACGTTCTCGTTCACCGCGGATGTGAATGACGCGCCGGTGAAGCATGAGTTCAGCGGCAGTGTTGATGGCAGCCGCATCATCGGCCAGGCTACGCTGTCGGGCGGCCGCCTGACGGCGCGTGTGGAATGGATCGCCGAGCGCGCAGCGCGCGTCGCTGGCTTGGGGGTAATTGACTGATGTGGATGCGGAATATGGCCGGCACCTTGTTGCTGGCCCTGGTGGCGACGGTGCAGGCGCAGGACTTTGGTGACACCCCTTATGTGCAGACGCCGCAGAACGTCGTCGATGCAATGCTCGAAACGGCGAAGGTGACCGACAAGGATTATGTGATCGACCTCGGTTCCGGTGACGGCCGCATGGTCATCACCGCGGCAAAAAAACGCGGTGCACGCGGTTTCGGTGTCGACCTCGACAAGCGGCTGGTGAAACTGGCCAACGCCAATGCGCGCAAGGCCGGTGTTGCAGACCGCGCGAAGTTTTATGCCCGCGACCTGTTCGAAACCGACCTCTCGCCGGCGTCGGTGATTACGATTTACCTGCTGCCCGAAGTGAACCTGATGGCGCGCAGCAAGCTGCTGGCGCTGGCGCCGGGGACGCGCATCGTGTCGCATGACTACGGCATCGGTGACTGGCTGCCGGATACCGAATACGAAATGGATGCCCCGGGCAAACCGGTCGGACGTTCGCAGAAAAGCAAAGTCTTGTACTGGGTGGTGCCCGACAAGGTTGCGGGACGCTGGACCTGGCCGCTGGATATTGGCGGCAGGCAGCAGTGGTTGGAGTTGTCGCTCAGTCAGAATTTCCAGAAGCTGGAAGCTGCGGCGAAACTCGACGGTCGCAGGGTGCCGGTCGAGCGCGCTACGCTGACAGGACGCGTGGTTGAAGTCACTTTGATGTTGCCCGAGCGCGGTCGAGTCCTGTTCAGTGGGCGGCGGATCAATCAAGCCTTTGAAGGTGAGATGCGCAGCATGGATGGTGGTGGCCAATCCGTGGCATGGAGCGCGGTGCGCATCGAAATCCAGGAACCGCTGCATGTCACCGCGCCGCCGCCGGTGATCCGGGAAATAATGCCGCAATAAGAATGCCGTAATAGGATTATGCGCAAGTTATTGTTTTTAAATAATTTTTTATTGGCAGCCGGACTGGCGCTGTTGGTCCTGCCGCGCGCCCAGGCGCAGCAACTGCAATGGCAGTTTGATGTGCCGTTTGTGCCGACGCCGTACGTGGTGATCGAGGAAATGTTGCGGCTGGCCAAGGTGACCCCGCAGGATTTTGTGATGGATCTCGGTTCCGGTGACGGCCGCGTGCTGATCACCGCGGCGAAAAAATTCGGCGCGCGAGGTTTGGGTGTCGATCTTGATGGCGATCTGGTTGCGGAGAGTGTTGACGCGGCAGCGGCGGCGGGTGTTGCCGAGCGCGCCAAATTCCTGCAACAGGATCTGTTCAAAACCGATATCAGCCCGGCAACCGTCATCACCATGTACCTGCTGCCCGGCGTGATGATGCGGCTGCGGCCGGCGCTGCTCAACCTGAAGCCGGGAACGCGGCTGGTGTCACATGACTTCCGGCTCGAGGACTGGATCCCGGATGCAACAACCCAGATCCGCAAGAACGCTTTTTTGTGGATCGTGCCGGCAAAAATAGCAGGTAAATGGGACATGAAATTTTCGCTGCCCGGCGCTGATCAATCCGCAACCGCGCACTCGATCACGCTGGAGCTGCGGCAGAAATTCCAGGAAGTCGACGGTTTCGCGCGTTTCGACGGCCGCCATGCCCAAGTCTGGGAATCGCGACTGTCCGGTGACCAGCTGAGTTTCATCATTGTCGATGACCGCGACCGTGACAGCGAAGCCAGCCTTTATTTTGAGGGCCGTGTCAGTGGCGATGTGATCGAAGGCCGGTTCCGCCGCGGCACCGGCATCACGCAAACCGTGCACGGCTGGCGTGCCGTGCGCGCCGTGCCATGATTACGCTGCTGCGGCGCTGTGGTGTCATCGCACTCGCAGCATTGTGCTGGCATGCCGTCGCGTTGCGGGCGTCCGATGTGCCGTATGTGCCGACCTCCATGAACGTGGTGGATGCGATGCTCGTTCTGGGCGGTGTCGGCCCCGATGACTATCTGATCGACCTCGGTTCCGGCGACGGACGCATTTCGATCCGTGCTGCAACCCGTTTCGGCACCCGCGGCATGGGAGTGGACCTTGACGACAGACTGGTGCGCATGGCGCTCGCCGATGCGCGCAAACAGGGCGTGGCGGACAAGCTGGTGTTTGAAGCACGCAATCTGTTCAGCACCGACATCAGCCGTGCCACCGTGGTGACGACCTATTTGCTGCAATCGATCAATCTGCAACTGCGGCCGCTGCTGTTTGAGCAGTTGAAGCCGGGCACGCGCATTGTGTCGCATGATTTTGACTTTTCCGATTGGTCGCCCGATCAGAAAATCACCATCGATGTGCCCGACAAGCCCTACGGCCCGCCGCGCAGCGATATCATGCTGTGGGTTGTGCCGGCCAATATGGCTGGCGTCTGGCAGTGGTCGCTGCCGGGGAGCGCCGCTTACGAGTTGCGCCTGGAGCAGAAATTCCAGATGCTGGTGGGGGCTGCCGTGGCACAAGGCCAGCCGCTGCGGCTGGGTGATGCACGGGTCAAGGGAGATGCAGTCAGTTTTACGCTGTCCGGCACCGCGGATGTCCAGCGTTATACCGGGCGCATCGACGGCAACAGGATCACCGGCGAGGTTGTGCTGCGCAGCGGCGAGCGCGCGCTGCCGTGGCGGGCGGAACGGATTAAAACAGGCAAAATCAATATCGGCGGCCTGTAGTGGTCGGCAGTCCAAACAAGGAGCGGTGATGAAAATGGCAAGCATGTTGAACATTGTAAAAACACTGGCCGGCATGGCGCTGGTGCTGAGCGGGCTGTCATTGCCGGCTGTTGCCCAGGATGGCCGCGGCGACGTGGTGTATGTACCGACGCCGCAGATCGTCGTCGATACCATGCTGGAAATGGCCAAGATCGGCCCCAAGGATTTCCTGATCGACCTCGGTTCGGGGGACGGCCGTTTTGTCATTACCGCAGCCACCAAATACGGCGCCCGCGCGTTCGGCGTTGATCTCGACACCTACTTGTTGAAACTCGCCAACCAGAATGCGCAAAAGGCCGGCGTCACCGACAAGGTGCGTTTCATCGAAGAAAACCTGTTTACCACCGATTTGTCGCGGGCGACGGTGATCAGCACCTATCTGCTGCCGGAGATGAACTTGAGGCTGCGGCCCAAGTTCATGGCGATGAAGCCGGGCACGCGCATCGTGACCCACGATTACCACCTCGGCGAGTGGGATCCTGATGAGCAGCGCGAACTGATCGTACCCGAGAAAAAAGTCGGCAACCCGGGCGTGAGTTACCTCTTTTACTTTATGGTGCCGGCGCGGGTCCCCGGCAAATGGCAGTCGCTGGTCAACATCGGCGGTCGCGATACGCCGCTGGAATTCAATCTGCAGCAGGAATTCCAGGAAATCGAGGGCAAGGTCGAAATCCGCGATCGTAACGTTGACCTGCGCGGCCGTATCTTGGGTGAGAGCATACGCATGGTGGTTGCCGGACGAGATGGTCTGCCGCGGCACGAGTTCAGCGGGCAGATCGGCGACGGCACCATCAAGGGCATGCTGGTCATCGGAGAAGGTGCCGGGCGGCAGCAGGTGCCGTGGAGTGCGAGGCAGATCCAGCGCGGCGAACTGAAACGCGCCGCCGACGAGCTAGCCGCAGAAAAATAACCAGGTATCACCGAGGAGAACCGCATGAGCAACCCGAACAGTGCGGCAGCGCCGCGCCAGACCCTGTCCGTCACCGATGCCTGCGCGATGATTGTCGGCCTGATCGTCGGCGCCGGTATTTTTGGCACACCGTCGGTTGTCGCCGGCGCTGTCGGCAGCGAGGCCACGTTATATGCGGTGTGGATCGCCGGCGGCATCTTCTCGATCATCGGCGCGCTGTGTTACGCCGAACTGGCCACGGCGTTCCCGTCCGCGGGCGGTGAGTATCACTTCATCCAGCGCGCCTTCGGCCGTTCGCTGGCGTTCCTCTACGGCTGGGCGCGGATGACGGTGATTGTCGCCGGCTCAATCGCGGTGTTTGCTTATCTGTTCGGCGATTACATGTCGCGAGTGGTCAATCTTGGCGCTTATTCGTCACCGATCTGGGCGGCGCTGGTGGTGGTGGTGCTGACGTATGTGAATTACCGCGGTATTCGCGAAGGCAAGGCCACGCAAAACATTTTCACTGTGCTCGAAGTCGGCGGCCTGGTGCTGATCATTGTTGCCGGACTGTTTTTCGCGGCACCGCCGCAGGTCGCGGTGCCGGCGGCGGCCGGCGCCGGCCAGCCCTGGTATATGGGCGCCGGCATCGGTTCGGCGATGATTTTTGTGTTGTTCACCTACGGCGGCTGGAATGATGCCGCGTATATTTCCGCTGAAGTGCGCGACCGTGACCGTAACATGGCACGTGCGCTGCTGCTGGCGATCAGCGTGGTGACGCTGCTCTATCTGCTGGTCAACCTGGCGTACCTGAAGGGCCTCGGTTACGACGCGATGGCGCGTTCGGATGCGGTCGCCGCCGACCTGCTGAAGGCGGTGTGGGGGAGTACCGGTGAAAAACTGATCGCGGTGATGATTGCCATTGCCGCGCTGACTTCGGTCAATGGCTCGATGATTGTCGGCGCGCGTTCAAACTATGCGCTGGGCCGTGACTGGCCGATGCTGGGTTACCTCGGTCGCTGGGACGAGGCGAGTGGTTCGCCGAGGAACGCGATGCTGGTGCAGGGGGTGATTGCGCTGGCGCTGGTCGGTTTCGGCGCCCTGCAGAACTCCGGCTTCAAGGGCCTGGTGGAATATTCGTTGCCGGTGTTCTGGGGCTTTTTCCTGCTGACCGGCATTGCGCTGTTCGTGCTGCGGGCTAAGGAGCCCGCTGCGCCGCGGCCGTTCAAGGTGCCCTTGTATCCGGTGCTGCCTGCCGTGTTCGTGTTGATGTGCGGCTATCTGTTGTATGCCAGCCTGACTTATCACGGTGCCCACGCACTGGTCGGACTGGTCGTGCTGGCCGTCGGCGTGGTGGTGTTGCTGGCCGCTCGTGCCCGAAGTAAATAGTTAATAAAATCAATAACTTGTGTTAAGTCTGCTGCCGGTGCCAATGTGCCGGCAGCCACCGGTATGCGCTTGAAATCAGCCGCGGCCGGCCCCATGTTTTTGCTATCCGCATTTTCACCCCCATGATTGTTCACCCCTTCCGGAGTCGCCATGGCCGAGACCGCCAATATTGATATGACCAGCAAGCCTGAAAAGGAAACCCTGGGTTTCCAGGCCGAGGTCAAGCAACTGCTGCAGCTGATGATCCATTCCTTGTACAGCAACAAGGAAATTTTCCTGCGTGAACTGGTCTCCAATGCGTCGGATGCCTGCGACAAGCTGCGCTTCGAAGCGCTGACCGACAAGGCGCTGCTGGACGGCGACACCGAATTGAAAATCCGCGTCGCTTTTGATCCCCAGGCGCGTACGGTAACCATTACCGACAACGGCATCGGCATGTCGCGCGAGGAAGTCATCGCCAATGTCGGCACCATCGCCCGTTCCGGAACCCGCGAGTTCCTCGCCAAGCTGACCGGCGATGCGGCAAAGGACGCGCATCTGATCGGCCAGTTCGGTGTGGGGTTTTATTCGTCGTTTGTCGTTGCCGACAAGGTCACGCTGGTGACGCGCCGCGCCGGCCTCGCGGCGGAGCAGGGCGTGCGCTGGGAATCCGACGGCGGCGGTGAATACTCGCTGGAGACTGCAAACAAGGCTGAGCGCGGCACTGAGGTCACGCTGCATCTTCGGGAAGGTGAGGATGAATTCGCCGAGGGCACGCGTCTGCGCACGATTTTGCGTAAATACTCCGACCACATCACGCTGCCGATCCTGATGAAAGAAGAGGAGTGGGAAAAGGATTCGGGGAAATATCGAAGCACCGATAAGGATGAAACCGTCAACCAGGCCAGCGCATTGTGGGCACGGCCGAAAAACGACATCAGCGACGAGCAATACGTCGAATTCTATAAGCATGTCGCGCATGATTTCGATGCTCCACTGGCCTGGTCGCACAACAAGGTCGAGGGGCGCAAGGAATACACGCAACTGCTGTACATCCCCGCGCGTGCGCCGTTCGACCTGTGGGACCGCGAACAGCGGCGCAGCATCAAGCTCTATGTACGGCGTGTGTTCATCATGGACGATGCCGACAACCTGATGCCGCATTACCTGCGTTTCATTCGTGGCGTCATCGATTCCAACGACCTGCCGCTGAACGTGTCGCGCGAAATCCTGCAGGAATCAAAAGACATTGAAACCATCCGTGCTGCCTCGGTCAAGCGAGTATTGTCGATGATCGAGGATCTCTCGGAGAACCAGAAGGAGAAATTCGCAACTTTCTGGCAGCAATTCGGCCGGGTGTTCAAAGAGGGTATTGGCGAAGACCAGACCAACCGCGACCGTATCGCGAAGTTATTGCGGTTTGCGTCGACGCTGAAAGATACGGCCGATGAGGAGGTGTCGCTGGCGGATTACGTGGCGCGGATGAAGCCAGAGCAGGAAAAAATTTACTACGTGACCGCCGAGTCGTTCATCGCGGCCAAGGCCAGCCCGCACCTTGAGGTATTACGCAAAAAAGGTGTTGAGGTGCTTTTGCTGTCGGAGCGGGTCGATGAATGGATGATGTCCTTCCTCACCGAATTCGAAGGTAAGCCGCTGCTGTCGGTGGCGCGTGGTGCGCTCGACCTCGGCAAACTTGAAGACGAAGCTGAAAAAACGGCGCAGACGCAGGCTGCGGAGCAGCACAAGGCATTGACCGAGCGTATCGGCAAGGCCCTGGGGGATAAGGTCAAGGAGGTGCGGGTGACCCTGCGCTTGACCGAATCACCCGCCTGCCTGGTGGCCGATGACCACGACATGACCGCCGGCCTGCAGCGCATGCTCAAAGCCGCCGGACAGAAAGTGCCGATGGCGCGACCCATACTAGAAATCAACGCCGAGCATCCGCTGGTGCAGCGCCTGCAGGCGGAAACCGAAGAGTCACGCTTCGGCGATTTTGCCGGGGTATTGTTTGACCAGTCACTGCTCGCCGAAGGTGGCCAACTCGAAGACCCGGCGGGTTTCGTCAAGCGGCTAAACCAGTTGATGCTGGCGCTGGGCAGGTAAGGCGCCATTGCGTGGGCGGCAAACTAGCACCTGCCACCGGGCACGCTGCGTATTTTTTGTTGCAGAAATTCTGGCAAGCCATTGAAATTATGATTTAATTGAAATAAGGTTTCGGCCGGTAGCAGGCTGGAACCGGTGCCGGGTGCACTGGTCCGGAGATGCGGCAGAAGCCAGGGCTTTAGATGACTTTCAAGACAATCCAGGATACCGAAACACGCGGCGGCAAGGATGCCGGCAGTCCGCCTGCCACCCCACGCGAAAACTCGCGGTTTCGTGAATTGGAAGAGTTGCTGCGGATTATCGACACCCGCTCGGTGCAACCGGTGTTCCAGCCGATACTCGCGTTCGGCACCGGCGAGATCCTCGCCTATGAGGGCTTGATCCGCGGGCCGGATGACAGCCCGCTGCATACCCCGACAAAGCTGTTCGAAGCAGCCACCCGCGCCGGCCAATTGATCGAATTGAACATGCTGTGCGCACTGAAAGTGGTGCGCCAATACGCCAGGCTGGGTCTTCAGCAGCAACTGTTCCTCAATGTAACCCCCCAGACTGTGCTCGACGTGCGCGACGATGTGCAGCGGATCAGCCGATTCATCAAGGACAGCGGCATGGATATCGCGCAAGTCACGATTGAGCTTACGGAAAGTCAATACATCTCGGATCGCTCGATTTTTCGCGACGCACTGACGCTGTTTCGCAAGGCTGGTTTCCGGGTGGCGCTGGATGATCTGGGCGAGGGCTTTTCAAGCCTGCGGCTGTGGTCCGAGCTGCAGCCGGATTTTGTCAAAATCGACATGCATTTCGTTCAGGGCGTCAGCACGGACGAGGTCAAGTACCATTTCCTCAAATCAATGCAGCATATCGCGGAAGGTTGCGGTTCATCGCTGGTCGCTGAAGGCGTTGAGACCATGGCCGACTTTTGCATACTCCGTGATCTGGGCATCGATAATGCGCAGGGTTTCCTGATTGGTCGTGCGGCAAAGAAGCCCAGCGAGCTTATTCCCAGTCAGGTGTCGGAGCAGATCGGGACCGGCAGCGCCCCGCTGTTTTCGCAGGCTGTGCCGCCAAAGCGCTAGGGCCTGCAGCTCAGCCAGCGTTGAGTTGGCGCGAACTGGCCATCAGACGCTGAAACTCAGCCGCATCGACCGGCTTGGCGTAGTGATAACCCTGCGCCTGGTCGCAGCCGGCATTGATCAGGAAGTCCCGCTGTTCCCGGGTTTCCACGCCCTCGGCGACGACCTTGACGCCGAGCTTGTGCGCCAGCGCAATGATCGCCGTGGTCAGTGCGGCATCGTCGGCATCGGTGGTGACGTCACGCACGAAAGATCTGTCAATTTTCAGGCGATCAATCGGGAATCGTTTCAGATAGGACAGGCTGGAGTATCCCGTGCCGAAATCGTCCATCGCTAGACGCACCCCCAGATCCTTGATCTTTTTCAGGATATCGAGGCCGGCTTCGAGGTCGGCCATCACCATGCTTTCGGTGATCTCGAGTTCAAGTGACTGCGCCGGCAGGCCGGTGATATCGAGCGCGTTGCGGATCAGGTCGATCAGGTTTTTGTCTCGCAGCTGGCGCGCCGACAGATTGACCGACATCAGCAACGGCGGCAGGCCGGTTTTTCCGAACGCGATGTTCTGCGCGCAGGCGGTGTCGATCACCCATTCGCCGATGTGCACGATCTGCCCGGATTCCTCGGCCAGCGGGAGGAACTGTGAGGGGGAGATCAGACCGAATTCCGGATGCTGCCAGCGGATCAGCGCCTCGGTGCCGAGCACGGTGCCGGTCTGCAGGTCGACCTGCGGCTGGTAGTGCAGCAGGAACTCGCGCCGTTCCAGTGCCTGCCGCAGGTTGTTGGTCAGCGTGATTCGCTGGACGATCGTATCGTTCATGCCACGGGTATAGAAACGTGATGTGTTTTTGCCTTCGTCCTTGGCTTTGTACATGGCGATATCGGCGTATTTGAGCAGCGCACCGGCTTCCTCCCCGTCGTCAGGGCAGACGCTGATGCCGATGCTGCAGGTCAGGGTAATCTCGTGGGTCTGGATCGGAATCGGTCGCAGCACGGATTCCATGATGCGGGTGACGGCATCGGAGATGTCTTCGATGCGCTCCTGGTCGTTGAGCACGATCACGAACTCGTCTCCGCCGAGGCGGCCCACCGTGTCGCCTTCGCGGACTATGGCCGCCAGGCGGTTGCCGGTGAGTTTCAGCACCTGGTCGCCGGTAGCGTGGCCGAAACCGTCGTTGACCGTTTTGAATCCGTCGAGATCAATGAACAGCACGGCCACTTTCTGGCCACGCCGTTTAGCCTGGATGGCGGCCAGTTGCAGTCGGTCCATCAGCAGCCCGCGGTTGGCGAGGCCTGTCAGCAGGTCATGGGTGGCGCGGCGCTCCAGTTCGTTCTGGTAATTCCGGGCTTCGGTGATGTCATTCAGCACGCCGACGAAATGGGTGACCCGGTCGTTGTGGTCCTTGACCGGGGCGATATACAGCTCGTTCCAGAACAGGTCGCCGTTCTTGTGATAATTGCGCAGCACGACACGGCCTTCGCTTTGTTCGTGGATCAGCGTGCGCAGCTTTTTCAGATCCGGTTGATCGCGGTCGCCGTGCTGCAGGAAACGGCAGTTCTGGCCCATGACTTCCGCGGTCGTGTAGCCGGTCATCCGTTCAAACGCCGGGTTGACGTAAATGATCGGATGATCGACCTGCTGGTAATCGGTGATCAGGATCGCATTGACGCTGGATTCGATCGCGCGCTCGCGCAGCCGCAGCGCCTCGTCGCGCTGTACCTGCCGGTTGACGTCCCGTAAAAACACCGATACGCCGGAGTCGCAGGGGTATACGCGGATGTCGAGCCAGGTGCGCAGCGGTGCATAATATTCGATGAACTCGATGGTTTTCTGCTCGCGCAGGGCACGGTGATACTGGTGATAGATTTCGGTGTCGACTGCCTCCGGAAATTCATCCCAGATGTTCCGCTGCAGCAGCTCCGCGCTGCTGCGTTTGAGGAGTTCTTCCGCCTTCGGGTTCAGGTAGGTAAACCGCCAGCCGTTGTCGAGTACAAAAAAAGCGTCGGTAATGCTCTCGAGGATGTGCTGGGTTTCGGATTTGGCCAGAGACAGTGCCGCCGAGGTGGTTTGCTGTTCGCTGATGACGGAAACCAGTTCCCGGTTGGCAAGGCTCAGCGCATTGGATCGCTCCCGGCTGACGATCAGGGACAGCGAGGCAATGGTGGCAAGCAGGCTGATCAGGATGCCGCCGGCGAGGACCAGCAGCGGTTTCTGGCGATTGATGCGTTGTTCAAACGCGGGCAGTGAGCTGACGTGCACGCTCCAGGTCTGCCCGTAAAGCGCCAGTGCAATGGTGCTCCGGAACAGCGGCGCATGACCTGCGTCATCCTTGTTTCCCGCGCTGCTGTCATGGAGCAGTGCATCGGGCGCCTGTTCAATGCCGTCGAAGATGGTGACATCCAGATCCCGGTAATGGTCGCCAAGGGCGCCGCGGATGAAGTCCTGCATGCGGAATGGCGCATAGACGTATCCGGCCAGCGCCGTGCGGCGCGTTTCCGCGGCGGCGACCGGCCGCCCTGTCGCGTAATGTGGCGCATACATCAGGAAGCCGGGCTGGCGGTCAGTATCGGTTTCCTGCAACAGGATCACTTTGCGGGTGATGGCGGTTTTGCCGGTGTCCCGGGCCTGTGCCATGGCCTCACGCCTGACCGGATCCGAATACATGTCGTAACCGAGGACGCGCGTATTGCGTCCGGTAAACGGCTCGATATAAACGATGGCGGTGTATTCATCGCGGGCGCCGGCCGGCCACAGCCTGTACTCGGGATAGCCTTCCGCGCGTGATGCGGCTACATGCGCAGAGACTTCATCGGGAAGAACGCGTCGCGCGAAACCGACGCCCTGGATGCCGGGATAACGTTCATCCAGATGCAGGGACGCGATGTAGTTTCGCCATTCGGCACGGCTCACGGCGTCCGATGCGCTCAGTAAACCGGCGCTGCCGCGGAGGACCTGTTCGTAACCGGACAGGCGCGACTCGATGCGCAAGGGAATTTCGGCGGCCCTGGCGTGAAAGCGATTTTCCAGTTCCTGGTGTTCCAGTCCTCTGGCGAGATACCAGCCGGCCAGGGTCAGTGCGAGGAACAAAGCGGCGACATACGCCGCGGCGATCCGGTTGCCGTCGATGCGGAGCAACGGAAAAGATGCCGTCTTGCCCAAAATTTGAGTCCCCTTGAGTCCCCGTTACCCAGTTAAAAATATCCTGTCCCGGAGAGTATGCTGCAAATGTGCTTCGTGATGCCTATCGCGCGCATGCCCGGATGCACTGACTGCACAGTTGGCAACGCTGTTTGGCAAATCAGTCAATGCCGATTATTCTAAGACTTTGGGGTGACCGCAAGTCCTGCGGCATAAACAATGATCGGGAGCCGCATGGGTCGTCTGTGGATTAGGCAGTGGGTTCATCTGTTGGCTTGTCTGCCTTTTGTGCGCAGGCCGATGGCGCCGGCGCTGCTGCTTGCGGGGCTTGCGTTGTCTGCGGCGGGTTACGGGTATGCCGCAGACGTGTTTCCCACCCGGCCGCTGCGCATGCTGGTGGGATACCCCGCAGGTGGTCCGAACGACATTACCGCGCGCATTACCGCGGAATACCTGTCGGCGGTGCTGGGGCAGCAGGTGATTGTCGACAACCGGGCGGGTGCCGGCGGCACCATTTCGGCCACCATTCTGTCGCAGGCGGCTCCCGACGGTTATACCCTCGGTCTTTGCGCGAACGGCGAAATGGCCATTGCGCCCAACCTGCGACTGAAGATGCCGTACGATCCGTTGCGCGATTTTGCGCCGGTCAGCCGTGTCGGGGCCGGTCATCTTGCGCTGGTAGTGCCGACGGCGTTCCCGGCGAAATCGGCGGGCGATTTAGTTGCTCTGGCAAAAACAAAGCCGGGGGCGCTCAATTTTGCGTCTGCGGGTACCGGCTCGACCGCGCACCTGGCCGGAGAACTGTTCAAGGCGATGGCGAAGATCGACATCGTGCATGTACCGTACAAAGGCGCGGCGCCGGCACTGGCCGATGTCATTGGCGGCCAGGTGCAAATGCTGATCACCGGCTATTCCGGAGTGGCACCGCATGCCAGGGCCGGGCGGCTGCGCGTGCTGGCCGTGACTGGCGCCCAACGCCTGAAGGCAGCACCGGAGTTGCCGACCATCAGTGAGACGCTGCCTGGTTATGAAGTGAATTCGTGGTACGGCGTTTTTGCGCCGGCGGCCACACCGCGTACGCTGCTGGATCGTTTTCAGCAGGACATCATGACCATGACCAGGACGCCGTCGGTGATCACGCGCATGGTTGCGCTGGGTATCGAACCTGAAGGCAATACCCGGCAGGAATTCGTTGCACAGATGAAGCAGGAAATCACCAAGTGGCGAAAAGTGGTCGAGGCCGCGGGCGTAGCGAAAGAATAATGCCCATCGACGGGTAGCCTCCCCGGTTCCCGCGCAGTTTCATCCGCTTTCTTCCTGTCGGCCACGCCGCGGCATCAGTTGTTGTCCCCGGCGGACGACGGGCTGGTGCTCACCTGGCCAAGACTTCAGTAGCCGGTCAGCGTCGTCGCCGGGCGACGTTCCGTGCGCTTGAAAGAGCCGGATAAAATATATAACTATCTGTTTTTATTGATAAAAATTGTTCTGGCACGGCATCTGCTGAGCTATGGCCAGACGGTCAGGCTGCGCAGTTTCCGGCGACCGCAGCAATCGACCCGACCCGCCGTCACACACGCATAGCTGATTTGGCTGAACACAGCGCGCTTGCGCTGGACTCGCGATGACCACGGCAGGCCGGGCGAGAGTTGCATGACCGATCGTAACCCCATCGTCTCTAATGAATGCATAAAGGAGCAGCGACATGAAAAAGACCGTAGCAGTATTGGCCCTGTTGATGCTGGGTGTCCTCGCCGGTTGCAACACCGTGCAGGGCGTGGGCAAGGATATCGAACGCGGTGGCGAGAAATTGCAGGGTACCGCGAAGGATACCAAGGAAAAAATGTAGCACTCCACCGCGGTGGGATTTTTTATTCATCAATTCAAAGCAAGGAATACTCATGAACTGGGATCGCATCGAAGGCAATTGGAGGAAGGTAAAGGGCACGGTCCGCGAACAGTGGGGGCGATTGTCGGATGACCACCTCGAGCGGATAGCCGGAAAACGCGACCAGCTGGTCGGCGGTATCCAGGAATCCTACGGCATTGCCCGGGAAGAGGCTGAGCGCCAGGTGATGGCGTGGGAGATGCGCAATGCGTTTCTGGCCACCGGGCAGGAACCGGCCGATCGCCACAGCGACCAGCACTGACCACGCTTCACACAACAACCAGTCTCTACAATCTTGATTTTCACAAGGAGTTTTAAATGAAGAACAGCATGATGATGATTGCAGTGATTTCCACCCTCGGCATGACTGCAGCGGCTCACGCCCAGATGGAGCAGAAACCCGGCCAGGATCGCGTCCGATCCGAGTACGCGGATCCTGCCAAAAAGTGCGACGCGCTGAATGGGGACGCGCGCACTGCATGCCTGAAGGATGCGCAAAAGGCCGTCAAGGACGACATGAAGTCCGCCCCCAAAGCGCCGGATACAAAGAAGTAACTGTTTTCCGCAAGGCCTGCGGCATTGCATGCCGTCATGACGACGGGGCAATGCCGCTTTTACCGGCGTTGTTTTATGCCGCTTTTTTGCGGTTTTTTTCCAGCCAGCCGTCGACCAGCGCCACGGTTTCATCAACCGCGGCGAGTTGCATGCCTTTTTGTGCGGCGACGGTTTTGACCAGGCGGTCAACGCGTTCGATGTTGGATGCACCGGCCGCCAGCGCCCGCGCGGCGGATGACGGGCTGCCCAGCGACAGTGCGGCGTTGGCGTACTTTTCAAACGGCACCAGATTTTTTTCGCTGGCGCCCAGTGATATGCACAGCCTCACTACCCAGTCGTAGACGCTACGCGTCGCTTCGGCATCGCTGTGCACGGCATCCTTGATCGGACGCATTTCGTTTTTTTGCACGCAGCGGTAGTTGCCCGCGATCAGCATCGCCCATTTCGCCAGCGGCACGAACACCGAGTCATGCACCTTGAGCTTGACCGGCAGTTCGATTTTTTTGCCGTCACCCGGATCGAAACGGATGGCCTCAATATCGGCTTCGAGTTGGCGCAGGATGGCGGTGTGGGCGTCGGAGTCGAAACGCGCGGCCTTGAAATTGGTCGGCAGCCGTACCTGCAGCACGTTGATTTTTTCTTCAGGAGGACGGAAGGCCTGGGGATCGGGGCTGCACAGCGTCAGCGTTTTCGGATCAAAACTGTCCCAGACCGAGCTGTCAGTGAAACAGTCGCGGCAGGCTTCGGCATCAAGGCCCGGGATGCGTTTCAGGTACGGCAGCGGCGGCATGTTCATGATCGACATGCAGGGCACGCGGGATTTGGCGATCTTGTCGAGCAGTTCACGCACGCCGGGGGCGCGGTATTGCGGCTCCTGCATCGCCAGCGCGATCAGGTCATAGTCGGCCGGATTGGCGGAGTCGGGGCCACCGGCGGAAAGTTTGCCTGGCAACTCGCTTGAACGGATCTCAACCAGGCCTTCGCGGCCCTTGATCGGCATGCGCACAATGGCGCCTTCCTTGTTGAACAGTTCGGCTTCAGCGGGCAGGCAGATCATCTTCACCGTATGTCCTGCGAGCAGCAGCTTGGTGGCCAGCAGAGAGCCGTAAGAGGCACCCAGAATCAGGATTTTGTAGGTACGCATGTAAAAGCTCCTCAGGTGAAATGAATCTGACAGCCGGCGCGGATTTTGTTTTTTTCGCCGTCTGGCCGCAAATAAAGTGGTCGCAATAAGCAGCCGCAATGGTAGTCAGTTCGTTGCGCTGGTGCAATGACGCACCACAAGATGAAATGCCCTGATATCGCCGCGCCGCAACATTTGCGCCTGTTTGCGTGCAATGACGGCTGTTACGGAGTGTCATGCTCAATGAAACGGAATGCCGCGGCCGATGACCGTGAATTTGCCATCGCTGTCGGTGCGGAGTGCAACGATTTCACTTTCCGCGGGCGAGATGCCGGTCAGCGACAGGATGTTGACGCCGTGTGTGATCAGCGCGAGATTGCCGCTGGTAACCGGCTGCGCGAGCGCTTTGCGGATTTCGTTGATCTGCTGCGGCCGGCGATCCGGTGTTTCGAAAGTGTTGTCCAGTGCCGGCCAGGGTTGCGCGCCGCCAAACGCCAGCTTCGCGGTCTCCTGGCATCGGCACCAGCGGCTGGAACGCACTGCAGCAACCGGCACGCCAAGCTGCTTCAACGCAATGCCGAGTTGCCGTGCATCTGCGCGTCCGGCGGCACTCAGGTTGCGTTGTGTTGAGCAGTCTCTCAGGTCAAAACCCGGCGGATCACCAACGCCGGGGTCGGTGGCGGCGTGGCGGATCAGCAACACATGGCCGCCGGATTTAAGCTGTTGCCACAAACCGGGGGTTGCAGCCTGCACCGGCCTTGCAACAACCGGCAGCGCAGTTAGCAGCAACAGAAGCAGCCGTCGTCTATTCAATGACGCCCAGCCTGCCGTTATGCGATCCGGTGTACCACACGCGGTTGCCATCCGTCGTCAACTTGCGGATACCGGGGTTGATCGACGGGAGTTTGATGGTCTGCATCAATGCAGTCGCGGGATCAAAGCGTATCACTGCGTCGAGCTTGATCTGGTTGGCCCAGACGATGCCGGCATCATCTACCGCGACTGAATAAGCGCCTGCATTGCCGCCAGGCAGCAGGTAGGTATCGACAACTTTGTGGGTGGCCGGATCAACTTTTGCCAACCGGCCGTTGCCGGAGAGCGTGACCCAAAGCATTCCATCGGGTGCGGTGGCGATGCGACGCGGCCGGGAGCTGCGGCCCATATCCAGTTCAGAGATTTTTCCGGTCCGCGGATCCAGGCGCCCCAGTTTGTCGTCACTGCTGCGGCACCACCAGACACCACCGGCACGGTCGATGGTGATGCCGCCCGGATTACCCGAGGTCTCGTATTCGGCAATCCTGCCGGTGTGGGTATCGACGCCGCCGATCCGGTTGCCGGTTTGCATGGTGAACCACAGGGTTTCACCATCATTACTGAGCACCAGGGTATGCGGCCCGCTGGCGCTGCCCGAAGGCACTGAAAATTCCGCAATAGTACCTGTCGATGGTTTGAGTTTGCCGATCGTGCCGTTGCCGTAACCAGCGGTCCAGACCATGCCTTTGCGGTCGACCATCACGCTGTTCGGCTGGTGGCTGCTCGGCAGATCCCAATCCTTGAAGGTCTGAGTCCGGGGATCGAAACGCAGCACCTTGTTGTCGTTGGGCACTGCAATATAAATACTGCCGTCGGGAGCAACTGCGGAACTGCGCGCAAACATCGGTTTCGGCAGCGGCCATTCGGTCACTCTGGCAGGAAAAACAGTCGCCGGAGCCGGATCACCGGCCAAAGCCGGGGCCGTTAACAACAGGCAACCGGCGAGTACTGCAAGTTTGCGTATCCTGATCATTTTTAGTAGCACGGGAGGAGCCGTGCATTATTTTTGGATTGAATCTGCGATGTGCCGGATTATAGCCCCGGTGTTGTTGGTGTATGAGCTTGCCGGGGCGGTAATTTCTGCTATCGTGGGCTCCAGTCCGGGCCGTTGGGCACCGGGCGGGCCACGGGGGGCGAGGCTATGACCGGCGAAAAAATGCTGATAGGCGCGGCGCTGCTGTTATTGCTGGCTGCCGCGGTACTGATGCTGGTGATGGTGATACAGCTGAGAGCGATGCGCCGGGAGGTCGAGGCGACGCGGGTGCAACTGGCGAAAATGGACTGGGGCGTGATGCTGTTGAACGGCGTCCAGCAGCTGAAGCTGGCTACGGTCGCGCTGGAGCAGATCGACAAGCGCCTGCAGAAGCTGGAAGCGATCGAGAAAGTGCATTTGTCGCACATCAATCTGCGCCAGGGTATTTAGAATCCGGTGTTAATAAAAAAGCGGCCCGCGGGCCGCTTTTTGTTGTTGCATTGATTGCTGATTACGGTGCGACGATGCGGTTGCGCAGTATCATGTGCGGCGCTTCGAATGCGCATTCGATGACATCGCCCGGCTTCACATAGAGTGACTCCGC